>CAYFNE010000093.1:0-19447 GCA_964344355.1 uncultured Magnetococcales bacterium
CGATGTTTTTCCCGATAGTAACGGGCACGGTTGAACCCCAGCGCTGCACAAGCGTAAATCCGGTGACACCTTACCTATTTCCTTTGTTCTCCAATAAAAAATTTGATCGCCTTGCTCTGCTAAAAATATTCATCAAATCAATACCCTGAAAACAAACCCATTCGAAAGATCCTTCACCATCTCCTGTTAACCTGCCTTCTCCAAACAAATCGCCCTTACTTGCCCCAATGTCGAAAATCCAGTGGTGCCCCTCAATGACCTGACGATCGTTATCTTGTTGGTTTTTGATGGATTTATTGGCAGCAGATCGCAATAACCATGGGTTCGTTAATAAAATATCCAGTCTTGTTATGTGTTTTTATATCTACTTGAATTTTTTAAGCTTTTCATGTTTGCAGGCTTCTGAAGGGTGTGACTGCCAATAGCCATCTTAAGCAGGAAACTTATCAAATTTATGACTCGTCAGGTCAATTGGAGGCACCACCAGAGCCCGGTTCGAATTCACCTCGAACCGGGCGACGTCCAAAAACGCCATGGATGGCGTTTTTGGACACCCTCTGAATGGTTATTGTGATCGGCCAACCCCGGAGGGTGAGGGGCTGAGGCGCTTGAAGAGGGATTCCAGCATATTGCTCGGGGATTCCCCTTTTGCCACCACCCGCGTCCAGGAACGCCAGACCAGATAGAGCGCCGCGCCCAGGGAGAGCCATTGCAGGATGGTAATGATGTTGGGACCGTACCAATCCATTGTTTTGAACATCAGGGGGGGGTGCGGATAGGCCAGGGGAATGAATACGCTCCAACAGAGTGAATAGACCCGCATCTGCATGTAGAGAGAGGCGTTTTTTCCCATCAGCAGCAGGGGGACCGCCAAATGAATCATCGTATAGCCCCCCCATTGGCCGGTGGGTTCGCCGGGGGCGTTGGACCCGAAGAGGAACACATAGTCACAGATGGTGTAGGCCACCACCCATCCCATGCCCAGATCATAATGCAGATACTCGTTTTCATCATCCGTCCGCACCGTCAACCGGTTGGGATAGGCGAGGGTCAATATGATGATGACCCAGGCGGCGAAATTGATGGCGCTGCCGCCGAGGGGCACCTCCGGGGTGCTGGCGAGATAATCATAAATATCGAAGGTGGCCGCTTCCACCAGATTGAACAAAATCAGCGCATAGAAGATGGCGCGGGACCGGGATCGTTCCACCCATTTTTTGTGCCGGAGGGCAATGGTGAACAGGGTTGCGGCGATAATCAGGACAAACTTGATATATCCGAAAAAACCGGTGATTTCCGCCCCACGGAGGCTCAGTATGAGAGCGAGGGCCACCGGCAGGCCCAGGTAGAAAGCCATTTGTATTTTGGGTGATGTGTGGACCAACTAGCGCGTCAGGGCATACAACGACAAAATACTGATAAGGATCCAAATGGAAATGAGCATGCCGATTATCCTGGAGAAGGAGATGTGTTTGGAACCGGTTGGACAACGGGAAGGATAAACCAGGGAAAAACCGATGGCAATCATAAGAAATTCCGGGTGGGGAAGGGCTGTCGCCATGCCGAATCCAGGGCATGGTTATCGGGGATGGTTGTCCTATCTTTGGAAAAAACGGTCTTTCCGGAAAGCGTTCCCCGTTGATGGAATTCCGGGCCAAATTTCCTTCTTATGGAATGGGGGAGGTTTTCCGGAAGGGCGGTGATGTGATCCGCACCACTTCCAACCCCCTTCAGGATCGGTTAGTATAGCCGCTGGAAATCAGGATGGCAGTACCTTCCCATGTTTTGGCCCAATCCCACGGCCCACCTGACAGAATTGATTTAATTGACGAAATTGGAATCCATGGTCAACGGAGAGACTTCGATCCGGCTGCCGGGTCGGAACGGCGCCCCACTGACGACACCGGCTGCGCTGGTGGCGGGCATTCAACGAATTCGTTCGCCCATGTGGTTGCTCCGGAGCCCGGAATCCCCGGCCCCGGTTGCCGCCCTGGAGGGGGGAGTCCGGGCCGACGGGTCCGGGTCGCCGGAGATATCGGCCTGGCGGGTGGCCGGATTGCTCCCCCCCGCTTTTCCGGAGTGGCTCGGGGACCGGGGCTTTGGCGAACGCCATGGTCTCCGCTTTCCCTACGTCGTTGGCGAGATGGCCCGGGGGTTGACCTCCACGCGCATGGTGATCGCCGCCGTCCGGGCCGGCTGCATGGCTTTTTATGGCAGTGCCGGGCAATCCCTGGAGCGGATCGATGCGGCCATCCGGGAGATCGGTGGGGCGCTCGGCGCCGCCAACACCGCCTGGGGATGCAATTTGATCCACACCCCCCAGGAGTCCCATCGAGAAAGCGCCGCCGTTGATCTTTTTCTCGAACGGGGCGTGCGCCGGGTGTCGGCATCGGCGTTCATGAAAATCACCCCACAGGTGGTCCGTTATGCCGCCAAGGGTATGCGCCGCGACGCCTCGGGCCACATCCAGCGGCAAAACCATCTGTTTCCCAAGATATCCAGACCGGAGGTGGCGGCGCAGTTCATCGCCCCGCCCCCGGCGACCCTGCTCCGGGAGTTGGCCGCCGCCGGTCTCCTGACCGAAGAAGAGTGCCACTGCGCCGCCCTCTTGCCGGTGGCCGAGGAGATCACCGTCGAGGGCGATTCCGGGGGCCACACCGACAATCGGCTGTTGACCGCTCTCTTTCCGGCGGTGGCGGCGCTCCGGGATCGATTGGTCATCCAGCACCGCTATCCAGTGCCGGTCCGTCTCGGCGCCGCCGGCGGTCTGGGGACGCCCAACGCCGTCGCCGCCGCCTTCGCCATGGGCGCCGCCTATGTGATGACCGGCTCCATCAACCAAAGCGCCATCGAATCCGGCCTTTCCCCGGCCGGACGGGAAATGTTGGCCGCCGCCGACATGGCCGATACCGCCATGGCGCCGGCGGCGGACATGTTCGAAATGGGCGTCAAGGTGCAGGTGCTCAAACGGGGCACCCTCTTTCCCCAGCGCGCCCAACGACTGTTCGATCTCTACCGTGCTCATGACGGGCTTGAGGATATTCCCACCGACGAGCGCCAACGGTTGGAAAAAGAGGTTTTTCTGAAAAGCCTGGAGGAGGTTTGGCACGACACCCGGGCCTATTTTCAGGCCAATCAACCGGAACTGGCCGAAAAGGGGGATCGGGACGCCAAATTGCGCATGGCCCTGGTGTTCCGCTGGTATCTGTTCATGGCCAGCCGCTGGCCCATGGACGGTGTTCCGGAACGGCGGTCGGACTATCAGATCTGGTGCGGTCCGGTGATGGGCACCTTCAACCGTTGGGTGGCCGGCTCCTTTCTCGAACCTCTGGAAAACCGGGGCGTCGATCAGATCGCCTGGAATCTCCTGGAAGGCGCCGCCGTGGTCAGCCGTGCCCAACAACTGAGAAGCCTCGGTGTCGCCGTGCCCGACGCCGCCTTCAACTATCGCCCGCGACCACTGAATGGTTCCTGAATGAACGACACTTCCCCAGGCAATCCCCAAAAGCCTTTCGTCCCCATCGCCATCGTCAGCATGAGCGCCCTGTTCCCCGGGCGGATCGGTACCGCCGGGTTCTGGCGGGATATCGTCGGCGGTGCGGACAATATCATCGATGTGCCGCCCAGCCACTGGCTCATCGAGGATTATTATGATCCGGATCCATCGGCGCCGGATAAAACCTACTGCAAACGCGGTGGGTTTTTGACCCCGATCCCGTTCGATGCCCTGGGTTTCGGTCTGCCGCCCAACTCCCTGCCGGCCACCGACAGCGTACAGCTCCTGACCCTCACCGCCGCCCGGGAACTGTTGGAGGATGGCGGACAACAACGGTTTCCCCACGTGGACCGGGAACGCATCGGAATCATGCTGGGGGTGACATCGGCCACCGAGCTGGTGGGCACCCTGACCAACCGTCTCCAACGCCCCCTCTGGCTCAAGGGCATGCGTGAATCGGGGGTACCGGAGTCCCAGGCCCGGGCCGCCTGCGATCGCATCGCCGATGGATATGTGCCGTGGCAGGAGTCCTCCTTTCCCGGATTGCTGGGCAATGTGGTGGCGGGACGGGTGGCCAACCGCCTGGACCTGGGGGGGGCCAATTTCGTCACCGATGCCGCCTGCGCCAGCTCCCTGTCGGCCTTGCAGGTCGCCCTGCACTCCCTGCAACTGGGAGAGAGCGATCTGGTGATCACCGGCGGTGGCGACACCATGAATGACATATTCATGTACATGTGTTTCAGCAAAACCCCCGCCTTCTCTCCCACCGGCGATTGCCGGCCTTTTTCAGCCGATGCCGATGGTACCATCATCGGTGAGGGGCTCGGTCTGTTCGCCCTGCGCCGCCTGGCGGATGCCGAACGGGACGGGGACCCCATCTATGCGGTGATCCGGGGGTTGGGGGCCTCCTCCGATGGGCGGGCCACCAGTGTCTACGCCCCCCGTCCCGCCGGTCAGGCCCGCGCCCTGCGCCGGGCGTATGAGGCCGCCGGTTTCAGCCCCGCCACCGTGCGACTGGTGGAGGCCCACGGCACCGCCACCAAGGCGGGTGATGCCGCCGAATTCGCCGGTTTGCGGGAGGTTTTCGATCCCGCCGCCGGCGATCAACGCCAATTTTGCGCCCTG
The DNA here is from genome assembly GCA_964344355.1 of uncultured Magnetococcales bacterium. GTDB lineage: Bacteria > Pseudomonadota > Magnetococcia > Magnetococcales > CAYFNE01 > CAYFNE01. The sequence continues at coordinate 4,622 of CAYFNE010000093.1, forward strand.
GGTTCGGTCAAATCCCAGATCGGTCACACCAAGGCCGCCGCCGGCGCGGCGGGGCTTTTCAAGGCGGCCATGGCGCTGCATCACCGTTTGTTGCCGCCCACCGTCAAGGTGGACAAACCCAACCCCGGGCTCGGGATGGAAGAGAGCCCCTTTTATCTCAATACCCGCGCCCGCCCCTGGATCGGCGACCGGGATCATCCGCGGCGCGCGGCGGTGAGTTCATTCGGTTTCGGCGGCAGCAATTTTCATGTGGTCATGGAGGAATACCGCGGACCGGGACGGCGGGCCGATCGCATTCGCAGCATGCCGTGTGAGCTCATCACCCTGAGTGCGCCAACGGCGGACGATCTGGCCACCCTTTGCCGATCCCGGCGGGATGAAACCGAAAATCTGGCGGCAACGGCCAAAAAGAGCCAGGAGGGGTTCGACGCCAACCATCCCTTCCGTCTGGCCCTGGTGGCCGCCGACACGGCGGCGTTGAAACAGCACCTGGATCGGGCCGGGGAACATTTGCGGTCCAATCCCGATCAACCCCTCGATCAACCCGGTCTCCATTATGGCACGGGGGCGGCCTTCCGGGAAAAGATCGCCTTTCTGTTTCCGGGACAGGGTTCCCAATATGTGGAGATGGGTGGCGCCCTGGCCATGGCCTTCGAGACCGCCCTCGATGTGTGGGATGAGGCCGCCGCCCTGGACTGTTTGCGGGAACCGCCGCTGACCGGGATGGTCTTTCCACGCCCCGTTTTTTCCGAGGCGGAGCGCCGGGAACAGGAACGGCTCCTGACCACCATGATCCACGCCCAACCCGGCATCGCCGCCGCTTCCCTGGCCCAGCTCGCCCTGTTGGATGATCTCGGCGTGCGGCCCGACGCCGTGGCCGGACACAGTTTTGGCGAGGTGACCGCCCTGCATGCCGCCGGGGTTTTTTGCCGCCGCACCGCCTTGACCATCGCCCATCACCGCGCCCGGCGCATGACCGAGGCGGCCCGGGATAAGGATGGGGCCATGGTGGCGGTGCTGGATGCCCCGGAAAAGATCAAAAAATCCCTTGATCCCTGGCCCGATGGACTGGTCATCGCCAACGACAACGCCCCGGAACAGATCGTTCTTTCCGGCCCCGTGGCCTTGATCCGCGAGGTAACCGAACGGCTCGAAAGGGATGGATCGTCGGTCAGGGCACTCAACGTGGCCAGCGCCTTCCACTCCCCCCTGGTTGCCGGTGGGTGTGCCCCCTTTTTCGACGATCTGCAATCGTTGACCTTCGCCGAACCCCGGTGCCCGGTCCTGGCCAATGCCACGGCGGCGCCCTATCCGGCGGATGTCGGGCAAATCCGTCGGCAACTGGCCGATCAACTCGCCCGGCCGGTGCGTTTCCGGGAGAGTATCGACGCCCTGTACGATGCCGGCGTGCGTCTGTTTCTGGAGGTGGGGCCGGGAGGAGTGTTGACCGGATTGACCAAACAGTGTCTCCGGGGTCGTCCCCACACCGCCATCGCCCTGGACGGCAAGGGGGACCGGGGCCCGTTCGCCTTCCTGGACGGTTTGGGGCGGCTGGCCGGTCTCGGCATTGCCCTGAATCCCACCGCCCTGTGGCGGGAGCGACCCCCGGAGATCATCGAAGAACCATCGGCCCACGCCATCATGGTCGGGGGCGCCAATGTCGGCAAACGGTATCCGCCACCCGATGGCGCGGCGGCCTTGCCAGCGCCGAATCCCGATCCCCCGGCGCCGGAAACGTCCGGTCCGGTATCCCGAACAACCCAGTCCAGGACGGTCAAAAACATGTCCGATGCCAATACCATGAGCGCGTCCGCCGCCCAAACCGGGCCGGCGTCCGCCGATATCCCCCCAACCCCGCAACCCGCCAGCCCGCCACCGGGCGTGGCCATGGGCGGCGAGTGGTTGGCCGCCTTTGAAAGTTTTCAACGCCATACGGTGGAGGCGCAGGTCAATTTTCAACAGTCGATGACCACGAGCCATCAAACCTTTTTGCGGACCATGGAAAGCGCCCTTCATGCCTTGGGTGGCGGTCAGGCCGGCAGCGGCGTGCCGACGTCGATGCCGGTTGCGGCGCCGCAACCGGTGATGCCACCGGTGGCCGTGGCGTCGCAGCCGGTAGCCATGGCCGCCCCCCCGGTCCAGCCGATGGCCGCGCCGCCGGTCCAGCCGATGGCCGCCCCTCCGTTGCCGAATATGGCGCCACCGCCGCCGGTGAATCCGCAACCGGCCGCACCCGCCGCCGTTTCACCGCCCCCCACGGGCCATTCCGCACAACCGGCGGTCGGGATCGATGCCGCCGAACTGCTCTACGGGATCATCGCCGAGCACACCGGTTATCCGGTGGAGATGCTCAAACCGGAGATGGAGCTGGAAGCGGGCTTGGGCATCGATTCCATCAAACAGGTGGAGATCCTGGCGGCATTGCAGGAGCGCCTGCCGGATCTTCCGGAGTTGGACCCGGCCCGGCTTTCCGAATGGGCCACCCTGGGGAGCATCATCGAATTCCTGGAAACCGTGGTCGAGCCGGCGTCATCGCCGCCGTCGGGTGGTGGAGAGGGGGGTGGGGATGCTGTCCCCGCCGCCGAGGGGATGGTGGCGGACCCGGAGCAACTGCTCTATGGCATCATCGCCGATCATACCGGTTATCCGGTGGAGATGCTCAAACCGGAGATGGAACTGGAAGCGGGCTTGGGCATCGACTCCATCAAACAGGTGGAGATCCTGGCCGCCCTGCAGGAAAAGGTGCCGTCCCTGCCCGAGGTGGAACCGGCGCGCATGGCCGAATGGCGCACCCTGGGGCGGATCATCGATTTTCTCCGTCAAACCCTGGGCGGGGCCGGGTCGGAGGCGGTCTCCCCGCCCCCAAAGCCTGAAGCGCCCCGGAATCCCTCCTCGACGGCGGGAACCGGGGCGCTGGCCATGGACCGTTTTCTGCTCCGGCTCGAGGAGCGTTCCGGTGACGGCAACAGCCTCACCGGCCTGCGCGCGGCGCGCAAGGTGATCATCACCCCGGACGGGACCGGTTCGGAGCATGGCGTGGCGGCCGCCCTGGCCACCCTGTTGGTCAAAGAGGGCATCGACGCCCGGGTGAGCGCAACCGTGCCCGGGGATGCCGACGGTCTCATTTTTTTGGCCGGGCTCGGCGGGGAGCGGTCCGACGGGGAGGCCGCCGCCCTGCATGGCCGGGCCTTCGAAATGGCGAAAATTTTGGCGCCGGGCATGGAGGAACGGGGCGGGTTCCTGGTCACGGTGCAGGAGAACGGGGCCTTCGGCCTGAACGGCGTCTCGTCGGAGCGGGCCTGGATGGCCGGTTTGCCGGGGTTGGTCAAAACCGCCGCCAGGGAGTGGCCCCGCGCCGGTCTCAAGGCCCTGGATGTCCGGACCGATGGACGAGGGGCGGACGATATCGCCACCATGGTGGCCACCGAGTTGTTGCAAGGCGGGCAGGATATCGAAGTGGCCCTGCCCGAGCCCGGCAGACGCCTGGTGGTGACATCCATTCCGGCCCCGGTTCCCGTGCGGGGGGAGCTGCCGTTGGCGGCGGGGGATGTGATGGTGGTCTCCGGTGGGGCGCGGGGGGTCACCCCGGCGGTGCTGGCCGCCCTGGTGCGGGAAAAACCGTTGCGCCTGCTGCTGTTGGGCCGTACCGCCCTGGAGCCGGAGCCGGCCGATCTGGCCGGCGTGGACGGGGCGTCCTTGAAACGGGTCCTGTTCGAGCGGGCCAATGCCGCCGGCGAGGCGTTGTCACCAGCGGCCATCGGTCGTCGGGCGGCCGATATCCTGGCCCGGCGGGAAATTCAAAACACCATCGATGAATTGAGCGCCCTGGGGGCCGAGGTGCGTTATGAGGCGGTGGACGTGACCCGGGAAGGGCCGCTGGGCCGGCTCCTCGAGGAGGTACGCCAATCGTGGGGACCGGTGGCCGGGGTGATCCATGCGGCGGGAGTGTTGGCCGACAAACGGATCGCCGACAAGAGCCTGGAGCAGTTCAACCGGGTTTTTTCCACCAAGGTGGAAGGGTTGCGGGCCCTGTTGTCGGCCACCCGCTCCGACCCCCTGAAGCTGATCTGCCTGTTCTCCTCGATGGCGGCCCGGGAGGGCAATCCCGGCCAGTGTGATTATGCCATGGCCAACGAAGTGCTCAACAAGGTGGCGCAGGCCGAGGCACGCAACCGCAACGGCCACTGTCTGGTCAAATCCATCAACTGGGGCCCCTGGGATGGCGGCATGGTCGATGCGGCCTTGAGCGCCCATTTCCGCCGTCAGGGCATCTCGCTGATTTCACCACCGGCTGGTGGAACCTTCCTGTTGCGGGAACTCTACTGCCGCCAGGATGGCGCCGTGGAAGTGGTGGCCGGCGCCTCGTTGGCGGCTGACCATGACGGTTGATCCATCGTTCGAACCCATCGCCATCGTCGGTCGGGGGTGTGTGCTGCCGGGGGCCCACACGCCGGAGGCGTTGTGGGAAGCGGTGCTCGCCGGGCGCGATCTGATCGGCGATGTCCCGGCCGATTCCTGGCGGATCCCGCCCCGGGTATTGCTCGACGCCCTGAATGGTCCCGGTTCCGAAGGCATCCGCACTCATCGTGGCGGTTTCGTCACCGATTTCGAGAACCATTTCGACCCGACCGGCCTGGCCCTGCCCGCCGAGCGGTTGGCGAACCTGGATCCGGTCTGCCGCTGGACCCTGCACGCCGCCCGACGGGCCCTGGAGGAGGCCGTGGGGGTGGATCCCGCCGTCGACCGAGTGGGGTTCATCCTGGGCAATCTCTCCTATCCCTCCCGGGGACTCACCGATTATGCCCTGGAGGTCTGGCGGCGGTCGAAAAATCCCGGGGCGCCGGAAAACCGTTTCAACTCGGGATTTCCCGCCCACATCACCGCCCGGGCCCTGGGCCTGACCGGGGAGTCCTTCGCCCTGGATGCGGCCTGCGCCTCCTCGCTTTACGCCCTCGCCCTGGCCTGTGAACGGTTGTCGTCCGGGGCAACGGACGCCATGCTGGTGGGTGGCGTGAATGCCGCCGACCCGATGATGATCTTCATGGGTTTCACCCAGTTGCAGGCCTTGAGCCCCAGTGGCCGCAGCCGTCCTTTCCACAAGGGGGCCGATGGTCTGCTCCCCGCCGAGGGGGCGGTCTGCGTGGTGTTGAAAACCGTGCGGCGGGCGGTCCGGGACGGAGACCGCATTTTGGGGGTGATTCGCGGCATCGGTCTCTCCAACGATGGCCGCGGCGGCAGCCTCCTCGCCCCGGACCGGACCGGCCAGGAGCGGGCCATGGCGGCGGCCTATGCGGTCAGCGGCATCGATCCGGCCACCATCGGCCTGGTGGAGTGCCACGCCACCGGCACCGCCGTTGGCGACGGCATCGAAATCGCCAGCATGAACACCTTTTTCGGCCATCTGCCGGACCTGCCCATCGGTTCCCTCAAGTCCAACCTGGGCCATTTGATCACCGCCTCCGGACTGGCCAGCCTGCTCAAGGTGCTGGGAGCCATGGAGGCCGGCCTGTTGCCGCCGACCCTGCACGTGGAATCGCCCCTGGACGCTTTGGCGGCGACGCCGTTGCGGCCCATACGCCGGGCGGAACCGTGCCCCGAACCGGCCGATGGTCCCCGGCGGGCGGCCATCAACAATTTCGGTTTCGGTGGCAACAACGCCCATCTCATCGTCGAGGCCTGGTCCCCGGACCATCGAGCCGCATCCACGCCATCGGTGGCCGATGACGGGGATATCGCCATCTGCGGTATCGAGGTGATGACCTCGCGGGCGATCGGTTTCAACCCATTTTCCAAGGGATTGTTCGAGGCGGAACCGACCGATGGTCCGCCCGGATCCATGGCGGGGATCACCCTGCCCCTGGAAGGGCTGACGGTGCCGCCCCGGGACCTGGAACGGTCCCTGCCGCAACAGACCGCCATCCTGGCGGCGGCGATCAACGCCATGTCGGGGGTGACGCCGGTGGCCGGGGAACGCGCCGGCGTCCTGGTGGGCATGGGGTGTGATGCCGAGGTGGTCCGTTACAGCGGACGCTGGTTGACACCCGCCACCGAAACCGCCACCCGGGAGGCGATCATTCCTGCCCTGGATGCGGCCGGCACCGTCGGCCACATGCCCAACATGCCCGCCAACCGCATCAACGCCCATTTCGACTGGCGCGGCATCGGTTTCACCCTTTCCAGCGAGGAGCTGTCGGGTCTGGATGCCCTGGCGGTGGCCGGCCGGTTTTTACGGCGCCGGGAGCTGGACCTGGTGCTGGTGGGAGCGGTGGACATGGCCCGGGAGCCGGTCCAGGAGCGGGCCGGCCAGGAACTGTTCCCGGCGGATCGACGTCAACCGGGGGATGGCGCCGTGGCCCTGGTATTGAAACGGCTCGACGATGCCCGCGCGGCGGGGGATGCCATTCTGGCCCGGTTGCCGGCCGGGACCACCGTGCCGTCGCCGGTCTTTGCGGTCGATGCCGCCCGGGGGGCATCGCCGGTCACCCGCCGTTTCGGTCATGCCCATGCCGCCTCGGGTCTGCTGCACGTCGCCGCCGCCGTCGCCGCCTGCGTCAACCGCCGGTTGCCGGGAGAGGATCGGGCCGCGTTTTGGCTGTCGGAAGCGGGAAAACCGCCTCTCGGCGTTCAGGTTCGTTCCTTCACCGGCCGGAGCGCCGAAACCGTGCTCACCCCCGGTGAGGGAAGTTTTATCCGTCCAGTGGACATCACCCCGCCGCGACTCCACCTGCTGGCGGCATCCGACCGGCGGCAGTTGCTGGCGATCCTGGAATCGGATCCGGAGCCGGGAAAAATTGGTGACGGACCGGTACGGATGGCCTGGGTGGCGACGACGCCCGGGGAGAGTCAAGCCTGTCGCCGTCAAGCCATGGATTTTTTGGCCGGCAGGGCGACCGACACCGGTGGCCCGCCTTCGGGTATTTATTTCAGGGAGCGGCCCTTGGACGGGGAGCTGGCCTTCGTATTCACCGGCGCCGCGGCGGCCTATGGGCGTATGGGCGCTCTTCTGCAACGGGCCTTTCCGGAGATGTTGACGGAGCTGGCCGCGCGCCATCCGGGCCTGGACGATATCGTTGGCCTGGTACATGATCAACCCTGGGAAGGGGACGCCGGTGGCGTGGATCCGTTCAAACAGTTGAAAGGGTGTGCGCTGCTCTGTCAGGAACATGCCTGGATCGCCCATCACCGGCTGGGTCTGAAACCACGGGCGGCCCTGGGACTCTCCTCCGGCGAGAGCAACGCCCTGTTCGCCTTCGGGGTCTGGAACGACATGCGGGCGATGTTTCAGGAGATCGAGGATTCGCGCATGTACGGTCACTGGCTCACCGGCGCCTGTGAAAGCGCCGCCCGGGCCTGGAACCTGCCCGATGGTCAACGGCCCGCCTGGCGCAACTGGCGTATTTTGGCGCCGGTGGCCACGGTGCGAGAGGTCCTGGCGGATCATGAACATGTGGCCCTGACCATCATTCAATCACCCGGAGACTGCTGTATCGGTGGCGATGAAACCGCCTGTCGGCAGGTGATCCGGGAGATCGGCACCGGTCGCGCCTTTCCCCTGGGACAGGATATGGTGGTGCATTGTGCCGAGTTGGCGCCGGTGGCCGATATGTGGGAAAAAATCCATCGCCGCCGGGTGGGACCGGTTCCGGCCATCCGCTTTTACGGCAACGGCAGCAATGGTCACTATCGGCCCACCGCCGAGGCCGCCGCCGCGGCCATCCTGCGCCAGGCCCTGGAACCGGTGGATTTTTCCAAAACCGTACAAAATGCCTGGCGGGACGGGGTGCGCATTTTTGTGGAGATGGGACCGCGCAACGCCCTGACCCATGCCATCGGCCAAACCCTGGGCGATCGTCCCCATCTGGCCCTGGCCATGGATGATCACCGGCGGGATGATCTCAGCCAGTTGGCCGATACCACCGCGCAACTTTTCGTCGCCGGCGCGGAGATGGATCCGGCGCCGCTGCTGGCCCGTTTTTCCGACGACGCCGCCACCGGGCCGGCAACCGTACAAAAGGAACCGCTCGTGCTGCGTCTGCCCGGCCATCGACCGGCGGTACCGCGTTTGCAACCGCCGGTGGACAACGGCGGGCAGCCGCAACGGTCGCATCCGGGCCCCGTTCAGTCCATGCCGCCGGCCCCGGCCATGCCGTCGGTGACATCGCTGGCGCCGGTTCCACCCTGGGAAGCGCCACCACCGGCGCAACCGGCCCCGGAGCAACGGGTCCCCGCCGTCGGGAGCACCCCCGCCCAACGTATCCTGGCCACCATCCGCCAACAGCAAGACCATTTCCTGGCCTCCCAGGTACGGGTTCATCAACAATTTCTCGATCTGCAGGGGGAGATCGCCAAACGGTATCTGGCTGCGGCCACCCCCATCGATGGCCACGCCGTCCCGGTCACGACGCCGGTACCGGAACCACCCCCCACCCCGGCGGTGGACAACACGGAAAAACCGTCCGTTACGGATGATGCCACTCCCAGGGGACGAACCTTCAACCGGGCGGAACTGGAGGTGCTGGCCTCGGGGAAAATTTCGTCCATCTTCGGGACGCAATTTAAAAAACAGGATGGTTTCAGCCGTCAGGTCCGCCTGCCGGAACCGCCGTTGTTGTTGGTGGACCGGGTCACGGGGTTGGCCGGGGAGCCCGGCGGCATGGGCAAGGGCACCATCTGGACCGAAACCGATGTCGACAACCATGACTGGTGCCTGCACCATGGCCGCACCTCCCTGGGGACCCTCATCGAGTCGGGACAGTCGGACCTGCTGCTCATTTCCTGGCTGGGGATCGATTTTCACAATCGCGGCGAGAGAATTTACCGTCTGCTGGGGTGTGAATGCACTTTTCATGACACCGGGCTGCCCCGGGCCGGTGACACGCTCCGCTATGACATCCATGTCGATGGTCATGCCCGCAGCGGCGACGTGCGGCTGTTTTTTTTCCACTATGATTGCCGGGTGGGCGACCGTCTGCATCTGTCGGTGCGTCATGGACAGGCCGGTTTTTTCAGCGACGAGGAGTTGGCCAACTCCGGTGGCGTGCTCTGGAGCGCCGAGGAGACCGAGCCGACCGCCGACGCCCGGCTCGACCCGCCGCCGGGACCGTCGTCAAAACGGGCCTTCAGCGAAGCGGAACTGGCCGCCTTCGTCGAAGGCCGTGCTTATGACTGTTTCGGTAGCGGTTTTGAGCGCACCGCTCCCCATCAGCGTACCGCCACCATCGCCGGCGGCCGTATGAAACTGCTCGACCGGATCACCGAATTCGATCCCGGGGGCGGACCCTGGAAACGGGGATATCTCCGCGCCGAATCCCATGTGCCGGTGGATGCCTGGTTTTACCGGGGTCACTTTAAAAATGATCCCTGCATGCCCGGCACCCTGATGGCCGATGCCGCCATCCAGGCCCTGGCCGTTCACATGGCGGCCCTGGGGTTTACCGTCGAACGCGACGGTTGGCGTTTCGAACCGGTCCCGGAGGAACCCTTCACCTTCATCTGCCGGGGACAGGTGATCCCGGACGCGCCGCATGATCTCCGTTATGAGGTGTTCGTCGATGAGATCATCGATGGTCCGGAACCGGTGGTCTATGCGGCGTTGCTCTGCACCTCGGATGATCTCAAGGTATTCCTCTGTCCCCGCTTCGGTCTGCGCCTGGTGCCGGACTGGCCCCTGGCCACCTGGCGGGATCGACTGATCCCGGAGATGAAACCGCACCTGGTGGATCCCGATCGCACGGTGCGGGGCGATTTCAACGCCCTGCTCGCCTGCGCCTGGGGTGCGCCCTCCGAAGCCTTCGGTCCGGTCTATGCGGACTATGATTCACCCCGGCGCATGCCCCGGCTGCCCGGTCCGCCCTATCATTTCATGAGCCGCATCCTGTCGGTGGACTGTCCGGCGGGTGAACCGACGCCGGGTGGCCGGCTTTCGGTGCTCTATCGGATTCCCGATGCCGATCCCTATTTCGATCAGCACAGCCATGCCGTCGTCCCCTTCGCCGTGCTGTTGGAGGCGATGTTGCAGCCGTGTGGTTGGCTGGCCATGTACATGGGCCTGGGCCGTCACGTCACGGAGGATCTCTCCTTTCGCAACCTGGATGGCAAAGGGTGTGTCATGCGGCGGGAGTTGCCGCCGGGCTGTGGCGAACTGCGCTCGGATGTGACCCTGATCCGTTTTTCCCGGGCCGGGGATACGGTGTTGACCTTTTTCCGGGTCGACGCCTTTTTGGACGATCGGCCGGTGATGTCCTTCGAGACCGCCTTCGGTTTTTTTACCGGCCATCAACTGGCCAACCAGGCGGGATTGCCCACCACCGATCCACAGCGTCAACGGATGGGCGAAGCGGGCGATTGCGCCATCGACCTGGAAGGTCCGGCGCCGGAGTTGCCCCCGGGGCCGGTGTTGGCCAGCGGCGATTATCGCATGATCGACACCATCACCCTCTATCAGCCCGATGGCGGTGAACCGGGCCTGGGCCGTATTCGCGGCCGCCAGCGCATTCGTCCGCAAGCCTGGTATTTCAAGGCCCACTTTTTCCAGGATCCGGTGCAACCAGGCTCGCTGGGACTGGAGGCGTTGATTCAACTGCTGCAAACCTTCATGCGCCTCAAAGGGTTGCATGAGGGCCTCCCCGAGCCCCGATTCCAGTCCCTGGCCCTGGAGCGTCCCTTCGACTGGAGTTACCGGGGACAGGTGCTGCCCACCAACCGGGAAGTGATCACCGAACTGACCGTGACCGCCGTTGAGCGACGGGAGGGGCGGGTGGTGGCCGTGGCCGCGGGCAGCCTGTGGGTGGATGGTTTGCGCATCTACAGCGTTGAAAACCTGGCCGTGGCCGTGCTTCCCGGAACCGACGACGGCACGGCGGGGATGGTTCATGCCTTGAGCCTGGAGAACGATCCCTGGTTGCACGACCACTGTCCCACCTATGTGGTGCCCGCCGTGCCGATGATGGTCTTGATCGACTACATGGCCCGGGCGGCCGGCAAACGGATTCCCGGGCAGACCATCGTCGCCCTGGAGGATATCCGCGTCCATCGTTGGACGCCGGTTCCGCCGTGGGGCGCCATCCGTTTGCGGTCCGAAGCGCGGCGGCTGGAACCGCATCGGGCCGGGGTGAAACTGTTCCATCTCGACGAGACCGCCCCGGACGGTTCACCGGCCCTGGTGGCCGAAGGGGGGGTCCGGTTCGCCGAGCGCCATCCGCCGCCACCGGAACCGTTGCCGCCCTTGAAGGATGGACACCCCATTGACGATCCCTACGAAAGCCGGGCCCTGTTCCATGGACCCGCCTTCAAGGTGATGTCCGATTTGCAGCGGGGTGTTGACGGCGCCAGTTTCCATCTGGATGCCGGTGGCGGTGCCGGACCGACCGGGTTGCTCAATCCGGTTTTGCTCGATGGCATCCTGCACGGCGTCCCCCGGGATGAACCGCATATCTGGTTTCCCGGCGCCCTTCAAGGGCATGTCTCCTTTCCCCACCGTATCGAACGGCTCACCCTCCACGCCGAGCCGCCGCGCCAGGGCCGGTTGACCGGCGAGGTGCGCGCCGTCGGGCGCGATGGCCGTCATCTCCGGTTCGTCGCCCAGTGGTTGCTGGACCGGCGCCCACTGATGGAGATGCACTTTACCGAAATCATGCTGCCCAAGGGGTTCATGGCCCGGGCGACGCCGGCGCAACGGGCCGATTTTCTGGAACGGGGGCTGGCCGTGCCGGGAATCGCGCTCTCCCGGTTGGACGGGGAGCGCACCACCCTGAACGCCAGCGCCATCCTGAGCAACAACTGGTTGCCCGGTACCCTGGAGGCGATCTTCGCCGTCAATGGTTCGGTACCGGAGATGGCCCGGGCCATCGCCATCAAGGAGCATGTCGCCGCCAAAATGGCCGTTCATCCCCGGGAGGTGGTCCTGGATGGCGATCGGGTCTCCCTGGCCCGGGCACCGTTGAACCGGTTCCCCCTTGAGGTTCAACGGCAAGGGCGAACGGTCACGGTGGGCGATATCCCGGGTGAACACCTCGACTGGCATCAAATCCGCGATGATTGGCGGCGGCGTCTGGCCATCGGCCGTCCCTGGTCCGGTGAAGCCATTTTTCTGGGACTGTTGCGCCAATTCGTCGGCCGGGTGATCCTTGCCGACCCCCGGGCGCTGGCGGCCACCCGCGGACGGCCGGTCCTGTTCCTGGCCAACCATCAGGTGGGGGTGGAGTCACCGTTGTTCGCCATCCTCGCCCCGGTCCTGATCGGTACCGAAGTCAAAACCCTGGCCAAGGTGGAACATCGACGGAGTTGGCTGGGTACCCTCATTGAACGGTGCCGGGACTATCCGCTGGCCCCGGCCGACCGGGATATTTTCTATTTCGATCGGGAGGATCAAGCCAGCCTGTTTGAACGTCTGACGGAAATCAAACGGGCCATTCATGAACGGGGCGCCTCGTTGTTGGTGCATGCGGCGGGCACCCGTTCCACCCGTTGCCGGGAACCGGTGACCCGGATCAGTGGCGTCATCCTCGACCTGGCCCTGTCCGAGGGGCTGCCCATCGTGCCGGTGCGTTTTTCCGGCGGGCTGCCGGTGGAACCCGGCTCGGACCGGCTGGAATTCCCCCTGGGATTCGCCAAACAGGATATTTATCTGGGCGCACCCCTGGATCCCCGAAGTTTGACGGCGTTGCCCCTGGGGGAACGCAAGGCCCGCATCCTGTCGGCCCTGAACGGTCCGGGTCCCGATTTGATGATGGAACGGCCCAATGCGCCGGATGAAACATTCCGGCAAAGGGTGGCAACCTTGGTCGAGGAAACGGGCCTGAATCCCACCCGGGCCACGGTGTTGCAGGCCATGATCGACTATCCCGATCCGGACCCGGAGGTGGATATCCTGCTCCGGGCGTTGCAAGGGGGGGGGACGATCTCCGGAGAGGGGGATATCGACAACTGGTTGCATCGACTCCGGGAGTGGTTTGTCGGCTAGGTGGGTTCCGATCCGTTTGAAAGACCTGGAAGCGGTGTCGGCAGCTCCCCGTATCCGGGCGCCCCTGCTTGCCCCGTCTGCCAAGTTGGTTTAAAAATGAGGATGAGTCCGGCCCCGGGGGCCTGAAGCAACGGAGATCGGCAACCGGAATCTTTCCCGTCCCAACGAGAGAGGATGGATCGACATGTTGAATGTTTTGATCTGGCTGGTGGTTTTTATCGCGGCCACCTGTCTCTTCGCCCTTCTGGTGGATCGAACCCGTTGGCTGGGACATCTGGCGATCTATCTGCTGTTGCCGGCGGCGATTTTGGCCTGGGCGGTCATGTACAGCGACCTGTCCGGGGCCTTTCTCTTCATCAAGTTTCCCTCCATCTGCCTGGGTGGACTGCTCGTCGGCGCCTATCGTCACAAGGGTCTGACCAACTTTCACGGCTGGCGGACCGTCGGTTATCTGCTTTTGCTGATCAATATTTGCGAAGCGGTTGGATTCGAACTTTTTGATCTTCTGGCCAGCACCCCGGAACATGATTATGGCGGCAACTGGTTCAACGCCGCCGCCGGCATCATCCTGATTGTGACCCAGGCCTATCCACGTTTCCTCAGTGTGGACCGGACACGCCCGGACCATCCGGTGCACTATGATTTGGGCATGCCCTGGGTGCTGACCTACACCGTCTGGGATTTTGTCTTCATCTACGGAACCATTCCGCCGGATCAGTCCCCGGGACTCTGGGGCGGGTTTGCCCTGGTGCATCTTTTGGCGCCCTTGATGTTGATGCGCACCGATGCCAGGCTCTATCTGCAATACCGCTCCTACACCCTGCCGTTCGCTCTGGCGGTACTGCTGATAGCGCCGTTTGAACCATGGATTTATACGACCCCGGATTGGTATTCGCCATCCACGGTTCAACTTTTGGGCGCGGTCTCCCTGGCCATGGCCATCTGGACGGTATTTTCCCGGTTGAAAAGCCGTGGCGACGAAAAACCGGGAAATCTTCTGGAGACCCTGATACCCCGACCGGGTTGATATCCAGGGTCACGGTCCGATCCGCCCGCGTTCGGACCCCTCCGGGAACGGGAGGCGGTTTCCGGTCCGGTCGAAATTCCCGTTTGCCGCCGCCGGCGTGAATGGGATGGTGGGAAACCCCCTGCACAACCCTTTGACCGGGATCGCACGACCTGATCCCCGGCGGCATCCGTGAAAGGAGCGATTTGCATGATGGACGTTTTTATCTGGCTGACGGCTTTTATCGCTGCCACCGGCGTCTTCGCCCTTCTGGTGGATCGTTCGCGATGGTGGGGACACCTGGCGGCCTATCTGCTGCTGCCGACGGCAATTTTGGCATGGACGGTTTTGAATACCGCCGCTTCCAGCGCTTTCGTCTATCTCAAATTTCCCTCCGTCTGTCTGGGGGCTCTGCTCATCGGCGCGTTACGTCACAAGGGATTGGCCGATTTTCATGGCTGGCGGACCGTGGGTTATCTGGTTTTGGTCATCAATATCGCCGAGGCGGTCGGATTTGAAATCTACGATGTCCTGGCCAGTACCCCGGAACACGATTTTGGTGGCAATTTGTTCAATGCCACCGCTGGGATCATCCTGATTTTAACCCAGGCCTACCCGCGTTTCATCCGGGTTGACCGCTCGCGCCCGGATCATAACCTTCACTATGATGTGGGCTTGCCCTGGGTGTTGACCTACGTGGTATGGAATTTCACCTTTGTCTACGGCACCATTCCGCCGGATCAACTCCCGGGATTATGGGGTGGACTCTCCCTGGTGCATCTGATCACTCCCCTGCTGTTGATGCGGTGGTGCGTCCATTTGACCTAACGTACGTTAAAGTGTAGATTTTCTCTGATCC
>CAYFNE010000094.1:0-19343 GCA_964344355.1 uncultured Magnetococcales bacterium
CATGGCAGAAAAAATTCTGACGCGGGAGCCTGGGGTTTGCCAATCGCTTACCCTGAACATACCTTCCTCTTTGGACGGCGGAAAGAGAAGGCCGCGCGCCAACAGATCGTTGATGTCGCGGTTGGCGGTGTCTACCGAACATTCACCCAATGCCGCCCACTTTTTTGCGGTGAGTCTGCCTTCGAAACCGTCCATGAACCGGTTGAGAATGCGCTGTTGCCTGGCCGTCACCGGTTCTTCGCCGAAACGGCGCCAGGAGTCGGCCTTTTTCAATACCGCTTCGCTCTGTACCCGGGCCGCGTTCCAGCGGAACCGGGACCATTGTTCCCCCTGCAGATGTACATGGTGGTTCTCCGCAGATCATCCGGAGAAAATAGTGGGATTCGCCGCAACCGGCAAACGGCTTCAGGGCAATGATTGCGAAGAGAGGCCCAACGCCCCCGCTTTCTTTATTGGAGGAAACGAAAAAAAGTCAACCTCTCACCCAAATGGGTGATGCGCACCGTTGAAAAATGACCTATTCAGGGGTGCTGTACACGAACGAGTGTGGAGATGGGCGGAGACCCCGGGAGGGGCTCCCACCCGATTCGATGATTTCCCCTGTCGGAGGTTGGACCATGAACAAGGCATACCACTTGATGCCGGAGAGCGGCATCCCGATATCGGCCACGTTTTCCGTGAACGAACGCAACAGGATGGAGGCTCACGTCTGGCCGTGCAGCAAAAAACCGGGACAATCCTTCCTGCTCGTCCTCTCCTTCGAAAATGAGGAGTGGACCGCAAAAATAACCAGGTGGAAAACTCCGGTCGGTAATGACGAGGTGGAAACCTTGTTGAAACAGATCGGATTTCCCATTGATCACGCCAACTGGAGACGAACTTCCTTTGCCGGAACCCCGGCCTGATATGTGAGCGGCCCAGTTGGCAAGGCCGGCCCGCATTGATTTTTCACAACACCGGGAACCGGAAGTTCCCGCCAATCAATCACTGGAAAACGCCCCGCTCCATCAATACCACCGGACCTCTCAACCGATGCCTGAACCAACCAGCGGCACCGGCTTCGAACTTACCATCCACAGCGACATCCCATATAGTGCTTGATTTCACCATCCCCCCTTGGAGTCGATCATGCGAACAGCACTTTTTTTACTGGTTATTTTCCTGGGCGGCTGTTTCGCACCCCGTTATTCCCCCGTTCCGGGCAAGGATTACCATGCCCTGGCCGAATGCGTGAATGAAAAAACCAGCCATGAATTGAACGTAAAGCAGGAAAAAGGCCGGGCCACCCTATCGGCCCTGGAAGAGAATGGCAACCTGGCCTACCGGGTGGTCATCGATCGATCCTGGGGGGGATCCGTGGTGGCGGTGGATCTCTTTCAGGACGCCTATGCCGCCGAGGTCAACGGTGCCGTGGAAGCCTGCAAACAGTAAACCGCGCCATCGGTTCCCCCGTTCCCTCCGCAACCGGGATGCGGTCAACCTTCCTATTCCGGCGGCGTGAAAACCATGATAGTCACTCTCTCTCCAGAACCCGCGAATCCACTCTTTCCATCTCCACGTTCAAACGATCTCCCGGTTGATACATCACGATCAGCCGATGAACTTTTCCGGATGAACCAATCGATCATTCGTTCGTTTTCTTCTCCTTGAAACCGATGCGGTCGAAGGGGTTGACGACGCTGGTGGCGATGTTTTTCAGATGGGCGCTGATCCGTTTGAGATAACGCAGATAGAGGGCCAGGGCGGCCGATTCGGCCGAGGTGAGGCCGTCGACGGTCCCTTTCACCAGATCGTCGATCAGATGATCACAGGCGTGACGGGTGGTTTGCCGATGCCGGTTCATGATCTCCCGGGCCCGCTCGATCTCATGATCCTTGAGGGTGTGCACCATCTCCTGAAACCGTTCGTGGATGTCGGTTTCGATGGCCGCCAGGGTCTCTTCGCAGGCCGGCACATGCAGCTTTCCATCCAGGGTCCGCGCCAGGTCGAGGATGTTCTTGGCGTTGTCGCCGATCCGCTCCACATCGATGATGATGCTGACCAATACCAGGCCGCCCGGCAGGTGGGCGGAACCACGCAGGGTGCAGTGGGTGATCACCTTGCGGCGGATTTCCCGTTGAAACTTGTTGATCTGCTTGTCCGTCTGGCGGATGGGTCGGCTTTCAGCCATGTAGTCCGGCTCCCGCAGCAGCCGCACCGATTCATGGACCATCTCCCGTGAGAGTCCCAGGGCCTGGTAACAATCGTTCCAGGCCTGACTGAGCAGGTCGTCTTTTTTCCAGGTGTTCAACAGGGTTTTCCACATGGTCTCACCTCGTCATCCAGATCAGGGCCAGTGGGATCACGAAAAACAGGCTGATCACATAGGCCAGCGGTATCCAGCGGTTCCGGCAGGCGCGGTCGGCCAATGCTTCGGCCAGATGAATGGGCAGGGTGCGCAGTTTGGGCAGCGGATAGATCAGCAGGATACCGAATACGTTGAACAGCAGATGGGAAAAGGCCACCGCCACCGGCGCCACGGCGCCGCTGACCAGACTGGCCAGGATGGCGGTGATGGTGGTGCCGATGTTGGCCCCCAGGGTATAGGGATAGATTTGGCGCAGGGTCAAAATGCCCGCCGCCGCCAGGGGTACGGCGATGGAGGTGGTGATGGAACTGCTCTGAACCATCACCGTAAAGATCATGCCGAAAAAAAATCCCTGCAGGGCGGTTTTGAACAGGCTGCGGGCGAAAAACAGTTCCACCTTTTTCAACAGCAGCCGTTTTAACAGTTTGACCAGCAACTGCAGCGAGGCGAACAGCAACAACAGGCTGAAAATCAGGATCACCAGCGGTTGACCGTCGGCCAGACCGACGATCCATTTGGCGGCCGGGGTGGTGATCACCTTGACCGGGCTGGCGAAGGTCAAGCCACCGGCATCGCTGAACCGTTCCCCCAGGAACTGTGAAAGATCTCCCAGGAAACCGGTGGCATATTGCAGCGGGAACAGGATCAGGACCGCGAAAATATTGAAAAAATCGTGCATGGTCGAGGCGGCGAAGGCCAGTTTGAACTCTTGCCGGCGGCCGATGTGACCGACCGAAACCAGGGTGTTGGTGACGCTGGTGCCGATGTTGGAGCCCATGATGATGGGGATGGCGTTTTCCAGGGTCAGGGCGCCACCGGCCACCATGCTCACCGCCATGGAGGTGGTGGCCGATGAACTTTGCAACAAACTGGTGGTCAGAATGCCGACGAACAGGCCCACGAACGGGTTGGCGGTAAACTGGATGATCTGCTGGGCGATATCGGTCCCGAACAACTTGAAAGCTGAACCAATGAGATGGATACTCAACAAAAATCCGTACAGCACCAGGAAGACGCCGGCGATTTTGGCCGCTTCGAGCTTTTTCCCGTTCAAGGGACCTCATCCAAGAAAAAAGGTTCCGTCGATGGGGCGACGATCATGAAATGAGCATACCACACGAAAGGGTCCGGGTGGGAGAACCGTTGGAGCCGGCTGGAAAAGAGGGTGATCCCGATTGTCCGGACCCACTAGAGGATGTCGGAGAACGATCAGCGGATCAAAAACCGGCTGGTCCGTTACCCTCCAACGTCCCCGGTTTCCTTTGAACAGGAGGAACGGCGCCCGGTCCGGGCGCCGGTTGATGCCCATGACCAACAAACGAATCATCATCACGAACGCCGCCGCGGAGATGATCCATAAACTCCGGAAACGGCATGGCGATCTGCTGTTCCACCTGCCCGCCGGCTGCTGTGACGGCAGCGCCCCCACGTGTCATTCCCGGGCTGATTTCAAGGTCGGCTGGCGGGATATCCTCCTGGGTGAGATCGCCGGCTGTCCGTTCTACGTCGGCGCCGCCCATTTTGAATATTGGAAAAATTTTCAGATGATCATCGATCTGGTACCGGGGCGCGGCGGCGGTCTTCCCCCGGAGACCCCGGAGGAGGTCCGTTTCATCGCCCGTTCCCTGGCCGGGGAAGAGGAGTCGGGGAGCGAGCCGGCCCGTGCACCGGCGGAGCCGCCAGCCGAATGAGAGCGGTTGCGAAATCAGGAAACGGCCGCCGGGGCCGGTGGAACGGTGTCCGGCCGGGTCAGGCTCAAACCGCATCGTTGCCATTCGAGGATGCCGCCCAACAGTTCACAACCGGGAAGATCGTGTTCCAGGAAGGTGTTCAGGGCGATGGCGGCGCGGGGACCGCTGCGGCAGATGAGGATATGCTTGTTGTTTTCATCGAACCGGGCCGGGTCGAACCGCTGCAGAAAACAGCGGGTGAAGATGGTCTTGTTCTCGCGGTTTTGCAGATCGTGATCACAGGGAAACAGGGTCGAACCGGGGATGATGCCATCGCGCTGTTCCTCTTCGGCGCGAATGTCCAACAGCACCACGCCCGGTGGACAGGCGATGCACAGATCGTGCAACTGTTGCGCGGAGATCATCTCCGTATCCATGGCGCGTTCGAGAATGGTTGCCGGGTCCATGGGATCGGGATCAGGCGGTCCGGGTGATTTTTTCAAACTCACGGAACAACACCCGCTCTTCCCGGCGGATGCGGTTTTTCAACAGCACCCGGATCAGATCGAAATCACCGTCGAAACTCTCCTGATGGCCGCCATCGGCATGTTTGTTGAAAAATTCGGTCACGAAACGGGTGACATCCTTCAGGTTGAAATGCATCAGATACATGGTTTCGCGCAGTTCGGGATTTTCCGTTTGCGCCTGATCGAGGATCGCATGTACCTTCCGGTCCTCCTTGTCGAGATGGGACATGAACAGCTTTTTGGCCGCCATCAGTTTTTCACGACCGGCGGTGGATTCGATGCCCAGCTCGTCGATCTCGCCAAGCAGTTGAAAGATCGCTTGGTGTTCATCCTTCAGTTCGGCAATCAGCGGCGTCATGTGAAAAATCCTTCATTCCGGTGTTCCATGGTGGATGGCGTCCATTGATTCTCAAGGATTCATCCTATCCGATCGCCTCCATGACGACAACGAGGATGTTCGGGCAACCGGACAGTGGTGCTTGAAGAACGGTTCTGGTGGACGGTACCCTGTTGAATCATGAACAAGGCTGACGAATTAAAATACATACCCGTGGTAGGGCGGGGTTACGTCCCCGCCGAATGGCCCGGGACACTGGCGACGACGTAACCCCGCCCTACCGTTTCAGAAAACTGTAAAGCAGGCAGTCTGGCATCCGACCGGTCCCAAATGGTTGAACTGTTTCGCAGCAACAATCCGGTGGAACTCCTCTGGGCCAGGACGGTTCTGGAAGAGGCCGGCCTGGAAAGTTTCATCTTCGATCTCAACATCAACTTTCTCGAAGGCAACATCGGCGCCTTTCCCAGGCGGTTGATGGTGGCCGGTGAGGGTTTGGAGCGGGCCAGGGACCTGTTGGCGCGGGCACGGCGCGAGTTGGAAAGGGAACCCCTCCCGGATGGGCCGTGAGGGGGGCGTTCAACCGTTCCCCAGCAGTTCCTGGATGGTCTCCAGCAGGCGCGCTTTTCTCACCGGTTTCGAAAGGTGGGCGTCGCAACCGGCGGCGAGGGTCTTTTTCATGTCCTCCTTCATGGCGTTGGCGGTCAGGGCGACGATCGGTTTCCGGGGCCGGTTGCCGGTCGATTCCCAATGGCGGATCCGTTTCGTGGCCTCGAAACCGTTGAGAATCGGCATCTCCATGTCCATCAAAACCACGTCGAAGGAACCGGCCTGATAGGCTTGCACCGCCTGCTCCCCGTTGTTGGCCTCGATGATCTCACAGCGGGATTTTTTGAGATAGGCGGTGATCACCATGCGATTGTCCTCGGCATCATCCACCAGCAAAATACGCAGGGGGGATTGAGGAAAAGCGGCGCCCGGGGATGGATCCCGACCCGCTCGCCGCCGGTCGTCGACCGTCGTCCCCGATGGAACCGGTTCCCGACAGGGAGGGAGGGGCAGATGGAAATGGAACGTGCTCCCTTTTTCCACGACGCTCTCCACCCGGATCTCACCGCCCATGATCCGGACCAGGCGGCTGCTGATGGAGAGCCCGAGACCGGTGCCGCCGAATCGTCGCGAGGTGGAACCCTCGGCCTGCCGGTAGGGGTTGAAAATGTGCCGTCGTTGCGTTTCCGGAATACCGATGCCGGTATCGGTGATGTTGAACGGGAGGTGACCGTTTTCGTCCCCGCCGACGGTCACCGTCACCGAGCCGGTGTGGGTGAACTTGATGGCGTTGTCGACCAGGTTGATCAGCACCTGCCGCAGGCGCAACGGATCGCCGACCACCCGGCGCGGGCACTCCGGATCGATGTGGTAGTTCAGCTCGATCCCCTTGTCCCGGGCCTTGTGCAGCAGCATTTGCCGGGTACCCCGTACCAACTCATGGAGATTGAAGGAGAGGGATTCGATGTGCAGTTGATCGGCCTCCACCTTGGACAGATCGAGAATGTCGTTGATCAGGGCCAGTAGATTTTCCCCGGCATGGGTTTGCACATCGAGGTACTGCAACTGTTCCGCGTTCAGGCCGCTCTCCCGCAAAACCTCCCCCATGCCGAGGATGGCGTTCATCGGTGTGCGGATCTCATGGCTCATGGCGGCCAGAAAGGCCGATTTGGCATTGTTGGCCCGTTCGGCGGCGATTTTGGCCGTGTTGAGTTCTCCGGCCATTCTTTCCCGTTCGGCGATGCTGGAGGCCAACGCCCGCCGTTGCCGCCACAGATCGAGAAACACGTTGACCTTGCTGCGCAGGATGACCGGGATCACCGGTTTGGTCATGTAATCGACGGCGCCGGACTCGTAACCCTTGAAAATATCCCGGCTCTCGACGCTGACGGCGGAGATGAAAATAATGGGGACATGCCGGGTGCGGGCGTTTTTCCGCATCAGGTGGGCCACTTCGAAACCATCCATCTCCGGCATCTGCACATCCAGCAACACCAGGGCGTACTCCTGTTCGAGCAGTTGGGCCAGGGCGTCGTTGCCGGAGAGGGCGCGATGAATCCGCGTATCGCACGACTCCAGGATCGCCTCCAGGGCGATCAAATTTTGTTCACGGTCATCGACGATCAGGATCAGGGGCCGGCCGGCGTTTGCGGTTCCGTCCATCGGACCGGTCGCTGGGTCGGGTATCATCGGGTGATACTCCAAAGATAGGGGCCGATCTGGGAAAGCCAGACCTGCTCATCGACGGGAACGGCGGCCAGGGCGGCCCGGGGCATGACATCGGCCTCGGCCGATTCGGGATCCTGAACGATGACCCGGCCACCATGTTTTTTGACCGCCCTCACCCCCTGGGCGCCATCCTGGTTCATGCCGGTCAACACCACCGCCAGGACCGCCTCCCCCCCCCAGCGGGCGGCGGACTCGAACAGCGGATCGATGGCCGGTCGGGAGTGGTTGACCGGCGGCGCCGATGACAGTAGCAAGCGGCCATCCCCCCCCACCAACAGATGCCGGTCGGGCGGGGCGATATGGACGGTTCCGGCCCGGGGCCGA
Organism: uncultured Magnetococcales bacterium; assembly: GCA_964344355.1. Taxonomy (GTDB): domain Bacteria; phylum Pseudomonadota; class Magnetococcia; order Magnetococcales; family CAYFNE01; genus CAYFNE01. Next base: position 7,480 of record CAYFNE010000094.1, read on the forward strand.
TCCTCGTCCTCGGCATATTTGACCGTCAGGCCACTCGCCCGGTTCAGCGCCGTGATCAAATAGTCGTTGCCATCGGCCGGTTGATGCCGGACCGCCAGGATCGGCACCGGAAAATTGACCGGCAATGGCGTCAACAGGCTGCGCAGGGCTTCGCCTCCCCCTTTCGAGGTGCCGATGACGATCAATTCGATTTTTGCCCGGGATTCCATGTGGATCAATCGCTCAAGCCGCCTTGCGATAGATGCGTTGTTCCGGGTCCAGGGTTTGATAACGGTCACCCAGGGTGCTCAAATGCAGGGTTTCATGGCTGCCCAGGCAGAGAATACCTTCATCGCACAGGCTGTCGGTGAACAACTGGAGGACCCGTTCCTGCAACTCCCGGTCGAAATAGATCAACACATTGCGGCACACCACCAGCTGCATCTCACCGAAAGAGGCGTCGGTGACCAGATTGTGGTTGGCGAAGACCAGGGATTTTTTCAGCTTTTTGTTCATCATCGCCCGTTCATAATTGGCGTGATAATAACTGGAAAAGACCGCTTTCCCCCCGGCTCGTCGATAGTTTTGGCCATAGAGCGCCATGCGTTCAAGGGGAAAGATGCCGCTTTTGGCCTTGTCCAGGGCGATATTGTTGAAATCGGTGGCGTAAATCAGGCTGCGATCATAAAGGCCGGCCTCGGTGAGGAGGATGGCCATGGAGTAGGCCTCCTCGCCGGTGGCGCAACCGGCGTGCCAGACTTTCAAATGACCCCAATGATGCAGCCAGGGCAGAACGATCCGGCGCAAGGCCTGGTAAAAGGGGGGATCGCGGAACATTTCGGTGACATTGATGGACAGCTCCCGCAACAGGAACTCAGCCATCGGCGGTTCGTGCAATACCCGATGTTGCAGCTCCGCCACGGTTTCCAGGCCCTCCTGGACCATCAGGTGCCGTACCCGGCGCTGGGCCGATGGGGCGGAATAGTTACGGAAATCATAACCGTAACGTCGATACAACGCCTCGAACAGCAGGTCGATTTCCAACTGTTCGATGGTGCCGGGGGTCATTGGTACAACCATACGCGCATCATGGAAAGCAGTTTGTCGGTGTCGACCGGTTTGCTCAGATAGTCGCTGGCGCCGGCCTCGATACAGTGTGAACGGTCGCCGTGCATGGCCTTGGCGGTCAGGGCGATCACCGGCAGCCGGGCGTGGCGCGGTTGTTGGCGAATTTTTCGAATGGCCTCATAGCCATCCATCTCCGGCATCATGATGTCGATCATGATGATGGCGATATCCGCGTTGTCCGCCAACCGTTCCAGGGCTTCCCGGCCGTTGGTGGCGGTGATGACCTCCATCTCCTTTTCCTGGAGGATGGCGGAGAGGGAAAATATGTTGCGCATGTCATCATCCACCAGCAGCACCTTGCGTCCCTGGAACACCGCTTCGGTGTCGTGCAACATGCGGATGGTTCGGCGCTGTTCCTCGGGCAGGTCGGATTCCACCCGGTGCAGGAACAGGGCGGTGTCGTCCAACAGCCGTTCGGGGGAGCGGACATCCTTGATGATGATGCTCTGGGCATGGCGGTCCAGGGCGACGCGTTCCCGGGGTTCGAGCTCCCGGGCGGTATGGATGATCACCGGAATTTGTGGATTTCTCTCCCGCAGGCGCAATTTTTCCAGCAGCTCCAAACCGGACATGTCCGGCAGTCCCATGTCCAGGACGATGCAGTCGAAGGTTCCCTCGTCCAGATATCGTTGGGCCTCCTGGCCGGTTTCGGCGACGACCGTCTCCACATCACCGTTGCCGATCAACTCGCGGATGGTCTCACCCTGCACCGGATCGTCCTCGACCAGCAGCAACCGTTTCATGGGACGGTCGGAGATGTTTTCGATGCGTCTGAAGGCCTCTTGCATCTGCGACATGCTCACCGGTTTGGTGAGAAATCCCACGGCGCCGCTGCGCATGGCGTCGAAAGAGCGGTCGCTGGCGGACATGAAATGAATTGGAATGTGACGGGTCTGGGGATTGTCCTTGAGTTGTTCCATCACCTGCCAACCGTTCATGCCCGGCAAACCGATGTCCAGGATGATGCCGCTGGGCAGATGGCACTGGGCCAGGTAGAGTCCCGACTGGCCATCTTCGGCCAACAACACCTTGAATCCCCGCTCCCGGGCCACATCGGCGACGATGGCGGCGAAGCGGGGATCGTCTTCGATGATGAGCAGGGTGCGGTCGCCCGGTTTCACGGTGAGACGGTCATCCGGGACATCGGGGGCTTCCGACGTTGAACCGTCCATGGGCGGGACCGGTTTTTCAAGGAGGCTCCGGACCGGCAACGCCGTTTCGGGATCGGTCGGTGGCGCTGGGGGCGACTCGGGCGCCGGTCGTTGGCTGGCCGCGGTTGACGCCGGGGGGATCGGTTCGCTGGGAATGATGAGGTGAAAGGCGCTCCCCTCACCCTCTTCGCTCTCCATGAACAGGGCGCCTCCCAACAGTTTCGCCAACTCCCGGGAGATGGAGAGCCCCAGGCCGGTACCGCCGAATTTACGGCTGGTGGTGCCGTCGGCCTGTTGAAAGGCTTCAAAGATGATGTCCTGCTTGTCCTTGGCGATGCCGATGCCGGTATCCCGCACCGTGAAGACCAGGGTTGCCGACTCCGGGAGGCCGGGCAGCAGATTTTCGGCCGTTCCCGGTGCCGGCGGGGCGATGGTCAGGGTGACCCCGCCCTTGCTGGTGAACTTGATGGCGTTGGAAAGAAAATTGTTGATGATCTGGTTCAACTTTTGGCCATCGGTGATCCAGTCCGCCGGGGCGGCGTCGGCTTCGATGTCGAAGGAGATCCCTTTTTTGTGGGCCAGGGGGGTGAACTTTTTTTCAATCCCGGCGGTGAAATCGGCCAATTGAACCGGCTCCACGTGCAGGGCCATTTTTCCCGACTCGATTTTGGACAGGTCGAGGATGTCGTTGATCAACCGGAGCAGATCGCCGCCCGAATCGTGAATGGTGCGGGCATACGCCACCTGCTTTTCGGTCAGGTTGTTGTCCTTGTTGTCCGTCAGCAGCTTGGACAGGATGAGCAGGCTGTTCAGGGGGGTCCGCAGTTCGTGGGACATGTTGGCGAGAAACTCGGACTTGTATTTGCTGGAGATGGCCAACTGTTCGGCGCGGCGCTCCAGTTCCAGTTTGATGTCGCCCAACTGCCGGTTGCGTTTTTCCAGTTCCGCCCGGGAGGCGAGCAGGTCGTCGGTTTTTTCCTCCAACTCCTCGTTGGCCACCCGCAACTCTTCCTGCTGCACCTGCATCTGTTCGTTGCTGGACTCCAGCTCCGCCTGATTTTCCTTCAACTCCCGGGTGTGACGTTCCAGCAGGGCATTGTTGTTTTTCAACTCCTCTTCGCGGACCTGCAACTCCTCGGCCTGGGTCCGGGTCTCTTCCAGGAGTTCCTGGGTGCGCCGGCTGCGCAACAGGCTTTGCAGGCCCATGGCGATGATGGGTACCTGTTCTTCCACCAACGCCTGCTGGATGGGGGTGAACCGGCCGAAGGTGGCCACCTCCAACACCGCCAGCACCTGCTCCTGAAAGGTCACCGGGATGGCCATGACGGTATCGGGCGCCGCCTCTCCCAATCCCGAGTGGATGCGGGTGTAGGTTTCGGGGATGCCGGTGAGGATCATCACCCGGTTTTCCAGGGCGCACTGTCCCACCAGTCCCTCGCCCGGGGCGTAGGCGGTGCAGGCGTGGTTGCGTTCCTTGAAACGGTAACTGCCGAAGAGTTCATAACGGCCGTTGGCGTCGTTGCGCAGATAGAACGCGGCGAATCCACACTGCAACCGTTCACCGATGGTGGCGGTCAGTTTCCGGGCCAGTTGAATCGTATCCGTGGTCTCCTGCAACAATTGGGAAAGATGGGTGGCGCTGGTTTTCAGCCAGACCTGATCCTCGGTATTGCCGGCCATGCGGTTGAACACCTCGGCGATACCGACCACCTCCACCATGCCGCCGACTTCCACCCGCCGGGTATGGTCATCTCCGGCGGCGATCTCCGCCATGAGACGGGTGAGCCGGTTCAAGGGGTCGATGGTGTAACGAACCATGGCCAGGATCAACAATCCCACCAGCAGGGTCAGCAGACCGCCTCCCAGGGCCATGTTTTCGGTGAAGGCCTGGGACGCATGCGATTCGGTCGTGCGCCGGGCCATGAGGTTTTTTTCCTCCAGGACGAAGGCATCGATTTCATCGCGTATCCGGTCCATGAAGGTTTTGCCGGTTTCCGACTCGACCCGTTTTTTGATGCTTTCCAGGTTGGTCCGGGTACGGGTGATCTCCCGGCGGATGGCGATTTCCGGTTCGCCGGCCCGCTGCCACCACTCCCGGGCCGACAACGCCACCTCGGTCACCAGGGACAAAAGCGCACCGTCCAGGCCGGGCAACCGTTTCAAGGTTTCGATGTGACGGACGAAGGCTTGCCGGCCGGCGTTGAGCGGTTCGAGAAAACTTTCCTGGCCGGTGATGAGAAATCCCCGTTGGCCGGTCTCCTGGTCGACCATGTCCTTGCCGAGATGAACGGTCAACAGGAGCGCCGCCTGCCGGCTTTCCGGGCTCATGGTGCCGGCCCGCTCGATGCCGTCATGTAATCTGTCCAATATTTTCCGCAGGTCGTCGAACAGCGATTTCCCGGTCTCCCGGGAGAGCAAACTCTGCAAATGGGACAGCTCCTTGCCGCCCCCCTGGACGGCCCGGCGATCGTTTATCAACGGGATGGCCACCCGGTTTTGCCAGACCTGGGACAGATGGCCGATGTCATCCAGCCGTTTTTGTTGTTGCGGATTGTCCGACACCCGTTTTTTCAGTTCGGTGATCGCATGGTCGAATATGGCCCGGCTCGTATGATAGGGCTCCAGAAAATTTTCCCGACCGACGATGAGGAACCCCCGTAATCCGGTCTCCATGTCCACCATCAGCTTGATCAGATGGTTGGCCTCACCGATCACCGCGTGTGTGTGTTTGACCCAGCGGTCGGCCTGCTCCGCGTCGTGAATGGCGTTGAACATGGAGACGGCGAACAGGGAAAAGGTGGCCAGCAGCAGGGCGAAACCCATGGAGACCTTTTTTTGCAGCGGCATCCTTTGGTAGGAGTCGATGAGGTTGTGTTTGACCATGTGAACCGGAAGTGTATTGAAAAAAGGGCCCGTTCATGCCGGACCGGCTTTTTCCGGAGCGGGGATGAACGGCATCGGCCGGAATTGGACCATCGGTCTTCGGAGTTCGGTCCACTGTCTCCAGGGGTGCGGGGAACCTGGTAACCGTTTGGTATATATCTCCTGTATAGGAGATGCGGGCGGAAAGAACAAGGAATGGTTGCCAATCGGCGAAAAAAAGCGCCATTCGTGGTGTGGATCATAGGTTGATCGATTCATGCGCACCCTACCGTTTCAGATTCCATATCATCTGGTGAGAAGATGGGTGAATGCCGCCATTCAGGCCAGGGCACTGCTGTGTAGAATCCGATAACGGGCGCCATCGCGGTGCACTGTCGACTGATAGAGGTGAATCTCCGTCACGCTCCAGGTTTGGTCGATGGTGGGCAGGGCATCGAGCCCTTTTTGTGAAAATCCTTTGGCCTGACGGCCGCGGGCGACGGTGATGTGGGGATGGAACGGTTTTTCCGCCCGGCCGGCGGGCGGCAGTTGCAGCAAATCCCCGGCCAGGGCCAGCAACGGTTCCGTATCGCCGCCCACCCCGAGCCAGAGCACCCGCGGGCGGCGCGGGGTGGGGAAGGCGCCCCAACCGCGCAGGTGCAGGGACAAAACGGGATGACCGCGGGCGACGGCGTCCATCATCGCCATCAGCTCCGGCAACCGGTACCGTTCCACCTCGCCCAGAAAACGCAGGGTGAGATGATGGTTTCCCGGCCGGGTCCAGCGGAAGCCGCCCACCCGCCCCCGGAGCCGCCCGGTCAGGTCCGCCAGCTCCCGGCGGAGCGGCTCGGGAAGGGCGATGCCGACGAACAGGCGTACCGACGATGGCCCCTCTTCACCTGGAACCGGCCCGGACACTGGTCACCCCCCTTCAGGGGATTCCGCCCCCCCCGCTCCGGCATTTTTCGGCTCGATCTGGAGATATTTTTTGATCTCACTGATAAAAGAAGCCTTTTTGATCGGTTTGGTGATGTGGGCGTCACAGCCGGAACGGAAGGATTTTTCCCGCTCCTCCGGAAAGGCGTGGGCGGTCAGGGCCAGGATGGGCGTGGGCAGCAGATCGGACTCCTGTTCCCAGGCGCGAATCTCCCGGGTGGCGGTATGACCATCCATCACCGGCATTTGAATATCCATGAGCACCACCCCGTATCGATAGGGTTCCCGGGTGAACATTTCCAGGCCAATTTTGCCATTCTCGGCCAACTCCAACTCGATGGGCTCCTTTTTCAGGATCCACTGAACCAGGGTACGGTTGTCCGGGGAGTCCTCGACCAGGAGTATGCGTGATGGTGGTGACGGCAAAAAACGGGACGGCGGCGACGTCTCGGACTTTTCGACCTTGCGTGCCGGGATCCGTACGGCGACCTGCAAGGGGATGAGAAAGGAGAAACAGGCCCCCTGGCCCGGTTCGCTTTCAAACCACAAATCGCCGCCCACCAGGTCGGCGAACCGTTTGCACAGGGTCAATCCCAGACCGCTCCCCCCGAACCGTCTGGAATAGGAGGAGTCGGCCTGGGCGAAGGCCTCGAAAATGAGGTCCCGTTGATCGGGATTGATGCCGATGCCGGTATCGGAGACGTCGAAGCGCACCATCACCGTCTCACCGTTACGGGTTTCCTGGCGGACGTTGAGTTCGATCAGCCCCTGGTTGGTAAATTTGTTGGCATTGCCGATCAGATTGGTCAACACTTGGCGGATACGACCGCGGTCGCCGATCAACCATTCCGGCAGTCGGGCCTCCAGATCATAGACCATCCGGTTGTTGGCATCGCGGGCCGACACATCGAAAACACCCAGTACTTCATCCACCAGGGTTTCGACCCGAAAGGGTTTCCGGTCGATGGTAATGGTCTTGGATTCGGCCTTGGAAAGATCGAGTATATTGTTGATCAACTCCAGCAAGATTTCCCCGGACTGGGTGATGCGGTCCAGATGTATACGCTGGGAGGGGTCCAGATCGGTTTCATCCAACAGTTGCGCATGACCCAGGACCGAGTTCATGGGGGTACGGATCTCGTGGCTCATATGGGCCAAAAACAGGGTTTTGACCCGGTTGGCGGTCTCGGCGGACTCCTTGGCCCGGATCAGGTTTTCCTCGGCCTTTTTGCGCACCGAGATATCCTGGGCGATGCCATCGACCGAGATCACCCGGCCATCGGCGTCGAATACCGGTGATTCCAAGACCTCCAACAGATGTATTTCACCGTTCTTTGCATACAGTTCCACTTGATAGCGTGGTTGCTGTTTGCCGGCGATGCTGAGTTCCGTATGGTGGATGACGGCCTTGTTGATGGGATTTTCCGTCAAAAAATCTTCATAGTGGATAAACTCTTGCGGCGAATAGCCGATAATTTTTTCCACCGACGGGCTGATATAGGTAAAATTTCCATCGGTATCGTGGGAATAGATAAAGAACACATCGCCGATATTTTCAACCAGGCTGCGATATTTTTCCTCACTGGCCTTGATGGCCCGTTCACTCCGTTTGATGGTCTTGATGTCGCTCAACAGTTTGACCCGCATTTCATTCAGGGCCAGGCCGACCCAGTCCAACTCATCCGGACTGTCCACGGAGATGATTTTCGGCGACCGCAGCCGCAACGGTTCATGCAGGCGGGAGAGGTCCACCCCCCGGACATAGGCGGCCATGTCGGAGAGTCTGCGGGTCACCAACTGTTGCACGATGAGTAGGATGAAGGCCGAAACCAGGAAGGTTTTCACCCCCTGCACCGCCAAAATGACGAACACCCGGCCGGTCAAACGGTCGATGGTATCATCCAGGGAGGCAACGATGATCATTTTGCCGAGATGAACGTTGTCGCCCTGCCAATCCCGATAGTAAAGGTCCACGGAGTGGATCATCGGTTGGGTGGGATCACCCTGACTGAGATGAACAATCGGTTCGCCATGGTTGTCGGTCACCAACAGTCCGACGATATCCGGAAGTTCCAAGATGCCGGCCATCTGCGCCCGCAGTTGATCATGATCCATGTTCCACAGATTGCGGCTGATGGAGGCGGTGTGGCTTTTTTCAATGGATTGAACCCGGTCGTAAATGATGGAGATGTCTTTTCGATAGTCGAGCCACAGTTGAAGGGCGGTGCCGATCAGGGTGATCAGGGAACTGGCCAGGAGGATGTGGAACAGCAGGGAATAACCGAGCGGTGCCTTTTGACGATAACGGAACAGGGGCCGTAATAATCCGCCGTCATCCCTGTTCAGCGGTTGGTCGGTTTCCGGGCTCATTACTACTCTTCGTAGGGGGAAAATCCATAGCGGGCGTATATTTCGGCCACCTTCCCCTCTTTTTCCAGCGCCATCAGGGCGGCATCGAACCGTTTCGTCAATGCCGCCGAACCGGGCCATTTTTTGGAAAAACCGAGGTGAAAGGTACGCACCGGGCCGATGGTCCGTTCGATATGATCCAGCTCGTCGAATTCCGGGGCGTTTTGCCGCTGGACATGTTTGCAGACACTGATTTCACAGATGGCCAGATCGATGCGGTTGGCCAACAGTTTCCGCAGGTGGATGATTTCCGGGTTGATGGAAACGACCATTTCCGTATGGATGGTCCCGTCCTTGATGGCGTTCATGAATACCGGGGCATAGTTGTGGGTGTCGGTGGCGCCGATCAGGTAGGGTTTCAGATCGGACAACGTTTTCCAGGTCAGGTTCCGGTCCCTGCGTTTGAAAAATACATCGCGGATGGTGCCGAGGGCACGGGTAAAATAATGTTTTTCAAGCCGTTCACGATTTTTTGTAAAGGCGAATATACCGGCCAGCTCCCCCTCCTCCACCAGGGATTTGCCCCGTTTCGAGGGATAGATGCCGATTTTGGGCCGATATCCCATGCGCTTGACGGTCATTTCGACGATCTCGGTCATGAAACCGGCGACGCGGCCATCGCGGTTGAAATGAAACGGGGGAAATTCGACGGTGGCCAGGGGCAACTCCTCCATGGCCGCCGCCGGGACGGGCAGCAGCAGGAGCAGGGCGAGCAGGCCGGTCGGAAACCATTTTTTCAGCGGGCGGTTGTTGTTTTTCATTGTTGTTCTCAAAAATCATAGTTGGTGACCAACAGCAATCGATCCAGCTCTCCTTTCACGCCGTTTTCCAACCGTTTGATGCCATGGACCGATTCCAGCCCCAGATAGAGCCGCTCCGCCGGTGAGAAGCCCAGATTGGCATGATAGGATTGGCTCCAGCGGGGCACGGTGGCGGCCACTAAAGTGAGATCGTGGTCGGCCCGCGCCCCACCCCAGGCGAACACCGAGCGCCAGGAGTCGTTCCACCAGTGGCGCCAGGAAAAATAGGCGGCGCTGGTATCGTACAGATGGATACCGCCGTCAACATCCAGGGCGCCATCGTTGAACACGTTGTAGGCGGCATAGCGTCCCAACGGCCGGCCATGAGCGATACCGAGGCGCAGATCATCCTTTTCCAGCAGGTCCACCTTGCCGGCCAGGTGCAGGGCGCCGCCCCATCGGGAGTCTTCACGCCCGCCGGCCACGCCGTCGGCGCGAATGTTGCGCAGCAGACCGGCCAGGGCGATGGCATGGCCCTTTCCCCGCCAGGTATATTTCATGGCCAGGTCGGGAAAACGGTCGTCACCGGGGAGAACGGTATCGCCGCTGGAGTCGGTCAAGGTGGTTTCCGGCTGTTCCAGGCTGAACTGGAAATCATCTTCATCGGCCAGTTCCCAGGTGTATCTCAACAGCGGTTGCCGGGCATAGACGATGCCGACCGGATCCATGCGCGCCGCCGGCCAGGCCACCTCATGCATGAAGGTGGAGTGGGTCTGGCCGAAGGTGAAACCGGCGAATTGACCATAGGCGTGCCGCAACCGTGGATTGTGGGCGTTGCTGACGCGCTCGTTGCCCGAGGAACCGAACAGGTCGAACTCCAGCAACCCTTTGAGGGGGCCGGCGGCGGTGGGGGTGTCGGTGTTGATCTTGAAGCGGCTCTGGCGGGCGCTGAAGGTGACCTGCCCCCCGGCCTCGCCGGCGTCATCCCCGGTGGGAATGCCGGCGGCATAGAAAAAATAGTCGCCAAAATTTTCCCCGCCGGCGCCACCGACGCTGGGATCGCTGAACATCGCCTCCAGCCGCACCCGGCCACCGAACGTGAAGGTTGTTTCACCGATTTTGCCTTGCAGCCTTTTATCATCCGCCCCCCCGGCCGCGACCCCCGGCCCGGTCCGATGGGATGCCGGGGGAATGGCCGTGGCGACGGGTTTTTTTTCACGATCCCGGGCACGTTGTTTTTCAAGGTGATCAATTCGTTGCATGATCCGTTGAACCTGTGCCCGCAATATCTTGAGCTCCCGATCGACCGACTCTTCCGCCCCGGCCTCGCCGCCGACGAAAACAATTTGAAGAACCAAAATAAAAAACAGCCGTAAAAAACGACCTCTAAAAATATCCTCTTCGGCCAACCCGTCAATTACTTTCATTGTGCTCACATATTCCAGCCAGCTATTGAAAACACCATCCAAGCACGTCGAAATCAACCTCGGATCATTGGTTCATTTCTCTCCCCGCCCCCACCCGATCCAGAAAAAACCCAGTACCGGCAAGGTGTCCATGTGAATCATCATGAACCATACCATTTTTATGAAGCGGGATACTATCATTACTCTCACCGGCGGCCATATCTGTCAAGTTTCCTCACTGCAACGCCAACTCTCATGGAATCCATTTCACTTTTTGCCCTCGTGATAGCGAGGCATCGTCCGAGAGATATTTCGTCGGCCAATCATCCATCACCCGCCATCGAACATGCTCTCCGCCGATTCCAAACCCACCGGTCCGATGGTCGTTTGCAGCGGCGAGAACCGCCATTGCCGATCTTTATTGACGCCGGGATCACAAATTTACATTTTTTGTTTGACTTTCCGGTCCGGCTCCCGTTACAGTTGGTGGCGATTCGTGAAAAATCATCCAGACACAACGGAACAGCCATCGTGTCTGACGTCCTTTTCGCTTTCATCCCGGTCCGTTCAAAAAACAGCGCCGACAGCCCATCCGGCCTCATTCCCGAGATCATCGTGCCAGCAGCGGTTTTCCCTGGGCGGCAGGACCGGGTCCTTCGCTGAAACGTGACTTCTTTGTAACTTTTCCATGCCGATTGGACCGGCATCATGACCGTACCAACCACAGCACGGCTCAAACAGGCCGGAAAGGGAAGCCGCTTCCTGTTTGAATTGCCGCAGCATGACAAATAACGAACCACACGGATAATCTCCATCATCAACACAACCCGGGCTGAAGAGGGGAAGCCAATGGGCAATCTGACTCAATTGAAGGAAGCCGCTTTTAATGCTTCCGTTGAACATAACGTGATTCTCAACCTGTCATCCTTGATCAAACTATCCATATTGGACAGGGCGTATGACATTTCCGACCTGGTGGTCGAGTTGAAACACATTTCCGCGAGCCATGTGATCAATGAAGATTTAAATATCTATCCGATGTTCCTCGCCCTTTCCAGGCATCAAGGTACACCCATTTCCGCCGCCAATTGGACGTTTGCCAACTCCACGGGAAGCTTTACGGAAATATTCCAGTTTTTTGACCAGATCGACCGGCAAACGACGGCGGGGGAAATTTTTGAAAAACGGGGAAGAATCCTTCACTGAACAACCACCGGCTAAAGCCGGTGGGTTCGAAGATACGGACTGAAAGT
>CAYFNE010000095.1:0-19234 GCA_964344355.1 uncultured Magnetococcales bacterium
TTTGTGCAGGGCTTTGTGCAGGGCTTTGTGCAGGGCTTTGTGCAGGGCTTTGTGTAGGGCTTTGTGTAGGGCTTTGTGTAGGGCTCTGCTCGTTTTGTGTAGGGCTCTGCTCGTTTTGTGTGGGGTTCTGCGCGCTTTGTGTAGGGCACTGGGGGTGGCTGGTATCGGTTTGTGTGGGGTTGCCGACCAGAGATTTCCCGTTTGCCGTATTTTTCGAAGGTGTATCGTCGCTGCCGTCTGATTCAGGTTTGGCCAGGGTATAATAGGCTCCGCGTGCCCAGCCATGGAAATCAAAGGCTTTTCGATTGACGGGTTTTTGGAGGATACGTGTCAGGTCCGTACGGTGTTCCCCGGTGAGTTCCCGCATGCGGGCATTGCTGACACGCCCTTCCTGGTGGGCCGTAGCCAGGGCGATGTGTCCGGTCTCGCCTATTTCGTCAAGCAGTTCGGAGGAAAAGCTGTTTTGCAGGGTTTCCAGCACGTCAGCGGAAAACAGGCTGACGGTGTCCATTTCCAGGCGTGTTTCATACTGATCGATATCTTCTGTCAAGACGGGGGCGCGCCAGTGTTGTTCTTTCCAGGCTTGCAGGATCTTGGGAAATCCCGAACCCGCTTTTTCACCCGCGCCGATCATCTGGAACATCTGTTGAAGCGATGGATTGCGGGAGTCGCTTTTTCCACCGGCCATGATCTGCTGTCTTGAAAGACGCAGTGTGCCGGGGTTGATGAAATGCAGGCCCGAAGGGGTGCGGAAGACACGAATGCCACCGGTGCCCGTATGATCGGCATGGATCAGGGCGTTGACCAGGGCTTCGCGCAGGGCTTCATGTTGTGGCGTATCCTCTTTGCGCAACAGATCGGTTCCCATCTGAAAGGGCCGGGGCAACTCTTCGCCAAGTTTGTGGATGACCTTGCGGTAGAAGTCGAACAGGTTGCCGGACCAGGTTCCGTCCAATGTCACCCGGTCCAGCCAGCGGGGAGCGTTCTGATCATCGGCTGCCGCCCTTTGCTGGTAGTCCAGATGATAATGGGGCAGACGGTCGTAGATGCTGCGTTGTATGCCGAACATGAGCAGGCCCGCCAGGGTCAGCCCTGTCTTGCCGGTATCACGGTCACGCCGCCATCCACCCAGTTGCCGCAACAGTTCCGTATCGTCCCCGGCCAGGAAAGGGTGGTTCGGGTCGCGGCTGTGAAACAGATTGCGGTAGGCTTTGAGGCTGTCCGCATCGAGATCCTCGAGCCCATAATGTTCGAGAATCTCCCCATCCTTGGGCCGATCTTCGGCTTCCGCCACCATGCGCCGAACTTCTGCCTCGGAGGCGTGCTGGTCGGTCTCGCCTTTGCGCAGAAAGGTGCCTCGGAAAAGATTGTTTTTGATGAAAATGGGGCGGAGGAGGCGGTCGGCACGGGGGATTTGCAGGACCAGAATCGTTTTGCCATCCTCGGTTTGGCGACGGACATGATGCCGAGCCAGCAGGTTGTGGTTAACCTGTTTGCGGTTGTTGAGATTGTTCCAGAGTGCCTGTTCGACCCGATCGATGTCGGTGATTCCCAACACCTGCAGCCGGCCGTCATTTCGTTCCCGGACCCCGAGGACCACGACGCCGCCGTCGGTATTGGCCATGGCGCTGTAGGTTTCCCACAGGCTGGCTGGGAGTTCGCCACGTCCCCTACGGCCCTGTGCCGATTTGGCCTCGAACTCCCAATCTTCCCGCAGGGCTTCCAGATCGATGGTCATGTTTTGTTTTGGTCGTGTTGGCCCATATCCCGCCAGCCAGCGGGCGCTCCCGGAGGCCCCGGTTGAGGCGATGGGTATTTTTACTCAAGTTCAAAACGAAAAGTCGGGCGCCGGGGTTTCCATCGTGTCTATACCATAATCCCGTTTTTGGAAAGAAGGAATTGGAAAGTCGGTCGATGCTTTTCATGGAACATCGGACCTCGATCTTGCGAGGGGGCTTGAGGGTGGCTTCGGCAATACCGATCGTGCTGGAGAATGGATTTGGTGCCCCGGGTGCGATATTCTTCTTCATGGTCTGAGTTCCACTCAGGGGTCTGATGGAGAGAGGGGTGGGGGTGTCATCCAAAGGTGGGAGGGGGCGATGGATTTGAGCCACAAAGAGGAGGAGTTCTGGATCAAACGGAGCAAAAAGGAGGAGGAGGCCTTTTTCGCGCGGATATTGGCGGGGTTGCTCGATGCCTTGTCCGAGGTGGAAGGGGAGGTGGAAAAAATCAACCGGTTGCCGCCAGAACGGCGCACCGGGGATCAGAAACTGTTCCTGGACCACTATCAAGCGATTCAGCTTGAATTGAAACGGTTGGAAGAAACAAAACTCTCCTTTGATCAAAAATATGAGATTGCCCAAAGAATACAGGGAAAATTGACCGATATGACCCTGCTGTGATTTTTTGTTGTCGACACCGGTCGGAACCGAACGGATTCCAGGCTTCCCGCTTTACGATAGAAAAAATTTTGCCGGCTTCTCTCCGAACATCGACGGCGACCGGAACGGGATAATGGAAAAGAGGGGCCGCTCATCCCGAAAATCGGCTCAGGCATTTTTTCGGTTTTTGGTTGGTCTCATTGAGGTGGTTGTTCTCCGGATGATTCCAAAAAAAAACGGTGGGACATTAACGTAATGTTGTTCCACATTGCCGCTGGAGTGTGTACACTCTCGGCCTTGAAAGCATCCGGCCTAGGAGAACGGATCGCTCGGTGATCAACGGAGATGGAGTAAAAAAAATGCGCATCGTGCGTTTTATGGTTGCGGTGGGGGTGGCGGGACTGATCCTGGGGGGATCGATAACGGCTTCATCCGGTGCGGATGGCGATTTTTTCAGTGGATTTTTACGGCAATTGACGGCGCCGTCGGTCTCTTTCTGGAGTCATGACGGCTGGAATCAGTGGCACCCGCAACGGGGGCGCGGCATTCTCGCCGCCACCGGTACCCAATGTTTTTTCTGCAAGGGCAATCTCAATGATGGCGATGGGGATGGGGTCATCGATCTGAAGGATCGATGTCTGGGCACACCCCTGGGCAGTCGGGTCGATGTTCATGGTTGCAAAGTGACTCCGGAAAAGGAACCCGTCGTTGAAACGCCGGCCGTCGAACCGGTATGGCCGCGAAGTTCGGTGACCAGCCACGATCTGCAGGGGGACAGCGATGGCGACGGTATTCGGAATGGTGCCGATCAATGTCCGCAAACCGTCCGCGGGGTCGATGTCGATGAACGGGGCTGTTGGTCGATTCCGCCGATCCTGTTCAAAACCCGGGATTGGCGTATTCAGCCCCGGGCGGCCAAAACGCTCAAGGCGGTGGCCGCCATCCTGGCGGACAATCCGACGGTCAAAATCAGCATTCAGGGTCATGCCGATCAGCGCCCAACCAGTGAGGACCGGTTCAACATTCGCTTGGGTGAAAGGCGTTCCAATACCGTATTCGAC
Source organism: uncultured Magnetococcales bacterium (assembly GCA_964344355.1). Taxonomy (GTDB): domain Bacteria; phylum Pseudomonadota; class Magnetococcia; order Magnetococcales; family CAYFNE01; genus CAYFNE01. The sequence continues at coordinate 3,443 of CAYFNE010000095.1, forward strand.
TATTTGGTCATCCATGGCGCCGATCCCGCCCTGTTGTCGACCATCAGTTTTGGCTACCATCGGCCCGTGGCCAGCAACGGTACCAGGGAGGGGCGGCGGAAAAATCGCCGGGTCCAGTTGAAGGTGGTTCCCTGAATCGCGTTATTTCATCGGCTCCAGGGCCTGCAGCAGCAGCAGATACCGTCCCCCCTTGCCCAGGGTGACCAGCAGAATGAAACGGGGCAGGGGGGTGCGGAACACACCGGCCATCACCGTCAGCGGATCCCCGACTATCGGTACCCAGGCCAACAGCAGGCTCCACTGGCCGAAACGGCGATAGTGTCGTTCGGTCTTTTCCATCTCCGCACCCTTCAGGGGAAACCAGGAACGGTCGCGGAAGCGCAGAAAAAAACGTCCCAGCAACCAGTTGACCAGTGAGCCGGCGACATTGCCGACGGTGGCGAAAAACCACAGAGGCAACCAGCCATATCCCCCGGACAAAAACAGCCCCGCCAGCAACGCCTCCGAGGAAAACGGCAGGATGGTCGCCGCCAGAAAGGCGCTGACCATCAGTCCGGCATATCCATGGGCGGTACCGATCAGCATGCGTTTTTCCCCTGGGGAGTTTCATCTCCGGTCTCTTACACCGGTGGACCGTTGGCCGAGAGCCGGCTTCTTGTTGATGAAACGGTTCGGCATGTGCCGCCCGAGCGCGGACGGATAGACTGGCTTTCCATGATCGATGCCCATTTTATCCAGAAGGAGTGCGAAATCCATGGCTGTTTCCAGCAAATCCCCCCCCCTGCCCGATTTTCGGGAGCTGTCCGCCAGCGGCAATGGTACGGATATCAGCCGTGCCTTCGGTCCCCACATGGGGCTGTTGCCGCCCCAGGATTCGGTCCTACAGGGACGTGGCGGCGATTATGCCACCTATGAGGATATTTTGCGGGATGACCAGGTGGCGGCCACCTTTCAACAACGGCGCCTAGCCGCCACCTCGTCGGAATGGGGGGTACGGCCGGGGGCCGGGGATCGGCACAGCCTCGCCGCCGCCGAGCTGTTGCGCCAAACCCTGGAAGGGATCGGCTGGGACAACATCACCGACAAGATGCTCTATGGTCTTTTTTATGGGTATGCGGTGGCGGAATGTCTGTGGGAACGGGATGGCCGACGGGTCGGGCTGGCGGCGATCAAAGTGCGCAAACAGCGTCGTTTCGCGTTTGGGGAGGATGGCAAACCGAAACTGCTCACCTTGGAGGATGGACGGGGAAAAAGTTTGCCGGCGCGTAAATTCTGGCATTTTCGCACTGGTGCCGATAATGATGATGAACCATACGGTTTGGGACTGGCCCATTGGCTCTATTGGCCGGTCTATTTCAAGCGCAATGGCATCAAACTCTGGTTGATCTTCATGGACAAGTTCGGCATGCCGACCGCCAAGGGCACTTATCCGCCCAATGCCAGCGAAGTGGAGAAACGGCGGCTGTTGTCGGCCCTGGGTGCGATTCAGACCGATTCGGCCATCATCGTTCCCGATGGCATGGAGGTGGAGTTGATCGAAGCGGCACGCAACGGTCACACGTCCCATGAACAGTTTCTCGACCGCATGAACGCCGCCATCGCCAAGGTGGTGCTTTCCCAGACCCTGACCACCGAGGCGGCGGGGGGGCAATACAAATCGGACATTCAAATGGCGGTGCGCAACGAGGTGGTGCGGGCCGACGTCGATTTGATCAACGACAGTTTCAACCAAAGTGTCGCCCGCTGGTTGACGGCGTGGAATTTTCCCGGCGCCACCCCGCCCAAGGTGTGGCGGCGGCCCATCGATGGGCTGCGGCCTCGGGCGGAACGGGATAAGATTTTGTTCGACATGGGCTATCGGCCCACCCCGGAATATATTCGCAAAACCTACGGCGAAGGTTGGGAGCGGTGCGGTACGGATTGAAAAACGGCGTCGAAATCGTCCAAAGGTGAGGAGCAACCATGGCCCTCACCTTTTTTTTTGCATAGTTTGTCCCTCCGATTCCCTTTTGCTGATGTCGATGGCCCATGCTTTCCTCCCCACCGTTCGAAAACGATCCCATCGCCGGGCTGGCGACCGCGCCGGGTAACGCCGGAGTGGCGGTCATCCGTCTCAGCGGTCCCGGACTGCCCGGGATCGTGTTGCCGTTGTTGCGCCGGGTCGATGGTGCCGCCGCTACCGAGGCGCTGTTGCCGCCCCGGCGGCTGCAACGGCTGGATATCTTCGATGGCGCCGATGGTGCGGTGTTGGACCAGGTCCTGGTGGTCTGTTTTCCGGCGCCACACTCTTTTACCGGTGAGGACCAGGTGGAGATCCACTGTCATGGGGCGCCGGTGGTGGTGGCGCGTATTTTTCATCTGTTGAACGGGTTGGGCGTCCGCATCGCCCGGCCGGGGGAGTTTTCGCGGCGCGCCTTCCTCAATGGCAAAATGGACCTGACCCGGGCCGAGGCGTTGATGAGCCTGATCCATGCCGCTACCCTGCGCGGGGCGCGTCAGGCCATGCGGCAGATGGAGGGGGTGTTGCATCAACGGATCGCCACCGTTCGTGAATCGTTGTTGATGGTGCTGGCGCACCTGGAGGCCTCCCTGGACTTTTCCGACGAGGAGATCGAACCGGACGAGGGGGATCGATTGCTTGAAAATCTGGCCGCCGAACGTCGCCTGTTGTCGTCTCTGATCGACAGCGCCCGATTGGGCGATCATCTGCGGGAGGGATTCGAGTTGGCCATCATCGGCCGGCCCAATGTCGGCAAGTCCAGCCTTTTCAACCGGCTGCTCGGTGAAAAAAAGGCCATCGTCACCGCCATTCCCGGTACCACCCGCGATTTGATCGAACACCACCTGGAGATTGATGGCATTCCGGTTCGGCTGGTGGACACCGCTGGGTTGCGCACCAGTGAGGAGCCGGTGGAACGGGAGGGGATCCGCCTGGCCGAGCAACGGTTGGAACGGGCCGATGGTGTCCTGCTGGTCTGTGAACTGCCTCACGGGTTGTTGCCCGAAGAGCGGCGGTTGGCGGAACGGGCCGGGCCGGAACGGTTGATAATGGTCTGGAACAAAAAAGACTTGTCACCCAGTGATGCACCGCTGCCCGAACATCCGTGGCCGCAAACCCCGGCGTTGGCCCTCTCCTGCAAAAACGGCGATGGACTGGAAACCCTGAAACGGACCATCGCCCGCCGCTTTGGCGCCCAACCCCGAGAGGGGGATGGAATGGTGATCATGGTGGCGCGGCAACGGGAGGCCCTGACGCGGGCCTTGGTTCATCTGCAGGAGTGTGAACGGTTGATGAACGCGCGGAGTCCCGGCGAGATCATCGCCATTCCCCTGGGGGAGGCCTTGAGCGCTCTGGGGGAGTTGGTCGGGACCGGTGGTCACGATGAACTGCTGGATCGAATTTTTTCGTCGTTCTGCATCGGCAAATGAACGGTGGTGGTATCGGTCGGCCGGGCCTGACTCAGGAGATGAATTCCGACACGATATCGCAGAGGTTGCCGGTGATGGGCTTGGCCAGGAAACCGTTGGCCCCGGCCTTGACCCCGCGCAAGGCATTCTTGCTGCTGGGATCGGCGGTCACGATGATGATCTTGCCTCTGAATCCCTGTTTGCGAATGATGCCGATGGCTTCGATACCATCCATGACCGGCATCATGATATCCATGAATATCAAATCGAAATGAGACGTTTTAGCCTTGCTGCAGGCATCCCGTCCACTGTAGCTGTGCATGATCCGATGCGAACATTTTTTCAGCATTGCTTCCAGGAGTTGGCAGTTTTGCGGGCTGTCATCGACGATCAAAATGTCGGCCATTGATTTCGTTCCCCTGATCTTTGTTAAAAACCGACACGGTTTCCTCTCGGTTTCCGGTGAATCGCCGTCCCGGGTCTTGGGACCCTCCCAATCGACAGTGGCTTGCCACTGTAGCAAATTTCACGGAAAAACACTACGCTGCACACGGGGTAAATACAAAAAAAACTCCGATATTTTTCTGTCCAATCGGTTTATCTTTGTTTTCTCTAGTGTTCCAGGTGGTGAACGAGTCGGGTCCACCAGAAGGTTCTGGATTGCTTGGTAGAAAATATTTACAAGATTAAATTATAGTTCAATGTTGTTGGCTCGCTTTAACAGAAAATATCGAAAGGGTGAGAAGGACGCAACGGCCTCTTGACGGGGCTCTCCTCCGAACTTGAAACAACACAATCAAATTGGCGGGCTTTTTTTCAATATATAATCATCGTCGAAGCTGGATGGGCATCTCCTGGTGAAAAATCAAAAGATCCGCCTTCCGTTTACTGAACGGGGCGATTCTCAATTGGCGGATCGTTTGGTGAGCACTCCATGCCGGGACCGTTATTGGCGTATCAGTGGGAAAATGAACCGTGGTATTTCAAAACATTCAGGCGTATCCTGACCGGGCCGGTGAAGAAAACATGAAAGGAAGTGTCGCAGGCTGGGGAATGTGGGCGATGCCGGTTTTTTCTTTCAATAAAATCAACATGATATGGATGTTTGGACCGTTCCCGGCCCAACGTTCGTGTTATCATGGCGTCCTTTCGCTTCGGTTGTTGTCGCTTTATGATCGGCCCTTCAAACGGGCGGATCTGTTGGTGATCTGACCGGTCAAGTCCATTATTATCAATCGAAAGGAATAAACGACAACCGAGCCGACAATTGGATGGGGGGAGTAGCGGACCGTCTTGAAACAGTCGTGACTTCCGCGCAGGTGCCCGGGAAAACATTTTATTGTTCATATCGAAGATATTTTTTGACGGTTGATCACCGGCCAATCCGGGAGGCCATGGCAATCATCGGAATGGCATGTGTTTCTCGCATGTTCAAGACATGAGTCGAGCCATTCGAAATGGAAAAAATCAATCAATACCGGATCACTTCCCGTCTCTATGAAAGCGCCCGGACACTGGTCCTGCAGGCATCCGATCCTGGAGGGGAACCGGTCATCCTGAAACTGGCCAAGTCGCGGACCGACAACCGGAAAGAGCGGAATCTCTATTAAAAGGAGTATGAGACCACCCGTGGTTTGAGCGGACACGGGGTCATCGGCATGCTCGGGCTGGAAAACAGCCATGAAGGTCCAGCCCTGGTGGTGGAAGATTTCGGCGCCCGCTCCCTCGACCGGCACCCCCTGCCCCTGGCTGACGATCTGAAGGATTTTTTCCACATCGCCCTGACGGTCACCGGTGCCTTGATCCATATCCATCAACGGCAGGTGATCCACAAGGACATCAATCCCACCAACATCGTCTGGAATGCCGCCAACGGTCGGATCAAACTGATCGACTTCGGCATCTCCAGCAAATTTTCCACCGCGCCACCGGCCACCGGCCAGTCACCGGTCCTTGAAGGGACCCTGGCCTACATGTCGCCCGAGCAGACCGGGCGCATGAACCGGACCGTCGATTATCGAACGGATTTTTACTCCTTGGGGGTGACCTTTTACCATATGTTGTCCGGTCGTCTGCCGTTCGATACCGATGATCCCCGGGAACTGGTGCATTGTCATATCGCCCAGAATCCGCTGCCGCTCGAAGAACTGCGGCCCTCCCTGCCGGCGCCGCTGGTGGCCATTGTCAAAAAACTCATGGCCAAGGAGCCAGGGGACCGCTACCAGTCGGCCCAGGGGTTGCTCAACGATCTGGAAACCTGCCGCGACGGATGGAACAGCCGGCAGGTGTTGGACTTTCCACTCGGCCGCCAGGACATTCCCATTCAATTTCGCATTCCGGACACCGTCTACGGTCGTCAACAGGCGTTGGATACCCTGGCCTGGACTTATGAACGGGCCGCCCGGGGCAGCGCCGAACTGGTGGTGGTGGCCGGTACCCCGGGTATCGGCAAGACCACCCTGATCACCGAAAGCTGGCAGCGTGATGGTGGTCAGAAAGGGTATTTTCTCTCCGGCAAGTTTGACGCCTTCAGCCGCAACGTTCCCTATCGGGCGCCGATCCAGGCGCTTAAATTTCTCATCCACCAGTGGCTCACCGAAGATGATCGCACCATCGCCCATTTTCGGGAGCGGCTGCGGGAAGCCCTCTATCCCCACGGTCGCATCATCACCGATCTCATCCCGGAAATGCAGTTGATCATCGGTGAACAGCCACCACTCCCCGAGTTGCCACCGGACGAAACCAGGAACCGTTTTCACTTGGTTTTTCATAATCTTTTTAAATCGATCGCCAGTGCCGAACATCCACTGACCATTTTTTTGGACGATATGCAATGGTCGGATCCGGCCTCCCGGGAGTGGATTTCGAGCATTTTGATGCCGCCGGCCGTCAGCCATATTTTCATCATTCTCGCCTATCGTTCCGACGAAGTGGATGATGCCCATCCGCTGGCCCGGGCCCTGGAAAAAATCGCTTTGGAAGGAGTGGCTTATCAGACCATCCATTTGAACCCTCTCTCTTTGGACGCCATCAATCAACTGGTGGCCGATACCTTGCGGCGCCCTCTGGAAGAGACCCGGGCCCTGGCCGCGCTCTGCCTGGAGAAAACCGGAGGCAACCCATTTTTTTTGAAGCAGTTTTTACATGCCGCCAGTGAGAGGCGGTGGGTCTGGTTCCGGAATGATCGTTGGCAATGGCGTTTTCAGGAGATGCAACATTCCTCGATCAGCGTCAACATGGCCAATCTGCTGGCGGGCCGTTTCCAACAACTGCCATCGAAAACGCAACATCTCCTGGCTCTGGCCGCCTGTCTCGGCCACACCTTCGGTGCTTCGGCCCTGGCCCTGGTTTGTGCCGCCGAAATGGATTCGGTGATCGAGCAATTGAAAAATGGCGTTCAGGCGCGGTTGATCCAACATGCCGCCGAGAGCGGCGGCATCATCACCGCGCAAGACAGCAGCGATACCATTTATGGTTTTGTCCATGACAAGGTGCGTCAGGCGGCTTATGCCTGTATCGACGAGGGGGACCGCGACCAGGTGCATTTGGACATCGGGCGAAAACTGTTGGCCGCCGAAGAGGGGTCACCGCCGAAAAACCTGTTCGAAATCACCAATCACCTCAATCATGGCATCGAACGGGTCACCGATCCCGGGGAACGGTTGCGCGGTTCGGTCCTCAACCTGGAGGCCGGGCGCAAGGCCAAGGCTTCGGTGGCCTTCGAACAGGCGCGGCACTATCTGGATGTGGCCCTCTCCCTGTTGCCGGACGATTGTTGGCAAAATCATTATGAACATACCATCTCCCTCTATGTGGAAACCATCGAGGTGCGCTATCTGAGCGCCGATTTCCGGGAGATGGACCGTCTGGCCGGGGAAGCCTTGAAACAACGGGTCACCCTGCTGGACCGGATCCGCATCTATGAAATCCGCATCATCGCCCATTCGACGATGAAACGGCAGATGAAAGCGCTGGAAATCGGCAATGAAATTTTACGGCCACTCGGAATCGACATCCCCCTGCGGCCGACCAAGAGCCGCATCATTTTTGAATTTTTACGGATTCAACCCCTGCTTTTCCGTCGTAAGCCGGAATCCCTGTCCGAGTTGCCGGACAACACCGATCCCTACCGGTTATCGGCCATGCGTATCATGGCGCACATGCTCTCAGCCGCTTTTCTCGGCAATCCCGACCTGTTCCCGATTTTGATCTTCAGGCAGATCGAATATTCCATCAAGTACGGCAACTCCGACATCTCCTCGGTCGCCTACAGCAGTTACGGAATTTTTCTGTGCGGTATCATTGGTGACATTGAAAAAGGCTATGCCTTTTTCAGGACCGCCCTGCGCATCAATTCCGCCCGGCCCGGCAATCCCTATGGACCGAAGGCTTGTGTCCTCGGCGGCCTGTTCGTCCGGCATTGGAAGGAACATTTGCGGGAGTCCCTGCCCGATTTGCTGAACGATTATCAAACCGGACTCAAGGTGGGAGACCATGAATATGCGGCCTACGCCATTCTCACCCACCTGGAGCACGCCTGGTTTCTGGGCAACCGGTTGGAAGAGGTGGAGCAGGACATGGCCCGTCATTCCAACACCATCAAGCAACTCAAGCAGGAAAACATCGACTATCTGGCCATCATGCATCAGTCGGTCCTCAATCTGTTGGACCGGGACAAGGGGCGGACGTTGCTGGTCGGCACCGTATTCAATGAAAGGGAGATGGTGCCATTTCCGACATCGGACAACTATTGGCTGTTCACGTTCAGCTATCATTATCATAAACTGATCCTCTGCTACCTTTTTCAAAAACATGAAGAGGCCGATGAACATGCCCGAGGGGCGAAAAAATATCTCGACCAGGTGGTCGGCGCCTTTGAAATTTCCCTGATCTGTTATTTCGACTCCCTCAACATCATCCAGATGCTCGGTTCACGCCCACTCCAGCAGAGGTGGCGGTTGCACAGCACCCTGGCCGGCAACCAACGGCGGTTGCGCAAATGGGCCAATCACGCCCCGGCCAACTTTGAACACAAATGGTACCTGGTGGAGGCCGAACGCCATCGGTTGGCCGGTCACACCGAACGGGCCGAAAAACAGTATGAATCAGCCATCAAACTGGCCAAGGAACAGGGTTTTGGTCTGGATGAGGCCCTGGCCAACGAGTTGGCGGGTCAATTTTATCTGCAGCGGGATCTGCACCATATCGGCCGCTGTCTCCTCGGCAGTGCCTTGAAAATCTATCTGCGCTGCGGTGCCGCCGCCAAGGCCCGGGAGATGGAAAAACAGTACCCGACTCTGTTGTCGAAAGGAGTGGAAGCCGTTACCGACGCCACCTTCACCGACAGCATTCGGGAAGAGGGCTCCCGGTTTTTGGACATACCCAGTATTCTCAAGGCCTTTCAGCTCATATCCGGAGAGATGGATTTCAATCGGTTGATGAAAAAGTTGATCGGGGTCCTGCTCACCAATGCCGGCGCTCAGCGGGGTTGTCTGATCTCCACCATCGACGGCCAAAATTATATCGAGGTGTTGGGAACGGTGGAGTCCGAGGAAATCCAGATCACCCATGAGGCCCCCCTGTTGATCAATAAACGGTCCGATCAACCGATCTCCATTGAAATCATTCAATATGTGACCCGTACCAATGAGGTGGTCGTGCTGGACAACGCCGCAAAGGATGCCACCTTCGGCGCCACGCCCTACATTCGTTCCGGCAACAAGAAATCCATTCTCTGTATCCCGCTGAACTATCGCGGCACCATCATCGGCAGCATCTATCTGGAAAACGATCTGTCCACCGCCAGTTTCACCAAACAGCGTGTCCGTATCACCCATATCCTCGCCACCCAGGCCGCCATCTCCATGGCCAAGGCCCGGGCCATCAATGATTTGAAAACCACCGAACGGCAACTTTACCAATCCCGGGAACAGTTGCGCGAACTGGCCAAATATCAACAGGAGATCCGGGAAAATGAGCAAAAACGCATTTCCATGGAAATTCACGATGAATTGGGCAGCATGTTGACCCGTATCCGTATGGAACTGGACCTGCTGGAAAACACCGCCGCGCAAAAACGGCCGATTTCGGAGGATGATATCGCCGCCATCTCCCAACTCACCAAACGGGCCATTCAATCCTCCCGGCGTATCGCCACCGCCCTGCGTCCAAAAATTCTCGATCAGTTCGGCGTGCTCACCGCCTTGGAGTGGCAGGCCCGGCAGTTCCAGAACCATTTTTCGGTGTCCATCGATGAAAAATCGCAAAATATTCGCATGGACGAGGCCCGTGAGGTGATGCTGTTCCGCATCGGTCAGGAGGCCATCACCAACATTGCCCGTCACGCCGATGCCTCCCGCGTCATCCTGTCCCTGCAATCGACGGTCGATCGCATCGTCATGAGCCTCAGTGATGATGGCTGCGGATTGCCCGACCTGGACATGGACAATTTGCGGACCATGGGCATACGCGGCATGAAGGAACGGGCCACTCAGCTCGGTGGGGAGCTCAGATTTACCAAAATGGCAGAAGGTGGTACCCGGGTCATCCTTGAATTCCCCAAACAGCCCACTGATCGAGTGGAAAACAGATCATGATCCGTATTTTTATAGTTGACGACCATGAGGTTTTGCGGGAAGGACTTAAACGACTCTTTTTTGACGAAAAAGAGATCGAGGTGGCTGGCGAAGCCGCCAGTGGCCGTCAAGCCATCAGGTCCATTTTGAATACCGAAGTGGATGTGGTGCTGTTGGATATCACCCTGCCGGACCTGGATGGATTGGAGGTACTCACCCGCATTCGCAAGGAGAAGCCCAAACTGCCGATTTTGATCTATACCATGCACGGCGAGGACCATCTGGCCCTGCGTTATCTCAAAGCCGGGGCCAGTGGTTACATCACCAAAGGCAGCCGGGCGCAGATATTGATCGCCGCCGTTCGCCAGGTGGCCGAAGGGCGAAAGTTCGTCTCCAAGGAGCTGTCGGATCTGTTGTTTGAAAATTGGAGCAGCGATGTAAACTCCCCTTTGCACAGTACCCTCTCCAACCGCGAATTCACGGTCTTCCGGCTCATCGCCGCCGGGAAGAGCACCAGTGACATTTCTGCTGAATTGCGTTTGAGCACTGCCACCATCAGCACCTATCGAAAACGGGTGCTGGACAAGATGAAAATGAAAAATAATGCCGAAATATCCATTTACGCCATTAAAAACAACCTGATAGATTAATTTTTTCTTTTAACGGGCCGGCCGGTCCCATCCGTTGCATCCTCTCCCGCCGATTGACCGGCATATACGGCCAAGGGCCATTTTTCACCGCCCTCCGGTTCGTATTGATTGACCGGCAATACCCTCCGCGCCTCTGTGAAACGGGGCGAATCCATCAAAGTACATCGATTAATTTGTAATTCTTTCAATGACAGCGTGTCGTTGAAATTATGACATTCCTTTCATCGTTCAATCGACACACTAATTGCTTGCCAGCCCGCCCAAAAAATCATTAACCTTTACTTGCCGTGAGTTGCCAGCACAACAAACAAAACCAGTTTTACTTCTCTATTTCCATGGTTGTATATCGGAGGTACAAGAAAAATGGAAGCCGTTGAAAAAGTAGCCCGCATCATTTGTCGCGATGAAGTGATCGCCAATGCCGTCGAAACGGCCGGCTCCTTGAGTAAAGCCTACCAGGCCAACTCGCTGAAAAAGGCCTATGGAGACCAGAAGACCGAAAAACATCTGGATCACATCGTAAATCGGGCTTGGGTGGAACATGTTGAAACTGCAAGGAAAATTGTGTCGATTTTTGATAAAGGGCGGTTTTAAACATGCTTGATGGAATGTAAATTCAACAACCCCTTGTAAAGGTTCAGTATTGGTTATATCCTCACCAGTCGGAGTGAGAAGACTCATACTGGCAGGTTGTTAAACTACGGCAAGGGGAATGGCATGGCTGAGACCGAACGGGAGCATCCTTTATACAAGAAAATCAAGTGGTGGAACGAGCGGATCGACCAGTGGAAGGCGGACGATCAATATTTCTATTTCAAAACATTTGATGGCATCGATGGCCCGCGCATGACTTGTGACGGCCGACCGGTCATCACCTACTCGTCGTATAGTTACCTGGATCTTCTCAACCACCCCCGGGTGCTCGAAGCCTCCAAAAAGGCGATCGACCGCTATGGTTCGGCCTGTGTGGCCTCCTATGTCCTGGGGGGCGGGTACGACCTGCACCAACGGCTGGTCGATAAAATCTGTGAGTTTTCCGGCCGGGAGGATGCCCTGCTGTACATATCGGGTTTCATGACCAACCTGGCCACGGTCACCTCTCTGGTCGGCAAGGGGGAGTGGGTCATATCCGATGCGAGCAATCATGCCAGCCTGATGGAGGGATGCCAGCGTTCCGGGGGTATTTTCAGGCCGTACCGCCACAATGACATGAATGGGCTGGAAAAACTTCTGCAGCGGGCCCACGAGGAGAGTGGCGGTTCCCTGGTGGTCTGCGACGCCGTGTTCAGCATGGACGGGGACATTCTCGATTTGCCGACGGTTTCCGCCCTGTGCAAAAAATACAACGCCCTGCTGATGGCCGATGAAGCCCATAGCATCGGCGTTCTCGGCGCCAACGGACGCGGCATCGAGGAACATTTCGGCATGCCGGGGGCCATCGACATCAAAATGGGCACCTTGAGCAAGGTCATCCCCGCTGCCGGGGGCTACATCGCCGGCAGTTCGGAGTTGATCAATTTTCTCCGGTTCGGCGCCAAGGGATATCTGTTCAGCGGCGCCATGCCCCCCGGGACCGCCGCCGCCGCCCTGGAAGGGTTCCGGGTCGTCGAAGAGGAGGGGGCCGAACGCAAACGGGAGCTGTATGAGCGTCTGGTCTATTTCAAGAAAAAAATGACCGAACGGGGATTCGTCACCGACTCGGGTCCCACCCCCGCCCACATTACCGACAACCTCACCCCGATCATACCGGTCATGATCTATAATGAAGGCAAGGCCATGGATATGACCCGCATCTGTTTCGATGCCGGCATCTTCATTCCGGCCATCGCCTATCCGGGCGTGTCCAAAGGCACGGAACGACTCCGCGTCACCCTGACCGCCGGACACACCTACCGGGAGTTGGACGAGGCCGTTGACATCATCACCATGGCGGCCAAAAAGGTGGGCCTGGAGCTGCCCATGCGAAATCCCGCAGATTTACACGACGAAAGATTGTCGGCGTAGTTCGCGCCTTTCCACGCCTTCGGATTGCTGACGAAGGAAGAAAAAAAACCCGCAAGCCAGGTTGGCTGCGGGTTTTTTTTGGTTTTTTTCCGGTCAGTGACAACGGACCGCTGCCGTCAGCTGATCTCCGGGTCCTGGTTTTTGGTCCCCCGGCATGAGAATCTGCTGAACGGTCGTCGAAGGGTCGTTCGATGGCCTCCTGCCGTCCATGCTGTTTTGGGCAACCCCTGAAACCGGGGCCGGGATGGCTGCTGGCGGTTGGTGTATGATCGGCCATGGATGATGCCGGTTTGGTAAACGCGTGAAAGGAGTTCGGGCATGGAACGGGAAAGTCTCCTTCTGGAGGGTATCGGCCACCTTTATGACGCCGCTACCGACATGGGAAAATGGCCTTGTTTCCTGGATTTCATGATGCCGCTTTTCGATGCGGTCGGCGCCCACATGATGCACTTCAACTACCAGGAGTCGCGCATGAATTTTTCGGTGGACCGGACCTTGAACGATCGCATCCGCTGGCGTGGTCTGCAACAGCGGTTCGAAGAGTTGTTGCCCGAGGATCCGCGGATTCGGACCGCCCAGTATCTGGCCCCGAAACCGGTCTCCTGCCGGCAGCACATGACCACGGAGGCGTTGCACGCCAGTCGGGTCTATCAGGAGGTGTTGCAGTTTACCGGTGTCGAATACACCCTGGGCGTCAATATCCCTGGAGATAATGAGGAGACGATGACCGGTTTGGCCCTGTTCCGGGGGACGGAGGGGCGTCCTTTCGATCAGGAGGAGTGTGACCTGTTGGGACGGTTGATCCCGCACATAAAACGGGCCGTCAAACTGCAAAAACGTCTGTTCACCCTGGAGTCCAACTCAAAACTGGCCTTTGCCGCCCTGGACCGGTTTCCCATGGGCATTGTTTTGACGACGGCGGCGGGAGGGGTGATCCATCTCAATGCCTCTGCCCGAGATCTGGCCAAACATCGGGATGGTCTGGTTTGCCGGGATGGCCGGATAACGGCTTCACACCGGGAGGATGCCCTGGCGTTGGCTCAAGCCATTCAACAGGTGCTCTCCCCCCCTGGAAGGGGCGGCGGTCGCACCGGCATTCCCTTGACCCTGCGGCGCCGGAATGATGAAGAACCGCTGGCGATCATGGTGTCGAGCCTGCAGGGTGGTCAACCTTTGCTGACCACCGACGAGGCCCTGGCCGAACCCACCGCCATCCTGTTCATCACCGATCCGAAATCCCCCCAGGAGGCCCCCGCCGAACTGCTGCAACGTCTGTTCGGCCTGACGCCGGGCGAGGGACGTTTGTTGGAAAAACTCGTGGCCGGAATGAGCCTGGACGATATCGCCGCCGCCCATTCCGTGAGCATTCATACCGTGCGCAGCCAATTGAAGGCGGTTTTGTCCAAGACCGGCGCATCCCGACAGTCGGAACTGATCAAGCGGGTCATGGATTCGCCGGTCTGGTTGCAATCCGGGAGAAATGCGGCCAAGCCGGTTTAGCATTTTTCGGCTGGGCAGGGGATTTTGGCCGACGAGGTCATTGACAGACATGGATACCGGAGTGGGCCGTCATGAAACTGAAATCCGTAACCAACCGCTTCTCTTCAGGGGTACGATTATTACTGGTCTGCCATCTCTACTATGCGGTTGTTTGCGCGGTCTATTTTATCGTTTTGTATCTGTTGGACGTACTTGGCATCCATGTGGTGGTGGATGGCGATCTTTCCGGGATCCTGTTTTTTGTCATGCTGACCGCACCGGGCGTGATCGGTCAGTTGGTGTATGTGATCCCCGTTGCCATTTATTTTTCCAGCACCGGAAAACATCAGTCCCTGGCCGGTTTGTTGACCGGCGCCCTGGTTACGGGATTCGTGAATATCGTCATCATTTTCGCTGCCATCAAAATCGGGGTGTCGATGGTGCCTCCCGGTAAACCGGTCAATCCGTTTCTCAAGCATCCGGATTCAACATCCAGGCAGGGACATCGGCAGCCAATGTCCTCACCAGCCCCTTCAGAAGCCGATAGCCCAGTGCGAGAAGGAACCACGTCGATATCGTCGTCGGAAAAGGAGTAAAAAACGAAATCAGGATTTCAGTCGCATCGCGTTCTGGGTGAAAAAATCATAGTCTGCCGCTTTTCTCTTGTGCTGGCAAACTCTGTTTGCCATCATACTTTCAAGCAGAGGAGAGACAAGATGGCAAAATTCAAAATCGAAGGCGTGATTATTTCAGTTTTTGCGGCAGATCACCTTCCGCCACATTTTCATGTTGGTCATCCTGATTTTGACTTTGCCGTTGAGATCGACACCATGTCCTTGATTGCCGGCCAGTATAATCCGAAAGCAAAAAAGGCCATGAAATGGGCAATCGCCAACAAATCAAAATTGCAGTCTGCATGGGATAGGTACCATGGATAAAAGCCCGCACCACAACAAGTTTCCAGAAGCTGCCTACATCGGCCTGAAAATGGTATGTGTCGGTTACGTTTCAGGCACAAAAAAGCTTTACATCGAATGGGAGAATGGTGATCGGGCCGTCATCGACTTTTCCGGTCTGATTTCAGAAAACCGGTGGTTCCGTCCTCTGAAGGATGACCACTTCTTCCAGAAGGCCAAGATCACCACTTATGGTCGCGCCCTGGAATGGAGCGATGACATATCCATTGGTTCCGACACCGTGCGCGTCATGGCGGACCGGCAAAACACCGTCCTGGGCAGGCGGATGGCATCATGAATGCCGATGACTTCAAAGCCTGGCGGAAGAAGGAAGGCCTGTCCCTGAATGGAGCAGCCGAAAGATTGGGGGTGTCCCGCCAGTCCATCCTCTACTGGCAGAGCGGCGAGCGCCCGATATCCAGGATTCTGCATCTTGCGTGCCTGGCTATCTCCAAAGGCCTGGATTCCAATCTGGTCAGGAAAAGCTGATCCAGTACCACACCAACCACCCCGCGAGAATCAACCAACATACCGCCAGAAGGCGGTTTTTTGCGTGAACGCTGGACTTACAGTGGACTTACAGCAAAAAAGGCCACTCCGAAGAGTGGCCTTAAATGCAGTGTATCTAATTGATTTTAAATGGTCGGGGTGGCGAGATTTGAACTCACGACCCCTGCGTCCCGAACGCAGTGCTCTACCAGGCTGAGCCACACCCCGACA
>CAYFNE010000096.1:0-19187 GCA_964344355.1 uncultured Magnetococcales bacterium
TATTCTGGAAGTTTTTCAGGTTGTTTTAGCCTGAGGCAACCGGATACCCATGTTATCAGAATCCATGCAAGGATAATTCTTCATGCGGTCCAGTAATTTTTTTGCGAACTGGACGCCATCGATCGTGGTTTGCGTCGGTCCATGGCAATGGCGCGGGTTTTGGCCGGTGGGGCGCATGAGGAGACCATGGACGCCAGTCCGCCGCGGCCGGTGGATGTTTTTTGGCTCATGCAGGTGCAGTTGCAGGAGTTGGAAACCATTTTGGCCATCATCGGCGAAACGGGTAAAAAAAACCGGGATCGGGCCGGACAATCGTTCTGATCGTCGGCCGGTCCGAACGTCACGCCTTTTCCCGGGTGAAAAATAATTGTTTCATTATCCGAACCGGCAACGGGTGAAACGGTCCAAACGGTAGCCCCGGGGTTCGTTGCCGGGTCGGTGGTTGTCCCGTTTGATCGTTCAAGAAAGGGGTGTCGGATGTCCAGCCCGAAAAATCAACTGCAACTCATCCTCCTGGTGGTCGGTTTGACGCTGTTGGCGGTCTATTTTCAACCCTGGTTCCGGTCGGCGGGGATTGAGGTGCCCTCGACGCCGCGGGCGGTGACCGCCCGGGGGGATTTGGCCGATGATGAACGCAATACCATCGAAATATTCAAACGCGCCCGCCCCTCGGTGGCGTATATCACCACCATCCGCCATGTGCGGGATTTTTGGACGCGCAACATCATGCGCGTACCCAAGGGGACCGGTTCCGGATTTGTCTGGGATGAACAGGGACATGTGGTCACCAACTATCATGTGCTGGAGGAGGCGCAGGAGGCGCGGGTGACCCTGGGGGATCAGAAAAATTATGCGGCGGTCCTGGTCGGGGCCAGCCGCGAGCACGATCTGGCGGTGTTGCGCATCGATACCGGTTTCAAACGGCCGGTGCCGGTGCCCCTGGGTACCAGCGGTGATCTGCAGGTGGGCCAAAAAGTATTCGCCATCGGCAACCCCTTCGGCCTCGACCACACCTTGACCACCGGCGTCATCTCGGCCCTGGGCCGCAGCATCGACAATGACAGTGGCGGGACCATCGACAATTTGATCCAGACCGATGCCGCCATCAATCCCGGCAACTCCGGTGGACCGTTGCTGGACAGCGCCGGCCGTCTGATCGGCATCAATACCGCCATCTACAGCCCCTCCGGCGCCTATGCCGGCGTCGGTTTCGCCGTGCCGGTGGATACCGTCAACCGCGTGGTGCCGGTTTTGATCGCCAAAGGGCGTTATCAAAGACCGACACTGGGCATTGCCGCCGATGATGAAATCAGCCGCCGGGTGTTGGCCGAACTGGATGTGAACGGGGTCCTCATCCTCAAAGTGACGGCGGGTGGGGCCGCCGACCGGGCCGGTCTGCGCCCGGCACGGCTGAACCGGCGTCGTATCATCATCGGTGATGTCATTCTGGCGGTGGACGGGGTTGGCGTGGAAAGTGTCGAAACGTTGCGCGATCGGCTGGCGGAAAAAGACATCGGCGATACCATCGAGTTGACCATCTGGCGGCAGGGACGGGAACAACGGATCAAGGCGGTCCTGGGTGGAGGCTGATGGTGCCGGAATCTTTTTCTGGTATCGCGAACCACGGTGGTCCCCCCGGCGGATTTCCAAAAAAGAGTCTTGAAACCATTGCCGGAAATTGATATTTAACCATTCAGAAAAGTCGGATCGGCCCTGACCCCTCCCCTTGGGACGGAGGACCCGCTTCCGTCTCGCCACGGAGAGCTTTCGATGACCACCCTGCCCGTCGCCATTCATCGCCCTTCCGATCTGGCCGTCCACGAGGACGGCGGTGGATTTCAGAAGTTTTTGCGCCAGGCCCTGCGGGCTCCCCTCCTCACCGATACCGAGGAACATCGGCTCGCCGTCCGTTATCGCGACCAGGGCGATCTCGATGCCGCCCATCAACTGGTCCACGCCTATCTGCGGCTGGTGTTGAAAACCGCGCGGGAATATCTCAACTATCGCCTGCCCCTGGCCGACCTGGTCCAGGAAGGGACCGTCGGTCTCATGCAGGCGGTGAAAAAATTCAACCCCGATCGTGGCGCCCGTCTCGGCAGTTATGCCGTCTGGTGGATCCGCGCCGCCATTCATGACTATATCATCCGTTCATGGCGCATGGTCAAAATCGCCACCACCCAGCTCAAACGGCAACTGTTTTTCAAATTGCGCCAGGCCAAATCCGATTCGGCCCCTTTGGTCCGGGAAGAGGCCGAGGAACTGGCGAATCGGTTCGGTACCGATGCCGATACCATCCTCGAGGTCGATGGCCGCATGGCCGGGGCCGATGCCTCCCTCAACCAGCCGGTCCTGGAGGATGCCGATGAATGGCTCGATCTCATCGCCGATCAACGGCCCGACCAGGAAAAGGTGCTGGAGTGCCGGCAACATGATCGAATGGTGGGGACGTTGATCCAAAAAGGCATCGGCCTACTGAATCCCCGGGAGCGGGACATCGTTCTGGACCGTTTCCTGGCCGAAAAGCCGGCCACCCTCAACCGGCTCGCCCAGCGCCATGACATCAGCCGGGAACGGGTGCGGCAGATCGAAAAACGGGCGCTGGAAAAATTGCGTCAATTTTTTAAAACCATCCCCGAAGCGCGGGAACTGGCTCCGTTCTGATATCCCGACCGCCTCCGGGCCGGCGGGGCCGGTGGAGGGATTTCGTGCAACGGATTCAGGGCCGCAATCCGGCGAAAACCGTCCGCAGCAACCACGGCGGGCAAAACGGACCGGTCCCCTGCAACGATGGCCGGGGTCCGCTCGGCCCGTTCGCCTGGACCCACCCGTTTCACCACCCGACCGCCCCGCGTGCCCGCGCTCCCCGTTGATACCGGGATGACATCCCCTGCACAGCCGTTGGGGCCGTGATGATAACGACCTTTGTCCAGCGCCGGGGAGACCGGGCCGGAGCCAGATGATGAATGCATCCATGAACACGCCCCCGGAGTCCCGGCCTGAAATTTTGGTGGTGGACGATGATGACCTGTTTCGGGAAACGGTGGTCCAGTTCCTGGAAAACAACGGCTATCGGACCGTGGAGGCCGAATATGGGGCCCGGGCGGTGCAATATTGCCGGGAAAACACCCCGGCCCTGATCCTCATGGATGCCAAAATGCCGGGAATGGATGGCGTGGCCGCCTGTGCGGAAATTTCCCGGCAGTCCCGGCCGGAGTCGATTCCCGTCATCATGGTCACCGCCATGGACAGCGCCAAAGAGGTGGACCGGGCCTACGGCGCCGGGGCCGAGGATTATCTGACCAAACCCATCCATTGGCCGGTGCTCAAACAGCGGATCCGCAAAACCCTGGAACGGCGGCTGTTGGACCGGGCCCTGCGGACCGCCAATGCCGGGATGGAAAACCAGGTCATCCGCCGTACCGGCGAATTGCGGCGGGCCAATGAAAACCTGCGCATTCAGCAGGTGCGCCTGGAGATACAGAACGCCGACCTGCGCCGGGCACACCTGGAACTGGAAAAGGCCCGGGACCACTGGTCCAGTCTGTTCCAGAGCGCCCCCCTGGGGTTCGTCCTTCTCTCCGCCGGCGGGGACATCGAAGAGATCAATGTCGCCGGCAGTGGCCTGTTGGGGGCTGGACCGGAATCGTTGATCGGTCAACCGTTCAGCCGTTTTTTCGATCCGGGCGGCCTGGAGGGGCTCTCCGGACACCTGCGGGAGTTGTTCCGGGGTGGCAGGCCGCAATCGTGCGAGGTCGATGGCCTGCGGGAGGGCGAAACCGGCAAAACTCTGGAACTGACCAGTGTCCCGCTGCTGGTGGCGGACGGTTCACCGCCCCGTTTTCTCGTCGCCATCAACGACATCACCGCCATCAAACGATCCCGGGCGGAACTGGCGATGAGCGAATCCCGTTTTCGCGGCGCCTTCGAAACCGCGGCCCATGGCATGGCCCTGATTTCACCCCGGGGCCGGTTTCTGCAGGTCAATCGGGCCTTGTGTGACATCGTCGGCTACCGGGAAACGGAGTTGTTGGACCGCGATTTTCAAACCATCACCCACCCCGGGGACCTGGAGGTGTGCCTGAACAAGGTGAAGGAAATGTTGGCGGGGACCATCCACACCTACCAGATTGAAAAACGGTGTCTGCATCGAAACGGTCAGCAGGTCTGGGTCTTCCTGAGCGCCTCCCTGGTCCGGGATGGATCCGGGGAACCCTTGCACTTCGTCTCCCAGGTTCAGGATATCACCGAAAAAAAACGGGTTTTTCAGGAGTTGGGCCGTCAACGGCTTTTCCTGGAGACCATCCTGGAAAATATCGAGGATGGCATCGTCGCCTGCAATTCCGAAGGCATTCTCACCGTTTTCAATCGGGCCACCCGGGTCATGCACGGTCTCGACGAACAACCCCTGCCGCCCGAACGGTGGTCGGAGGTCTATGATCTCTATCGCGCCGATGGGGTGACGCCATTGCCGATGGCGGAAATTCCGCTGTTCCGCGCCCTCCAGGGCCGGGAGGTGCATCATCAGGAGATGGTCATCGCCCCGAAGAGCGGAAAAAAACGGCTGGTCCAGGTCAGCGGGCGCTCCATGGTCGACTCCCGTGGGGAAAGGCTGGGGGCGGTGGTCACCATGCACGATATCACCCGTGAAAGACGGGAACGGGAAACCTTGAACCGTTTCAAGGAGGAGGTGGAAAAACGGGAGCGGGAACGGTTGTCCCATGCCCTCCATGATACCGCCGTACAAAATCTCCATGTCGCCCTGCTGGCGTTGAAAACCCTTCGGCAACGGTTGCGTTCCGGCGCCGTCCTGGCGGCCGATGCCCTGGACCGGGCCGTGGATGGCATCACCGGTACCGTCCAGCAACTGCGGGATATCTCCGCCGAGATCCATCCCGCCTTTCTGGAAAAAATGGACCTGGACGAGGCCATGCACTGGAAGTGCGAACAGATGAACCGCCTGTGCGGAATCCGCATCCAGTGTGAGGATGATCAATTGTGGGAACGGATGTCGCCGGTGGTCAAGCGCAACACCTTCATGATTTTTCAGGAGGCCCTGGTCAACGCCGTCAAACACGCCTCCGGAGAGGATGTGAACGTCCGCCTGGCAAAAAAGGGTGACCATACCTTCATCATGGAGATATCCGATCGGGGCCAGGGTTTCGATCCGCAACGGACCCGGGCGAAATCCCGTGGGTTGGGCCTCTCCATCATGAAGGAACGGGCGGTGCGCATCGGCGGTCAACTGCAAATCGACAGCAGCCCCGGAAACGGCACCACCATTCAGCTTCAGGCCCCGTTGACATCGTAGTCCGGCTTGCCGTTCGGGTTCGCCGGGGCCGCCGCCGGGTCTTTGAACCCATTCTCCCCCTCGACCGGAGTGATCAAACCGGTTGCACCCGCCGACCGGGATTGATGTTGGCCTCATCGGTGTAACGATTGGCCGTTGATCGGCATACTGGATTACAAAGTTGTTACACTGTGTTGCACAATATCAATCATCCACTCGATATCCTCATTAACTTGATTTCGCTATTGTTCATCACGACCTCGGGGGCCGGTTCCAGGGGGGATGGACTCGCAGAGGGGGGGAGGTCATAAACGGCAGGGGACCTCTCCTTGAATTGGAACGAATCCGAAGATGCCGGGAACGGGCATCGATGCTTTCGGTCCCGGCCAGGGGAATGGCCGGAAATTTGGGAAGGAACCTGACACATGAAAAACAGTGCCGGTTTGGCAATTCGTTTTCCGGCGGCGTCGGAAATCGGTCCCGGCTCCTTCATCGCCAAGCTGGCCGGCTGGTTGCGCGATCGCCGGGGTTTGCGGGCCGTCCCTTCGGGGTTGACCGTCGCTGCGCCTCGGGAAACCGCCGGGGCGGCGGGGCCGATACTGCTCGGCGCCGATCCGGCGGAGGCGTTGTTGTGGGAAATGATCCTTGCCGGCATCGATCCCGCCTGTCCGCGAATTTTCAGTGTGGACACCCTTCCCGACCTGAAGGAATGGCTGGTCAAAAAACCGGCCAACAGTGAGGGGCTGCCGAAAAACCTTTCGACAGCCTCGTGCGGTCCGGTTCGAATGCGCTTCGAACCGGACAACCTCCGAGCCCACTGCAAAGGGTTTGCGGATTTGTCGACCGGAAGAACAACCGTTGGCGGGTATAGAGTCATGAGCTACGCGCTGGAAGGGGCGGTTTTGAAGCTGAACGGGGTCATCCAAAGTGAGGACTATGGCATGACCGTGGACCTGCAACGGTTCATCGACCGGGAATCGGGCATCCTGTTCGTGGATGCCGGCGGGGTGCGGAGTGTCAACTCGACCATCCTGCAAATTCTCGACGCCGCCCGGGAACATTTGCGGCAATCGGGACACGATCTGCTGTTGATCGACTCCTCGACGGGGTTTCAACAAAACATGCGGCGTGCCGGCATCCGTTTTTCCTCCATCCGCAATGGTCGATCGGCCCTTTTCCCCATGAGGGGTGGATGAAAATGCCGACCATTCTGGTCATCTCCGGGCAACGGGCCATTCGTGCGCGGATTCAGGATTATCTCGAAGCGGAGGGCCACCGGGTCATCGCCTCCGGTACCGGCCGCGAGGGGGTGGCCATGTGCCGGGAAAATCCGTTGGATCTGGTCATCACCGACATTTTCATGCCGGGGATGGACGGTATCGAGGTGATCCGCGCCTTGGGCCGGGAAAAACCGGCTTCCCGGTTGTTGGCCATCTCGGCCGGCGGTGTGAAACTCGATGCCGGTTTCGCCCTGAAGCTGGCGGCCAAATTCGGCGCCCATGAGACCCTCGGCCAACCGTTCACCCGGCAACGGTTGGCCCTGGCCGTGTCCAACGCCCTGAAACGGGATGGCGGGCCCGGCCCGGCGCCGGTCGGCTGACCGGGTTGGGTCGGGACCGCCCCCGTCTCCTGCAAAAAAAGCGGCACCCGCACTTGAAAAACGGCCCCTCCGGTGCCATATCCTGGGCAATGGCGGCCCTTTGACCGGTTCCTGCGGTTCGGGGCGTTTTTGCACGGTTTCCGAAATGAGGAGGGACGATGGATCATCCAGAAGAGGATATACCACCACCGGCGGCGGGCGCCGGCGAGAGCGGCATGGCGGCTCGAGACGAGCCGATGACCGGGGAGCCGGAGACCGAATCCCCGGCGGAGGCGGTCGCAGGGGAGGGGGGAGCCGACGCCGGGACGGCGGATGTCGAGGCGTCGGAGGTTGAAGCGGCGGATGCCGAAGCGCGGTTACGGGAGCTCGAAGAGGCCTTGGCCCGGGAAACGGCCCGTGCCGAACAGAATCGCAATGACTATCTGCGCGCCGTGGCCGACATGGACAATTTGCGCAAGCGCACCGGGCGGGAAAAGGAAAATGTTCGTAAATTCGCCCTGGAGGGTTTTTCCCGGGAGCTGTTGACCCTGGCCGACAATGTGGCGCGGGCCTTGTCCGCCATCCGCACCGGCGTTGATGAAAACCCGGAAGGGAGCGAGGCGATGAAACCGTTGGTGGACGGGGTGGAGATGATCGAGAGGGAGTTGCAGGCCATCTTCGGTCGCCACGGTATCGAATCGATCGAGGCCCTGGGCAAACCGTTCGATCCCCATTTCCATCAGGCCATCACACAGGTGGAGGAACACGATGCCGAATCCGGCACCGTGCTGGCCGAACTTCAGACCGGCTATATCCTCAACGGCCGCCTGCTCCGTCCCAGTCTGGTCAACGTTGCCAAGTGATTGAAACAACCAGCCTCCGTTTTTGGGCCGGTTTTTTTCAGGAGAGCATTCCGGCCCGGGGGTCGAAGGGCATCTCTCGCTGCATTTTTTCATAAAAGGTCCGATGCGATTCGGTGGCCGGTGTCGGCAGGACGATATGGAGCGTCACATACTGGTTGCCGGGCGGGTTGCCCGGCAGGCCCCGGCCCTTCAGGGCCAGCTTGCCGCCGGATTGACTGCCCGGGGGAACTTTCAACCGCACGGTGCCGCCGAGGGTCGGCGCCTCCACTGTCGCTCCCAGGGCCGCTTCCCAGGGGGCGATGGGCAGATCGAGATGGATGTCCCGGCCCTCGACGCGAAAATGGCGGTGTGGGAGCAGACGCACCTTCAATTGCAAAGCGCCCATGGCGCTGCCGTTACCCGGTTTGGCCCCCAGTTGGATGGTTTGCCCTTCGGTGACCCCGGCGGGGATGGTGACCTGGATGCGCTTGTTGCCGCCATCGGCGCTTTGAACGTCGAACAACCGTTTGCAGCCACTGAAGGCCTCCTCCAGGGAGAGCTCCACATCCCGGGGGGTCGGGGCCGGTCTTGAACAGGGTTGGCCGAAACCGGAGGGACCGCCGCCGGGAAAACCAGCGCCGGGAAAACCACCAGCGCCGGAAAAACCACCGAACCAGGCGGATTGCCCCGCCCCGCTGTCTTGGCGATCCCCGAACAGACTGTTGAACAGTTCTTCCAGATCGATGGAGGCGCCACCCGGACCGAATCCGCTACCGCCGCCGCGCCCCTGGCGCCCGGAAAAACGACCACCCTGTTTCCAGTAGGTGTACAGCTGATCATATTCGGCCCGTTTTTTGGTATCGCCGAGGATCTCGTAGGCCGCTGAAATCTCCTTGAACCTCGCTTCGCTGTCGGGTCCTTTGTTGACATCGGGATGATGCGCCCGGGCCAGCTTGCGAAAAGCCCGTTTGATTTCATCCTGACCGGCGGATGAATCGAGGCCCAACACCTTGTAATAATCCTTGAACTCAGGGGGCATGGCGGTCTCCCGGGTGGTTTCGTTCGGATGGCATGCGATGGGAAGGACCCACAAAAAGGATACCCGCCGCAAACCCCTTGGACCGAAAACAGATGAATACCGAAACGGTCTTCCTATCAGATGGGGATTCATCGGTAAATTTCAAGATCCCCATGGGGTCGGGATCGTGCGAAAATGAGTGGGGCGTCAATCAACCGGGGTTCAGGCCATGTCCGATCTGATACTCGAATCAACCCGTTTTGTGATCACCGCCATCATCACCGGCGTGCTGTGGCGGGCGCGGGACCGGCGGGGTTGGCGCTCCGGGGCGGATGGCCATGTCCAGGTTTTGGCCGGCTTCGGACTGCTGCTGTTCGGGACCTTGTTGGACCCATCGAGGAAATTTTTCAGAATGCCGTTGCCTTGATTCCATCCGGCTGGCGATACCCGGGGGTTACCCGGGGACGGATCCGTTACCAGGACCAAAAACGCCATCCATGGCGTTTTTGACATTGCCCGGCTCGAAGTGAATTCTCGAACCGGGCTCTCAAAAAGCGGGGCTTTTCGGCGGTCCATCCATGGACCGCACGAGGCTGTCGAAAGGTTTCCGGAGCCTCGTCAGGCATAGGACATTTTCGCCTGGCGGCAGGTTTCGACGATCTTCCGGTTTTGCATGGTGTCGGCGCGCCGGGAACCAAGGGATGCGAAAAGGGTTGCCGATGCCTGGCCGTCACGGACCACGGCGGATTTTTTGCCGGCCGCGCAAACATGCACGGCGGCGGTGCGCATCCGTCGGGAGGAGGCGGTCAAGCCGAAAGCCGACCGGCTGGCCAGGGTGGCGGTCTTGGAAGAGGTGTCGTTTTCAGTGGTGTTCCCGTTCATCTGTTCGCTCCATGTTTTTCAGGGTGGGGATGGATTTGAAATCGAGGTCGATATCAGGCCGGTGACAATTGCAGCCGTATTTCCTGTAGACATTTGTCGTCCGCCCGTTCGACGGTGAATTTCATGTTTTTGTAGGTGATCTGTTGGCGCGGTTTGGGAATGTCGCCCACCTGCTCCAGCAGGAAACCGCTCAAGGTTTCGTAGGGACCTTCGGGCAGGTCGATCCCCCAGGACTCCTTGAGGGTGATGAGGTCGGCTCTGGCATTGATGTACAACTCCCCATCGGCGGTGGATCGGACGAGATTTTCCGAACGGTCCTGGTCGCCGTCATACTCGTCCTCGATCCGCCCGACGATCCGCTCCATGATGTCCTCCAGGGTGATGATGCCCACGGC
Source organism: uncultured Magnetococcales bacterium (assembly GCA_964344355.1). Classification (GTDB taxonomy): domain Bacteria; phylum Pseudomonadota; class Magnetococcia; order Magnetococcales; family CAYFNE01; genus CAYFNE01. The sequence goes on from CAYFNE010000096.1 coordinate 10,004, forward strand.
GCTGCCGAACTCGCCCAGGACCACCGCAAAACGGTCACCATCGTTCTGAAAGGCCGTCAGCAGTTTTTCGAGGCTCATGGAGGGGGGGACGAAGCGGACCTCTTGGACATGGGCGGTGATGGGAACCTCCGGCGGACAGTTGACCAGGCTCCGGACGTCCACCATGCCGATCAACTGGTGAATCCGCTCTTTGTAGACCGGCAGGCGCAGATGACCCTTCTCACTGGCCAACTGCCGGGCGCGGCCACAGGTGATGTGGTGGGGAATGGCAACCACGTCGACCAGGGGAATGGCGATATCACGAACCCGGGTTTCGCTGAAGTTGAACATGCGCCGGATCATTTCGCGCTCCTCGGGCTCGACATCGCCCTTTATCTCCGGCATGCCCAGCATCAGGTCGAGTTCCTGGCGCAGGGTGAAATGGTTGTTCTCCTTGTCGGAGGCGCCGGACAGCCGGGTTACCAGGCGGGTCAGGGTGGTGAAAACCAGCAGGATGGGGTAAAAGATCAAGGAGGCCGCCCGGAGGATATGAATGACCCGCGGGGTCAGGAAATCGGCCTTCTGCTGGAAAATGCTCTTGGGGACGATCTCTCCGAAAATCCACACCAGGGGCGCCGCCACGACGATGGCCATCCAACTGTTCTCCTTGCCGAAAAGCTGGATGGCCAGCAGCGTGGCCAGCGAGGTGTTGGTGACGATGGCGACGTTGGTGCCGACCAGGGTGGTGGAAAGGAGCCATTCCGGTTTTTTCAGCATTTCCAGGGCCAGCTTCGCCCCTTTGTGTCCCTTGGCGGCGCTGTGGCGCAGTTTGAGGCGATCGGCGCTGACGACGCCGATCTCGGCGCCGGAAAAGAAGGCCTCCATCATCAGGCAGAGCGCCATGAGAAACAGGATGAGTGTGGTGTCCATGAAATCCTCTGTTGGAAAAGTCGTGTGGATCGGGGGTCGGGAAACCGGTTGACGGCTCAGGCCGGCTCGGCCAGGAGTCCGCTCCCGCCCGGCGGATCGGCCGTGACCGCGACAATTTCCGGGGTGGGGGGATCGGCATGCGGTTGTTCCGTTTCCGCCGTCAGGGGTTGGCAGACGATGTGTTCGATGCGATTGCGACGCATGCGTTTCACGGTGAATTGCCACTCCTGGCACACCACCGTCGTTCCTTCCACCGGCAATTCGCCGTTCAGGTGCAACAACAGGCCGCCCATGGTTTCGGCGATCTCCCCGGGCAGTTGCAGCCCGGTGCGATCATTGAAGAAACGGACGCTCAGGGCGCCATCGATGTTCAGGGGCGGTTCACCGGTTTCGGAAAGGAGCGGATCGGCGGCCGGTCGTTCCGGTTCCAGCGCACCGAAGATGGCCTTCAGCAGATCATCCATGGTGATGAGCCCCACCACGCCACCGTACTCATCCACCACCATGGCGAAGGAGAGGCGTTTTTTGCGGAACAGATAGAACAGGGCCAAGGCGCTCATGGTCTCCGAGATCACCACCGGTTCCCGGAGCAGGTCCCGCAAACGGGTTTCGTCCAACGCCTCCGGGTTGACCTCCAGGGCCAGCAGGTCGCGGACGTGCAGCACGCCGATGATGTTGTCGGAGCGCCCTTCGTAAATGGGAATGCGGGTGAGCGGGGTGGCCTGCAGATGGGCGCTCAGGGCCGCGCCGCCCATGTCCACCGGCAGACGCACCACATTGGAGCGGGGGGTCATGAGTTCGTGGACCACATGGTTGCCCAGGTTGAGGATGTTGTCGATGAAACGGCGCTCGCTCGAATCCAGCACCCCTTCGTCCGCCGCCTGAAGCGCCAGGGTGCGCACCATGTCCTCGGTGATGATGTTGCCGGAATCACGGGCATCGCCGATGAAGAGCGTCGTCAACCGGTCGGCGATGGCGCGGATCACCAGCCGCACCGGGGTGATCAGCCGGGCGAAACTTTCCAGCAGCGGGCCGGCGAAACCGGCGAAGGCCATGTTGCGTTTCATGGCCACGGTTTTGGGGGTGATCTCCCCCACCAGCAGCAGGATGGGCAGCATGATGAAAATGTTGACCCACCATTTCTCCTCGCCGCCCAGGAAGTGGATCACCAGGCTGGCCGAGATCACCGAGGCGGAAACGTTGACCAGTTCGTTGCCGATGAGGATGGTGACGATGAGCCGCCGGGGCTCGTTGAGAAGCCGCTTGATCAGTCCCACCCGGGGATGGTTCTCCAACGTCATCCGCTCCAGTTGGGTGCGGTTGAGCGAAAAGAGCGCCGTTTCCGAGCCGGAAAAAAAACCGGACAGCATCAGCAGCAGCGTGAAAAGAATGAGTTCCAGGATGATAATGGGGTCCATGGTTCGTGTTTCGTCCTCCGATTTCGACAGGGTTTTTTTCGTTCGATCTACCTGTCCAGTTCTCAAGAAATGGGCCAGTTTTCCCATGTTTCGCACTTAACCGGGTTAATCCTTTGATAACAGCTTGTTATGGCTGGATGGAAAAAATCGGCGAATGGGATGGGCGGCACCGGATCGGTGTGCGGAAATGGGCCGCCGCTGTTTCCAGATGCATGACTGGTCAGGAAAATATCTTGGAAATCAATAGGAAGGTCAGGGCTGTTCGAAAGTGGGAGCCGTGCGTTATCGCACAGCCATTTCGGTGGGGAATGGTGGGTATGCGCATTGCCGCGGAAGGGAAGAATCCCCGCATGCCCCGCCGGGCCGGTTGCGACAACGGCCATTCGCGGGGGAACGGGGGAGGTTTTTTTCCGGTTTCCGCCCGATTGGCGGGAGAGGCTCCGGGGTGCCGCCGCAGCGGTGTTCAGGATGGATCGGCGTCGAGTTTGCGTAATCGTCGGTTCATGGCCGATCGGGAGATGCCCAGCAAGGCGGCGGCGATGCCCTGGTTGCCGTCGGCCCGTTTCATGGCCTCCCGGATGAGCTGGTTTTCGCTCTCCTCCAGGGTTGGCAGCGTTTCCAACGACTCGACCGGCAGCACGGCGCCGGCGGTTGCCGGTTGATTGCCGATTCCGGAGCGGATGGTGCTCCTGAAACTTTCCAGGGAGAGCAGCCCCCCCTGATGGCGGGCGACGGCGTCATAGATCAAGGCCCGGAGTTCCCGGATGTTGCCGGGAAAGGGATGCACGGCCAACAGCTGGAACAGCTCCGGGGGCGGCGTCGGGGTGGTTTTGCCCATGGTTTGCGCCGCCTCCTCCAAAAAATAGCGGGTCAGCAGGGGAATGTCCCCCTCCCGTTCGCGCAACGGCGGAATATGGATCTGATGGGATGAGATCCGGTAGAAAAGATCCAGACGGAACAGATTGCCGCGAATGCGTTTCTCCAGATCGTGATTGGTGGCCAGGACGATGCGGGCATCCGAAACCCGGGGCACGTCCGAGCCCAGCGGGAAATAGTGTCTGTCCTGGAGGAGCCGGAGCAGTTTCACCTGGGAGGTGGCATTCAGGTCGCCGATTTCGTCGAGGAACAGGGTTCCCCCCTCCGCTTTGGTGATCATCCCCTTTCGTTTGCCGTGCGCGCCGGTAAAAGCCCCCCGCCGGTGACCGAAAAGGGTATCGGAAAACATGGTGTCGTCCAGTCCGGCGACGTTGACCCGCACCATCCGACCGGGCCGACCGCTGAGTTGATGGATGGCTTCGGAGATCAATTCCTTGCCGACGCCGCTTTCGCCGGTGACCAGGATCGGCTCGTTGGAAACGGAGATGGCTTCCACATATTGGAAGATGGCGCGCATGCGTCTGTTGTTGGTGATGATACGGGCGAACACATCGGTATGGTCCAATTGGTCGGTGAGCAGATACCGTTTGAGGGAACCCACTTCGCGACGCAGATCACGCATCTCCAATGCCCGCTGCACCGAGGTGACGATGCGGCTCTCTTCAACCGGCTTGACCAGATAGTCGAAGGCTCCCTGTTTCATGCAGGCCACCGCCGTATCCACGTCCTGGGCGGCGGTCATGATGAGCGTGGGGGTGCCGGGGAACAACCGGGTGGCCTCCTGGAGAAGCTCCATGCCCGGACGGTGGGGCATGTAGAGGTCGAGGATGATCACCGCCGCCTCCTGGCGGGCCAGCAGCGGCATCAACTCCCGGCTGTCCTGGAGCGTCTGGACGTTGTCGAGGCCGGCGCTCTGCAAAACCTCCTTGGCGCTGGCCAGAATGCCCGGTTCGTCATCGACGATGATGATGGGCAGCGTGGATTGGTCGTTGTCGATCATGAGGCGATGGGCAGGTGGATGGTGATGGTCGTTCCGGATCCGGGCGTCGAGTCCACTTCCAGCCGCCCCAGATGGTCCTTGACGATGGAGTTGCAGATGGAGAGTCCCAATCCGGTTCCGCCGCTGTCGAAACGGGTGGAAAAAAACGGGTCGAAAATGGCATCCAGGTTCTCTTCCGGGATGCCCTCGCCCTGGTCTTTCACCGTCACCAGGACTTCCGTCGTTCCGGGATGATAACCGGCAGTCACGGAAACCCGTTGGCCGCGGTCGGTCAAGGACTCCAGGGCGTTGAGGATGATGTTGATGAAAAGTTGTTCCAGTTGCTGGCCGTTGCCGGCAATTTCGGGTATTCCCTCCGGGATTTCAAGGGTGAACCGGTCGGTATATTTTTGGATCTTGTTGTTCAGGATCGTCAGGGTGTCCTGGAGGAGATTGGACAGCCGGACCTTTTTTTTGCCGGTGCCGGGGTCGGGCCGCGACAGGTGTTTCAAATTTTCGACGATGCGGGCGATACGCCGGGCATGATTGGTGATTTCAGAGGACCATTTGCCGATTTCGCCCCGGATTCTGGTATAGGGACGCCCGGCCAGGGAAAATTCACCGACCTCCTCATAATACTCCTCGAACACCTTGCCGGCATCCTTCATGACCTTTTCCATGGTCGAGGCATTGAATAGTATGGCGTTGTTGGGATTGTTGATCTCATGCGCCACACTGGCGGCGAGGATGCCGATCGATGCCAGCCTGGCGTTGCGCATGGCCTGTTCCTGAAGCCGCCGGTCGCGGGTGACGTCGCTGGCGATGACCATGCCGGCCTCCTCGTTGCCTTTTGGAATGGGCAGCACCCGCACCACCCACCAGGAGTTGTCGGGTTTCATGTATTTGAACTCCGGGATCGGCCGGCTCGGACTCTTTTTGAGCAGGGCCTTGCGGCATTTGTCGAGAAACGAGTTGGGCACCCGGCCCATGATCTCGGAGCCGTCATCCTGTTTGACGGCGGGATCGGAACTGGCGAAGGGTCGGTTCATGAACAGGGGAAACCCCCGGTGATCGAGGGTCATGATGACGTCCGGAACGTTTTGGATCAAAAACCGCACCTTCTCTTCCGATTTGCGCAACTCCGACTCGACGGCGGTCTGTCTGAAAATGCCCTGCTGCAGACGTAAAATGGTGGCGAAAAGCACCAGGGTGAACGACAGTCCCGCCACCATCACCATGGCCGGTCCCCAGACCAGACCGATGGGGTGGGAAAACCAGGGCGTGGAAAAACAGTCGAACCGCCAGGTGCGGCCACCGACTGTAAACTCTTCCGACAACAACAAATTTTCCCGCCGCATGATCCAGGAACCCGTCTCCTCGGCAATCGACGGACCATCCCGGTGGGAGCCGAGGCGGCTTTGGTGGAAAAAAAGGCGTTCCGGGCCGTCGGTGTCGGTCAGATCGACGATGGAAAAATCGATGCCCCTCGGCTCCAACGGTTTGATGGAAGCGTCCACCAGGGCGGGTATGCTGAAGGCGCCGACGACGAACCCGGTCAAGGTTTTTCGCCGGGTCCCGGGGTTGGAAGGGGACGGCGGCCGGGAATAGAGCGGCAATACCACCAGTACCCCCTCCTTGCCGGCTTTTCCCAGCCCGAGAAACACCCGCTCGCTGACCACCATGGCGCCGGAGTCGCGGGCCGCTCGGACCAAGGTGTCGCGGCGGTCGGGATCGGAGGCCATGTCGAATCCCAGCAATCCGGACTCGGGACCATCGGCCGGTTCCATCCAGGTGATGGGGTAGTATTCCGGTCGGTTTCGGGCCGGATGGAGGGTGCCGTCGGCCCGTTTTTCCAGGATGTGGAAACGGTGCCGTTCCGAATCCAGCCGGGCCTCGAATGCCGCCCGTTGATCCACGGGGACCCGGGGAACCCACTCCAGGGCCTGGATGATTCCCTGGTGACGGTTGATCAGGGAACGGGCGAACGTTTGAAACTGTTCCAGACGCAGATCGGGGACGCTGAGAAACAGATCCTGCAGGTTGGTCACCTCTTCCAGGGCCGTGCGGATGCCGTACTTGATGGCGCCGATGTGATTTTGCGCCACCCGCTCGAAATCCATTCGATCTTCGACATGGAGTTCATGCCGCAACATCCAGGAGGCGGAGAGTGTCAGAATGGTACCGGCCAGGATTACGATCCAGGCCATGCTGTGAGGTTTCACGGGTATTCTCCGATCCGCGGATTATCCGGTGGCCGATTCACCTGTCAGGATGGGAACGTTGATGGTATTGGAAAAGAAACGATGACAATGGGTGAAAAAATCTCCGGATCCGTCAATTCATGTCCGGCCGGGGAGGCGCGTTCGAGCCCCGTTCCACCGTTTCATGTTTTTCCGGATGGTTTCCCCTCCTTGTTTTTGTTATTCTTTCCCCTTGAAAAGATGAGTTCCTTGAATCCAAAAGTCAATCCCTTCCGCCATTTTCCGGCTGTGCCACAATGGGTTTGATTTCCTCGGGCAAGTGGGGGCGCACAAACGCATGATTCACTCCGTTCGCTTCAAAAATTATTACTCTTTTGGTATCGATGAGGGGGAGCGGTGGGCGGAAATCGATTTTCGAGTGGCGGACGATGCCGCCGATGGCGGTTTCATCTTTCGCAGTCCCAGCGGCCAACTTTTGAACCGGGTCCTGGTGGCGGTTGGCGCCAACGCCTCCGGCAAGACCAATCTGGTTCGGGTCATCCCCTTTCTGGTCGACTTCATGCTGTTGTCCCATTCCAGAATGGCCCCCGGCGCCGCCATCGCCATCAAAAGCCATCTGTTCGAAGAGAGTGAAATCGTTTGGTTCGAGATGACCTTCGAACTCCGGGATGGACGGCGGTTGCTTTATCATCTCCAGGTCACCCGGGAGCGGGTCGTTCGGGAAAGTTTGCGGCAGGTGGATCGGCCCGACGGGCAACCGGACCGCTCAATCGTCGAACGGGTTTGGCGTCCGGAGAGGGGGGATTATGATTTCACCGCCGCCGATGATCTGGGCTATGTGCCGACGAAAAGTCTGCCTTTGCGGGATAATGTTTCCGTTCTCTCCTGTGCCCGACAAAATGAGGGACCTTTGATAAAGAAGATCGAGGAAGTGTTTGATTTGAGCCTCATCGGCGTGTCGATATGGGGCAACTTTCCAGCTCGATATCATCCTCCTCAAAAGCTGCTGCGGGTATTCAAGGAACATCCGTTTGAGCTTGAGAAGTTCAATAAAGTCGTAAAATTGTTTGATTTGGGACTGAACCATTTCAAGGTTGTGGAAAGAGAGGTTTTTCTGGAGTCGGGAGAAAAAGAAAAAATACTTGTTCCCGTCGGTGTTCATATCCATTCGGGACGGGAAAAAGAGTTGGATTATTTCAATGAGTCCAGCGGAACCAAGGCGCTTTTCGCGCTGATGCCGATGTTGCTCGCCAAATTGGATTTTGGTGGGGTTTCCGCCTGGGATGAACTGGAAAAGGATCTCCATCCGGATATGATCTTGGCCATCGTCCGACTGTTTTTGCAGTCGGAAACCAACCCCAACAATGCCCAGATCCTCTTTTCATCACACAACCATGAGGTGCTTCGTTTGTTGGGGCCCAGCCAAGTGATCCTGCTGGAAAAAGAGGAGGGTGTATTCAGCGTGGCCCGCAGGTTGGATACCCTCGAAGGCGTGACCGGCGATGAATCGATCTATGCCCGTTATCGGAGCCGGGCCTACGGGGCCAAACCCGATCTTCATCTCGATCGGGCCGTTATCCGCTTTTTGAAAGCGCAGGAAGATGGGCGCCAGAAATAGAACGAAAAAAATACCCAAAACGGTATTGATGGTGGGGGAGGGGCCACTGGCGGAAAAGCTTTGGCTGGAATATCTCAAAGAGTTGTTTCAACAAGCGGAAATCGAGACCACTGTGGTGTCGGGGGCCGGCAATGCCCGGAAAACCATGCGTTATGTCTTGAACGAGGTCGGTGAGGAGGAGGGTGGCTACGACCGCGTGCTGGTGTTGATGGATACCGATGAAAGCTGGGGCGATTTGAACCAGGCCACGGATCGGGCCAAAATCGAATCACTCCGGAAAAACCGGGTTAAATTGCTCGGGACCGATCCCTGCCTGGAAGGTTTTTTCCTGCGTTTGCTGGACCCGGACCGGGCGCCGCCGAACCATGTCGTCGGCATCTGGCCAAAAAGTCGGCATGGGGCGTTGATCGGAAAAATTCATCACCGGTTTCAAGACCGCATTCCCGAAGGTCGAACCAGGCCCGTGGGTTCCTTGTGTGATGGTTTCAAGGACAAGGTGGCGGGCCGGTTCGGGGCGGCGCTGGAAGCCGATGGGGTTTTCGCGGTTCACTTTCCCAAGGCAACCGTCGAACGGCTGGCAGCAGAGCATCCGCTCCTGGAAAACATCATCCGGTATTTACGGAATGTTCCCGTGGGTTACGATGACACCATCGTCATCGGTTGACCGGGGGAAACGAGTCGGTCATGGACAATCCCCACATCCTCGTCATCGACGACAACCAGTCGGTTCGAATGATCGTCAAAATGTTGCTGGAACCGTTGAACCCGCTGTTGGCCAAGGCGGAAAATGGTCGGCGGGCCCTGGTCCATCTGCGCGATAACCGGCCGGACCTGATCCTGAGCGGTATCACTGGCAACGGATCGATGCTGAACTGGACCGGTTGGCTATGCGAGTGATCATGCCCTTTCCGGTCGTTTGGGATCATGTCATCGGAAAACAGAATTTTTTTGACTTGGAATCAGATGGGTGGCGGGAAAGGGCATCGGCGAACCCGTCCGGTTGCGGGTCAATGCGACCGGCTGTTTTTTTGCTGAAAGGAATGAGGCCCGGCAGGTTGTTGTCGAGTTTCAGGATCTTCGGAATGACCCGGCTCTCCTCATATTTGATCCGTTCTTCAATCAGGCGGATTGATTATCCATGCGAAAGGTTTAAACCACCGCCTTTAGGCGGTCAGCTTTCAGC
>CAYFNE010000097.1:0-19163 GCA_964344355.1 uncultured Magnetococcales bacterium
GTTCGTCCAGGAGGCCGGGGAGCACCTGGAGACAGAAATCGGGAAACGAAATCGGCGGACACCTTACCCTTTTTCTAACTGCAACAATAAATTATTTTATTGTACCAGCCTACATTCAAGCCTGCAAGCACCATTTCGCCTGGGTTCCTCACCTGGTTGACCAATTTTTCCCTGGCAAGACTGGCAGCACCACTTGACACGGCAAGATACCTCAGGCGCCATAAATACAATTTATTAAACACAAGTAAAATAGGTAAGGTGTCCCCCGATTTTGCATTACGAGGCCGATTAGAAGGGGAGAGGGTCCATGCCATCACCTTACCCTTTTTCTAACTGCAACAATAAATTATTTTATTGTACCAGCCTACATTCAAGCCTGCAAGCACCATTTCGCCTGGGTTCCTCACCTGGTTGACCAATTTTTCCCTGGCAAGACTGGCAGCACCACTTGACACGGCAAGATACCTCAGGCGCCATAAATACAATTTATTAAACACAAGTAAAATAGGTAAGGTGTCCCCCGATTTGATGGCAACTTGGCCGTGATAGATAATCAAATTTTTTGTTGGTTCACAAAGAAAAAAGGTAAACTGTCCCCCGATTTCCGATCCCCCGATTTCCCCGATCCATTGACAAACACCTCCGCTCCGCATGGTTGGCTCCTATGACGAACAAGGGAGGCGAGTGGAGCTTGTTGTGAACTGACCAGGGCAGGTTTCGTCACTTCCGAGAAAAATGGCAAAACACGCTAAAATTGTGCTTGCAAAGTGGGAAGGGTCCATATATGGGAAGGGTCCATATATGTCCCCCGATTTATGCCCCGATTTATGATAAAAATAACGGGGTTTGGGATCACCATCATCCACCGGCGGTAACTTAGTCGTGAAGGTAGATCAATATTTTTATTGGCACACAAAGAAAAAAGGTAAACTGTCCCTTGAACTACTGAATTCCCTGTTTCAATTTTACAACCTATACCCGCATTTCCAGCACCTGAATCTTCCGTTAAAAAAATATTTTAAGAACCAGTCAATCCAAAAATTAAATTGAGGAAGGTTTTGCCTTTTTTGAAATTCATTAAATTCATCCATTTCCTTATTGTACAGGATTCTACATTTGCACTTTTCACACTTTACTAAAGGGATCGCAGCGATAGAAAAAAACGACAACCCAACCAAGGCAATAATATATTTACCAAAAAAAAGACAAATAAAGCTAGCTGACCTGCAGTCAACTTTACTGCTGTCAACAAAGACAAACCAAAAGAAAAGAACACCTCCCCCCAAAACAACCATCAGCCAGCCTATCAACACCAAATAAACACTTATTATCTTTCCTGCTTTCACTACACCTAAGCCTTCCGTTAAGGTGAAAATCTATGAATAAGCATCAGCCGCAATTAGAGGTTGTCGAAAAACCTTTCGACAACCTCTAAGAGAAGCTTAACGTTCGACAAGTCCAGTAGCTATGATCTTTTCCATTTCCTGAAAATCTCACCATCTTTCTTGTCACTACTACCTGCATGAGTTTACAATGTTTTCAGCACCGCCAGAGAATAAGCCTTCAACCATTGCCGAGCTTACAGGGGAACGGCCAAGCATCATTGGCAGGTGTGGAAGTGAAGAGCCCAAAACAGCACCACCTCCTGATGCTATTGCAATCACCGGATCAACCGGTTTATTAGTATTAATAGATCCAAGGTATTGTCCTGCAAGACTCGACAAGAAGCCCGAAAAAAATGTTCGACTGCCAAGTAGTAAATTTTTCACAGCTACATTGCTTATCATCGAGGACACAGGAACAAAAGTAGCAAGAACGCCAACTCCAGCTCCCGCAACCGTTCCAATAGCGGTTTGAGTGATATCCCCTTCACTGGCTATGAATGCACCCACACCTCCTGAAATACCACCAAGTATAGCTCCTCCAACCTGAACTAAATACTTTCCTTCAGGATCAATCAGGTTGACCGGATCCCCCAACACATATCCATATAAATTCGGCCCATCCCCACCAAACCGAATCGGATCTTTCGCCGTCCAGCGCCCGACCTGGGGATCATAATCCCGTGCTCCGAATCGGACCAAGCCGGTATCGGTATCATACAGTCCACCGGCGAAGCCGAAGGGTTGGAAGCCCGGGTTGTTATCCAAAATCACCTGACCGAATTCATCGTAATCGATTCTTTGGGCGATTTCACCACTGGAAACATTCACCAGCAGCCTGGGGCTGCCCAGGTGGTCGGTGATGTAGCGGTAGGTTGCGCCGTTTTTGGTCATGTAGGCGGGAACGTTGGCCTTGTCGGCGTAGATGAACCGGGAAACCACATTTCCGGTGCCGTCCAGTTCGGCGATGGGGTTGAGGTCGTCGCGGTAGAGAAAACCCTGGATCAGGGTGCCATCCACTTTTTTGCCGATGCGGCGGTTGGCGGCGTCGATGAGGTAGTCGATTTGGTGGCCATCGGCCAGGGTGACGGTGCGCAGGTTGCCGAAGACGTCATAAGCATAGGTGGTGATGGCGCCGTTGGCGTCGCGTTTGGTCAGGCGTTCGCCGTTGGCGGTGTGGGTGTATTCGTTGTCGCCGTAGGTGACCAGGCGATCCTGGGCGTCATAGAGACCGCTGTCGGTGAGACCGTTGGCAGTGCGGGTCAGGCGGTTGCCGTTTTCGTCGTAGGTATAGCTGGCGGTTACCGTGCCGTTGGTTTTGACCTCGATCAGACGACCGGCCAGGTCATAGGCATAATCGAAAAGGGTGGTTATGCCATCGATGGTTTCGGTCTTTTGGATGATGCGGCCCAGTTTGTCGCGTTGGTAGGTGGTCTGGAACAGATCGGTGCCGTAGCGGTTGGCGTTGTAGGTGGTGGTTTCGCCGAAGGGATTATAACCGCGTTGGGTGAGGACCGTGCTCAAGCTGGTGCCAGTCAACTGGCCGTTGTCGGGATTCCGGTCCAGGGTGAGGGAGCCGGCCCGGGTGAGAAAACCGTCGGCATCCTGTTGATAGGTGACGGCAACGCCGTTCACCGTGCGGCTGGTGATGCGAAAATCGTTGTCATAGCTCTGGGAAACCGTGCCATTAACCGCGCCGCTCCAGGTCGTGGATAGCGGCAACGAACCATCATAGGTAAAGGCCAGGGCACCGCCGTCGGGATCGCTCAAGGTGGCGATGCGGCCAACCGTGTCATAGTCGAAACCGTAGGCGCCACGGGGGACGGTGATGGTGGTGAGGCGGCCCTTGAGCGGGTCACGCGTGAAAATAATTTCCTGACCGTCAGGACGGCTGATCCTTTCCAGGTCCTTGTCGAGATCATAAAAATAACGGGTTTTGGGATCGCCATCATCCACCGGCGGCGGAAAATATTCCGACTCCTGATCCAGGGCGGTGTAGAAAAATTGATGAACATCCCGGCCCGGGGGCGTCAGTTGGGTGAGATTGCCGTTGGCATCATAGTCGAATCGAACCGTCCGCCCACCGGGCAGGGTTTGGGTCAGAACACGGCCAACGGTATCGCGGGTAAACGAGGTGGTGCGCAGCAGGGGATCGGTGATCGACTTTAAAAAGCCATCGGTACCGTAATTCAAACCGGTCTCCCGGACTTCCGATCCATCACCCCGGGTTATCCGGATCAATCGTCCACGATCATCATAGGCTTGGCTGGTGGCGGCCAGGCCGGTCGTTTGTGAGTGGGTGGGACGGCCCTGGCCGTCGATGGTGGCAGTCGTTATCCGCGATGCGGGGCTGGTAGCGGTGAAGGTACGGCTGACACCATCATAGACGCTGGTGAACGGTCTACCGTTTACGGTGGTCGTTTCGGTGAGGTGGGTTGGCGCCAGGAGATCATTGGCGTTGGCCATCTCCACCGCACGACTACCTCGGGTCGAATGCACCAGACCGCCGGGGGTGGTGATGCGGGTCATGGTGGTGACCGGGGCGATCATGCCGAAACGGTCATCCGGCTTTTGTTCGGTCTCGATAAGGGTGCCGTCGGCGGTGGTGGTCACCTTGAGACCATCCGGGGTCAGGCGGGATTCGGTAACGGTACCATCCGCCGCCGTTTGCGTGCGTAAAAATTCACCATCCAGGTACCGTTTGCTCTCGTAAAGCCGCTCACGGCCCAGGGCACTGGTCAGAGTGACACGCTGGCCACCCTCCAAATTTCCCTTAACCAGGGTCCATGAGCTGCCAGCCGGGTTGTCCTCTCGCAGCAACCGACCATCGACTTCATATTGGAAGGTGAAATGATCCCGTTTCGGGGTGACGAACCGATTCAACAGACCATCCGCCGTATAGGCCATGGTATGACTTTGCCCGGTGGGATCGGCGACGGCGATCAAATAACCGTCGGTATCCAGGGTCAAAACCGTGCGCTGATCATCCGGCGAGACAATGGCCAACGGCCGCCCCTCGCCATCCCGTTCAATACGGGTGATATCACCATCACCATCCTCGATGGTGACCAGCAATCCGTTCAGATCATAATCGAATCGATAAAGTACCGCCCCGGTCAAAGGATGGAAGGTGGCCACATGGACACCATCACTGCGGAAACCGTAAACCTCGGAGCCATCCTGGGAGGGGATGAACACCTCTTCGCCCAAACCGGCAGCCTGGGGGGCGATTTGTTGAATTTTGAAATTGTAGTCAGAAACAAGCAAGGAGCCATCCGGGTGGATTAGCACGTCCTGAGGGAAAAAGAAAAGTGAATCTTCTGGAATAGCATCTACAACATCGCGACCATATTCACTTATTTTCCCTGCATGTTTGTAAATCCGTCCTCCTGGTGTGATTCGCCAAACAACATGATTTTGATAGTCAGATACAAACAAATTGCCATTGGAAGCAATTCGGATTCCAGAAGCTACTAGAGATTTCAGATCAGTAGCCAGATCACCATTATCAACAAAAAGCTTAGCACCACCACCAGCGAACGTAGAAATAATCCCATCTGGCGATATTTTGCGTATAGTTTTATTGACAAACTCTGCAAAATAAATAGTACCATCCTCAGCCATAACCAAGTTTGATGGTGAATTCAACTGCGCCTGAACGGCTGGCCCTCCATCCCCTGAATATCCCTCCTCGCCGGTACCAGCTACAACTGTAACTGACCCATCAGGCCAGATTTTTTTTATTTGGTTATAATAGCTAACAGAAGCATAGATCGAACCGTCACGATCAACTGCAATCCCATTTGTGCCGCGGAACCGCCGACCACCGAAAAACACTTTTTCACCTTCCGGAGTCAAGCGCATCAAAGAACTTGAATATGTTCTCTGAGTAACAAGAGACCCATCAGGCATTAAGGCGAGGCTATATATACTGTATGAAAACTCACCTTCTGGCACTGTATTGATAACTCCATCAGGAGTGATTTTCCGAATACGGTAGTTTAAATAATCCAAAACATATATGGAGCCATCTGGTGCGATATCCATATCTGTCACCCAGGTAAGACAAGCCTCTTCCACCGGACCACCATCTCCAAGCTCCTCATCTGCACAACCATAGCTATACATGTAACGGTCTATACCACCAAACGTGGTAACCAAATTGCCCAGTCTTGGATCATTACCATCAAAAGTCCGTTGTCCCCCATCTCCTTTCAGCAGCATCCCCCCTTCTTTTTCAGGAATATAGACATGACGTGAAGAAAGGCTCCAACCACCAAAACCATCACTCAAAGAATCATGGGAGCCAACCGTTCCAGAAAAGGGCCGGCCAATGGAAATTTCCTCACGGGACCGGATTGCCTCGACCGACCTGTTACCAAACCGCCCGAAACTTTGTTCAAATTCACTGGGCTGATAATAGGCACCTGGATAAATATAGCGAACCTCACCATGGATTTTTGTCAGCCCCTGCACCGGCCGCCCATAGGCATCCAGGCCATCCCATTGGAAGGCATAGGTCTGGTTCGGATCCGGAGGAAAGGATTTACTGAACTTGCGGCCCGCCACCTCCAGTTCCAATTGAATGGCGGACAGGCTGGCAGGCACCTCACTGCCACTCAACAATACTTGATAGGTTTTGTCATCCCAACCCGCTTGCCGGTTGCTGCGATAGTGGAGACTGAAAGGGGTGCCGGCGATGGGGATCGATTCGCCCAGCACCCGGTTTTCACACTCGATGATGGACCCGGACTGATGGCAGGGATCGTTGATCGGCTTTGCGGGCGCACCCTCTTCAGTATTCGTGGTGCATTTTTCCCCCTCCGGACAATTGGCCGCATCGGCGGCCACGTCAGCCGGCACCGGCGGCGCCACCGCATCAACCGGCGGACCATAAGGCCAGTTGCAATCCCAGGGTGTAAAATGGGTGATGGGCGCGCGCCAGAGACTCTGGCCGGGTTCGTAGAGCTGCGCCAGTTTTTCCAGTTCGGCATCATTGATGCCATGGGCGCTCAGGAGTTCTGTCGTGGCCGGTTGGCCGGAGCCGTCCAGGTCGAGGACCGCACGGCCGTTCTCTTCGGTGAGGATGCCGATGACCCGGCCATTGTCGGATGGGATCCAGGCGGCCTTGACCCGATCATAGTAGCCGACCGGGACGATGCCGCCGACCGGAAAACCGAGAAAATTATCGACGTACAACGGTACCGGTTGGCTGAAATCCACCCGTTCGGCGCCGGCGGCCATGGCTTCGTCGACGGACAGCTCGACGGCATAGGTATAACCGCTGTTGGCCGGCAATTCGCCGGGCATGGCCCGGGGACCGGTGTCGCCGACGGTATATTCCGTGGCCCGGACGGTGATCCGGCCATCGGCAAAGGGTTGGCTGGAACCATCCGGCAGGGTCATGGTGGCGGTGACGCCGACCGGGAACAACACCGTCGCCTGGCGCTCGCCATCGTCATCGGCCACCGGCGATCCCTGCGCCACCTGCATGTTGAGCGAATCGCCCAGAGTGATGGTGGTCTTTTTCTCATCCAAAGGCGTCATCACCACTTCCGGCAGATTCAACCACTCCCCCCATCCGGCCTTGACCTTGCGATGAACGGGCAGATAGCCCTCTTTTTCATAGACGACGGTCAACCAACCGCCCCCATTGGCGGCCATGTCCAGGACGCCATCGGCGCGGGTTTTGGTTTGACCGAACTCGGCATGACCGAGCATGGAGACCGTGACGCCGGTCATGACGGCGCCGGTGGCATCGGTGGCGCTGCCGCGCACCACCACCGCCCGTTTCGGTTCGATGGTTCCGGGCTCGACACCGGTCTGGATGGGGTTGTCACCGCTATAGAGAAATTCACCGGCGGCGGCAACGGTGGTGGGAACCGTGGCATCCAACTCCGGGGCCACCGTCACCGGGTCCGGTGGCAGATCTTCGATGGACAGGGTGATGGAGGGTCCCCGATTGCCGGCCCGGTCGCTGGCATACAGGGTCAAACCATCCCCGGGAGCGGCGGCGATGGTGGCGGAAAGCACCCCATCGATCAACGCCAGAACGGTCAGGGAGGCGCCACTGGTCTCATTGTCGACGGTCACCGTCGACCAGGCCTCGACCCCGCCGGCGGCACCATCAATACGAACGGTGCCATCGGACAACGGCGAAACGGTGATGAAATCCGCATTCGGCGCCGCCGGCGGTTGCGTGTCCAGGATCACCTGACGGCTGATGGCGGCGGTGTTGCCCACCTGGTCGTTGGCAACGATGGTGAGGCTGTTTTCGCCCTCCTGAAGCGTCAGGATGGTTTGAAAGGTGAGGTCGGCGGCAACGGTCATCGTCTGACCATTGATGGTGACGGTGCCGGATTCATTCAAGGAACCGGAAACGGTCAGATCGGCCCGGTTGGTCCAGGTTCCTTCCTCCGGCTGGATCAAAGTGATCGACGGCGGCGTGGTATCAACGGTGAATTCGAGGGTGGCCGGATCGGAAACATTGCCGGCGGCATCGGTTATGTGCGCCAACACCTGAACGGAACCATCGGCCAATGGTTGCCGCGGTTGGCAACGCGCCGCGGCAACCACCGTTTCACAGAGCACCCCATCGCTGTCGCCATTGACCGACACCGACAGGGTGGCCAGATCGGCATCGCCATCGAAGGTCAGGGTGATGACCGGCGCCGGATCGCCGACAACGGCCCCGGCGGCCGGGGCGGTATAGGTCAATACCGGTTTTTGCGTGTCCAGAAAAACGGTGCGGTCGGCCGAGGTGATGTTGCCGGCCCGGTCGGTGGCGAGGAGAGTGAGTGCATTTTTCCCTTCCACCAGGGAATAATCGGCCTGAAAACCGTATTGATCATCGGTCGTCAGCGGTTGGCCATTGAGGGTCAACAGGGCCGGTTCGCTCAACTGACCGGAGACGGTCACCGTCCCGCGATTGGTCAGGGTGTTCTCTGCCGGCGCGGTGAGGGTGATCCGGGGCGCGACGGTATCGATGGTGAAGGTGGTTCGGGCCGGCTCGGAACGATTGCCGGCGGCATCGTCCACGGTCACCGTCATGTCATACCCACCATCCGCCAATGGCATACCCGGCAGACAGGAGGCGCCGCCAGCGTTGGGTTGGCAGTCGACGGCGAGCGGCTCGCCATTGATCTGAAAGGCCAGGCTGGCCAACTCGGCATCGTCGGCCATCTCCAGATCGATGGTCGGGGTGGTATCCGAGGTGAAGCGCCCCGGTTCCGGGGTGATGATGGTCAGGGTTGGTGGTTGCGTGTCGAGGGTGATGCCAATGGACAGGGTTCCCCGGTTGCCCGCCGCATCGCTGGCGATCAACAGCAGGCGGTTTTCCCCCTCTGCCAGGGTGATCGGCCAACTGAAACCGTTTTGTCCATCGACCGGCACCGACTGACCGTTGATCGACAGGAGGGCGGGCTCGGAAAGATGACCGGCAAGCGTCTGCAGGGGCTGATTGGTCAACAGTCCATCAGTCGGTGTTTGCAGAGTGATCACCGGCGGCACGGTATCGATGGTAAACCCACGCACCTTTGGTTCCGAGCGGATACCGAAATGGTTGGCGATGGTCACCGACAGCCGGATCGGTCCATCGGCCAGCGGCGCATCCGGCCGACAGACCGCCCCGTCCGTTGCCGGTTGGCAGGTAACCGGTAACGGCGTTTCATCGATTTGCACCAGGATGGTGTCGGGATCGGCATATTCCTCGAACAGCAGGGTGAGGGCCGGTCGTGGATCGTTGACCATCGCCCCTTCGACCGGGGTGGCGATCTCCAATTTTGGCGGTTCCGTGGCCAAGGCCAGGGCCATGGCCCGCACCCGTTTACCAAGAACCGTTTTACGGCGTTTTTTGGAAACATCCAGGCTCAGGAGGATGGTCCCGGTTTCATCCACATGGCGCAATCCGCCATCGGCCACCATCCACAGGGTGTGATCGCCCGGATCCAACGCCATATTGCGGATACGGCCATTTTTCAATCCGAGCCGTTTCAGGGAGTGGCCGGTTTCGTCACCATCATGCAGATGGACGAGCTGTTTTTTTCGGGTGAACCAGACCCCTCCCCGGCCGTCGGCGGTCAGCCAGCGGATTTTTTTCTTTTTATGGCCATCGTTCTTTTCGAAAACCGGTTGACCGGAGGCATCCACGGCCCGAATCCCGCCTTTTGCCAGGGCGATCCAGAGACGGTCCATGACCGCATCGAAGGCGATATCGCGAATACGGGGACGTTTGCCGTCCAGGACCGACTCGATCTCCACCCCTCCCCGGACATCGAAAGCCAGCAGGGTGGATCCTCTCCGCTCGGCCAGCCACAGCCGGGAACGTTTGGCATCAAAGGCCAGGGCGGCGATTTTATGTTTGAAAGTACGGTGAAAAACCGGATTGGCGGCGGCATCGAGACGATGCAACGACCGCCCCCGGGCCAGCCAAACCCCGCCATCATGCGGATCCGAGACCAGTTGTGGCCGGCGATGATCCAGGCTTTCATCATCGTCCCCTTTTTTCGAGGAAGATGAAAAACTCCTGGTGATCAACCGGTTCCCATCACCATCGAACAGATGCAGGGTGTCCCGGCCATAGGCCCAAACCCGATTCCGTCGAACATCGACAGCCAGGGAACGTATGCCGGCCAAGCCGGAAATCCGTTGTAAAACGGTACCATTCCGCGGATCAATCGAAACGACTCCCTTCTTATCCGCCACCCAGACGGCCAGCACGGCCGATCGCTCATCGGCCATGGATGGGGAAGCCGATGAAACGAGGAAGCCAATTGACAAAAAAATCCAGACCAACGAAAAATGGATTGATTTTTTTATGTTTATGTTCAATTTCAAATAGATGGTCATGATCGATCCGCGTCATTCAAAAAGTTGTCATTGCGTGACCATCCATTGGAGCATAAAAACCATCTAATGAAAATGTTAATTTAATTTCGGTTCTTTATGACTCCTTTCAATCGAACCACACAACCGTCTCCTGATAATGCCAGCGTTTGAATGGATTACCTTTTTTGATTTTGGTTGTTTTTCGGCAGGGATTGGCATGGAACGGTTGATTCCGTTCCGTTTCCAATCCCGCATCCGCTTTCCGCCCTGCTCATCGAGATGCGTGGTCGTATTTCGGTGCTTGGCAAGCTCCGCCATGGAAGGAGGTGCGGTTGAAAAACAGCCGAGGAAAAAGGCCTTTCGATGGATATCGACGGGATCCTCTGGCCTGAAATCACCGGAAATCGGCCTTTTCACGCCTTTGTATGGGAATGGACGACGGCGAAGCGCATAAAACCGGTTCATCCGGCGATTTTATTTCAAAAAATGGTGCGTTTGTGTCCCAGGGTCCCCTGGCCGAAAAAAGAGCCGGTGGATTCTGGGCTTGCCACGGTGGTGCAATCCTGGGATAGTCGGGCGAAAATGGGCTAGAATGCCGCAATGGGGTGTTTCCGGTCCTGGCCGGATGATTACCGAACGGGTCCGAAGGGGTAGGGGCAATGATCTTTTTTCCACTGCTTGATGGGAGCTGTTGATGGCGGAGGAAGATGAAGAACTGTTGATGATGTTCGTCCAGGAGGCAGGGGAGCACCTGGAGACCATCGAACCGGATCTCCTGGCACTGGATGAAAAAGGCAGCGACACCGAACCGGAAACCGTGAACCGGTTGTTCCGGGGGGTGCATTCCATCAAGGGCTCCGCCGGTTTTTTCGGCATGACCAATATTTCCGGTCTCAGCCATGTGATGGAAAACCTCCTGGGCAAGATCCGCGATCACAGCATCGAACCGACCGCGGAAGCCACCGACGCGCTGTTGTCGGGCCTGGACCGGCTGCGGGCCATGATCGGCGATGTGGCCAACAGCGAATCGGTGGATGCCGACCGGGAAAAACAGACCATTCAGGCCATTCTCGATGCCGGTGGCGCGGCGCCGGCGGCTCCCCCGCCGGAACCGGCGCCGGAAACGCCCGGGGCCGCCGTTGAGGAGAACGCCGCTCCCCCGGTGGCAGAGAGCGCCGCCCCCCCGGCGCCCGCGGCGGCGGCCCCGAAACCGGCGAAAAAGGACGGATCGCCGAAAAAAAAACGGGCTGCCAAAGCCGCCAAAGCCGCCAAAGCCGTAAAGACCAAACCGAAAGCCAAGGCCAAAACCGCCAGTCCCCCGGCCCAACCGGCCTTTGAAGCGCGGCTGAAATATGTCAAACCGGAGACGCCCCCCGGTGCCCCTGCCGCCGCTGCCGGTGGCGCCGGCGTCAAGGCCGATCAGGTGATGGTGACGGAGACCCTGCGTGTCAGCGTGTCGGTGTTGGATGAATTGATCAACATGGCCGGTGAGCTGGTCCTGACCCGCAACCAGGTGAGCCGCGCCTCCCTGGAGGTCACCTCCAAATATCCGCACATCGGTCCACTGGTGCAGGAACTGGATTCGGTCACCAGCCGCATCCAGGAAAAGGTGATGCATGCGCGGATGCAGCCGGTCAGCGTCGTTTTCAACAAATTTCCCCGCATCATCCGTGATCTGGCCCGTAAATTGGGCAAAAAAATTGAATTGAACCTGCGTGGCGGTGAGGTGGAGTTCGACAAATCGGTGATCGAACATCTGTCCGATCCCCTGACCCACATGATCCGCAATGTCGCCGACCATGCCAT
This sequence comes from uncultured Magnetococcales bacterium, assembly GCA_964344355.1. Lineage (GTDB taxonomy): Bacteria > Pseudomonadota > Magnetococcia > Magnetococcales > CAYFNE01 > CAYFNE01. The sequence goes on from CAYFNE010000097.1 coordinate 12,015, forward strand.
CGAGTCGCCGGCGGCGCGGGTGGCGGCCGGCAAGGCCGAAGTCGGCCAGGTGGAACTGGCCGCCTATCATGCCGACGGCATGGTCAACATCTCCCTGAAGGATGACGGCGCCGGCATCGATGCGGAAAAAATCAAGTCCAAGGCCCTGAAAAAAAGACTGATTACCGAACGTCAAGCCAACAACATGAGCGATGAGGATGCCCTGGAGCTGATTTTCGCCCCGGGATTTTCCATGGCCAAGAAGGTTTCCGACGTGTCGGGCCGGGGGGTGGGCATGGACGTGGTGCGCACCAACATTGAAAAACTGCGCGGCAGCGTTCATATCTCCTCCAAATTGGGGCAGGGGACCAATATCGTCCTGCGCCTGCCCCTGACCCTGGCAATCGTTCCCGCCATGATCGTATCGGTGGGGCACCACCGTTTCGCGGTGCCGGAGACCGGTCTGGTCGAAATCGTCCGGGTCAAGGATTCCGAAGTTTCCACCCAGATTCAGCTGGTGTGCAATGCGCCGGTGTTGCGGTTGCGCAATGCCTTGCTGCCCCTGGTGGACCTGGCGGAGGTGTTGAACGTCAAACCCAAATGGTTGGAAGGGGAGGAGGGACGATCCCCGGAACGGCGTCAACGCTGGCTGCGCCGGCACACCGAGAGCGGCAACATCCCTTCGGTCGAGGAGGGGAACAAGTCCCTGCCGGCGCCGCCGGTGGCCCCGGTTTCCCCGGTTGGCAAAACCCTGGAGGAGCGGCGGGCGGAACGGCGCAAGTTGCGTGGCCGGGTGGCCTATATCATGGTGGTCAATGTCGGCGGCAACGAGTTCGGCATCGTCGTCGATGCGGTGTTGGACAGCGAGGAGATCGTCGTCAAACCGTTGCCCTCCCTGTTTGCCGACCTGAGCTGTTTTTCCGCCACCACCATCCTCGGTGATGGCAGCGTCGCCCTGATCGTCGATTACGGGGGGATCATGACCCGGGCCAAGATCAATTTCAGCAATGTCGAGCAGGCCGCCTGGGCGGCCAGGAACGACAAACGCAGCATCTTTTTGCGGGAAACCCAAAATTTGATCCTGCTGGAAACCTGCCGGGGCCAGAGGATGGGCATTCTGGCCAGCATGGTGGCCCGGGTGGAAAAAATCGCCAAGGGCCGGGTGGAACGCATCAGCGACCGCGCCTATGTGCGCTATCGGGACCGGACTTTTCGCGCCGTCTTTCCCTGCCAGGCTCTGGGGTTGGACTTCGAAGGGAGCGGCATGGCGGAGGTGGAATCGACCGGGGATGAAGAGGAGGACGGTTTTTTCTTCATGGTGATCCCCAATATTCCCGGCATCCAGGCCGGGTTGGTCTTTTCGAAAATCATCGATTCCATCGATGTCTATATCGACCTCGATCAACGGGCGGTGCAGATGGAAGGGGTGTACGGTTCCGCCCGCATCAACGATCAGATCGTCCTGCTGCCGGACCTGAGCCAGGTGTTCCGGATGGCCGATGTCTACCTGCCCCCGGTCAACAGTGGCGTCGATGGTTCCGGTCTCAATGCCCTGGTGGTGGATGATACGCCGTTGCTGCGCATCCTCACCGCCAGTTTTCTCGATCAGGCCGGTTTTGAGGTGGCCGAGGCCCGGGATGGGGAGATGGCCCTGGGGTTGCTGAAAAAAAACCGTTTCGATCTGTTGATTTCGGATATCAACATGCCGGCCATGACCGGCTTGGAGTTGGCCCAGGAGACCCGTGAAACGCCCAACGCCGAGATTCCCATGATTGCCACCTCGTCCAGTATCACGCCGGACCTGGATTCGCGCTGTGGCCGGGCCGGCTTCATCGGTTGTGTGCCGGTATTGGACCAGCGGCGTCTGATGGATATGGTGGCGGCGTTGCAGCGGGTGTGAGGGCCGCCGGGGGGTCAGGCCGCCGCGGCGCCGGGATGGAGGGGGCCGATCGGGTCCAGTTCGAATCCCTTGTTCACCCACTCGGTGACGCCGCCGAGCAGTTCACAGGCCTGGAGATCGTGCGCCAAAAAGGTGGCCAGGGCGATGGCGGTGCGGGGACCGGTTCGGCAGATGAGCACATAACGCTGCCCGGCATCGAACCCTTCCGGTTTGAACCGTTGGTGAAAGCTGCGGTTGAAAATGGAGGTGTCTTCCAGGTTTTCCAGGTTGTGATCGCAAGGAAACAGCATCGAACCGGGAATCACTCCCTGGCGCTGTTCGATCTCAGTGCGAATATCCAGCAGCACGACCCGTGACGGGCGTGAACGAATGAGCTCCAGCAGTTGCTGGGCTGAAATCATCTCGTTGTCGAGGGCCTTTTCCAGAATTGTTTCCGCATCGTGCTGATTTTCCGACATGTCGTGACTCCATCAACGTTCGTGGCCGTGCCGGGTGGTACGGTCGCCGGGATGAACGGGCTTCGGAACATCCACCATTGGAGTGTAATGGGATTCTAATATACGGTAAAGCGGGGATCTGAGGGGGGCAAGGGCCGGGGGTGCCGGAGGGGGCCTTGGCGGCCGGTTTTTTCAACGAATTCATGGAGGGAATGGAACAAATGGGACTGTCACTCTTTCGAGGTCCGGGTTATCTCTGGCAGGGGATCAAACTGTTGGCAACGCCGGGATTGCGCCGTTTCGTGGTCATTCCCCTGTTGTTGAACACCCTGCTGTTCGCCATCGGCATCTGGCAGGGGCTGGAGTGGTTTTCCGTATTGATGGATATGGTGGGCGCCGAGCTGCCGGGTTGGTTGGCCTGGTTGCGTTGGTTGCTGGTGCCCCTGTTCGCCATTGCCGTGCTGACGGTGATCTATTTCACCTTTACCGTCGTCGCCAATCTGATTGGCGCGCCCTTCAATGCCCTGTTGTCGGAAAAGGTGGAAAAACAGTTGACCGGCCGGGTGGCCGGCAATGAACGGAGTACCGGTTCCGTCCTCGCCGGTATCGTGCCGGACATGCTCAATGAACTGGGCAAACTGTTCCACGCCCTGCTCTGGTCGATCCCTTTTTTGTTGTTGTTCATCATTCCCGTCACCATGCCCATCGCCCCCTTCGCCTGGATGGTGTTCACCGCCTGGATGCTGGCGGTGGAATATGCCGACTATCCCATGGGCAATCGGGGGATGCGGGGGCGCGAGGTGCGCCGGTCGTTGCGGAAAAAAGGTCTGTTGGCGCTGGGCTTCGGTGGGGCGGTGTTGTTGATGACCATCATACCGGTGATCAACTTTCTGGCCATGCCGGCCGCCGTGGCCGGGGCCACGGTCCTGTGGGTACGGGAATACGCCCCGGCGGAGGGGTAGGGGGGCTTTCCCCAAAAAAAACCGGTTCCACGCCTCCCGGTCGGGGGCGGAGTGGAACCGGTTCCCGTCAACATGGGATGCCGATGCGATCAGTGTCCCATGTGCTGCATGGGGTTCATGGGCTTGTTATGGTTCATGTGCTGCATGGGGTTCATGGGCGGGCTCTGGTTCATGTGCTGCATGTGTTGCATGTGCTGCATGTGATTCATGCCGCCGGGGTGGACCGGGGAACCGGGTTCCCCTTTGCGCACTTTCGCCTCCACCCGTACCATGGAACCATCGCTGAAACGGAGTTCGAGGGGGATCAGGCTGCCGCTCTTGATCGGATGTGGTCCGGTGGGGGCGATGAGCATCATGTGGTAGCCACCCGGCTTCAAGACCACCTGACTGCCGCTGTCGATCACCAGGCTGTCGCGGGCGACCATGCTGGCGACGCCGTTTTTGTGCAGCGTTTCATGGAATTCCACCTTGGAATAGGCGGGGCTGACGGCGCCGATGAGGGTTTTGCCGACCGTTCCGGTGTTGCGGATGGTCATGTAACCGGCATGCACCTGGACCATCGGCGGGGCTTCCCGGACCCAGGGATCCAATATCTGGATACCGCCGGCGAAGGCGTTGGCCCCGGTCAGCAGCAGGCCGGCGAGGGCCAGTAGGAAAAAAACCGGTTTTTTCATTCTTGTCGCTCCTTGTCAAAATGGTGGATGATCTGTCCGAACAGTTGGGCGATCCGCAAACCCTCCTGGTCCCGATGGGGGAACAGGGCGGTGAAACGGGCCCGGGGGTCGATTAAAAAAATGGCTCCGGTGTGGTTGATCGTATAGCTTTCCCGGTTTTCGGCCTCCTCGGGAATCTGGTAAAAGGCCCCCATCTGCCGGGAAAAACGGAGAATGGCCCCGGCATCACCGGTGATGCCCAGGAAACCGTCGTTGAAGTAGGGCAGATAGCGTTTCAGGAGTTCCGGTGTGTCGCGGCGGGGATCGACGGAGATGAACAGGGTTTGGGTGGCGGCCCGGTTGCCGAGCCGGCGCAACTGCCGGTCCACCTCCGCCAGCACGCCCATGGCCACCGGGCAGATATCCGGGCAGTGGGTGTAGCCGAAAAAGAGGAAACTCCATTTACCGCGCAACCGTTCGATGGTAAACGGTTCGCCGTGATGATCGATCAATTGGAAGGGGTCCAGGGGCCGTGGTTCCGGCAACAGGATGGTTTTCAGGGCCGCCGGCGGTTCCGGCGGCGGCGCCGGTTTGAACCACAGCTGCAGGACGATGCTGAGGCAACCTCCGGCGATCAGCAGGATCAGGGCGGTTTTCCGCATCATGATCGGGGTCGATGCCGGGGGGGGGATGGACGGTTGGTTCGGGGTTGAAATCATCATGCCATTCTTCCGGACGCCTGATCCGTTCGCCGCCCTGGTGGGGGAGGAGGTGTCCATCCTTGGATCGATTGAAGGTCGTTATTCCATTGGGAGAGTGTGTACATGACAATGCGTGCCCTGGTCAACCGGCAAGGTTCGGTGCGGGTGATCGAACGGCCCGTTCCCGAACCGCCGGCCGGAGAGGCCCTGCTCCGTCTGTCGCTGGCCGGCATCTGTGCCACGGATCGGGAGATCGTTCAGGGATACATGGGGTTCGAAGGGGTGTTGGGCCATGAATTCGTCGGTGTGGTAACGGCTTGCGCCGATGATTCCTGGTTGGGAAAACGGGTGGTGGGGGAGATCAACTGTCCCTGTGGCGCCTGTCCGGCCTGTGGCCGGGGGGACGGCAACCACTGTCCACAACGCACCACCCTGGGGATCTTTGGCCGGGATGGGGTGTTCAGTGATTATTTCACCCTGCCGGTGGCCAACCTGCACCCGGTGCCGGAGGGGGTGACCGATCGGCAGGCGGTGTTCGTCGAACCGTTGGCCGCTGCGCTGGAAATCGCCGATGCCGTCCATGTCCGTCCGTCGGATCGGGTGGCGGTGGTGGGGGATGGCAAACTGGGGCTGTTGACGGTCCAGGTGTTGGCCCTGACCGGTTGTGATCCCCTGTTGGTGGGGCGTCATCCGGAAAGATGGTCGTTTCTCGACGGGAGCGGCATTCGCACGGTTCCGGAGTCGGAGCGACCGGAGTCGATGGGGGCCGACCTGGTGGTCGAGTGTTCGGGCTCCGCCGCTGGTTTCGAGACCGCCCGGCGTCTGGTCCGGCCCCGGGGCCGGTTGATCCTGAAGAGCACCTGGCGGGGGCGTTGTTCGGTGGACATGACCGGTCTGGTGGTGGATGAAGTGACGCTTCACGGTTCCCGTTGCGGTCCTTTCGCCCCGGCTTTGCGCCTGTTGGCGCGGCAGGCGGTGCGGGTGGAACCGTTGATCGAAGCGGTTTATGGTCTGGAACGGGGGGTGACGGCGCTGGACCGGGCCATGGCCCGGGGCGCCCTCAAGGTGTTGTTGCGGTCGTGATGGCCGGTCAGGGCATGACCCGGCTGGCGGTATTGAGCATCTGCAGGGCATCGGGGATGGCCAGCAGGGCGGTGGCCCCGGCGGTGACGATGCCGGCGACGATGGTTCGATGCAATGTGGCGAAAAACAACCGTTCCAGCACGCCCGGTTTGCTGAACAGGGCGGTCTGATCCGGGGCGCGGACATCGGTTGCCGGCGTCAAAAGAGTGGGTTTGCGCGGAGACGAACTGGGCACGGTGTTGACTTTCTTATAGGAGGAGTTTATCCGATGCAAGTATTGCTTATCGGTATAGATTTAGCAAGCAGTTTATATGCCAATTTAAAAATGGTGATTTGCGGTTGAACGGACCGTGGCGGCGGTGGGCTTCGGGCCGTCAAGGCCGTTTTTTTGGGCGCCTCTGGTGGGCAATTATTGGGCAGTCGTCCAAATGGGGGGCGGCGGTCCGGGGGTGGGTCATTCAAAAAAAGGGTGAGGGTGTGATCACATCGAACAGTCCGGAACGTCGGCGGTTGTTGGAGGTTTGGCGGCGCTTGCCGGTGGCGGAGCAAAAAAATGTCCGTCAATTCGCCGAATTTCTGCTCAACCGGCATCTGGCGTCGGGGGAGCCGGCGGCGGAACCGGCCACCGAACCGTTGAACCTGCCGAAACCACCGGGGGAGACGGCGGTCAAGGCCCTGAAACGGTTGAAAAAAAGTTATCCGATGATCGAGGCGGACATGACCTTGCTGGAGGAGGCCTCGCGGTTGGTCATGAAACGGGCCATGGGCGCCAGCGATGAAGAGGTGACGGAGGAGCTGGAGGCCTTGTTCGCCAACCGCTATCGGTTGTGGCGGGACGGGGGTGAAAAGGGGGCGAAAAACCAAAACGGCGGCTGATCCGGTCGACGATGTCTGGGCTCGATTTTATCCATCAGGGATATTGGCCCGAAATGGTGGATGATTGGTCGACCACCCTGATCTGAAGCGGAAAACCATGAGGCCAAAGCGCCGTTTGGACGACAGCAATGGCCTGCCCGGTAAAATGGACGAAGTCGAGAAATAATGACCAATAGCAAACTTGAAAAACCATGAACAACCAGATAGGGGGGACAATGTTCGATGCTGATGGGGGGTCAATTTTCGATGCTGATTGAAAGCTGCAAACTTCCTTTGACATAACAGCCGAGACGCTCACGAGAAAACTGGAGTCGATTAATTTTTTTTAGTGGCCCTTCAACATCTTCCCCTGTAAATTTTCAAGGAAAGATTTGAAAAATGGGGGAAGCGAAAAAAATGACATTCGTCCGTTTTTTTTCGATATTTCAACGCCATCTGACGATTTTTCTGGTGGCCTTCACCGGGCTTTTTTTGTCCGGTCTGACAACCTGGTTTTATAATCATCATCATGGGTATCCGGTTGCCTCAGGCTAAAACAACCTGAAAAACTTCCAGAAT
>CAYFNE010000098.1:0-19151 GCA_964344355.1 uncultured Magnetococcales bacterium
CGGATCAGAGAAAATCTACACTTTAACGTACGTTAGGTCAAATGGACGCACCACCCAATTTTCGGTGTGCTGGGCATCGGCGCCGGGTTGGCCGGCGTGCCCGATGCATTGATGTTTTACGCTCTGCTGCTGCTCTTCGCCACCTACTGTTGGGCGAGTATTCGATTCTGGAGAAGGCATGGAAATTGCTAAATACCAGTGAGTTCGCTAGATATTTAGCCGGGCCGGCCGGCCCGAGACGATCCGGTAGGTGCAATCGACCCCGACCGGTCCATGTTTTCAAGGAATCGCCAGACCATGCCCGATATTCAGGATCCGTTTCGAAAACAGGCACCTGGAGAGAAATTTTCCCCAGCGGATCCACCTGGACCGGATCGGCCGGCAGCCCCTTCGCCGATCGTTCCCCCACACCAGCGCAATAAACCGGTTTTTTTCCCGCTGATTTTGACCCTGCTGCTCCTGGTGGGCGGCGGTGTGGTGGGGGAAACGGCCACCAAGGGCAAACCCCGTGGCATCCCCATGGGCATTTTTCGCATTCATCCGAAAATGTTGGTGGAGAGCCGTTGGGAGGATAATATCTACAAGACCGAAACCGATACCCGCAGCGATTTTCTCGTCAAGATCAATCCCACCATCCAGCTCATCACCCACTGGAAAAAAAATGAGTTCAGCGCCACCTATACCGGCGAGGTGGAACGGTACCGGGAGCATGATCTGGAAAACAACAGCGGCCACAAGGTCAACGTCGACCTGAAACTGGTGCCTTCCAAACGGGTCGAATTCGGTCTCGGTTATGAATTTCTATTGGAACATGAAGACCGTGGCACCCTGGGTTCTTCGGCCCTGGTGGCGAACCTGGGGCCGAACAAATGGCAACAGCACGGCGTCACCGGCATGGGGCAATACACCTTTCACCGCCTGCGCGCCAAACTCAATGCCGGCCATTTCAACCGCATTTCCGTCAACAACGCCCAATATACCCAGGACCGCTACTGGAACGATACCGCCCTGACCCTGATGTGGGCCCTGGCGCCGAAAACGGCCTTGTTGACCGAGTTCGGTTGGAAGGACATCCACTATGACAATTCGCCGTTGCTCAACAGCGATGAAGCCCGGCTGTTGCTCGGCGTTACCTGGAAAGCCACCGGCAAGACCGAGGGACGCCTGAAGTTCGGCGCCGTCGAAAAATCGTTCGAGTTCGACGACGACGCCGACCACCGAACCGTCAGTTGGGACGCCGAAGTGGTCTGGCATCCTCAAACCCGGACGCAAGTGAACTTTGCCGCCAATCGAAACTTCCAGGAAGGAGAGGCCGGCGCCGAACATTTTATCGAGACCGGCTTTCGAACCGCCCTCAAACACTATCTACGGCCGCGATGGCACCTCACCTCCGGCCTCGGTTTCACCAACGGCAATTATGATGGCGGCCGTGAAGAGGATTATTGGAACGGGGAGGTGGGCATGGAATATCGACTGCCGCGCTGGTTCACCCTGAGCGCCGAATACATGCACGACACCAAGCGCAGTTCCGAGGACGATGCCGACTATGACAGCAACGCCGTGTTGTTGTCGATTCTCGGTGAAATGTAGATGTCGTGGTGGCGGGGCGGGGCGATATCGGCACGGTGGGGGATCATCGTCGTCCAAACCATGCGCCCGGGCCTGGTGGCGTTGCTGTTGTCCTGCTGCTTGTCGGCTCCCATGGCGACGGCCGAACAGATGGAGACCGACTGGTTCGATGAAGATCCGCCGGTCGAACGGCAACAGCCGGCCGGAAATGGGAAAAATCCCGACGACGGGGAAACACCTTCAACGCCGCAGGACAAGGCGTTGCGCAAAAATTATCATCTCGGCGTCGGCGACAAGGTTCGCATCATCGTCGAGGAGGAGCCGGACCTGAGCGTGGTGGTGTGGGTCTCCCTGCAGGGGACCATCAAATATCCCTTTCTGGGTGAGGTTCCCATCGCCGGCCTGACCGTGGAAGGGGTGGAAAAAACCATCCGTGACCGTTTGGCCGATGGTTATCTGCTCAATCCGGTGGTGGCGGTTCATCTGTTGAAATACCGTCTTTTTTATATTCACGGGCAGGTGAAAAACCCGGGCGGCTATCCCCTGCGCCGGGGCATGAACGTCGATCAGGCCCTGGAGATGGCCGGGGGGATGATCGGTTCCCGGCGGGAAAACCGCATTACCGTCAGCCGCGGCACCGAGGTCGACAAGGTGGAGAGCATCATCGATGTCGGCGAACCAGTCATGGCCGGGGATATTCTCAAGGTGGAAAAGCGCCGGAAGGCCAAAAAAACCGTATCGAGCCGCCGGTCCAAGGATGGTTTGATGCAACAGTATCTGCTGGGGGCGGGCGACCGCATCCAGATCAAGGTGGACGATGAACCGGAATTGACCGCCGAGGCGAAAATTTCCGGTGAAGGCACCATCAACTATTTTTTCCTGGGTGAAATCGAGGTGGCCAACCGTTCGGCCCGGGAGGTGGAGGAAATACTGCGGGAAAAGCTCTCCAACGGTTTTTTGTTGAATCCGGAGGTGTTCGTCACCGTCCTGGAGTATCGCATGTACTATGTTCACGGTGAGGTGGAAAAGGCCGGTGGTTATCCGTTCCAACCCGGTTTGACCACTCGCAAGGCGATCGTCCTGGCCGGTGGTTTCACCGATTTCGCCAATGAGGATCGGGTCAACGTCATCCGTGGCAGCGATCCGGAACACAAGGAAGAGACCATCGGTCTCGATGAACCGGTCTTTCCAGGGGATATCATCACCGTCATGGAAAGTTTCTGGTAAGGAAGTTTGTGGAAAACGAGCTTCAAGAGGATCGGGTATTGAAACCGGTTCAGGGCGGGGAGGTCTCCCAGGCCCTGGAGTATGCCCCGCCGTCGGACGGTGATCGGGAAGAGGGCATCCCCCTGCTCTATTACTGGCAGGTGGTCCTCAAGCGCAAATGGCAGGTCCTCAGCATCGTTTTTCTCGTTATTCTGCCCACTTCGATCCATGTTTCGTCGCTGGTTCCCCTGTTCCAGGCCTCGGCGACCATGCTCATCGAGCCGAAAAAGTCCAAGGTGGTCTCCATCGAGGACCTGTACGGCACCGACACCAGCTCCCAAACCTATCTGCAAACCCAGTTCGAATTGATGAAAAGCCGCCATCTCGTTGAAGAGGTGGTGCGCAAGGAGCGGTTGGACCTGGCCCCGGAGTTCAACCCGAAACTGAAAAAAAAACGCCGTGGCTGGACGGAAAAAAACTGGATACCGAAATGGCTGCGCGCCTATCTGCCGAAACCACCGCCGGAACCGCAGGCCGAACCGGCCAACGCCCCCCTCAGTCCCATTCGTTTCCGTTCCCTGGTCGAGGCGGTGACCGGCCGTATCTCCGTCAGTCCGGTGCGCAACAGTCAACTGGTGCGGGTCTCCTTCGTCTCCGAGTCGCCGGAGATCGCCGCCCGGGTGGCCACCGCCGTCGCCCAGGTCTACATCGACCAAAAACTGGAAGCGCGCCTGCAGATGACCCAACATGCCGCCGGTTGGTTGATGAAACGGTTGGAGGGGTTGCGCTCCAGCCTGGAGGAGTCCGAAAAACGGTTGCAGGCCTATCGTGAAGAGACTGGCCTGGTGGGCTCCCGGGAAAAGGAGAGCATGGAGGGTCAGCAGTTGTCGGCCATCAATGTACGTTGGCTCCAGGCTCAAGCCCGCCGTACCGAGGCGCAGATTCGTCATGAACGGTTTCAGGCCCTGATGAAGGAGTATGCCGGTCAGCTTTCGGAGATGCCCCTGGACGACAACCAGCTGGTGGTCAGCCTCAAGAAGGAGGCCACCAAAATCAGCCTGCGCCTGAGTGAGCTGTCGGCCCGCTATGGTCAAAAACATCCGCAGATCATTCGCACCAAGGCGGAACTGCAAGGGATCAAACAAAAAATCACCGAGGAGATCAACCGTTCCATCGCCACCATGAAACACGATTACACGGTCTCGGTGCTCCAGGAGAAAAAAGCCTCCCAACAGTTGCAGGCCCAGAAAAAACGGTTGCAGGCCTACCAGAAGAAGGCCTTCCATCTCGGCAATCTGGAACGGGAGGTTGAGGCCAACCGGCAGCTGTACGACATGTTCCAAAAACGGTTCAAGGAGGCCGGGGTCAGCGAGGGCATGGAGCCGGAAAACGCCCGCATCGTCGATCCGGCCAAGGTGCCCCGGGGCAGTTTCGCCCCGCGGAAAAAACGGACCATGGTCCTGGCCGGCCTGGTGGGACTGGTCCTGGGCATTCTCCTGGCGTTGTTGCTGGAACATATGGACCGCACCTTCCACAATCCCGAGGAGCTGGAACAGTTCATCGGCATGCCGATCCTCGCCACCCTGACCAAACTGAAACTGGCCACCGGGGGTACCGATCTGTCGCCAGAGGAGATGGTGGTGGAAAAACCGCGCTCCCCCTATGCCGAGGCCATCCGTACCATCCGCACCAGCATCCTGTTGGAAAATGTCGACAATCCGCACAAGGTGATCCTGGTCACATCGACCCTGCCGTCGGAGGGCAAGACCACCGTCGCCGTCAATCTGGCCCAGGCCTTCCATCAATCCGGCGACCGGGTGCTGTTGATGGAGGCCGATCTGCGCAAACCGCGCCTCAACGCCTTTTTCGACATCAAGATTCCCTGCGGCATCAGCACCCTGTTCACCGGCGTCGATGTGTTTTCACCGGATAATCCGGCCCCCGACACCAGTCGGGAAGTGCAGGTTCTGGAAGAGCACGAGGCGATCCGCAACGCCATCGCCAGTTCGGTGGAAGGGTTGCACCTGATGCCCTGTCAACAGACCCTGCCGTTTCCCAGTGAGGCCCTGGCCTCCAACAAGTGGAAACGGATCATGGCCTTGTTGCGCCAGGACTATGACCGCATTATCATCGATTCACCACCGGTGCTGGCGGTGACCGATTCCCGCATCGTCGGCTCCCAGGCCGATGGCGTGGTGTTCGTGGTCCGGGCCGGCAACACCCATCGGGACCTGGTACTGGACGCCGTTCGGCAGATGTATCGCACCGGCGCCCGGGTGTTGGGCCTGGTCCTGAACGATGTCGATGTGAAAAAGATGGTCCGCTACGGTTCCGGCAAGGGTTATGGTTACGGGTATGGCAAAACCTACGGCTACGGGTATGGCTACGGCTATGGTGATACCGGGGAATAGGGGTCGATGAATTTCTCTTCCATGCCGATGGAAGAGGGGACCGGTCCCACTCCCGGTCGGTCGTGGTTCATCCTCCAGGGTGGTTTGCTGTTGCTGTCCCTGCTGTTGATCATCTGGTCCGGCCGCTGGGGATTGGCCGGGCTCCACGCCTATCCGGCGCAACTGGTCCTGGAGGCCTGGGAACACCCTGAACATCCCCGGGCCCCGGATCGGGAGGAGTGGCGCCTGGCCCTCGACGCCCTGGAACGGTCCCGCGCCCTCGATCCCGGCAATCCCGATCATCTCCTCCTGCTGGGCCGCATGCATCACCATTGGGCCCTGATCGAACCCCTCTTCTCGAAAGCCGCCAAAAAACATCTGCAACGGGCCATCGACGCCTATGGCCAGGCGACGGAACGGCGTCCCACCTGGGGACGGCCGTGGATATTGTGGACCCAGGCGCGGGTGCAGAACGGCGATGTTTCCGAGCGGACCCGGGTCGGTCTGATGCGCGCCCTGGCCCTGGCCCCCTGGTCGGGGGATGTGCAACGAACCGGCATCCGCCTCGGTTTCGCCCTCTGGCCACTGCTCGATGAACCCCGCCGGCAGGTGATCCGGCGGATCACCACCGCTGCCTTTCCACGTCATGGCGATGAAATTTTGCGCCTGGCATTCAAATATCGGCAAATTGAACTGGTCCGGCCGTTGTTGACCGACAGCCCGCAGTGGCAGTGGGTGTACGATCGGATGATGCGCCTGCGCAAACAGGGGAACTAGTGTGGAGACCACCCGGGAACGCTGGCTGTTTCGTGGGTTTTTGGCCCTGCTGCTCTGGGCGCCCATTCCCCTGGGCAGCAATCGTCCCCTGGCCTGGGCGTTCCTGGAGGTCGGGTTGTTGTCGTTGTTCGTCCTCTGGCTCCTTTGGCGATGGTTTCATCCCAACGCCAACGGTTCGTTCATCGAAGAGCAGCGTCCGGCCATCCTTTTTTTCGTGATGGCGACCCTGTTTCCGTTGTGGCAGCTTTTACCGATGCCGGAACCGCTCCTGGGATTGATCTCCCCGGAAACGGTGCGCATCCGCCATTTCGCCGGTGTGGTTGATGCCGGCGGTCCCATCACCCTCGATGCCCATGCCACCTGGACGGTCTGGTTGAAGGGCGTGGCCTATCTGTTGGCCTTCTGGTTGACCCTGGTGCTGGTCAAATCGCGAAAACGCCTGTTGCATCTGGCATTGGTCCTGGTGGGCAGCGGTGTGTTCCAGGCCCTGTACGGATTGATCACCATGGATCCACAGGCCGAACAGCCGATACACGGCACCTTCGTCAACACCAACCATATGGCCGGGTTGTTGGAGTTGACCCTGCCGGTGGCCATCGGTTTGATGATCGCCTGGACCGACGAAAAGGACAGTCGGCGCACCTGGTGGCTGGCCTTCCAGGACTGGTTGAATTTCATCTCCGGCCGCAAAGGGGTGGTTTCCGGTCTGGTGGTGACCATGCTCTTGGCCCTGTTCATGACCCGTTCCCGCAGCGGCAACGCCTGTCTGTTCTTTTCCCTGTTGTCGATGGTCGGTTTGAGCACTTTTCGCAAACATCGATCGCACCGGGAAAAACGGTTGTTGATCCCCCTGCTTTTGATCGCCTTTCTGGCCGGCGGCTGGATCGGCCTGGGACATCTCATGGGCCGGATCATGAACACCGATCTGCAACGGGAGGGACGGTGGGCGGCGGCGGTCAGTACCCTGGAAATGGTCGGTGACCATCCCCTGTTCGGCATCGGCGCCGGCAGTTTCGCCTACCGGTTCCCCCATTACCAAACCCGGCTCAACGCCGGCGCTTTTGTCGATCATGCCCATAATGATCATCTGGAGTTCCTGGCCAATCGCGGCCTGGTCGGCTATGGCCTGCTGGCGGCCGGATTGATCCTCTGCTGGTGGCGTATCCTGCGTGGTTATTTGCGGCGCAAGGATCCCTTCGCCCGGGGTTTGCTGTTCGCCAGCCTGTCGGCCACCCTCTCCCTGACCCTGCACGGTCTGTTCGATTTCAATTTTCAAATTCCCGCCAACGCCCTCTATTTCACGGTGGTTTTGGCCATGGGACTGCGGGCGGTGTCGGTCGCCGCCGGCGGTGGCGACATCACCTGGGAAGATTCATCCGGTCATTCACGCTCGCGGCGGAAAAGGGGATATGGAACTTATCGTCCCGGGGCGTTATCCTAGTTTCAGCAGCCCAATCATTCCCATCTCTCGGGAAGGAGTCGTCATGCATCGATCGTTGCAATTTTATCATGTTGTTTTAAAAGCAACTTTTTTGTTGGTTCTCTCCCTGGCCCTGTCCGTATCCGTCGCCCGGGCCGACATCGCCGCTGATTTCGCCGCCGGTCTGTCGGTGAAAAAAGTCATGGAAAAGGCCAAACAGAGCGGCACCATGAGCGATGAAGAGGTGGTCAGGGCCATCATCGATGTCGGCATGAATCCGGTTGATGTGACCGAAGCGGCGGTATCCCTGGGCATGCCCCTCAAGGAGATCATCAAAGCGGCCATCGGAGCGGGCGCCGACCCGGGGGAGGTGGTGACCGCCGCCGTCCAGGCGGGTGGCGATGTGGAGCAGGTGACCAGCATGGCCATTGAAAGCGGCGGTTTGGTGGAAAAGGTGGTGACCGCCGCGGTCAAATCGGGCGGCGATGTGGTCTCGGTGACCGCCAGCGCCCTTTCCGCCGGCGCTGAACCATCGATGGTGATCGCCGCCGCCGTGGCCTCGGCTCCGGAGAGGAGTTTGGACATCGTCAACGCCGCGGTCTCCTCCGGGGTCAACCAGGAGGAGGCTTTGGGCGCCTCCGCCGCCGGTCTGGAACGGAGCGAGGAGCCGGCCAGGGAGGAGGGGGTGCCGAGCCCTTCCTGACCATCGACAGCCGGGGAAAGCCGCTTTTCGGGCCGGGCCGTTTCAGCGATGGAGCGGCCCGTTCACATTGTCGACCAACCGCACCCCGGGAAATCCCACGTCATCATTTCGACGATACCGACCATTTTCCATCTGGTTAACTGATTGATTTAACAGGAAACATAAGGGAAGTTAGCGAAAAAATCCCTGGCAGGGTAATTGCAGTTCCGCTGCAAACGACCCCGTTTCGATCGACGAACGGGGCCACACCGGCCAACAACGGGGATGGGCAGGGCAATGGAAAGAACGTTACAGATCACCGAACGGACCATCATCTTGAAACAATCCGATGATCCCCGGTCGGAACGGGATGTGGAACTGTATCCATCGAACCCCTCGTCGTTCGTCGCCACCATGACGCCCCTGGATATCAAGGTGTTCCTGGGGCTGGGTCTGGCCAGCGTGCTGTTGTCCGCCCTGTTGATCATGGAGTTGTGGCCGAGTTATGGCTAAGGGCCGCGGTAGAAAAAAAAATATCCCACTCGCTTGTCTCTTGGCCCGTCTGCTACGTTTCGGCAAGGATCACATACAATGAGTATGCTCACCTTGCCGCGCCTTGCGGACGGACCAATATCCTGCGCGATTGGAACATTTTTTTTCTACCGCGGCCCTAACGCTTCCTGACTCCGAACCCTCCGTTGTTTTGAATCCTTCGGGACGCCACCGGTCGTCCCCTCGCACCCGCCGCAAATGATCCATCATCCCCTCCCGCACCCGCTCTTTTGAACGGGATACGGGGTTGCCGTCGCATCGAACCGGTTGCATCGGCAACCAGAGTCACACCATCCCCGTCCAACCTGTTTTCTCTCCATGTTTTTGTTGATCATTCAACAGGTTCCATGAATTTTTACCGACCGGCACCAACACCGCCGTCCCGTTGGGGACGGGCGGTATGTAACAAATTTTTACTTAACATGTCCAATAATATTCCAAAATCCACCCTCCCCGGTCCCCATCGGTGGACCCATGGCCGTATTCACACGAAATAACCTGCACAACATATTGATTTGTTTATTAAAAAATAAAATGGCACGGTGATTGATATAACGGACTATAACGATGCACCATTTTCGCACCGTTTCGAATCGCAACATTGAGATACTTTCATCGAGTGACAGCCAGGAGAGACAAGCCATGAACACACAAACCGTGAACCGAACCCTGACCGGCCTGGAAGGTTTGATTGGTGGTGGGGAGACCGGCAATGAGCTTGTCTATTTCAATCCTTATGAACGGCGTGTTTTCGCCCGTGCCAAGTTCGTCTCTCCGGCGGTTTTTTATCCGGATGGCGGCGGTGAAATCCACGGTACGACCAAGGAGGTCGGTTTCAACGGCACCATCCTCCTCATCAGCGATAGCGACAGCCTGCCGCAGGTGGGGCAGGGTGGGCGCATTCACATCGGTCTCAGCGATCATCAATCGGTGGACAGTTGTTTCGCGCCGTTTTTGTGTCAGGTGGTCCGGGTCGACGCCAATGGCATCGCTTTTCGTTTTTCCCCCACCGGTCTGCCCGATCAGATGACCAACCTGCCCTGTTCCACGGTGACCATTCGCCGCAGCAATGGCGCCCTGGACCCGGAATGGCGGGTGGTTTTTCCCCACGAGCCGATTCCGCCGCTGATTCGTGCCCGGGTTCAGGAACAGATGAGTCGTCAGGATGATCGTGGTCCGGTGGTGGTATGCTACAAACGGAGTCCTTCCGGAGAAAACATGTTCAAGATCATGTCCATCACCGCTTTGAAGGAGATTCAGGACCTGGCCGGCGCCGATCCGGAAGAGCGTTTTTAGCAACCGGTGGTTCCGGTTGGAGCCATCCTTGAAGGGCCGGCGCCGGTTGCCGGGTTCAGGAATTGTCCGAAAGATACTGGGAGGTATCCACCAGATCGATCTGCTCGGGGTTTAAAAACTGTTCCGCATACTGGCGGTAGATCTCCTCGCTGAGGAAAATGTCGAACAGTTCCGGATCGATGTGCTGATCCTGTTTCATGAAGTACATGATACGGATGGCCTGACTCAGTGTTTTGGCCTTTTTGTAGGGTCGATCCGAGGCGGTCAGGGCTTCGAAAATATCGGCGATGGCCAAAATCCGTGCGGCGATGGACATTTGCTCCCGTTTCAGGCCGCGGGGGTAACCGGTACCGACCATGGTCTCATGGTGACCGCCGACATACTCCGGTACCCGCGCCAGCCGTTCCGGGAACGGCAACCGTTCCAGCATGATGATGGTCTGGATGATGTGATCGTTGATGATGAACCGTTCCTCATCGGTGAGGGTACCCCGGCTGATGCTGAGATTGTGCAGTTCGCCCCGGTTGAAATAGTTGTCCGGAATGGTCATGGAAAAACCGTGCGGATTGTCCCCGAACGGCCGTTTCCGCAACGACTCCGACCGCGGATAGAGATGTTCCGGTTTGTCCGCCAGCAGGGTCTCTTCGACGGGCGGCGGTTCGTGGGGATGGTTTTCCAGGTGTTTGAGTTCCATGTGGGAGAGTCCCAGACGGTCGTCGAAATGGCGGATCCAAACCTGTTGGGCGATCTGTCGCAGGCGTTCGATATCCTTATCGGCGATGTGTTCACCACCCACATTGCTCCGGGCGATGAAGGCGTACTCCTCCTGAAGCCGGGCGAAGGTTTCATCCCGGGTTTTTTCCAGGGTCTCCCGGTCGGTGTCACCGGCCAGTCGGCCGTTGAGATAGGCGATTTCCGCATCCCGGCGCAACACCTCGAATCGCATGCGGATTTCGTGGATGCGGTTGTGGATGGTCTCCAGTTTGGTGGCCTTGTCCACGACATTTTCCGGCGTGGTCACCTTGCCGCAATCGTGCAGCCAGGCGGCGGTCTGAAACTCCTTCCATTCCCTTTCGTTCATATGGAATTCGGCGAACTCCCGGGCCTGGGAGTGATGCACCGCCTCGGCGAGCATTTTGGCGATGACCGGCACCCGGTGACAGTGGCCGCCGGTGTAGGGTGATTTGGCATCGACGAAACCGGCGATGAGTTTGATCACCCCGTCGAGCAGTTCCTCCTGTGACTTGAAGAGGTTGTGCAGGTCCAGGGCCACGGCCGCCTGGGAGGCCAGGGCCTCCACCACCTCCACCACCTCCGGGGCGAAGGGAATGAACGCACCGGTCCCGGGGTCCCGGGCATTGAGCAGTTGCAAAACGCCGGTCACCTCGCCTTTCCGGGGTTTCAGGGGTACGGTCAGCATGGAGCGGGTCTCGTATCCGGTTTCGGCGTCGACCCGTTTGGTACCGGTCCAGTCAAACTCATTGGAGTCATAGACATCATCGACCACCACCGTTTTTCCGTTCATAGCCACATGGGTGGAGACGAAGCTTTCATTGGGCGCACCGGTTTCGGGATCCTTGAGCGGCAGATCACTCAATGGCATCCGGTCGGTGCCACCGAACCAGAGGCTGAACCGTAACGCCTCCTTGTCGGTTTTGAGATAGAGGGTGCCGGCATCGGCCATGCTCAACTCCTTGGCCGCTATCAATATTTTTTCCAGCAGGGCCTGATTGTTGGTTTCCCGGGTCAGGGCCAGATTGAGTTCCACCAGCTTTTCGATCCGTTCCCGGGTTTTTTCCAGGCTGACATCCCGTTCCCGCAGGGTGGTCTGCATGATGCGGAAGGCATCGGCCAGACGGTGGATCTCCCAGATGGAGGAGTCGGCGTGGAACCGGCCGGTAAAGTCGAATCGGACGATCTTCTGGGTCTGTTCCACCAATCGTTCCAGGGCGCCGCTCATGCGGCGTGCCGACCAGTTGACCAGGGGTATGAACAGTCCCAGGAGGATGGCGGTCAGAAAGACGATCTGATCCTGCATGGTGTGAACATGGGTGGTGAAATCATCCAACCGGGCGATGGCGGCGGCATGGATGGCGTGGCCGCCGTGCAATTTTTTTTCAATCAGGTAGGAGAGGGTGTCATCGCCGGAAACATCATCGATGGTCAACAGGTTGATGCGGCCGGAATCCTTGAGGGTGGCCAACATTTTTGGATAGGGGTGATCGATGTCGGTGATATCCTCCAGGGCCGCTCCCCAGGAGCGACCCATCCCTTTGGGAGGGGTGGAGGCGACCATCAGTCGGTTTTGGTCATCGAAGAGAAAAAAAGCGCCGTTGCTGGACACCTCCTGTTGCAGGACGTGCCGCGACAGATTGTTCAGGGTGAGATCGGTACCCAGTACCCCGCGGCCATTTTTCAGGGCCTGGGCGGCGGTGATGCCCAGCGCTCCGGAAGAGTGGAAGGTGTAGGGGGCGGTGAACAGGACCCGGGGGGAGTGTTTGGCCAGATTGTACCAGGGACGCTTGCGGGGATCATATTCGGTGGTCTCGGCGTCAGCGGTGCCCAGGGGCAGGCGTTGATCGTTGAGAAATACCCAGGTTTGCCGACCCGGGCCCTCGGTGTCACGGCGAATGGTGCGGGTGATGAACGCGGTGGGGGCGGGGGCCTTATGCACTTTCAGGATTCCCGGGTCTCCCCGCGGGGCGATAATCTGGAAAAAATCGCCCGATTCGTTGCCGACATAGATGCTGTAGAGATTTTCGTCATACTCCAGGGCCTGGATAAAGGCGTTTTGCACCGCCTGGAGACGATCGGGGTCGAACAACGGACCGCTCAACAGCGGTGAATTGGCGTTGGCGGAGGTGATTCCGGCCGCGGAACCGAGCATGCGGTCCAGGCTGCTGGCCACCGCCCGGGTGGTCTCCTCGAAAACCGACCCGGCCCACTGTTTGGCGGTATTTTCGCTCTGCACATGGATGATGGCCAGGATGGAAGAGGTCAGGGCGATGATCATCAAAAAGACGAACAGGCTGATTCCGAAATGCAACCGGACCTGATATCGCTTGGCAAACGTCATGGGTATCCTTTCTCACCCGGGGGGGTTGGCAGCAACTTGAATTTCTCCGTTCCCGGAAGCGGGTGTTGATTTTACACGACACACCATGGAGAAAACCTGGAAAAATCGAACGAAATCGGCCAAACGGGTCAAAAAGGGCAGGTGACCCGAAGATTTCCGGTCGGCGTCGGTACGGGGTTGGGGCGGATTGGTCGATTGGGATTGATTTCAGTAACCCTTGTTTCGATGGGCGTGCAATCCGGGTGAACGACCGGCGTTCAACCGTTCGTTGGCTCTGCGATACCATTTTTCCGCCTCGGACCGGTCGCGGCGAACCCCCAGGCCGTTGGCATACAGATGTCCCAGGTTGATCTGTCCTTTGACACTTCCAGCCTCGGCGGCCCGGTGCAGCCATTCGGCCGCTTTCCGATGATTCCTGGGGATCCCCCGGCCTTTGGCATACATCATGCCCAGATTGGTCTGGGCGGCGGCATAACCCTGCCGGGCCGCCTTTTCAAACCAGTGAAGGGCCCGTTGGCGATCCCTGGGAAAGCTGTCGCCATGGGCATACATGAGGCCCAGCCAGTGTTGGGCGCGGGGATCACCCCGTTCGGCGGCCGCTTTCAACCATTTTCCCGCTTTTCGATAGTTTCGCGGCATGCCCTGGCCAAGGCCGAACATGAATCCCAGGATGGTCTGGGCGCGTACGTCCCCCTGTTTGGCCAGGGGGAACAGCAACCGCCTGGCCTTGTCGTACTCTTTTCGATCGTAGGCCGCCTTGCCATCTTCCCAGGTCCCGGCCGTAGCCGCGGGCATCGACAACAAGGCGATCAGCAGGCTGGCGACCAAGCCGGTTTGGATCTTTATTGATTGTTTTCGTTTCATGTCTCATTCCCTTCGGAGTTCAATCATTGAACCACGGGGAGGGTGGATTCTTTAAGGCCGGTTCCACCGGCTTGGCCATTGGCTCACAAGCCCCGGCCACCAGACACTGTTGACCCGTTTCCGGATCGGCATGGATCGAGAGGAACAATGCCACTGGCGGGATTCAGGGGATCCGGTACTCTTTCAGTTTTCGGTACAGGGTGCTGCGGCTGATGTTCAACAGGGCGGCGGCCCGTTGCCGGTTGCCGGCGGATGATTCCAGGGCCTGGAGAATTTGCCGCCGTTCCTCTTCCGGACTCGGGGTCCCCGGTTCCGCCGGTGTTGAATCCGGCTTGTACTCTTCCGGGAGATGATCGACGGTGATGACCGGTTGATCACACAGGATACAGGCATGTTCGATGACGTTTTTCAACTCGCGGATGTTGCCGGGCCAGGAGTGGGCGGTAAAACGGGTGACCACCTCTGTGGAAATGGTGCGAATGTTTTTGTTGAAGCGGCCATTGAACTCGTTGATGAACTGCTCCACCAACAGCGGCAGGTCGAGGAGCCGTTGCCGCAAAGGCGGCAGGCGAAGTTGAAAAACCCGCAATCGATAGAAGAGATCCTCGCGGAAACGCCCTTGTTCAACCAACTCCGGCAGGTTTCGATTGGTGGCGGCGACCACGCGGACATCGATTTTTCGCGGTTGCGAGCCGCCAACCGGCTGGACTTCCCTCTCCTGCAGCACCCGCAACAGGCGTAGTTGCATGAGCGGGGAGATGTCACCGATTTCATCCAGGAAGATGGTGCCGCCATGGGCGCTCTCGAAACAACCCACCCGATCTTTGACCGCGCCGGTAAAGGCCCCTCTGACATGTCCGAACAGTTCACTCTCCAACAGGGTATCGGCAAAGGCGGAACAGTTGACCTTGACCAGAGGGGCATCCTTGCGGATTCCGGTCTGATGCAACGCCTCGGCGATCACCTCCTTGCCGGTACCGCTTTCGCCGGTCAGCAACACGGTGCTGTCCAGGTCTTTCAAGGTATTGATGTGGGAAAACAGTTGATGCATGTGCGGGTCGACACTGCCAGTGCCATGGCAATAGTGACTTTCCGTTGCCGTCGGCGCTGCGCTGTTGAACGGATCGCAACACAGGATGGCCCCGGAGAGTTGGTCGTTTTCCGGTGTCAATCGGGTGATGTTGACGCTGACCATGGAGACCGCTTCCGACTGAAGGGTGCAACAACCCTGTAGATTGATGGTCGATTCGTCGCCCATCAGGGTTTGATTCAAGGCTTTTCGGCAAAATGCCTGCTCATGGAGCCGGGTGCCGGCCCAATTTTTTTCGGACCCTTCGGTGAATTGTGGACACCGTTCGCGGATGGCGGCACTGGCGGAGATGATCTCACCCTGTTCATTGACGCTGAAAATTTTCGAATCGGTGTGATCGACGATGGCTTTCAGGTGTTGACGAAACTCTTTGACATGGCGTTGAAACCGCCGTTTGCCCAATAGCAGGGATTTGTGATTCAATGCCGTGGTGGTGACTTCCAGCAGTTGTTCCTCGTCGATCGGTTTCGCCAGATAGTCGAATACCCCGAGTTGAAAGGCTTCCCGGGTGGTTTGAAAGTTGGGAAAACCGGTGATCATGACCACCACCCCGTCGAAACCCTTGGAACGGAGGTCCCGAACCAGGTCGATGCCATCGCGTCCGCCGAGGATGATGTCCGAAAAAATCAAATCCGGCGGATCGGTGGCCACTGCTTCCATGGCCTCCTCATAACTCCCGACGGCACGGGCCTGGTAGCCGGAGCTTTCGAGGAGTGCGGTGAACGTAAAACGAATACTTTCTTCATCATCGACGATTAGGATATTGTTTTTCACTTATTCACTTCCATCCTTGAACAGGCCGGTATTGCGCGAACGATGAACAATCTTTGATTGTATGAAATGGGTAAAATATTCAGCGAGTTATCCGTTGCCGATGTCGCTTTGTCAAGACGACACGGCATTCCATATTCTACCAGCGGTTGTCTTTTTTGTCAAGAGAACAAGGTTATATTTCCAGTTTGTTTCGCTGCCCATACTGGGTAACTTTATAACCAGTGCTGTCATTTTCCGGGTTGCGAAAATTTTACTCAAGTAAAGAGTAGCCCGCGAAAAAAAGGCGCTGGCGGCGGAGAAAGGGTCAGAGTGGCAGATCCATGGTAATGCGGGTGAACTCGCCTTCACTGCTGTGAATGGTCAGGTCGCCGTGGTGGTCATGTAGGATGCGGGTGCTGATGTGCAATCCCAGTCCCGTTCCCTCTCCGACCGGCTTGGTGGTGAAAAAAGGGTCTTTCACCCGGTCAAATCGTGCCGGGGGGATGCCGATGCCATGATCGACACAGTGGATCCGCAACAGAGGGCGATCCCCGACGGAGACCACCCGTCCCGACAATTCGATCACCTTGTTTTCATGGTTGTCGGGGTATTTTTGGTTCAGGGCGAAACGGGCATTGCTGATCAAATTGAGAAATACCTGGGTGAGTTGTTGAAAGTTGCCGACAATTTCCGGCAAGTCATCGGTCACTCCGTTCCGCAACCGGATGCCCTCTTTGTTGAGTTGTGTGCCAACCAGAGTGAGTACCTCCGCCACGACCCTGGCCATGGATACCGGGGTTTTTTTCCCGAAGGGGCGGGAGTAGGTGAGAAGACTGCTGGTGATACGGGCGATACGGTGGGACTCCTTGATGATTCGGGCCGGGAGATCGGTGATGCCGTCGGTTTTGGCCGTCATTTTTTCCAGTAGCCGGGCATAGTTCATGATGCCATTGATGGGATTGTTGATTTCATGGGCGACACTGGCGGCCAGTTCGCCCACCGAGGCCAACTGGGCGGTCCGCAATGTTTCAATGTCATTTTGCACCTTCTGGGTGATATCGGTGCTGAAGACGGCGATGTGTGTCATCACCCCCTGACGGTTATGCACGGCGATAAAATTGGTTCCATAGAGACGGCCACCGAATTCATCCTCGAAACGGTCCTGATGCAGCCCGTTTTCAACCAGTTCGAGAAGGCGTTGCCGGCGGGAGTCGGCCAGGGGAGCCGGCCACAGGTCGAAAATGTTCTGGTCCACCAGAGATGTTTCACCGTGGGGACCGCCCAACTGCACCGCCAGGGCATCGTTGGTGATGAGGATGCGTCCACCCGGTTCCATGAGGAAAAAAGCGGCATCGCGCGGCGCGTTGAGCAGCGTACGAAGAAGGGACTCGCTTTCCCGGAGCCGCTCTTCGGCCCGTTTGCGCCGGGTGATATCCACCACGGTGCCCAACAGCCGTATCGGTTTTCCATCCTCATCGCGAAACAGCTCCGCCTGGGCATTGACATGGACGATGCGGCCGTTCGGTGTCCTCATGCGGTGATCGACATCATAACTTTTTTCTCCCCGTAACGCCGCCCTCAAATCGGTCTTCACACGGACCAGGTCCTCCGGATGTACCAGGGCCAGCGTCGTTTCGACCGATGGGGCGTATTCCCCGGGTACGATATCGAACAGATGATATAGCTCCTCCGACCAGTAGACCTCGTCGTTGACCAGGTTCCAATCCAAAAAACCCATCCTCGCCACCTGTTGCGCCGTATGCAGCCGTTTTTTGGCCCTTTCCAAGTCCCTGCTGCGTTGCCAAACCCGCGCTTCCAACTCTTCATTGAACCGTTTCAGGGTCTCTTCCAGGCGTATGCGGTCGGTGATGTCCTGACCGACGGCGGTCAGGCCCAGGACCTCTCCATCCGGGGTCTGATTGCGGTTGACGCACCAGGTGAGGATGCGCCTTTCGCCGCCGGCGGTGACAATGGCATTTTCAAATCCGCTGGTGACCCGCCCGGCCAACACCGCATCGATATCGGCGGCCACCTCCTCCCGATCCTCTTCCGGGATGAACCGGGTCAAATAGTTGGTCCCCAATACCGATTCCCGGCCGCATCCATACAGTTTTTCGGCCTCGGGATTGAATTCGAGGATTCGGTAGTCCGGTGAAAGACCGAGAATGACCGATGGGGCGGTCTCCACCAGGGAACGAAAACGGGATTCACTTTTTTGAATGGCGCTGATCAGGGGGGTGCTGATTCGATGAAATATCCAACTCCCCAGTGCGACGATCAAAATGCCAACCAACAAAACCGTCTTTGCCGCCTGGATAAACGGGGCGCGGACATCTTTCAGGTCGATCTCCGCGACGATGCCCAGGTTCAATATCCGCACCGGCTCATGGGCGGCGAGAACCAGCTGACCCCGATAATCCCATCCCACCAGGGTCCCCGACAGCCCCTGCAAGGCGCGCCGCATCGGTTCGGCCAGATCGGCATTCCAGGCCACCTGGTCGGGCCCCTCGTCATCATCAAGAGAGTGTCTCAGCAAAAAAACGATCCGGTCTTTTTCCCGTTTGGCCAAGGTGAACTCGCCACTGGTCTTGAATCCCTGAAAGGCGTCGTGGGCTTCCCGGATTTGATGAATGGTAGCGGCCCGGGCGCCGTCGGGAAAGTCGGTACTGTATTCGGCATCGAAGCGGGCCACCGACTCCATGAGACGCGCCTGACTCCGAACGATCTCCACCAAACGGTTGCGCTGTTGTTCAAAGGCCGTCTCGTACAGAATTTTCATGGCGACGATGCCAATCAGGGTTGAAATCGCAATCATGATCAGTGCCAAGGAAAAAATTCGTCTTCGCCACATCATCCGTCGACTCCCTTTTGCGAGCCAATCGTAAAGAAACCGGTTGGCCGCAACACTCATATGGAAAATCGGTTTTTCCGGAACACTCTTTTCCATCCGCTGCATCACGGCCTTTGACACAGTGGTGTGCGTAATATTCCTGTATAAATTTCAAAAGGTTATGGCAATGTCTGTTTTCCGTGACACATGAAACACCCCGGTTGGTGTGTCATGGGACGGTTTCGCACGGTGGACCTTTTCCCCAGAGTGGACCATTTCGTTGAAACTGTCATTCACTTTCAACGGCTTGATGACCGTTTCAATAATCTGGCAAGGGGTTTGCGTTTATGGAATAAACGAGCAACCGGTATGAAACAGGCGCATCGCCACAGGGAGAGTGAAACATGTCTGGACAGAACCTCATGATTTTTCAAGAACGTACCGTACCATTCGCTGAAAGCGTCCGGATAATCCTGGAGCCTCCCCTTGACTATTTGGAGTGCACCCGGGTGACGAAAACCTTCAACCGGATACCAAAACACGTACTCTTCCTGATTGATTTCAAGGATATCATCACCATAGACAACCTCTGCCTGGCCATGCTCATCCTGCTGTACCACAAGAGCGGGCGGGACCCGGATCGCAT
>CAYFNE010000099.1:0-19011 GCA_964344355.1 uncultured Magnetococcales bacterium
TGATTTGACGTTAAATTCGAACGTCGAGTGTCTCATTTTCATTGACACATTCCGCATTTGCCAACACGGATTTGATCGGGTCAAGCAATCAATGGCGTTTTGGGCTGGGTGCGCATGTTGCGGCAGAACGGGATGGCAATGCGCATTTTGATGAGATTCGCCTTTCCCGGACGGCCCGTTGGGATGGTGATTTTTCAGGCAGCCTGCCTGCTGCTCCGTACATCTCTGATTGATTTTCAATAGGGGAACAAGATGCTCTACTGCCGAGTGGAAAACAATATGGTTGTCGAAGGTCCGTGCGCTCTGCCGAAAACCTGGAACAACATCAGCAACTTTCCCGTCCTGTCGGATGCTGAAAAAATTGCCCGTGGCTGGTATCCCGTCGAGGGGAGCGAACCGGCCCATGACGACACCACCCAATCCCTGACCGGCCCGGATTTGACCGTGGGAACGGATCGGGTGACGGCGGTTTGGACGGTGGTCGATCGGACATTGACGGAGGTCAAACAGAGGCTTGTTCAACAAGCCCGGGAGCAAACCCGGACGGAGATTTTGGCTCTGGCCTCGGAAGAGGATCAGCGCAACGCCGTTTTGGCCGCTTTCCAACATTGGCAGGGCCAATCGGCCTCGATGACCCTGACCGAGATCAACACCCTGATCGGCGATATCGAAACGCGTCGTTTGAACCATCTGCAGCGCAAAACGGCCATCGAAGGGGCGGAGACGGTGGCAGCGGCGGTGCTGGCGGCCCAATGAAACGGGGTCTGGGGTCCGTCAATGCTTATTCGCATGTTGAGTTCCCGGCTTTTCCTGGGGCATCATGAAAACCTTGAAACGGGGCCGGTGGTAGGGATCGCCGGGCACGATGGGGTGTCCGGCGCTGGACCGGCGGAATATCCGGGTGGAGTGAACCATGCGAATCTTGTTGGCGGAACCACGGGGCTTTTGTGCCGGTGTCGAACGGGCCATCGCCATCGTCGAAACGGCCTTGGAAAAGTTCGGTCCGCCGATCCATGTCCGCCATGAAATCGTTCACAATCGATGGGTGGTCGACTCCCTGCGCCGCAAGGGGGCGGTGTTCGTCAAGGAGCTGGACGATGTGCCGGATGGCGCCACGGTCATTTATTCCGCCCACGGGGTCTCAAAGGCGGTGGCCCGGGAGGGGGAACGCCGGGACCTGCGGGTGCTGGATGCCACCTGCCCCCTGGTGAGCAAGGTGCATCGGGAGGCGGAACGCCAGGATCGCGCCGGGCGCCGGATCATTCTCATCGGTCACAAGGGCCATCCGGAGGTGGAAGGCACCGTCGGCCAGTTGCCGGCGGGACGCATGGATGTGATCTCCGACCTGGAATCCCTGGGAAAATTGCCCGAACGGGGCGGCGCCCCCGCCGCCTACATCACCCAGACCACCCTTTCGGTGGATGAAACCGCCGAGGTGGTGGCGGCCCTGAAGGAAAAATTTCCCGATATTCAGGAGCCGGCCCGGGAGGATATCTGTTACGCCACGCAAAATCGCCAGAACGCCGTCAAGGCCCTGGCCCGGGAGTGCGATTTGATCCTGGTCCTGGGGGCGCCCAACAGCAGCAACTCCAACCGGTTGCGGGAAGTGGCGAAACGGGCCGGCGTCAACGCCTTTTTGATCGAATCGGCCAAGGATGTCGATGATGACTGGCTGGAGGGGGTTTCCTGCCTGGGCATCACCGCTGGCGCCTCGGCCCCGGAGGTGCTGGTGGACGGTCTGGTGGCGCGCATGGCCGACCGGGTGGAGAGGGTGGATGTGCTGTCGGTCAGCTCCGAGGACCTGGCCTTTCCCCTGCCGCCTGAATTGCGGGATTAGTTTTTCACCCCGTTGCAACCGGATCCTTCAGCCATTGAAACTGTCAACTTCTACCCTCTTCAATCAATGATTTGAGGGAAATCCCACCCAAGGTGTGGCGAGTCCGGAATTGCTTGAGTTTTTCGATGGCTTTTTCCCTGTCCACCAGCGGTTCCGGCTCCGGTGGTTGCAAGACGGCCACGGGTGTTCCCTGTTTGGTGATGGTGATGCGCTCCCCTTTGGCTACCTTTTCCGCAGGGATGACAGGTGGGTTCTGGCGTCGAAGGCATCATAGGATTTCATGTTCAGGCTCCCAAACCGGTTCAGATCGAACCGGTTTAATACCAGTCAATCTTCTTTTTGGCTCTATTTCCACAATTTTTTCCGCGAAGAAAGCCCGCTCGGTTTTTTTACCCCGCCCCACCCTTTGCAGCCTTTCTCCGCCGCATGGCCCGCACCAGGGCGCGGGGTTCCTCCATGCCCAGGGCCAGGGTGGCGGCGGCGAACAGGGCGATGCCCAGGGTGATGATCGGGATCAAGGTCAGGGTTTTCCCCAGGGTGGAGAGATCGTCCGACCACCAGGCCGCCTGGCTCCACCACAGGAAGGCGTAGAGGATGGCGCTGGCGAGGCCGGTCTTGAGCAGCGCGGTCCACAGCCCCTTGCCGGGCCGGTAGCCCACTTTTTTCCGCAATCCGTGCAACAGCAGGCCGGCGTTGAGGCAGGCGGAGAGGGTGGTGGCCAGGGCCAAACCGGCATGTTTGAGCGGGAACATCAGGATGATGTTGAGGACCATGTTGGCGCCCATGCTGATCATGGCGATGCGCACCGGGGTGCGGGTGTCCTTGAGGGCATAATAGGCCGGGGCCGCCACCTTGATGGTGGAAAAGGCCGCCAGGCCCAGGGCGTAGGCGAGCAGGGCCTGGGCGGTGAGACGGGTGGTTTCGGCATCGAAGGCGCCGCGTTCGAACAGCAGGGAGAGGATCGGTTCGCGCAGGGCGATGAGGCCGATGGTGGCGGGGATGTTGATGATCCAGACCAGGCGCAGGCCGAAGTCGAGGTCGCCGCGCAGTCCCGCCATGTCGCCCCGGGCGCCCTTGGCCGACAGGGCCGGCAGGATGGCGGTGCCCATGGCGATGGCCACCAGTCCCAGGGGGAACTCCACCAATCGGTCGGCATAATAGAGATAGGAGATGGAACCGGCCGGCAGGAAGGAGGCCAGGAATATGTCGAACAACAGATTGATCTGCGCCACCGACACCCCCAGCACCGACGGCCCCATCAAGGTGAGGATGCGGCGGATGGCCGGGTGCCGGGGTTCCCAACGGAAGCGAAAGGGCATGCCGATGCGCCGCAGGGCCGGCCATTGCAGGGCCAGTTGCGTGACGCCGCCGAGGAACACCCCGGCCGCCAGTCCCAGGGCCGGGCGGTCCAGGTGCGGGGCCAGCGACAGGGCGCAGAGGATCAGTGAGGCGTTGAGCAGGATCGGTGTTGCCGCCGGAATGGCGAAACGGTGAAAACTGTTGAGAATGCCCCCGGCCAGGGCCACCAGGGAGATGAACAGGATATAGGGGAAGGTGATGCGGGTCAGGTCCACCGTCAGTTGAAATTTGGCGGCATCGTCGCTGAACCCGGGGGCGATCACCAGGATCAGCAGCGGCATGAACAGTTGCCCCACCACCACCACCAGCGCCAGCACCAGGGCCAGCAGGGTGAAAACGGCCTGTGCCGCCCGCTGGGTTTTCGACATGTCCCCCTGGGCCAGATAGTCGCTGAAAACCGGGACGAAGGCGGTGCTGAAGGCCCCTTCGGCGAACAAGCGGCGTAAAAAGTTGGGCAGTTTCAGGGCCACGAAAAAGGCGTCGGCCCCCATGCCGGCGCCGAATCCCCGGGCGATGACGATATCGCGGACGAACCCCATCACCCGGGACAGCAGGGTGTAAAAACCGATGGTGCCCACCGCCCGCATCAATCCCCGGCGGCTCTGGGCGCCGGGATCCTTTCCCAGCGCTGGCGCATTGGCGATTTTTTCCGGATTTTTCCGGTCCGGCTGCTGTTCCTGGTCGGTCAATGGAAAGAACCTTTGACGAATAAGGTTGAAATGGGATAGGCTGACCTGTTTGTAAAAGGCGGTTTCGACCTTTTATCCGTCCTCATATTGACAAATCGGCGGGGTTCCCGCCATGGCCCGCGGTACGAAAACCGGCCTCGGGCCGTAATCGACGAACATCAACGATATCAAGTGTAGCCTGGGAGTTTTCATCAAGTGGCCAATATTCAATCAGCCCTGAAGCGAATTCGGCAAACCGCCAAGCGCACCGAGCGCAACCGCGAACTCAAATCCAAGATGCGCACCTACTGCAAACGGGTGTCGCAAGCCGTCGAGGCCGGTGACGCCCAAGCGGCCAATGCGGCCCTGCGGCGGGCGGCTTCGGTCATGGCCGTCAGTGCCCGCAAGGGAATCATCCACTCCGGTCAGGCCTCGCGCCGCACCCGGCGTTTGAACGGCATGGTGAAAAAACTGGCCCTGTCGCCCTCCACCTGAGCCGTTCCGAGGTTGTCCTCTCCAATATGGAATTTTCCGAACTCGACCTTCCCGAGTCAGTCATGGCCGGCATCCGTGACTGTGGTTTCACCGTCTGTACGCCGATTCAGGAACTGACCCTGCCCCTGACCCTGGCCGGTACCGATGTCGCCGGCCAGGCCCAGACCGGTACCGGCAAGACCGCCGCCTTCCTGGTGGCCTGTCTGACCCGTCTGGTACGTGGCAACGAAGCGCGGGCCAGAGCGGCGTCGGCCGCTGATTCACCCCCGCCGGCCCCCAAAAAGGTCAGCGCCCCCCGCATCCTGATCATCGCCCCCACCCGGGAGCTGGTGGTGCAGATCGAAAATGACGCCCGTGACCTCGGTGCCCACATCGATATCACCATCCACGCCGTCTATGGCGGTGTGGACTATGAAAAACAGCGTGATACGCTCATCGACGGCCAGGTGGACATGTTGATCGGCACCCCGGGCCGGCTCATCGACTATTTCAAGCAGAAATCCTATGTCTGCTCGCAGGTCGAGGCCCTGGTCATCGATGAAGCCGACCGCATGTTCGACATGGGTTTCATCGCCGATCTGCGTTATCTGCTGCGCCGTCTGCCCCACTATGACAAACGGTTGTCGATGCTGTTTTCCGCCACCCTCTCCTACCGGGTGCAGGAACTCTCCTATGAATACATGGGCAACCCGGAGGTGCTCTCCACCCCCATGGACGTCAAGAGCGTTCAACAGGTGACCCAGTGCCTCTACCATGTGGAAGGCCGGAAAAAAATCAGCCTGCTGGTCGGGTTGTTGCGCCGGGACCTGGCGGAGGAGAACGGCGGTTCCGGCGGCCGGGTGATGATCTTCATCAACACCAAACGCATGGGGGAGCGGTTGCAACGCTGGCTGTTCGCCAATGCCATCCTCAACGGTTATCTCTCCGGCGACGTGCCCCAGGAAAAACGGTTGCGGGTCCTGCAACGGTTTCAGCGCGGTGAAATTCCGGTGCTGATCGCCACCGATGTCGCCGGCCGCGGTCTGCACATCGATGGCGTCACCCATGTGATCAATTTCGATCTGCCGGAAAATGCCGAGGATTATGTGCATCGCATCGGCCGTACCGCCCGCGCTGGCGCCCGCGGGGACGCCATCTCCCTGGTGGACGAGGAGGGGGCCTACAACCTGGAGGGCATCGAAGCCTACGGCGGCATGAAAATTCCGGTGGTATGGGCCGAGGATTCCCTCTATGTCGATCTGAAAAGGCCGCCGAAACCGCCTCGGGAGGAGGCGGATTCCGGCCGGGGCCGTCGGTCCCGGGGCCGGGGCGGGTCGGCGGAAACGGTCGGCGGTAAACGGTCCGGGTCCGGTCCTGAAAAAACCGAAAAGGCCCCGGAGAAAAAAAAGCGCCGCCGCCGCCGCCGCCGAAACAAGCCGGTCAAACCCGCCGAGGGGGCGGCTCCGACCCCGGCATCCCCGCTGGACGCCGAATCCGCATGAACCGACCATCGATCCGCATCGATGACATTGAACGATCCTTTTTTCATTCATCCATTTTTTCAATCAGGTGAAAGGCAGGCCCATGAATCAAGACAGCCCCACTCCCGATCCCGCGGCCATGAACCAGCCGGTCTTCCATGTGGAAAAACTCTACTTGAAGGATCTCTCCTTCGAGAGTCCCAACGCACCGGAAGTTTTTCGGGAAAACCTCGAACCGAAAGTGGAATTCAACCTGGATACCGGCGCCTCGCAAAAAGGTCCCGATCACTATGAGTCGACCTTGCACATCACGGCCAAGGTGGTGGCCGGGGAGCGGGTGCTGTTTTTGGTCGATATCACCTATGCCGGCCTGTTCGTGCTGAAAAATCTGCCCAAGGAGCACATGGCCCCGACCCTGGGTGTCGAATGTCCACATATTCTTTTCCCTTATGTACGGCGCATCGTGTCCGATATGGTGGTTGAAGGCGGATTCAAACCATTGCTGTTGGATCCCATCAACTTCGCGGCGCTGTATCATCAACAGCAGATGCAACAGCAGGCGGGACAACAACAGTCCACTTTGCAGTAGAGCGCACAACGCTTCCGGGGGGATGTCATGGGTTGGTTGTTGCGATTGCTGATCCTGGTGGCGGCTATCTACCTGCTCTACCGTTTCCTGGTGGGCGGGCGCGCCATTGCGGGTGGCGGTGGTCCACGGGCGGCCAATGATGAAGGGGCGCTGTTGCGTTGCAACCGTTGTGGCACCCTGGTGCCCAGGGAGATGGCCGTGATCCGCGACGAACGGCCCTATTGTGGGCCGGCATGTGTCGAGGCAGCGAAAAGGGAACCCCCGGATCGGTGAGTTTCGTCCGGGTTCGCGGCAGCGCCCCGCCATCCAACGGATCTCGAGGGGTGATCCATGTCGAGCGACATCTCCGGAAGTGCGGAAACAGCCAAGATGAACAGGCACACCGCACCGGTTCTGGCCATCCTCATCTGGTCGCTGCTGGTCGGTGTCTCCCTGGCCTGGAATCATCAACATGAACGGAAACATACCCGCCGGGTGGTGGTCAATGCCGCCCGCGCCAGCTTCGACAAGGACAAGGCCTTTCGTCTATGGGCCAGCTCCCATGGTGGCGTCTATGTACCCACCGATGCCCGCACACCGCCCAACCCCCATCTGAAACACATACCCGAACGGGATATCATCACCCCGTCCGGAAAAAAGCTCACCTTGATGAATCCGGCCTACCTGCTCCGGCAGCTCATGGCCGAGTATCCCGGCCTGTACGACGGTACCCGGGGGCGCATCACCAGCCTGAAACCGCTCAATCCCGACAATGCCCCCGATCCCTGGGAGGAACGGGCGCTGCGGGCCTTCGAGGGGGAAGGGGTGAAGGAGGTGATGTCCTTCACGGAAATGGACGGCGAACCCCATCTGCGGCTGATCCGACCGATGATCGTTCAGAAGGGGTGTCTCAAATGTCATGGGCAGCAAGGGTATGAGGTGGGCGATGTCCGCGGCGGCGTGGGGGTCAACATCTCCATGGTGCCGTACATCGCTTTCGAGCGGGGCACCATTGTCATCATGCAGTGGACCCACATCTTTTTCTGGCTGCTCGGTTCCAGCGCCATCTGGCTCTATTTCCGTCGCTTGAACCAGCAGCGGCAGCGGCAAAGGGCGGACCGGATCGCCATCATTGAAAGCGAGGAAAAACTGCGCTCCCTGCTCATCTCCACCGGTGAGGCGGTCTATGGTATCGACCTGGACGGCAACTGCACCTTTTGCAATCCCGCCTGTGTCAACATGCTCGGTTATGATGCCATCGACGATCTGCTCGGCAGGAACATGCATGATTTGATTCATCATTCCTGGCCGGATGGCCGGAAAAAATCGGTGGAGGAGTGCAATGTTTCCCGGGCCTTCAAGGAGGGAAAGGATTCCCGGGCCGACGATGAGGTGTTTTTTCGCGCCGACGGCAGCGCCTTTCCGGTGGAATATGGCTCCTCCCCGATGCGGATGGATGGCCGTATCGTCGGGGCGGTGGTGACCTTTGCCGATATTTCCGAGCGGAAACGGGTCGAGGAACGGCTGAAACGCTCGGAAAAAAAATATCGAATCCTGATGGAACAGGCCAACGACGCCATCCTGGTGGCCGATACGGAGAGCGGGATCATCCTGGAGGCCAACCGCAGGGCGGAAACCCTGCTGGGACGTTCGGTGGGGGAGATCGTCGGCACGCACTTTACCGAGCTCCATCCGCCTGAAGACCGGGAATTTCATCGGAAGCAGTTCCGGCAAGTGGTTGAACAACCGCAGGAAAAGGCATTTGAGGTGATCGTGGCGCATCGAAATGGCCGTCACATCCCGGTTGAAGTGCGTACCGGAATCACCGAACTGGAAGGCCGCAGGGTCATCCAGGGCATTTTTCGCGATATCACCGAGCGCAAAGAGGCCGAACGGGTGTTGCGGAAAAGCCGGGCCAAGCTGGCCAAGGCGCAACGGATCGCCCATTTGGGCAGTTGGGATTGGGACCTGCGGACCGGCGCCATGACCTGGTCGGAGGAGATCTATCGGGTTTTCGGCCACAATTCCCAGGATTTCGCCGCCACCCGGGAGGCCTTTCTGCAGGCCGTCCATGTCGGCGATCGATCGATGGTGGAAAAAACCCTGGATAATGCCCTGACCGCCGCCGAAAGCCCATACTGGATCGAGTATCGGATCGTTCGTCCCGATGGCGAGGAGCGGGTGGTGCGGGGGCAGGGGGAGATCACCCGCGATGCGGCCGGCCGGCCGACCCTCATGACCGGTACGGTTCAGGATGTCACCGATCAACGGGTGACCGAAAATTTGCTCTCGAAAACCCTGATGGAACTTTCGGAAAAAAGGGTCCATCTGCAAAAAGTGCTGGAAAATGCCCTGGATTCGATCATCACCATCGATGAGCAGGGGCGGGTGATCGGTTTCAACCTGGCCGCCGAACGGCTGTTCGGGTATGCACGGGATGATATCCTGGGAGAGGAGCTGTGCGATTACATCATCCCCCCGGAACATCGGCAGGCCCATAAACAGGCCCTGACGCGGCAGAAAGGCCGCGGGGAATCCTTCGCCGGGCGGCGGTTGGAGATGCAGGGTATGAATGCCAGGGGCGATCGGGTCGACCTGGAGATGGCCCTGGTGGCGGTGTCGGTCGGTGAAAAACAGTTTTATACCGGTTTCATCCGCGATGTCACCGACCGCAAACAGTTGTTGAACTCGCTCTCCGAGACCTTGGATGTGGCGGAGAACGCCAACCGGGCCAAGAGTGAATTTTTGGCCAACATGAGCCATGAGATCCGCAGCCCCCTCAATGCCATCCTCGGGATGACAGAACTGGTTTTGGCCACCGAGCTGTCGGAGTATCAGCGGGAAAATTTGGACATCGTTCTCAACTCGGGAACGAATCTTCTGAGAATCATCAATGATATTCTGGATTTTTCAAAGATTGAAGCGGGTCAGTTACGGCTGGAGAACATTCCTTTCGATCTGCGCGGTCAGGTCGAGAGCATCTGTGAAAGCCTGGCGGTGCGGGCGCATCAAAAAGAGTTGGAACTCCATTGTGACATTCCCATGGATGTCCCGACGTTGCTGGGCGATCCCCTGCGTCTCAACCAGATTTTGGTCAACCTGATCAGCAATGCCATCAAGTTCACCAGTGAAGGGGAGTTGCTGGTTCGCGTCGACCGGGAGGGCGAGCCGACGGAGGGGGATGCGGTGATTCCCCTGCGTTTTTCGGTCACCGATACCGGCATCGGCATTCCCGCCGAACGAATGGCCCTCATTTTCGAGCAGTTCACCCAGGTGGATGGCACCACCACCCGTCGTTTCGGCGGTACCGGGCTCGGCCTGACCATTACCCGCCGGCTGGTCTCGATGATGGGGGGGGATGTACGGGTGGAGAGCGAACCGGGAAAAGGCAGCGTCTTCCATTTTTCGCTTCGTTTCAAAAATGCCGAGCGGTTTTCCGGGGAGTCCGGCCGGGTCCGGGAGGTGCGGCGCGGTCAACCCCCGGCCGATCATCTCGGCGGAATCCGGGTGGTATTGGCCGATGGCAATGACAGCGGTCGGCAAATCATCCGTGGAATGTTGCGGCGGTTCGGCGCCGAGACGACCGAAGTGACTGACAGCCCCACGCTCCTCGAGACGCTCCGGTCAGCCAGGGAACGGGGGTGTCCGTTCGATATCGTCATCGTCGACAACGCCCTGTTGACCTCGTTGTTGCCGGCCCTCGGCCAGGAGGGGGAACCGTTTACAAAAGCGTGTCGGATCATCGTCCTCGAATCCTTGCCGGTCCGGGGTGGCGAGCTGTCCGCCATCCTTCGGCAACAGAGCGTCCTCTCCCTGAAAAAGCCGGTCAAGCTCTATGTGTTGCTGAAAAAAATCGATCGGCTGCTGGGTCGGATCCCGGCGTTGGGGGATGAAGGAGGGGCCGATGGGGACTTCACCAGTCGACGTCGGGTGGTCCCCCTGCGCATCCTGCTGGTGGAGGATTTGCTCAACAATCAATTGTTGGCCACCCGCATCCTGGAGCGGGTCGGTCATTCGGTGGTGGTCGTCAACAATGGGATCGAGGCCCTGGAAAGGATGGCATCGGAGAGGTTCGACCTGGTCCTGATGGATCTGCACATGCCGGACATGAACGGTTATGAAGCAACCCTGCAAATTCGGGCCGGTGAAGAGGGTGGGGCCTGGAATCCGCAGGTTCCGATCATCGCCGTCACCGCCCGGGTGCTGGATTCGGAAAAGGAAAAATGTTTGCAGGCCGGTATGAACGCCTATCTGCGCAAACCCTATCGTGCCTCCGAACTCCTGGAAGCGGTCGACCGGTTCGCCAAAAAATCGCCCGGGTCCAAACGAACGAAAAAAACCGGTCGGAAAAACGCCCCCGTCTTAAAACCGGTGACGATGGATGCGACGGCCTTCCGATCTCTTCGGGACGATTTTCTCCAAACCGCTCCCGAACATCTGCAACGGTTGGGACAGGCGCTGTCCGATCGCCGCATGGTCCAGGCGGTCAAGGCGTTGGACTGGATCAAGACCGCGGCCACCGATCTCGGCGCCACCCGCCTGAAAACCCGGGCCATCCGTCTCAAGGGCATGGTCGAAGTGAAAAATTGGCAGGATTCCCAGGAGTTCCTGCCCGAATTGAAGGAAGAGTATCAAAAGGTGGTACTGGAATTGGACCGGGTGGCGGACTGATCGCCGGTGGGGTTGCTCAGGGGCCGGGCATCGACGGTCCGTTGGGGTCCATAGCGCTGATAGAGGGTCGACAGGGACTCGAAATCCTCCCGGCGGATGGTGGCCGGGTCGATCCGGAAGGAGAACACCCGCTCCAACATCGCCACCAGGGCGACGATGGAGAGGGAATCCAGGGTGCCGGAGGAGACCAACCGATCCCAGTCCGGTTCGCCGCCGAGCAGGGCGATTTCCCGAATTTTTTTCTGGCACAGGGTCAGATAGTGCTCATATCCGCCATCCCAGACCGGATCCTCGTCGTCGGAACGGTTGGGCCGGGTGTTCAGATAACCGAAGCGGTTTTCGAGCAGGTGGATGAACTGATCGCGATAGTGCGGGTGCAGATGGCTCCGGTCGGCCAGGCGGGCCGCATCCAGATAACCGTCCGCACCCAGAAACGGTGTGCAGACATCCAGAAAATGGATCACCAACTCGGAACAGAGCGCCGCCATGCGTTGATAGAAGAGGGCCTGATACCGGTAACGGGCCCGGGGGTCACCGGTGATCGGCCAGGTGGGATCGCCGTTGTCGATGTTGTGGGGATGGGTGGGGATGCCGGTCATGTAGGCCAGACGGCCTTTCCACAGTTTGCGCAGGGTCAGGAAAAACTGCCGGTAGCCGGCCACCGATTGCTCGATGCGGGCCAGGGGATCGGCAACGTTGGCGAACAGGGTTCGGCACTCCGGCTCACCGGCCTGGATGACCAGAATGTCCCGATCGTTCAGGCGTGGGATCAGATCGATGAAAAAGGGCAGGGCCCGTTGCCAGTTGTCGGCCCACAACAATCCCAGCCAATGGGCGCGCAAACGGTCGAACTGGTTGATGTGAGAATTTTTCGCCGTCCAGAACAGTCGGACATGGCTGTCGCCGCACAGATGCAGACAGGTGGAGTCGGCCGCCAAGAATTTTTCCAGGTTGGCGCGCCGGGCCATCTTGCCGCTGGAGGTTTTCCGCAACCAGCGACGGGGCACCGCCACCACTTCCGATGGTACATCGAACAGCAGGTCCAATCGCTCCCGGATCTCCCCGGCCAGCCGTTGCCGTTCGGCGATGGTCAACGGCCGTTTCGGTTCGAACAGGATCAACACCGATTCCGACTCCAGCTCCCCCTGCCGATGGCCGATGGCCGCCACCCGCCCGGGATGGACCAGAAGGTGGTCGTTGACGGTGGCCTCCAGGTCCTGGGGATGGAGATTTTTGCCATTGTGAATGATGATATCGCGCCGGCGGCCGGTGAGATAGAGCTCACCGTCCTGCAAAAAACCGAGATCGCCGGTGGCCAGCCAGCCGTCCCGGGTGATGGCCGGTTGCTGGTAATAGCCGTCCACCGTGCATGGCCCCCGCAACCACACTTCACCGACCGCCTCGCCGGCGGCGGCCTCGATATGCACTTCGACCATCGGCAACGGTTTGCCGCAACTGAAAACCACCGCAGCCGTATCCGGGGGGGGTGACGGGTTGGTTTCCAGGTGCAATCGTCCCAACGGTCGCACCTGCCGCCGTTGCAGGGCCGCGCGATCGACCAACAATGCTCCGGGGGCCCGGCCGACCGGGGTCTGGGTGGCGGCGAACACCTGTTCCGCCAGGGCGTAACAGACGCTCAACTGGTCGGCCCGGACCGGGTGGCTGGACAGGAATCGGGTGAAGGCACCCAGGGAGACCGGTTCGGAACAGTTGATGAAAGAGCGCACATGGCCGAGATCGTAATCCCCCGCCTGTCGGCCCAGGAAGGAGAAGGCGAAATTGGGTAGCCAGCAGAGGGTTCCCCGATGTCGTTCCAGGACCCGCAACAACCATTCGGGGTTGGCCGCCCACTGGAAGGGGTCGAGATAAATCACCGGGGTGCCGGTCAATAGCGGCAGGAGAAAGGCGGCCACCAGCCCCATGTCATGATAGAGCGGCAGCCAGCTGACGATTCGATCCCGTTCCGGGTCCAGGGCCAGCTCCCGCCGATAGTGTTCGATCTGGGCCGACAACTGCCGATGGGTGATGGCCACCGCCTTTTGCAGACCGGTGGTGCCGGAGCCGCACTGGAGGAACAGCGGTCGGTGATCCCCGTCCGGGGTCCCGACCGGTATCTCCCCGTCGTCCGGTTCGGCGGCGCTTCGCTCCCGGTCGGTCAGCAGGCCGGGACAAAAGGCGCGGTCCGATGGTTCGCCGACGAACAGGCAGGGGCCGAATCGGTGCCGATAGTTCTCCAGACGGCGGGCATAGTCGTCGGCGCTGACCTTGCGGCTGGGATGAGAGATGAAAACCGGTCGTTTGCCAACGCCGGCGGCGGCCAACCAGGCGGCGATCATCGACGGATTCAAATGGCCGAAAACCGCCACCACCTCTTCGGAGCGCTGGCGGAAAAGGGCCGCCCAATGACGCTGATACCGTAACAATTCGCTCGAACGGACCCGCTCCAGGGTGTGGCCGGAGGGATCGGAGCAGATGGAAAAGACGGTCCGGTCCCCCTGGTTCAAATCTTTGAGAAACTGTTGAATCATTGTGGTTTTTTTGTTTTTTGCCCTGCCGGTTTTCCGCTGCCGGCCGGTTGGACGGCCCTCCTGGGAACCCGCTCCGCCGTTGGGGGACGGGTGGACTGTTTATGATTGGTCTTCTATTTGCAAGTTCCTTTCGCCGAACCCGGGGCGGCAGACCGGGTCGGATGGCCGTTCGCCGATCCCCGGGAAGAATACCGGCAGGGGGGAACGGTCCCCGAGTTGAATCCAACGATCGTTCAAGAGGTTGAAATCATGCGGGAATGTCATCAGTCCGGGCGGTATCTCCCCCCGGCTCCTCCGGCACCATTGGTCTTTCATATTCAAGAGCCCGGTCAGACCGGATACCATTTTCATTATCACCGCAAAAATCGGCCCGAATATGTGGTGGGACGGGTGCCCCGGGGTTGTGGCTATGACAAGGTGCAGATTCAATTGCGGGATCCTCGTGTTTCCCGGCGTCACTGCCGGATCTTCTGGCATGTCATGAACGGCTGGATGATCGAGGATTTGAACAGCGCCAATGGGACCACCGTCACCCTCGCCGGCATCCTGCCGGCCCATCCGCAACAGGTCATTCGCCCGTTTCCCATCGCCCTGGGGGCCACCATCCGTGTCGGGCGGTCGTTGTTGACGGTCTCCGAGTGCCGCAATCAGGGGCAGGCGCCGTCGGTGACCGCCGAACGACTGCCGGGGGATGCCGTCAACGACGAAGCGACGTTGATGCGGTTGGCGGCGACGGTCCCGCCGGCGGCCAGGAAGGGTCAGGCCGGGCGGCCGACGGCCCGTTCGAACAGCGACCATAACGCCGAAGTTTGTTGATTGGGTTTGTTGTTGAAACCGCTCATGACGAAATCCAGGGCGGTGGATTGAATGATACCGATGAACAACCGGGCCGCCGGGGCCGGGTCCAGGTCGGCGGCCAGTTCACCGCTTTCACGCCCCTTTTCCAGCAGGCCGCGAATCTGTTCAGCGTATTGATCGACCACCTTGACCATCCCTTCGCTCTCCTGGCGGGTGATCACCCCTTCCACCAGGAACACCCGGCAGAGGCCGGGGTGCTCGGTGAAAAAGCCCATGTGATAGTCGAACAGGCGCCGTAGTTGCGACAACGGGGTATCCGGGCTTTGATTGAGTTGATCGACCGGTTTCAGCAGATGATCGGCGATATAGTCGGTCAGGGCTTCGAAGATGGCCGCCTTGCTCTTGAAATGGCGGTAGAGCGCCGCCTCCGAGAGTCCCACCTCCTTGGCCAGGTCGGCGGTGGTCACCTTGCGGTTGCCCTTTTCCAGCAGCGTCATGACCCCCTTGAGAATTTCGATCTTGCGCTCGGGGCGCAGACGCCCATCCACCTTTTTGGACGATTTTTTTTTCTTTTGTGCCATGGCGCCTCTCGGGGAGCAACGGTTGTTCGGGGGGTGTGGGCACGGGAAACGGGGTTTCAAATCCGGCCGTTCCCCATTTATGCCCTATTTTTGCCGGATTTACATTTTTTTTTATGATATGTTGGATTAGACTGCCCGGGGATGGAACATTTTCCCCGTTCGATGAGTCATTGAGGATGGGAAAAAACGCAGCCATCCCTTCAAGCGCGGAGTTTAAACCGTTTTCCTCTAAAACAGAAGCAAGGAGTGACACAATGGACCACAATCACCGCCCCGTTCATTCCCAAGAGGCGGCCTGGGGAAAAAACCCCGCTGGTGTCGGCGTCGACAGCAACGTCGCCGTCTACCTCAAGCAGGTGTACGCCCTGCTCGCCGCCAGTCTGATCGTTGCCGTCGCCGCCGGTTATGTCGGCATGAGTCTCCCCTTCGCCCGGGAACATCCGATCATTCTCCTGGTCATGCTGTTCGGCGCCCTGTTTTTGGCCATGAAGGTACAGAACACCGCCACCCTGTTTCTCTTCACCGGTATCTCCGGTCTGTCGCTGGGACCGGTGATCGCCCTGTATGTCGGCGCCGGCATGTCCGGCATCGTCGGTCAGGCCGCCTTCATGACCGGCGCCGCCTTCACCGGCCTGTCGTTCTACGCCCTGACCACCAAGAAGGACCTGTCGATGATGGGCGGCATGCTGTTCGCCGGCCTCATCGTCCTGGTCGTCGGCGGCCTGTTGAACCTGTTTTTCCACTCGACGGCGGTCTCTTTCGCCCTGGCGGCGGGTGGATCGGTGATTTTTTCCGGTTTCATCCTCTATGAAACCCAACAGTTGCGGGCCCAACCCTGGGCCGTGGCGCCCCCGGTGGCGGCGTTGTCGATGTATCTCAACATCGTCAACCTGTTCATGAGCCTGCTGCGTCTGCTGGGCATTCTCGGCGGGGATGATTGATCCCCTGCTGGCGGCGCAACCGCTCCTGGAAAAGGCCGGCTGGGATGGTTTGGAGCCGGCCCTGGTGGTTTCGGGAGCGGCGCAGCGGCTCTTCTGCATCGAAAACGGCATCATCGGACCCGGTTGGCCCGTGTCAACCGGGTCCGCCGGTTTTGGCAACCGGCAGGATTCCGGCCGGACCCCCACCGGTCTGCACCGTATTTGCGCCCGCATCGGCGATGGCGCCCCGGCGGGCATGGTGTTCAAAGGTCGTCAACCCACCGGCGAGATCGTCGCCGATACCACCGAGCCGGGCCAGGACCTGATCACCACCCGCATCCTCTGGCTGGATGGCCTGGAACCGGGGGTCAACAGCGGCCCCGGCATCGACAGCCGCGAGCGATACATCTATATCCACGGCACCCCGCACGCCGCTCACCTGGGCACACCGGTCTCGGCCGGTTGCGTTCGCATGGACAACCGGCATATCCTGGAACTGTTCGACCGGGTGCGGGTCGGTACCCCGGTGGTGATCCTGCCGCCGGCGTGAGGCCCTCCTTCCGGGTTCGCCAACACCATCAATATCAATTGCAAGGGGTGGTCCATGCCCCAGATGTTCACCGATTTCTACCACCGCATCAAAGACCCGCAGGTGGCCGCCCTGGTATCGGCCCTGGTGCTGGCCAGCCTGGTGATCCTGTTCCTGGGGTCGGCCCTGGCCCCCTATTTCACCGCCCTGATCGTCGCCTACCTGCTGGAGGGGATGATCCGCACCCTGGAGCGCATCCACTTTCCCCGTCTCATGGCGGTGGTCCTGGTTTTCAGCCTGTTCATCCTGCTCTTGAACCTGATCCTGTTCGTGCTGATGCCGATGCTGGCCGGGGAACTGTCCCGGGTTTCCCAGGAGATCCCACGCATTACCGGGACCCTGAAAGAGCTGTTGCACCGCCTCACCGAATCGGCCTCGGGCCTGGTCAACCCGGCCTTTGCCGAAAATTTGCTGGTGGAGCTGGTGGAAGCCTCGCAAAACCTGGCCACCGGCGCGGTCGGGTTTCTCTTCCAGGGGTTGCCGGGTTTGATCTCATTGATGGTCTATCTGGTCCTGGTGCCTTTCCTGGTGTTTTTTTTCATGAAGGACAAGGCGCTGTTGCTCAATGCCTTTCAACGGTTCCTGCCCCGGGAGCAGGACATGATCAAACGGGTGCTCAACGAGGTCGAGGCCGGCGTCGGTGGATATATACGCGGTAAATTCTGGGAGCTGATGCTGCTGTGGGTGGTGAGTTATATCGCCTTCCTCTTCATCGGTTTCGAATATGCCTTCCTGGTCAGCCTGCTCACCGGCCTGTCGGTGCTCATTCCCTTCCTGGGGCTGGCGGTGGTGACGGTGCCGGTGGTGGTGCTGGGGGTGTTCCAGTGGGGCCTCTCCTGGGAGTCGATCAATCCGTTGATCGTCTACAGTATTTTACAGGCCATCGACGGCAGCGTCGTGGCGCCGTTGATCCTCGGTGGCACCGTCAAGGTCCATCCCACCACCATCATGCTGGCCATCCTGCTGTTCGGTTCCCTGTGGGGCATCATCGGCGTTTTTTTCGCCGTTCCCCTGGCGGTGCTGGTGCGCAGCGTCGTCGATGCCCTGCTGCCGGAAGAGGAGTCGGTTCCCGAGCCCGGGGCCGCTTGAGATTTCCCGCCGGCTGAATCGGCTTCCGTATCACAACGGGTGGTTCCGCATACGATGGCCGTGTGAACGCCAGGATCGTTGTACGGAGCTTTTGAAGGTCCGAACCGCTGGCATGTCGGATTCGGCGCTTCGCTCTGTCTGTTATACGATACTAGATGTACATGACGGCGTAAAAAGGGTCTTTCGGGTGGTTGGTTTAGTCGGGCGGTTTAAAAGGAATGATCTTTGGGATGGGGTCGGAGATTTGTGTCGATTTCAGGATATTGATCGATTGGCGGCGGCGAGGGTGGAGAAGATGGGTTGATGTTTATTTTGCATCAAAAATGTTTTAAACTTTTTTTGCGTTAAACGGTTTTTGCTGCAATCGGACTGGGAGTTCATGATGCGCATAACGGTTGGCAATCCCGTGAAAGGTGAAAATTTTTTTGGCCGTGAAAAAGAGATGAACCGGTTGTGGCAGCGTTTGGAAACCGAGCACATATTGATGCTGGCCCCCGCAGGATTGGAAAAACATCCATGCTGCTGCGCCTTGCCGATACGGGGGAAGCGCGGGGCACCATTGTCGTCTTGTGCAGTTTCGCCCCATGTGATTCGGAATTCGACTGTATTGAACAAATGACGGCGGCCTTGGACGGACATCAAACGCTCAAGGAGCATTTTTCGAAAGGATTCAAAGATCTGGCAGCCCGTCTCAAGGGCATCCGGTTGGGTCCGGTGGGTATTGATCTTGAAACCTTCGACAGAGACCGCTGGCGTGACCTCGGTGAGCAGGTGACGCAATCCCTGGCAGCGTTGAACAGGCCGATCGTCGTCTGCGTCGATGAGTTGCCGGTATTCATCCTGAAACTGTTGGGACCGGAAAACGACACCGAGAGGGTGCGCGCCTTTTTGAACTGGTTCCGGAATCTCCGCCAGGAACAGGCGGACACGGTCAAATGGGTTTTGGCCGGCTCCATCGGGCTGGATACGGTGACCGCTCGACTGGGGATCGGTGATACCATCAACGATCTCACCCCTTTTCCACTGGAAGCCTTCGATGAAAAGGTCGCCGACGGTCTGCTGACGAAGCTCGCCGCCAGTTATCAGGTCGACCTGCAAGCGGAAATTCGTTCCTACATGATGGAA
Source organism: uncultured Magnetococcales bacterium (assembly GCA_964344355.1). Taxonomy (GTDB): domain Bacteria; phylum Pseudomonadota; class Magnetococcia; order Magnetococcales; family CAYFNE01; genus CAYFNE01. The sequence goes on from CAYFNE010000099.1 coordinate 18,689, forward strand.
CGGGTCGGCTGGCTCCTGCCATACTATCTGCAACTGCTGTTCAGAACGGTTTTGGAAAATTTGCCGGATGCGGGAAAGGTGTTCACCCGGTCCGCCGTGGATGACGCTTTTGAAGAGGTATTGCGCCCGCCGTTTAAAAACTATTTCGACTACTGGCGGCAACGGTTGTTCGAGGAGTTGGGAAAACCGCATGCCGATTATGCCATCGCCATTCTGAACACCGTCTGTGCGGATCCGAACGGGACGGTGACCGATACCCTGTCGCAGATGGGTGGTGCGTCCATTTGACCTAACGTACGTTAAAGTGTAGATTTTCTCTGATC
>CAYFNE010000100.1:0-18981 GCA_964344355.1 uncultured Magnetococcales bacterium
AGGCAGGATGATTTTCGTGCCATTTTGAACAAGACTTCACCGCTAAGGGACTAATAACATTAAAACCACGGAAAGATCATTCAACCAATCGCCGCCGCACCACCACCAACCCCTGTTGATCCCGATCGACCAATTTGATCGATTCACGATCACCGGTCTTGACGGTGATGCCGGCGAAATCGGGTTGAATGGGCAATTGTCGGTTGCCCCGGTCCACCAGCACCAACAAATCGACGATCTCCGGACGCCCGTAATCGAACAGGGCGTTCAGGGCGGCGCGGATGGTACGACCGCTGAACAGGACGTCATCCACCAGGATGATCCGTTTGTCGTCGATGTCCATGCTCAGATCGGTTTCACCGACCACCGGGTTGGGACCGATGGTATCCAGATCATCCCGGTAGAAGGTGATATCCAGAAAACCGATGGGCAGCGTCATGCCGAGCAGTCGATTGAGTCGTTCACGCAGCAGACGCGCCACCACGGCGCCACCACGGCGTATGCCGACGATGGCCCGTTTTTCCGGATGGGTGATGGTGGCGTGAAGCCGATCGGCGAGCTGGTCGATCAGCGTCAGGGTCTCATCCATCGGCAACAGGATTTCATCTTGAAAATGTGTCATGGCCCATCTGCGCAGTATTGAAACAGCTCATCCAGGGAGCGTGCGTCAAAAATATGAAGGCTCCACGTTTCCAGGGAATCCAGATCGGCATTGGCAATTTTTTCATCGACCCAAGCCGGCAACTCCCCGAAGCGACGAGCCAATTGACGTAAAAGCAATGCCGCCGCTTCTTCCTGCCGTCCTTCCTGCCGCCCTTTTCCAAAAATATCCCGTAAAAAGGCATTCTCCAAGACATTCACAGAAATGGCCATGTTTTCCACCTCCTCTTTGACCTGCATCTCCAAATTGCGAAGACCTGCCAGAATCACCAGTTTTTCCAGGGTATCCGCCCGGTTCTTCGGAGACGAACGCGCCATGCGTGTCAAAATCTCCCGTATGGTTTGTCGATTATTCTCCGGATGACAGAGAATCGCCAACAGATTTTCTTCCAGCAGCGGGCTCTCCAGCATGTGCCGGCAGTCGATATCCTGAATATCCTTGACAGTATAGCAAAATTTGAGACTTGGCTCGGTAATTTTCGAAGAGGAGCGGCTTCGTCCGGGTCCGACGTGGAGTACCATCTGTCTCAACGGCACCCCCGGATAAATTCCCCGAATCACCGCATAGTATTCCAACATCCTCCATTCCATCGCCTCGGGTCCACTTTGTAGTTCCAGATGAAAAATGGAACCATCCATCAGGCGCACCACCAGGTCGGGAAGACGTTTCTTGACTGCCGGGACCTCGATGTTCAGCAACTCCGCACCCTCCTGTCCCACCAGGAGCCGCAGCAGATTTTGCGGCAGGGCCTGCAGGATCTCTTTGAGGGTGGTGTCGTAGTGCATGGGAAAAGCCGGGTCAAAAGGACCTTTTTTAAGGATGTGGCGAGCGGAGAGGGTACCATCTCCCGGATATCCATGAAAGCGTCTTTCAAATCCGGGCTGCGGCATTTTTCCCACAGAGTGGCAATTTTGTGACAGTGTGATGAAAAAACCACCACTCGCCGATCCGGGGGAATGATCCATAACCTCATGTGAATCAAGCCGCTATTGAATAATTTCCACAAATGGCACACCAGTTGCTTTTATGCATCGCAAACCGGCCACACGTCATCCCGCCGGTGTGAACACGGCCAAATGCCATTGATGCAAAAATGCAACATCCCGGCATCAACCGGGATAAAGGTCGATTTGGTCGGATAACCGATTGTAAATCAACGACTGTTCAGCCGGAGGATCATTAAGAAAAGCCAATTCGAAAAAAAAAATGTCACACCCGAAAAAAATTCTTGACACAGATCGGACGCTTCGTATATAAAGCTCCACAAGATGTTGCTGATTGGCCACAGCGTGTTGTAAAAAAGCACTCAAGGCGAACGTCAAGAAGGACGATCAGAAACAGCAGGCGTACATGAAATTCCCACGAGATTCCCGGGTCGTCCGGGAGCAGGTCTCTAAAATCTAGTAATGGAGAGAAGAAAATGAAGAAGTCTTTTGTTCTTGGTGCGGCCGCTCTGGCTGCCATGGCCGTTGCGGCCCCCCAGGGTGCCATGGCTGACGAGATGGCCGAACCGGTCTATCAGCCCCAAACCCACAGCCACAGCGTGAAGTTCGGTGGTTACTACATGTTCCGGATTCAGGATTCCGATCCCACCGTCAGCCAGGACACCTCTGGCGGCGCTGACAACGCTCGTTACTGGGCGCACCGCATCCAGGTCAACATGGACATGACCGCCAGCCCCAAAACCCACGCCCACATGCGGACCCGCATCGTTGACAGTGGTACCGTGACCGGCGCTGACATGCCCGGTTACGGCCAGGGTGGTAACCATGCTGCTGACCACTGGGATATCCGCCAACTGTGGTTGGAAACCGAACTGTGGGGTATCGGCACCAAAGTCGGTCACATGCCCATCTCCCTCAACGACCGCATCCTGATGGCCACCGACACCACCGGTTTCGCCACCATCATGCTGTCCAAAACCTTCGGTGATGTCACCGCCGTCGCCGCCAACGTCCGTGTGAACGAGGACAATCGCGGTGTGGTTGGTACCGGTGGTGACAATAGCCCGACCACCTGTACCGGCGGTGCCGTTCTCGGTGCTTCCGCCAACTGTCAAGGTGGTGCCGATGAGGACGATGAAGACCTCTACTTCCTGTCCCTGTTCGGTAAATACAATGGTTGGGATTGGAACCTGACCGGCGCCTACTTCGTCGCCGACTCCGACAGTGACTACGCCAACGCCGGTGGTAACGGCGCTGCCGGAACCGGCACCCAGGCCGGTGACTCCGCCACCGACGGCTGGGTCGCCTTGACCGCCAGCACCGATCTGACCCCCTTCGGCGCCCCCGTCGATCTGACCGGTACCATGATCTATGAGACCGGCATGGAAGGCTACACCGTTGGTGGCCAAGCGGAAGAAGATGGTTGGTTGGGTGCCGTCCGCCTGAAAGGCAACACCAGCTTCGGTGGTTGGAACGCCTATGGTTTCTATGCCAGCCAGGATTTCACCAACATCACCAACGACAACATGCAGTGGTCCAAAACCTGGGACATGGGTGGACCGGGTGCCAAGGACCTGTTGGGTAACTGGGCCGCTGATGCCGGTGCCAGCGAAAGCGAAAACATGTCGGGTGTTGGCCTTGGTATGACCTTCAGCGCCGGTGGCTGGAAAATCAATCCGATGATCGACTTCGCCGCCGTGGTTGAAGAGGACCTCGGCAACAACGGCGTCGCCGATCAGGAGACCGACTCCGCTTGGGGCGGCACCCTGGCCCTCTCCACCAAGGTTGATGAAGGCACCACCCTCTTCATCACCGGCGTCTATGTCGATCCCGATCAGAACGACAACAGCGACACCGTCGATACCGTCGAGAACATGCACTTCGTCGAAGCTTCCATCAAGATGAAGTTCTAAGTCGTCTTTCTCGACTTTGCAGGACCCGAAAAGGGGAGCGGATTTTCCGCTCCCCTTTTTTTTTGTGGTTTGAAAAAATGGAAAATATGTTAATTTGATGGCATGAACTCAACCATCACGTTCGATACTGAACAGCAGGCGGAAACCCTGGCGCAAGCACAGGCTGAGTTGTGATTATTGAAGAACGATTGGCAATCAAAAGGGATTTGAAGGATCTGGAGCTACGCCTCGTTCATGAACCGACTCTCCGTCTGGGCGGAATCATGACCGCCGGAATCGTCCATCGTCGCCACACTCGTCAAATTGCTTTGATATGAATTTGTGGGGACCGATCAGATTCCAGACTTCATTCTTGGCAGTTTTCTGAAACGGCAGGGGGCGGGGTTGCGCCTCCGCCAATGTCTCGGGACATTCTGGCGGGGGCGTAACCCCGCCCTACCAAATGCATTTGTTTTTTTTGGATAAAGCTGGAAATTCGGGACCATCCGGCTTATAAGAATTTGAAAAACATTAAAATCTGGCGGAAATACTGCGCAATATGATCACAAATTGGTCAAAAAAGAGGATTGATCCATGTTATCGGTCACACTTTCCCAGGACTTGGAATCCCGATTGAAATTACTGGCAAATCAAACGGGTCAGTCAATCAACGAGCATTTACACAAAGCTGTGAGCCAATATTTTCTGGACCTGGAAGACGATCAACAGGATTTACAAGAGGCCATGGTTTCATTGCAGGAAGTGGAAAATGGCGGTGCAACCATTACGCTTGATGAACTGGAAAAGGAGTTGGGTATAAAGGAATCAAAGTGACATACACCGTTATCATCTCTCCCACGGCAAAACGACAAATAAAAAAGCTGGACCGGAAAATACAAGAGAAGATCGTTGAAAAATTACGGGAACTTGCAATAAATCCTTTTCCTTTCGGTGTCAGGAAGTTATCTGGAGAGAAGAGTATATACAGAATAAGAGTTGAAGATAACCGAATCATTTTCAAGTATTCCAAAAAACAACTGGCTGTATTAATATTGAAAGTTGGGCATAGACGTGAAATATATAAATAGTCAGACTGTGATAAAAGATATTTTACCTGAACAATTGGAAACAATGTTTTATGAATAGACAGCAGCGACGAAAACAAAGTCAGCAAAAACGAAAAAAGATCAATAAAAATTTATCTGTTACAAAAAAAAAGCTGTCCTTTGGTCTTGATAAGGAACTGCAACAAGCTATAAACCACCATCAACGGGGTCAACTGACCGCGGCAGCGGCGGGTTATCAAAAAATTCTCTCGATCCATCCCCACCATCCGCAAACCCTGAATCTGTCCGCCGTTCTTTTCGCCCAGACCGGCCGTAATGAAATGGCCATCGAACGATTCCGGCTGGCCATCGCTCACGATTCAACCATGACTCCAGCCTACTTCAACCTGGCCCAGGCCCTGTTGGAAACCGGTGATTTGTCAGCGGCGGAACAGGCCCTGTTGAAAACCATCGCCCTCGATGCCAACCACCCACACGCCCATGCCAACCTGGCGGCCCTGTATGAACGGCTCAGCCGTCTGTCCGAAGCCCGGCAACAAGCGGAAAAAACCCTGTTGATCGATGCCGATCATTCCCTGGCCCGGCTGACCCTGGCCCGGATCGAACGCCGGCAAAGCCGCTTTCAAGAGGGATTGGAGTACCTGAAAACCATCGACCTGCAATTGTTGGATGCCCGGACACGGAGCGATATCCTGTTCGAACGGGGACGTTTGCGGGACCGTTTGAAACAGTACGATGACGCCTATGATGATTTTGTCGCCGCCAATCGGGAAATGGCGATAATGTGGTCAAACATGGATATGAAGGTTTATCCACGCCGCATCGAACGGTTTCAATCGGTTTTCACGGCGGAAAACATCAAAAGCTGGCCGCAACCGGAAAAAAATCCGGGTCCAACTCCCATTTTCCTGGTGGGTTTTCCCCGTTCCGGTACCACCCTGCTGGATCGTATCCTCGGTTGTCATCCCCATCTCCGCTCCTTGGAGGAACGATATCTGTTGCGGGACGTTTGCCGCGAACAGGGTATTCACCCGGATACGTTGCCCAACCACATCCATCGTTTGACCAACCAGGATCTGCAGCGGATGCGCCATCTCTATTGGCAAATGGCCGAACGGCACCTGCAATCACCGTTGGCAACCACTGAAAGGTTGTTGGACAAACTGCCCCTCAACATCGTCGAAGCGGGATTGATCCATCGACTGTTTCCCGACGCCCGTTTCCTGTTCGCCCTGCGTCATCCAGCCGATGTCTGTTTGAGCTGCCTGATGCAACCATTCGCCGCCAATCAGGCGATGATCCATTTCACCTCACTGGAGAGTACCGTTCACCTCTATGCCCGGGTCATGACATTATGGCAACACTATCGCACCGTGTTGCCGTTGAAGGTGCATACGATCCGTTATGAATCGGTGGTGGGTGCGTTCGAAGAGACCATCGGTTCAATACTCGATTTTCTCGATCTGCCCTGGGATGACCGGGTCCGTAATTATCATAAGCAGACCCACGGTCAACAGATCAATACACCGAGCTATCACCAGGTTTCCCAACCCCTCTATGACCATGCCCGCTGGCGTTGGAAAAATCATCGCCAGCGCTTGATGCCCTTCTGGCCACTGCTGGAACCGTTCATCCGAACCTTCGATTATGAATGAAGGATAAGATGATCGAATCGTCGATCAGGCGAGCAAATTTTTCATAGAACCGACGAAAGATTCATAATGACGCCATCGTTCCACGGAATCGAAATAGACCGGTTGATTTTCCTGCCAGGCACTGGCCGTGCGGCTGGTGCGGGACTCCTTGTGAAAATTCAGACAGGCATCATGCCACTCCAAACCCACATGCTCGATCAAGTCCCGACTGATTTTTTCCTGATTGGCGACCAGATTTTCATATTTCAGGTCAAAAACAGGGATGGGCGATACCCGCCGCCAATGGGCCATGAGTGATTCATAAGCCAAAAAATAGCTTGTAATATCATCCAGATCGTAGGAAAAATGGTTGCCATACTCAAACATGCGGAAATAGAGTGACAAGGCATTATCCATCGGCTCCCGTCGACAGTGGATGATGCGGGCCCTGGGAAACAGGAGAGCGATCAAACCGACATTGAAAAAATTATAGGGCATCTTGTCGACGATACGGGCCACATCCGACCGGCCAGCCAGATTTTTCAAGACATCAAGCACCTGTCCGGAAAGTTTTTTCACATCCTCAACGGTGATATCCCGCAAACACTCCGGATAGGGTTCCCGGTTGGGGGCGTGGATCGGCAGGGCATCGATCAATCGTTTGATCGCCGTCGATTCACCGACACCGATGACATCGGGGTGGGCGGCGATGATCCGTTCGGTCAATGTCGTTCCGGAACGGGGCAGACCGATGATGAAAACCGGCTGTTCGGTGGAAAGGCCGGAATTTCGATAACGATCGAAAAAACTTGAATCAAAAAACGTTTTCAATCGTTCAAAGTAGGCTTTTTCCGATTCGAACTGATACGATATTCTCTGTTTTTGCAGGGTGTTTCCTTTTTTATAATGATCGAAGGCTTCTTCAAATCGACCACAATCATCCAACATTTTTCCAAGAGTAAAATGCAGAGTGGCGATTGCCTTGGAGGATTGATTGGATGTCCGCAAAATTTCCCGAACCCGGACGATATCCTCATGATCGACTGAAGAGTATTTTTGCGAGTGAGCCAGAGAATAATTGGCCCCGGGAGAAGAAGGGACCATTTTTACCACCTGCCGAAATTTTTCCGTCGACTCTTTAAACCGACCCTGGGTTTTCAACAGGTTACCCTGTGCATAGAAAACATCGCTCAAGGTTGGATCCAATTCACCGGCCCGTATGAAATGGTCCATGGCCGCTTCAAACCGGTTGACCCGCTCCATAACCATACCCAGTGTGATGTGAACTTCGGCGGTTTCCTTCAATTCGAGTGATTTTTTGAGACACACTTCAGCCTCGTCATAACGCACTTCACTCATTAAGGCGATACCCAGATTATGATAAGCGGTGGGAAAATCCGGTTTCAAACTCAATGCTTTCTTGAAAGCGATGATGGCATCGATCCACTTGCACTGTTCCATCAAGGTGTTGCCCAAATTATTATAGGCCACCGCATATTTTGGCTTGAGGCGCAACGCCTGCGCATAGGCCATCACCGCCTCATCGAACCGTTCCAGGCCACTCAAGGCCTTTCCCAGACTGTTGTGATACTCGGCAACGGTCGGTTTCAGTTGAATCGCCCGGCGATACAGATCGATCGCCTCCCCATGCCGATCCTTTTTGACGACCGCATCCGCCAACATGAAATGGGCATCCGCCTGTCCGGCATCCAGATGAATGACCTTTTGGCACAAGGATTCAACTTTGTCCCAATCCTTGGCGATTCGTGCCTGAATGGCATCCCGGAACAGAAGGTCGGCTTGAGTGGGAGAGCGCTGATTTTTGATCATGATGGAATTGCCACGAAAAAGTTGAATTAAATGATGAATGTCAATAACGGACGACAACGACGACGGATTGGCGGTCGGTCCCGAACCGTCGTTCAGCATACGTTAACGTCATCTGGCCAACAATCAAAAAAGTGATTCTCAGCCAATGGACGGGCTTGTATTCCCCAACCGGTTTTTTCACAGTAATGGAAAATCGACATTTTAACGGGAATTTCCGAATGATGATGCGATCGTCCATTCTCTCGTCGGTTTCATACCGATGGGGAATTCCATTATGGCATCCAACATGCGTGGACAGGGATGCGGATGGTTGATATGGTCATCAACGAGACTTTCGTTAAACCGCCCGCAACCAACCCTCGTTTGCTTGAATCGATCGGCGGACCCACTCCTGCTGGATTGACCTGGATCGATTTCTTCCGATTCTGATAAAATGGTTGGTCGAGGACCGTTCCGCACCCAACGTACAAGGTAATTGCTGATATGAAGACAAATCCGTGGATGGCGATTCCGATCGCCCTGGCTTTCGGACTTTCCGGATGTGGCGGCGATATGCTCAAAAGCCGCAACAAACTGGATGAGAGCAAACTGAGCAAATTCGGCCGCAAGAAGGAGATGGATGAAATCAAGGAGACCGGCGAGGCCGACACCATTTATGACGCCGGTGGTGAAAGCATGTTCAGCTTTGGGGATGAAGGCGGCGTCTTCAGCAAACTCGGTGGGGGAGGGGGGTCGAGTAAACAGTCGGTGCGGGCCAACAAACTGTTCGCCGGCGCCCTGGACGTGGTGATGGGACTGCCCATCCGCGTCGCCAGCCGGGAAGGCGGCTTCATCGCCACCGACTGGAAAACCGATCCCAACGATCCGACCAGCCGCTACCGCCTCAACATCCGTGTCACCGGCCGCGACCCCTATGGTGAGGTCAAGGTGGTGGTGTTGAAACAGCAATTGCTCGACGGCGCCTGGATGGATCAGGCCGCCGACACGGCGACGGCCCGCCATATCGCCAAGAAAATTCGCAAACTGGCCCAGGTGGCCAGACCCTGACTCGTATCATTCATTCCCGGGGTCCGGCTCCATGCTTTCCAGAATCGCCTGTCCATTCTGGTCCAGATCCAGGGGACGCAAAGGCAGGGGCAGGGTCAACCGGACCACGCGGACGGTTATCGGCAGGGTGATGGGTACGAACAGACCATTGCGGTAGTCCATGAATTCAATGTTCAATTTGGTCTGTGCGGCCCGTCTGATCACCCCCGTGGCAATGTTGGCCGGCAAGTGCGCCAGACAGACCCCGTGCCCGGCCCGATCGGAAACGGCCATGGAGAACAACGGGATGGAGGTGGTCATACCCGCCAACAGCTCCCCTTGGAGATAGCCCATCTCCACCAATCCCTGCGGAGAACCGGCGATCACCAACGGATACATGCCCTGATCCCGATAGTAGCGGATGCAGGCCTTGCCCAACAACATGAAGAGCCCCAATAACACCGTAACCTTGTCTACCGAGGGCTCTTTTGCTACTTTTTTCTCACGGAGTTCACGTAACTTGAGCAAACCCCAGAGAATGACAACCAGAAGTGCGATTGATGCGAGTACAATGGTCATTTTCTTTTGTTCCGCTGTGGGAGCGCCCGGACCGGGCTCGAACGGTGGCAACTGACACCCATGATAAAAAATAAAAAAATATTTGCAACCGGAGCGGATGCGGACCACTATAACAGAGTTTGCTATTTTTCTAATAAACGCCCTAGCGAGAAACGACTGGAGAAAAACACATGGCTGACAAAACCCTGGATGCCAAAGGACTGAACTGCCCCCTTCCCATTCTGCGCGCCAAGAAAGCCCTCAAGGGCATGGAGCCTGGACAGGTCCTGGCGATCGAGGCGACGGACCCCGGTTCCGCCAAGGATTTTGAATCCTTCTGTTCCCAAACCGGCAACGAGCTGGTCAAGGCGTCCGAGAATGGAAACGTCTTCTACTATGAAATCCGTAAAGTTTGAGGAGAACCCCCATGGCTGACCAAAAAAAGCTGGCCATCATCGCCACCAAGGGTACCCTGGATTTTGCCTATCCACCGCTGATCCTGGCCACCACGGCGGCGGCCCTGGACTATGAAGTCACCATTTTTTGGACCTTCTACGGTCTTCAGGTCCTGAAGAAGGAACGCAACCTGAAAATTTCCCCATTGGGCAATCCCGCCATGCCCATGCCGTTGCCGATGCCGGTCATGGTGCAGATGCTGCCCGGCATGGAGGGCATGGCCACGGTGATGATGAAACAGAAAATGTCCGACAAGGGCATCGCCTCCATCGACGATCTGTGGGAAATGGCCGTCGAATCCGAGGTCAACATGATCGCCTGCCAGATGACGGTCGATCTGTTCGATTTCAAACACAGCGATCTGGTCGATGGTGTGGAATACGCCGGCGCCGCCCGTTTCTTCGAGGTGGCCCAGGATGCGGACATCACTCTCTTCATTTAAAAAAAATCCATGAAAACCACTCCCGCCCCCGTCATGTCCACCTATGGACGCTACCCGATCTCCTTCGTTCGGGGAGAGGGTGTCCACCTGTGGGATGATCAGGGGCGGGAGTATCTGGATTTTTTGGCCGGCATCGGCGTCAACAACCTGGGACACTGCCCGCCAACGGTGGTCGGTGCGGTCCAGGAACAGGTGGCGCGATTGGGGCACACCTCCAATCTTTATCGGATTCCCCTGCAGGAACGGTTGGCGCAAAAGCTGATTGATGGCTGTTTCGCCGATCAGGTCTTTTTCTGCAACAGCGGTGCCGAGGCCAATGAAGCCGCCATCAAGCTGGCGCGGAAATACATGCGTGACAACGGCAAACCGGGCCGTTTCGAGATCATCACCGCCATCAACGGCTTTCATGGCCGCACCCTGGGCACCCTGGCCGCCACCGGACAGGAAAAGGTGCAACGGGGATTCGATCCCCTGATGCCGGGATTCCGTTATGTACCCTATAACCACCTGGAGGCGGTGGAAAAGGCCATCAGTTCCTATACCGCCGCCATTCTGATCGAACCGATTCAGGGCGAGGCGGGCATCGTCATCCCCGATGACGGCTATCTGGCCGGATTGCGGGAGATCGCCGATCGTCACGGCTTGCTGTTGATCATGGATGAAATCCAGACCGGCATGGGTCGCACCGGCCGTTTCTGGGGACATCAATGGAGTGATATCATCCCGGACATCATGACCGTGGCCAAGGCCCTGGGCTCCGGTTTGCCCATCGGTGCCTGTCTGGCCAAGGCCAACATATCCGCTTCGTTCGGACCCGGTTCCCACGGTTCCACCTTTGGTGGCAACCCTCTGGTCTGTGCCGCTGCCCTGGCCACCCTGGAGACGATGGAGAAGGAAAACATCCTGGAACGGGTACACACCCGGGGTGCCTATCTTGCGAAACACCTGGCGGAGATCGATCGCCGGTACAAACTGGTCAAATCGGTCCGCAATCGGGGTTTGATGGCCGCCGTCGAATTGAACTCGCCGGCCGAGGAGGTCGTCGGTATCTGTCTCTCCCGGGGACTGCTGCTCAGTTGTCAAATGGGTACCATCATCCGTTTTCTGCCGCCATTGATCGTTTCCGAAGCGGAAATCGATCGGGCCATGGCCATCCTGAATGAAGTCCTGACCGATCTTCTGTAGCCGTTCATCCCTTGACGGCCAGTCACCTTCCCCGAGTGATTCCATCATGACCGAAAAACCCAGTAAAAAACGGGATCTTCTCTCTTTGGCGGATCTGAACGTCGCGGAGATGAATCATCTGTTCAAACGGGCGGCGGAACTCAAAACCGCCCAACGGCATGGTGAGACCGTTCACTCGCTACGCGGACAGACATTGGGGATGATTTTCGAAAAACCCTCCACCCGTACCCGTGTCTCTTTCGAAGTGGGCATGTATCAACTGGGTGGCCAGGCGTTGTTTCTCTCCTCAAAGGATATTCAATTGGGCCGTGGCGAAGCGTTGTCCGACAGCGCCCGGGTGCTGTCCCGCTACGTGGACGGCATCATGGTACGCACCTTCGCCCACGAAAACGTGGTGATCCTGGCCCAATACGCCACCGTGCCGATCATCAATGGGTTGACGGATGATTTTCATCCCTGTCAATTGTTGACCGATCTGTTCACCTATCAGGAATATCGGGGTTCCCTGGCCGGTCGCAAGGTGGCCTGGATCGGTGACGGCAACAACATGGCCCACTCCTGGATCCTGGCGGCGGCCAAGGTTGGATTCAATCTGACGCTGGCCTGCCCGACCAACTATGATCCCGATCCCAAAGTGATGGCCCGGGCGCAGAATGAGATCGCATTGGCGAAAAAATCGGGAAATGGTTCGGCGCCGACGGGGATCATCTCCCTGATACGGGATCCACGGGAGGCCGCCGCGGATGCCGACCTGGTGGTGACCGACACTTGGACCTCCATGGGCCAGGAAACAGAGCGGCAACGGCGTTTGCGCGCCTTTTCCGGTTACCGGGTGGATGATGCCCTGATGGATCTGGCCGCCAGGGACGCCCTGTTCATGCACTGTCTGCCCGCCCATCGCGGTGAAGAGGTCACCGCCGAGGTGCTGGACGGTCCCCGCTCGGTGGTCTTTGATGAAGCGGAAAACCGTCTGCACGTTCAAAAGGCGGTCCTGGAGTGGTTGATGAAGCCGAAATAGGGCGGCCCCACCGACCCCTGACGGAAATGGTTGCACCCCCGGAAAGAAACCCCAAGAGACGATTCCAAGGAAAAACAATGGCGGAAACAATCGACAAAGTGGTCCTGGCCTACTCCGGCGGTCTGGACACCTCCATCATTCTCAAATGGTTGCAGGACACCTATCATTGTGAGGTGGTCGCTTTTTGCGCCGATCTGGGACAGGGGGAGGAGCTGGAGGCGGCCCGGGAAAAGGCGGTTGGCATGGGAGTGAAGGAGATCTTCATCGAGGATCTCAAGGAAGAGTTCGTTCGTGATTTCGTCTTTCCCATGTATCGGGCCAACGCCCTCTATGAAGGGGTGTATCATCTGGGAACCTCCATCGCCCGGCCTTTGATCGCCAAACGGCAGGTGGAGATCGCCGCGCTCACCGGCGCCCGAGCGGTCTCCCACGGCGCCACCGGCAAGGGAAATGATCAGGTCCGGTTCGAGTTGGGATATTACGCCTTGAACCCCAACATCCGGGTCATCGCCCCCTGGCGGCTGTGGGATTTGAATTCCCGGGACAAACTGCTGAACTATGCCGAAAAACATGGTATCCCCGTTCCTCGGGACAAACGGGGGGAATCGCCTTATTCCATGGATCGCAATCTGTTGCATCTTTCCTTTGAAGGAAAGGTCCTGGAGGATCCCTGGCAGGAGCCTGATGAGGAGATGTATCTGTTGAGCGTTTCTCCGGAAAAGGCCCCGGATCGACCGACTTATGTTGAAATCGGTTTCCAGCAGGGGGATCCGGTCTCCATTGATGATCACATTCTCTCCCCGGCGGCTTTGTTGACCCGTTTGAATGAACTGGGCGGCGCCAACGGCATCGGTCGATTGGATCTGGTGGAAAACCGGTATGTCGGCATGAAATCCAGGGGGGTCTATGAAACTCCCGGCGGTACCATCCTCGGTATCGCCCGTCGGGCCATGGAATCCCTGACCCTGGACCGGGAGGTGGCCCATTTGAAAGATGAGTTGAGCCCCCGTTATGCGGCGTTGGTATACAATGGTTACTGGTTCAGCCCGGAGCGGCGCATGTTGCAGAGCATGATCGATGCCTCCCAGGCCCATGTATCCGGGGTGGTGCGGTTGAAGCTGTACAAGGGCAACGTGATGGTGGTGGGACGGAAGTCCACGGAGAGCCTGTTCGATACCAGCATCGCCACTTTCGAGGATGATCAGGGGGCTTATGATCAATCGGACGCCGACGGTTTCATCAAGCTCAATGCCTTGCGCATGCGCATCGAGGCCATGCGGCGCGACCGGTCATGAGTAAATTGTGGGGAGGGCGTTTCACCCAGCCCACGGATGCGTTCGTCGAGGATTTTACCGCTTCCATCGACGTGGACTCCCGTCTGTATCGTCAGGACATCCAGGCTTCCCAGGTACATTGCCGCATGTTGGGACGTCAGGGCATCATTCCCGAAGTCGATGCCGATCGTATCATCGCCGGTCTGGACCAGGTTCGGGAGGAGATCGAGCAGGGTTTGTTGGAACATCGTTCTTCTTTGGAAGACATCCACATGCATGTGGAGAGTCGTTTAAGGGAGTTGATCGGTCCGGTTGCCGGCAAACTGCACACCGCCCGCTCGCGCAATGATCAGGTCGCCACCGATTTACGGTTGTATCTCCGTGAGCAGGTGGATGTCATGAGCACCGGGTTACGGATGATTCAAGATAATTTATTGGTCCTGGCCGAAGATCATGTTGAAACGATCCTGCCGGGATTCACCCATCTGCAAAATGCCCAACCGGTCAGTTTTGCCCATCATCTGTTGGCTTATGTGGAGATGTTCGACCGGGATCATGGTCGGTTGCTGGACATTCGTCGGCGCATCAATCAACTGCCGTTGGGTTGTGCCGCTTTGGCCGGCACCCCGTTTCCGGTGGATCGTGCCTGGGTAGCGACGCAGCTTGGTTTTGAGGGAATTTGTCAAAACTCGTTGGATGCGGTTTCGGATCGGGATTTCGTCATTGAACTGGCGGCCGCCGCTTCGTTGATCATGACCCATTTTTCCCGTTTTTCCGAAGAGTTGATCCTGTGGACTTCGCCGATTTTTGATTTTGTGGAGTTGTCGGACGCTTTTTGTACCGGCAGCAGCATCATGCCGCAGAAGAAAAATCCGGATGTTCCGGAGTTGGTACGGGGCAAGACCGGTCGGGTGACGGGTCATCTGGTTTCCCTGTTGACGCTGATGAAGGGGTTGCCGTTGGCGTACAATCGGGACATGCAGGAAGACAAGGAGCCGATTTTCGATATTGTCGACACGGTTCGGGGTTGTATTCGTGTTTTTACCGATCTGGTACCCGGGATTCGGGTGAAAAAAGCGTCGATGTTGCGGGCGGCGTCGATGGGTTTTACCACGGCGACGGATTTGGCCGATTATCTGGTTCGCAAGGGGGTTCCATTTCGGGAGGCGCATGAGATCGTTGGTCGATTGGTTCGGGTTTGTGTGGAGAGTGAACGGACGTTGGATCAACTGACGTTGGCGGAGATGCGGGCGGTGGATGGCCGTATCGATGGCGATGTGATGGCGGTATTGACGTTGGAAGCATCGGTGAATGCCCGGCGGGCGGAAGGCGGAACGGCGTTTGCGACGGTAAGGGAGGCGATCGGAAAAACAAAGGAGCGCATAAAACCACAATAGAAGAAGCCGGAAAAGAGAGATATCCCTTTGGTAAAAAATTATTTTTGCATTTATTAATCGGGGTTCAGGGGGCTGGCCCCCTGGCGGGTGTGGGCAGCGCCCACGCTTTTGACTTTGTTTTTGACTTTGACTTTGCTTTTGACTTTGCTTTTGCGCGTTTTTCACAATAGCGCCTTTTGCGTTTTTCAGCAAAAGGCGCGCAAACGCGCATCAAACAGTCGCCGGCGCTTGTACCGGCAAGCCTCGGAATGTCTTGTTGCGCGTTTTTTGCGCAACAAGACATTCATTATGCCCGCCGTCGAACAAGTCACCAACACCACCTTTAACAATTCCACCATTCATAAACCCCTTTAAATTCAAAGGCAAATGATCCAATGGCCCCAACAGCACCCATAGCCGTCGTCACGGGTGGCGCCGGATTTATCGGCAGCCACATGACCGATCTGCTTCTTGAAAATGGCTATCAGGTTCGTATCATTGACAATCTGGCCGGCGGTCATCTGTCCAACCTGGCCCACCATGACACCAATGCCAACCTGATTTTTCAGGAAGGGGATATCCGCACCCTTTCCCCGGACGATCCCCTGTTCAAGGGTGCCCGTTTTGTTTTTCATTTTGCCGGAATCGGCGATATCGTCCCCTCGATCGAGCAACCCATCGATTATATGGCCACCAATGTCCAGGGCACCGTTCGGGTGCTGGAGGCGGCGAGGTGGGCCAATGTCAAAAAATTCGTCTATGCCGCTTCTTCTTCCTGTTATGGCCTGGCGGCGACCCCCACGCCGGAAAGCGCCCCCGTTCAACCCCAATATCCCTATGCCCTGAGCAAATATCAGGGTGAACAGACCGCCCTGCACTGGCACCAGGTGTATGACCTACCGGTCAACTCCCTGCGTATTTTCAACGCCTATGGTCCCCGTACCCGCACCACCGGCGCTTATGGCGCCGTCTTCGGTGTTTTTTTCAAACAAAAACTGGCCAAAAAACCCTTCACCATCGTCGGTGATGGCACCCAGAGCCGGGATTTCATCTATGTGACCGACATCGCCCGGGCTTTTTTGAAAGCGGCGGAGACCGAATTACAGGGGGAAATATTCAACGTCGGTGCCGACAATCCCCAGACCATCCTGCACCTGGCGGAGCTACTGGGTGGTGAAACCACCTTTGTCCCCAAACGCCATGGCGAACCCGACTGTACCTGGGCCGATATCAATAAAATCCGGGAAAAATTGCACTGGCAACCCGAGGTCGATTTTACCACCGGTGTCGCCAACATGCTCGAAGGGATCGAAAACTGGCGGGATGCCCCGCTATGGGACGAGAAGAGTATCGAAAAAGCGACGGCGAGTTGGTTTAAATATATGAAACCCCGGAAATAAACCAAAGACCGATTGATGAATAAATCCAGAAAATATCAATAAAACAAACTGAATCAATCATCCTTGATCAGTTTGGCATCCTCCGCCCGTAGCCGTTTGATAATGGCCTCCATCTGCGAGATGGCATGGGAGCGGGTCTCCTCGTCCAGTTTGTACAGATCGACGAACAGGCGCAATCCTTCGGACTCTTCACGAAAAAACCGTTTATTCTCATCAATATTTTTATAGATGCCGGTCAGTTTGTATGGATTGACCTTGCGATGAATGCCTTTGACATTGATCGATTCGGTGCGTTCGGCATCGATGTAATCCTTGACCAGAGCATAGGTTTCATAGGAGATGGTGATCCCATCGGGATCGGCGATACTCTCCAAACGCGCCGCCAGATTGACCTCGCCGCCAATTATGGTGTAATCCATGCGGTCTTCACTGCCAAAATTTCCCACATTGCAAAAACCGGTGTTGATGCCGATGCGCATCTGAAAAGGCCGGGCAAAACCAGCCTCGGTCCATTTGGCCCGTAGTTCCATCATCCGGCGTTGCATGGCAATGGACATGCGTACACAGGCCAAGGCATCCTCCTGGACACCCCGGCTATGGGGATCACCGAAAAAAATCAACATGGCATCACCGATAAATTTATCGATGGTCGCTCCATACTCCAGGGCGATTTTGGACATCTCTGTCAGATAATCATTGATCAGATAGGTGATATCCTCCGGCTCCAGATCATCGGTGGTGGCGGTGAAATCCATGATATCGGAAAAAAAGATGGTCAGTTTTTTGCGCTTGGTGCTCAGCTTGACTTCGGTGTCGCCACTGAAGATCGACTCATAAACCTGGGGGGAAAGATATTTGGAAAGCTTGTCCGACAAGGCCTCCAACATGGAATTTTTTTCATCCAGAGAGGCGGTGATCGCCTTCATCTTCGTTTCATTGTGATCGGACAGCCGCATCAATCGTTTGGTCGATCGAAACAGCTTTTTATAGTTTTTCAACAGGAGATCGAAAGCGTTGGTCAATTCATCGACATCAATCCGTTCGCGTGCCAACAAGGCTTCGGCCACGGCGATACTCTCGGTCTCCTTTTTGAAAATGTCAAAGCTCACGATTTATGTATCCAAGGCGATCAAATTATACTTGGCTGCTTCCAGGTCCTCACAAAAATCCTCACCCAGTTCTTCCATGTTGTCATCATCGGCATCATAATACCAGTTGATAACGACATCGATATCATTGCCGGCCGTGGTTTCCAAAATCTCAAAAAACTGCATGATGATTTTCGCCGTGGTGGAGTTGAAATAGATCAATTCAAAGTTGAACTCGACCGATCCACTATCCATGTTTTCGAGATGGTTTTCCAAAGCACTGATATGCGGACCGAAAAACGCGGGAACATTCTCCGGAAAAGACTCTCCCTTCATGGAAAATACATTGGTCTGAAAGTTGAAGTCGATTTCCGGCGAACGATCGGTCGCCTCGATGTGAATATTGTCCATTTTCGATCCTTCTGGTTGCTGAATTAAATAAAGGCTTTCAGGGAAAAAAAGGAGTACTTCGAATCCAAGGTTACGAAATCATATTCGATCGGTTGCGTAGCCTTTCTGGCGATATCGATGAAACCAACACCCGCTCCCTTGCTACCTTCCGGTGTTTCACCTTTTAAAATTTGTTTGTACAAGATCTTGAGCCCACTCCGATCCATTTTGCTGATGGTGTCCAGGTGATTGCAAAGCTGTTTGACATCCTGGCTCAATATCTTGTTACCACAGGTGACGAAATAGGATTGATTTTCCTGACCGATGGTTAACAGACCATAACTCAGCGAGAGATTGCCATCGGGTTGTTCCTTGATGACTTCGGCGGAATATCGAATCATATTTTGCATCTGTTCGACAAAAATGGCAAAAACACCCCGAATGGTTTTGGTATCGGCCTCTTCTATGGTCATTTTTTGTTTAAGGGCTTGTCCAATTCCAGACAAAATGGTCTCCGTCATATAGCCGCTGTAACAAAAAATTATACTTTGTTCCTGGAGTAACCGCCGGATCTGGTATTGATTGGTTGCTAACATGACAATAGGCTCTGAATGTTGTTATGGTGGCAAAAAAGACGACTCTTTTTTATTGACTGGATGTGTAGCAAAACAGGCGCAATTTTTACGCCAACAAGAACATCCCTTTCCCATAACCATAAACAATCCGTCAATTTCCGCCAT
>CAYFNE010000101.1:0-13024 GCA_964344355.1 uncultured Magnetococcales bacterium
CGTTCATTA
Organism: uncultured Magnetococcales bacterium; assembly: GCA_964344355.1. Taxonomy (GTDB): domain Bacteria; phylum Pseudomonadota; class Magnetococcia; order Magnetococcales; family CAYFNE01; genus CAYFNE01. The sequence continues at coordinate 10 of CAYFNE010000101.1, forward strand.
ACATGGCCTTATAAGGTTGTAAAACTTATGTCCCGGACACTAGTGATCCCGGGTATTGAATGTAACGATGCTGCCGCTCCTCCGGATATCGCGGTTTCCAGAATCATGGAAACGATGATATTGGAATCCAAAACGATCTTCATTTCCATTTGGGGAAAAATTGGGAATTTTGATTGTTTTGGCTCGAATTTAGCATGTTGTTCGACCAAATCCGCCAAATCGAAGATCGGATTTCAAGGAACTCAATTTGACTGGGTCCAATCGCTCAAGGAAACGACAGAACCATGAATGCCTTTTCCGCGCCCCAGGGGGTTGATCAAGCCACCGGGGATCTTTTTTCAGGGCCGGTTTTTATCATTGCCGAAGCCGGCGTCAACCATAATGGCGGGGTGAACGATGCCAAACGGCTGATCGAGGCGGCCCATGAGGCGGGGGCGGATGCGGTCAAGTTTCAAACCTTTCGCGCCGATGAACTGGCCGGCGGCGACGCGGAAAAATCTTCCTACCAGGAACGAACGACCGACAAAAACGAGTCCCTGTGGCGGATGTTGAAAAAATTGGAGTTGTCCGTGGCGGCCCACTATGAACTGTGGGAGCATTGCCGGAAGGTGGGCATCCCTTTTTTATCCACCCCCTTCGATAACGATTCGGTGGCGCTGCTCGATCGGATGGGGGTGAGCCTGTTCAAGGTTTCCTCCGGGGACATCACCAACATTCCCCTGTTGGAACGGGTGGCGGCCACCCATAAGCCGATCATCCTCTCCACCGGCCGTTCAACGCTGGAGGAGGTGGGAGAGGCGGTCATGGCCCTGGACCGGGTGGGGGGTGCACCGCCGGCCCTGCTGCACTGTGTCAGCAACTATCCGGCGCCGTTTTCCGACCTGAATCTGCGCGCCATGGTGACCATGCGCGAAACCTTCGGCACCGTCGTCGGTTACTCGGACCATTCCGCCGGCATCGAAGCGCCCATCGCCGCCGTCGCCCTGGGGGCGCGCATCATCGAAAAACATTTGACCCTCAACCGGTTCGCGCCGGGACCGGATCATCACGCGTCCCTGGAACCGATGCAGTTCACCGCCATGGTGCGGGCCATCCGCAATATCGAAACCGCCCTGGGTGATGGTGAAAAAAAACCGGCCCCCTGCGAACTGGAAGGCCGGCAACGGGTGCGCCGGGGATTGGCGGCCCGGGAGGCCATTCCGCGCGGGGTGCGTTTGACCGAAGAGATGGTGGCGGTGTTGCGTCCCGCCGACGGCATTCCCCCCAAACATCTTTCCGGAGTGATCGGGCGAATAACCGTGTCCAGCATCGCCGCCGGTACCCCCATCAAATGGGACATGCTGGAGGCCTCCTCATGACGGTTCTGGTTACCGGCAGTTCCGGTTTCACCGGCGGACATCTGGTCAAATCACTGGTTTTGCGTGGTGAAACCGTTTACGGCCTCGACAGGGCGCAACCCGAGGGGACCAGCGGCCTGAAACGGTTTTTTCCCCTGGTGGCGGACCTCCGTTCCGAGGAGGAGGTGCGGGCGGCCTTCGCCCGGATGGAAGGAGTGGTGGAGGTTTTCCATACCGCCGCCCTGCAACCGGCGGGACCGGGCATGGACCCGGGCCGTTACGTCCGGGCCAACGTCCTGGGAGCGGCCAACCTGTTGCGCTGTTGCGAGGAGGCCGGTATTCGACGGATGGTGGCCAGCTCCAGTTTCAGCGTCTATGGCCGTCCGGAACGGTTGCCGGTCACTGAAAGCCATCCCACCAAACCGACCAACATCTACGGGGTTTCCAAGCTGCAGGCCGAGATCATCTATGATCTGTATGCCCGGGAGCGGGACTTCAGGATCATCACCCTGCGTTGCGACGGCATTTTCGGTCACGGTCAAAGCCTGCCCGGTTTCATCCAGTATTTGATCCGCGCCATGGGCAAGGGCGAGGATGTCGAACTGTTCAACCAGGGACATCAGGTGCGCGATCAGGTCTATGTGGAGGATGTGGTGCGGGCCCACCTGCTGGCCCGGGAGGCCCTGGACCGGGTTTCCCACGGGGTGTTCAACATCGGTGGCGGCGCACCGGTCGAAGCGCGCAAGGTGGCGCGCCTGATCCAGGAAAAATTGCGTTCCAGCTCTGAAATCATCCTCAGCGAACGGGTGAACCGGCTGTTGGGATACGACACCTACATGGATATTTCCAAGGCCCGATCGGTGTTGGGTTATCAACCGGAAACGCTGGAAAACAATCTCGATGCCATGATGCGGGAGATGGAAGGTCAATGAGCAAACGTTACGATGTCGCCCAACCCTGGTTCAGCAAAAAGGATATCCGCTGGATTCAGAAAAAGGTCGGGGAGGTCCTGGAAGGGATGCTCAGCACCGGCCCGTTCGTTCGTGAATTCGAACAACGGTTCGCCGAATATGTGGGGGTCAAACACGCCCTGTGCGTGAATACCTGCTCCAGCGCCCTGGAAATTTCGGTCAAGGTCCTGGGCCTGCAACCGGGCGATGAGGTGATCGTGCCCGGGGAAACCTTCATCGCCACCGGCATGGCGGTGACCTTGAACGGCGGTGTGCCGGTCTTCGCCGAGATCAATCCGGACACCTTCTGCCTGGACCTGCCGGAGATCGAACGGCGCATGACCAAAAAGACCAAGGGGGTGATCCTGGTCCATTTTGCCGGATTTCTGCCGCCGAATGCCTTGGAAATCAGAGATTTTTGCAAAAAGCACGGCCTGTTTTTGATCGAGGACGCCGCCCATGCCCATGGCGCCGGGGTCGATGGTGTGATGGCCGGGGCCATCGGCGACACGGGATGTTTTTCCTTCTTTCCCACCAAAACCATGTCGACCGGCGAGGGGGGCATGTTGACCACCAACAGCGACGAGGTCTACGAAAATGCCAAAAATCTGCGTGAACGGGGGCGGGACTGGTCGGCCCCCACTGAAATCTACACGGAAGCCTGGCGCAGCTGTCGGGTGCCCGAGGTGTGTGCCGTCATGGGGCTGCGACAGTTGCAGCGTCTGGACCGGTTTCAGGAGCACCGCAACGCCCTGGCTGCCATCTACAACCACGCTTTCGCCAAGTCGGCGGATCTGAAAACCCTGCCGGAGTACAAAAATGTCCGGCGCGGTTACTGGAAACACATCACCTTGATCGAAAATCCGCGGTTGGACCGGATCAGGCTGGCGGAGATGCTCCGGGAACGCCACGGTATCATCATCAACTGGGCCTATTCACCGCCGATCCATCTGCAACCGGTCTACAAACGGTTGTTGGGCACCCGGGAGGGGATGTTGCCGGTCACCGAGGCGGTCATGGAACGCCACTTCCATCTGCCCATGCATATGAAGATCACCCGCAAGGATGCCCGATTCATCGCCAAACGGGTGTTGGCCTGTATCGACGCGCTGAAACGGGGTTGACACCGGTTTCAAGGCTGGGAACGAAGGGTTCGGCAATCGATTTCCGAACCCTTTTCGGATCATCCAACCGCCCCCGGTCCCATAACGATTCACCCTTCAGGACGGTGGTCACCATGTCCCGGATCATGATTCACCAGCCGGAATATCTCCCCTGGCCCAACTATTTCAGCAAGATCATGCTGGCCGACACCGTAGTGTTCCTGGATACCGTCCAGTATGCCCGGCGCAGCTTTCAAAACCGCAATCAGATCAAAACCCCCGGCGGGGCCAAATGGTTGACCGTACCCCTGGCCGCCGCCCCGCGGCATACCCGCATCGACGCCATCCGCATCGACAACGGCCGACCCTGGCGGCGGGAACATCGGCAACGGTTGCAGGCCGCCTATGGTTCCGCCCCCTTTTTCTCGGCGGTATGGGAAATCCTCGATCCGATCCTCAACCGGGAGTGGACCGCCCTCTCCCCGTTGAACATCCATCTCACCGAAACCCTGGCCCGGCACATGGGCCTGACCGCCACGTTTATCCAGGCATCGGAATTGCAAAAGAAGATTCAACAACGGCGGATGTGGGCGGGGGAACCCCCCGGCGATCTGGGTCAAAAGTCGGATCTGATCTTCAACATCTGCCGGGAACTGGATGCAAAACGGTATATAACCGGTGATGGATCAAGGAGTTACTTGAATGAGGCGGATTTTTTCCAGGCGGGAATGGCCATCGATTATGTGGCGCCGGTAACTTTCACCTACCGGCAACGGTTTCCACGTATGGAATTTATTCCCCATCTCTCGACCATCGATCTGTTGTTCAACGAAGGGTTCGATCATTTCCGTCCGCTGGCGGAAACATTGTTGGTCGGGGCCGTGGAAAGCCGGGAAGGAGTGGTTGGTGGTGGATAAACGGCGGATCGTGTTCACCAGCGGCATCCGCTCGGAGTTCCACATCCAGCGGCCGGTCCTGGAGGCGATGATGGCCCATCCCCGGTTGACGGCGCGCCTGATCGTCACCGGCGCCCACCTGGCGGCGGGATATGGCGACGGGTTTTTGGAAATGGAAAACATGAACCTGCCCATCGCCGCCAAACTGCCGAACCTGGTCGATTCCGATCGGCCTTCGGCGCGGGTGGCGGGTCTGGCGACCCAGTTGACGGCGCTGGTTCCGGTCATCGAGGCGGAACGGCCCGACCTGCTGGTGGCCCCCTATGACCGGGAGGAGGCGATGACCGTCGCCCTGGCCGGGGTCTACACGGGTATTCCGGTGGCCCACCTGGGGGCCGGGGACCGAACCCGGGTCAATGTCGACGGCATCGTCCGGCAGGCGGTGAGCAAACTGGCCCATATCCATTTTTGCGCCACCGAGGAGAACCGGCAACGATTGTTGAAGATGGGCGAGGAGCCGTGGCGGGTGTTCACGGTCGGCCATACCGGTCTGGACCGCTATCGACGGATACCGGCGATGGCCCTGAAGGAGTTGGAGGCCCGGTTGGGCCTGGATATCGGTGCGGAGCCCCTGGTGGTGATGGTGCAGCATCCGGTCAGTGAAACCGCCACCGCCGGGCGAGAGCAGATTCGGGCGACGTTGGCGGCCATCGACGCCCTGGACCGGCCGACGGTGATCATCCATCCCAACTCCGATCCGGGTCGGGGGGCGATGGTCACCGAGTTGGAAGGGTTCCGGTTCGGCAACCGGCGGGTGCGGATGTTTCCCAACCTGCCGGAGGAGACCTTCGTCAACCTCATGCGCCGTGCCTCGGTATTGGTCGGCAACTCCAGCATGGGCGTTCTGGAGGCGCCCCTGTTGAATTTACCGGTGGTCAATGTCGGTGAACGGCAGAAGGATCGCCAGAATGCCGGCAATATTTTATTCGTGCCCCATGAAACCGGGGCCATCCTCGCCGCCATGCGGCGTTGTCTGGGGGATGAATCGTTCCGGGAACGGGTGGCACGGGCGGAAAACCCCTATGGGACCGGGGATGCCGCACTGAAAATTGCCGATGTCCTGGCCGGGATCGAACTTTCCCCGGCCTTGTTGAGTAAACGGATGGTCTATTGAAGGAGACGCCGGGGCGAATGAAAACCATTTTGATCGCAGCGCCGCATCCGGACGATGAAACCCTGGGCTGTGGCGGATTCTTGTTGCGGCAACTGGACCGGGGCAGCCGGGTCCATTGGTTGATCGCCACCGGCATGCGCGCCGAATCCGGCTACAGCCGCGAGCGCATGGCGGCCAGGGAGGCGGAAATCGACGCCGTGGCCGACCATTATGGATTTGCCGGTGTGCATCGGCTCGGATTCGCCGCCGGCGGCCTGGATGCCCTGCCCATGGCGCAACTGGTGGATGCCTTCGGTTCGGTGGTGCGGGCGGTCCGGCCCGACACCCTGCTGGTGCCGTTCGCCGGTGACATCCACAGCGATCATCGCGTGTTGCACGCGGTGGGTGCCGCGTGCGGGAAATGGTTCCGCTATCCGTCGGTCAAACGGATATGGGCCTACGAAACGCCATCGGAAACCAATTTCGCCCTCGGCGACGGGGTGGGGCGGTTCAATCCCAACCTGTGGGTGGATATCTCGCCGTACCTGGAAAAAAAACTGGCGGCGATGGCCCTCTACAGCGGTGAAATGGGCACCTTTCCCTTTCCCCGCAGCACCGAGGCCCTGCGCGCCCTGGCCACCCTGCGCGGCAGTGAAGCGGGTTGCCCGGCGGCGGAAGGGTTCATGGTGTTGAGGGAGTTGGTGACCGGGCCGTGAAAAAGTTGATCCTCCTCGGTGGTGGTGGTCATGCCCTGGTGTTGTTGGAGGCCTTGCGGCAAAACGGCGATTTTTCCCGCCTGCTCGGAGTGATCGCCCCCGATACCGGGGTCATTCGGCGCCATGCGCTTGATGTTTTGCTCCTGACTGCCGATAAGGGAATCATTCCCCACCCGGCCGATGAGGTGGAGTTGATCAACGGCATCGGTTCGGGAGGGGAGAAGGGATTGCGCCGCTCATTGTTCGAGCGGTATCGGCGGCAGGGGTATGGATTCGCCACCGTCATCCATCCCGCCGCCACCATCGCCTCGGGGGTTTCCCCGGGTGAAGGCGGACAGATCATGGCCGGCGCGGTCATCCAGCCGGGAACCACCCTGGGTGAAAATGTCATCGTCAACACCCGGGCGGTCCTGGAACATGAATGCCGCATCGCCGATCACGTACACATCGCACCAGGAGCCACGTTATGCGGAGGAATCCAGATTGGGGAGGATACCCACATCGGAGCCGGAGCCACGATCATTCAGGGTTTACGGATCGGCTCCGGGGTGATGGTGGGGGCGGGGGCCGTGGTGGTTCGGGACCTGCCGCCGGCGAGCCGGGCGGTGGGGGTTCCGGCGCGGCCGTTGACGCCATGATCCGCGAGGATGACTGGCGGGCGGTGTTGATCGAGCCGGAAACGCCGATCATGAAGGCGATCGAGGTTTTGGATCTGGGCGCCCTGCGCATCGCCCTGGTGGTGGATCATCACAGGCATCTGTTGGGCGTGGTCACCGACGGCGACATCCGTCGGGGACTGCTGAACCGGATCAGCCTCAAGGAGCCGATACGGACAATCATGAATACCCATCCCATTACCGCCCGGGAATCCGAATCCCGGGACCATCTGCTCTCCCTGATGGGGACGCGGGAGATTCAACACCTGCCGGTGATCGATCCCAAGGGACGCCTGGTGGGCTTGGAAACCCTCAACGAACTGGCGCGACCGGTGACCCGGGACAACTGGGTGGTGTTGATGGCCGGGGGGTTGGGCACCCGCCTGCGGCCCTTGACCCAAGCCTGTCCGAAACCGTTGTTGAAGGTGGGGTCCAAACCGATCCTGGAGGTGATCCTGGAAAGTTTCCTCGACCAGGGGTTCAACCGGTTTTTCTTCTCGGTCAATTATAAGAAGGAGATGATCCGCGACCATTTCGGCGATGGATCGCAATGGGGGGCGGAGATCCGCTATCTGGAGGAAAATGGCCGCCTGGGCACCGCCGGACCGTTGAGCCTGTTGCCGGAAACCCCGGAAAAACCGGTGTTCGTCATGAACGGCGACCTGCTGACCCGCATCAATTTCAACCATATCCTCGATTTTCACAAAAAACATCGGGCCGTGGCCACCCTCTGTGTGCGCAAGGTCGAACAGACGGTGCCCTATGGGGTGGTGAGCCTCGATCAACACCGGTTTCTGGGCATCGAGGAAAAACCGGTGCAGGAATATTTCGTCAATGCCGGCATCTATCTCCTGGAGCCGGAGTTGTTGTCGTTGATTCCGAAAAACAGCTATTTCGACATGCCCGAACTGTTTCAAACCGCCGTGAAGAACGGCCACTCCACCGCCGCTTTCCCATTTCTCGACTATTGGCTGGATATCGGCCGCATGGGTGATTTTCAACAGGCCTGCCAGGACTACCCGGAGGTGTTCCAATGATCGGAGACAAAAAAATTCTCGCCGTCATCCCCGCCCGCGGCGGTTCCAAGGGGTTGCCACGAAAAAATGTCCTGCCCCTGGCCGGCAAACCGTTGATCGCCTGGACCATCGAGGCAGCCCTGGCCTGTCCGTTCATCGACCGGTTGGTGCTCTCCTCGGATGATCCGGAGATCATGTCCATCGCCAAACTGTGGGGATGCGAGGTACCGTTCGTGCGTCCCGACGAACTGGCCGGGGATCAGGCGCGGTCGGTGGATGTGGCCCTGCACGCCCTGGACTCCCTGGGCGGCGGTTTCGACTATCTGCTCTCCCTGCAGCCCACCTCGCCGTTGCGCTCCACCGGGGACATCAACGATACCGTCATCCTCTGCCACCAGAGCGGCGCCCCGGCCTGTGTCACCGTCAGCGAGACCGGCAAGAGTCCCTACTGGACCTATTTTATCGAAGAGGGGCAGCGGATGACGCCGATCATGGGCCGGGACATGCCCCGGGTGCGGCGGCAAAATCTCCCGGTGGCCCATGCCCTCAACGGCGCCGTTCACATCGCCCGCATCGACTGGTTGCGACGGGCGGGCAAGTTTCTCGGTCCCGACACCCGCGCCCGGGTGATGCCGCCGGAACGGTCCATCGACATCGACACCGATCTGGATTTCAAACTGGCCGGACTGCTCCTTGAGAAGCGGGCCACGACGGAGTTGAAACAGCGCCGGGCGGAACGGGAACCGGTCGCAACGGTGGACGATGCGACCGGACCGGAATTGCCGGTCGGGGAGGGGGAGGCCTGGACCCCCTATCCCAGCAGCGTCCTGGCCACTTCGTCCATCCGTTCGATGGCCTGCTCCAAATCCTCCATCGAGGTGGCGAACGACAGCCTGAGATATGGATCCTTGCCGAAGGCGGAGCCGGGTACCACCGCCACCCCCCTGGCGTCCAGGAGATAGGCGGCCAGATCGATGGTGGTGTCGATGGTGTTGCCTTCCGGGGTCTTGGCGCCGATGAGGCCGGCGACACTGGGATAGACGTAAAAGGCCCCTTCCGGATAACGGCAGGACATTCCGGGGATGTCGTTCAGGGCCTCGACGATGAATTTGCGCCGGTCGGCGAAGGCGGCCAACATCGGTTTGATGCATTTTTGCGGACCGCCGATGGCCGCCGCCGCCGCTTTCTGGGCGATGGAGGTGGCGCAGGAGGTACTCTGCGACTGGATCTTGGACATGGCCTTGATCACCTTTTCCGGTCCGGCGGCATAACCGATACGCCAGCCGGTCATGGAGTAGGTCTTGGAGACGCCATTGAGAATGATGGTCCGATCCAGAATTTCCGGCGCCGCCTGCGGCCAGGTCACCGCCTTGAAACCGTCGAAGACGATTTTTTCATAGATATCATCGGTCACCGCCCATACATGGTCGTGGCGCGCCACCACCGCCCCCAACGCCTTCAACTCCTGTTCGGTGTAGCCGGAGCCGGTGGGATTGCTGGGGGTGTTGAGGATGACGAACTTGGTGCGCTCGGTGATCGCCGCTTCCAACTGTTCCGGGGTGATCTTGAAACCGCTGCTCTCTTCGCCATCGATGATCACCGGCACGCCATCGGCCAGCAGGACCATGTCCGGATAGGAGACCCAGTAGGGGGCGGGAATGATCACCTCGTCACCCGGGTCCACCAACGCCTGGGCCAGGTTGTAGAAGGCCTGCTTGCCGCCCACCGTCACCACGATCTGTGGTGGTTCGAAGTTCAGCTGGTTATCCTTGTGAAATTTACGGATGATGGCCTTTTTCAGTTCGGGAATGCCATCGACGGCGGTATATTTGGTGAACCCTTCGTTCAGGGCCTTGATGGCCGCCTTTTTGATGTGTTTGGGTGTGTCGAAATCGGGCTCACCGGAACCGAGGCCGATCACATCCCGGCCGGCGGCGCGCAGCGCTTTGGCCTTGGCGGTGATCGACAGGGTGGGGGAGGGCTTTACCTTCTGGATGCGTTGCGATAAAAGAGCCATGGTTCGAGTCGGTTCCCTCAAAAATAATCGCCATTCCGGCGGGTAGTCAAAAAGCGACAGAGCCTAGCACGCTTCCATTTCACAGACAAGTTTTTCAAGGATGACATGACCATTCAACTGTTCAATTCCCTGGGCCGCCGCAAGGAACCGTTAAATCCCCGGACCCCCGGCAGGGTGGGCATCTATGTGTGCGGGGTGACGGTTTATGACTATTGCCACATCGGCCACGCCCGGGTGATGGTGGCCTTCGATGTCATCGTCCGTCATCTGCGCGCCCGGGGTTATCAGGTTGACTATGTGCGTAATTTCACCGACATCGACGACAAGATCATTCGCCGCGCCCAGAAGAACGACGAACCGATCGAGGCCCTGACCGAACGGTTCATTCACGCCTTCAACGAAGATATGGCCGCCCTGGGCGTGGCCGAGACCGAAGTGGTTGAACCCAGGGCCACGCAACACATCCCGGAGATGCACGAGATCATCCACACCCTGATGGAGAAGGGGTTGGCCTACGCGAGCGGCGGTGACGTCTATTATTCCGTGGATGGTTTCAAGGACTATGGCAAACTGTCGGGCAAAAATCCCCGGGACCTGGTTTCCGGCTCGCGGGTGGAGGTCAACGACCTGAAAAAAAATCCCCTCGATTTCGTCCTCTGGAAAGGGGCCAAACCGGGCGAACCCCAATATGACTCCCCCTGGGGACCGGGCCGGCCCGGCTGGCACATCGAATGTTCGGCCATGGGCTGCAAACATCTGGGCCGGGCCTTCGACATCCATGGTGGCGGTTTGGATCTATTGTTTCCCCATCATGAAAATGAGATCGCCCAGTCCGAAGGGGCCTTCGGCGCCGATCCCTGGGTGCGCCACTGGTTGCACAACGGGTTCGTCAATGTCGTCGGCGACGATGGCGAACGGGAAAAGATGTCCAAAAGCCTGGGCAACTTCATGACCATCCGCGATCTGTTGAAGGCGTATCACGGCGAGGTGATCCGCTTTTTCATCCTCAACAGCCATTATCGCCATCCCCTGGATTTTTCCTTTTCCCTCCTCAACAGCGCCCGGGCCGGTTTGAAACGGATCTATTCGGCCCTGAAATCGGCCGAGGAGCTGCTGGGCACCCTGCCGTCAGCGGAACGGATCACCCTGCCGGGGGTGGCCGAAGGTCCCCTGGCGGCGGAGATCAACCATTTTTTCACCAGCATGGATGATGATTTCAACACCCCCCAGGCCCTGGCGGTGTTGTTCGAGGTGACGAAAAAATTGAATCAGGCCCTGGCGGCGGTCGATGGGGAAAAGGGCCGGGAGACGGTACGAGAATATGTGCGGGTGTTGCGGGGGTTGGGTGCTATACTAGGTATTGCTGGTTCAAAGCCTGATAATTTCAACAAAATTACTGTTGGGAGACAGTGGACCCTTCCTTTTGCATTTGAAGAAGAAGTAAAAATGCTGGGTGAGTCAGAAATAAATGCCCTGGTTACCGAGCGAAAAGCGGCCCGCGCTGCAAAAAACTGGGCCGACTCCGACCGCATCCGCGATCAACTCAAGGCCGCTGGCATCACCTTGCTGGACCGCAAGGATGGCACCACCAGTTGGCGGCGGGGGTAGGGTAAATCCCTTCAGGAACCGGGCGGCGTAATCTCTATCTTCAAGCGCGCACCCATGGCCAGGGCGGCATTTTCCATGGTTTGCAGGGTAATGGAGCGGTTTTCGGGATCCAGCAGACGGTTCAGGGATGAACGACTGGTTTTCATGCGTCGGGCCATCTCGACTTTGGAAATGCCATTCTCTTCCATCATCCGGGCCACCTGACAGGCGAACAGACGTTTGATTGCCACCGCCTCCACTTCGGCCAAAATGCCCTCTTCTTCGAGAAAATCATCAAAATCACTGCCAATATGAGGGTTTTGCATCATTCCTCCGCACCAGTGCCAACCGCTGCCGGGGGACATTCATTTCAGTAGAAAGCGACTCGGAGTTTCAATTCCGACATGGCGTCAGTGTACCGATTTTGGTTCATTTGTCAATCACGGGAAGATCATCTTTCATTATAGCTTTTCTCGTGTCACCCTGTAAAAAAACATCCAGGAAGATATTTTTGAGGCCAGGTGCGAGTAGGGTCTCCTTTCTGACTCCAAAGTGGTTCATAACCCAAAACCGTCACGCCGGGTCGGGGGCGATCAACACCACCCTCGGGTAGTGGGTTCGGTACCGTTTCGGGTCCCGGGTCAACAGCCGATAACCGGCAACGGCCGCATGGGCGCCGATGAAAAAGTCCGGCAGCGGCGAACGCTTGGCACCACCGCGTTTGCGGTAGGAGAGAAAGGCCTTACCAGCCAAAAAAGCGGCATCGTCGGGCAATGCCTCTCTTTCGAGCCACTCCGGCGGTAAGGCCGCTTCCAGGTCTTCAACGCGGGAAAATCCCACCGATGTTTCCGCGTAGATGATGGGATTGATCAAAATTCGCGCATGATTGGCGATCCGCGCCAGCGTCGAGCCGGACCACTCCGCCCATATGGGATCTTCGGTCAGGATATCCAGCAAAACATTGCTGTCCACCAACACCGGGGTCATGGTTCCCGGGTGAGGGCCATGATTTCATCGGTGCTCATGCCGACGTTGCCCCGGCCACGCAGATGGTTTACCAGACGGGTCCCACGGTTTTCCCCATTCGGGTTTTTGGCGGGAATGATGCGCACCCCCAGTTCATCATGAACGAAGTCGACCTCGGTATGGGGAAGCAATCCCGCCCGTTCACGAATATGCACCGGAATGGTCACCTGTCCTTTGGACGTAATGCGCATGGAAACCTCCTTTTCTTACATGTAAGAGTAATACCCGCTTTCGGTTCCGTCAATCTTGACGGCCGGTTTAATCTTGTGTCACCACAGTCGGGAGGGTAATTTTCAGGTACGGATGAACATCGGGAATTTTCGTCCATTTTTCGGATGGTGATGCAAAACTTCCATGAAACATCAGCCCTGTGTTCCGACAAAAAAAAACAGCCCGAAGGCTGTTTTTGAAGTCGTTCCATGTTTGCGGGGCCACCGGACTGGTTCGTGATCCCGCGACAAGGGGTTTTTCTCAATAGGGTTTGTTCTGTCCACCGCTGCCGGGCTGGTTGTCGTTGGAACGGCCATAGTTGGAACGGCCATAGTTGGAACGGCCATA
>CAYFNE010000101.1:13124-18869 GCA_964344355.1 uncultured Magnetococcales bacterium
GTTGGAACGGCCATAGTTGGAACGGCCATAGTTGGAACGGCCATAATCGCGGTTGCCATACTTGGACCGGTTCTTGTCACGCCAACTGTCGGAGCGTCCATAGTCGGAACGGTTGTTGTCGCGCCAGCTGCCGGAACGGCCATGGTCGGAGCGGTTGTTGTCGCGCCAGTTGCCGTAGCGGTTGTTATTCCGCCAACTGTCGGAAGATCCATAGCTGGAACGACCATAGTCGGTATTGCTGTAGTCGCGGCGGTTTTCATCATCCTGCTGGTCGGCCTTGGCGGCGGGTTGTTGAGCGGCGGCGGGGGCTTGGGGTTGACGGTAGCCATAGGGGCTGCGACCATATCCGCCATAGGGACTACTGGGACCGTAACCACCATAGGGACCGCCACCATAGCCATAGGGGCCGGGGCCATAACCATACGGGCCGGGACCGTAACCGTAGGGACCGGGACCGTAGTTGCGGTTGTTGTTGCCGAAAAATGGCATGTCGAAACCGTTGCCGTTATCGTTGAAGAACGGCATGCTGAAATTATCGAAGCTGAAGGCGGACGCCTTCGTGGCCAGACCGAAGCCCATCCCGGTGAGGATGGCGGCCGTCAAAAGAAACTTTTTGGGTACATTGCGCATCATTTTGACCTCTCTTTTAAACGCCGTTGAGAACCTGCTTGTGCGACTTCCTTTGAAAAATCCTATAACTGTGGCTGAAACCGTTTCAACCGCAAGGCGTTGCTCACCACGGTGACGCTGCTCATGCCCATGGCCGCCGCCGCGAAGATCGGTGACAGCAGGATACCAAACATAGGGAACCAGAGGCCCGCTGCCAAGGGAATGAGGATGACATTGTAGGCGAAGGCCCAAAATAAATTTTGCCGAATGTTGGTCAAGGTCGCCCGGGAAAGCTGTATCGCCGTCACCACACCCCGCGGATCGCCGCGCATCAAGGTGATGTCCGCCGCCTCCATGGCCACATCGGTGCCGGTGCCGATGGCGATGCCCACATTGGCCCGGGCCAGGGCCGGGGCGTCGTTGATGCCGTCCCCGATCATGGCCACGGTTTTGTTTTCCCGCTGCAACCGTTCGATCTCGGCGGCCTTGTCACCGGGCAACACCTCGGCCATCACCCGTTCGATGCCCAACTGCCCGGCGATGGCCCGGGCGGTGAGCGGATTGTCCCCGGTCAACATCGCCACCTCGATGCCCATGGCTTGCAACCGTTCCACCGCCTGGCGGCTCTCCTCCCGAACGGTGTCGGCCACCGCCAGCACCCCGGCCACCTGCCCGTCGATGGCCGCCAGCATGGCGGTTTTCCCCGCTTTTTCAAAATGGTTTTTTTGCTCTTGCAGCGCCGCCGGGATTTCCAGGCCGGCCTCGGTCATCAGTCGCTGGGTGCCGACCAATACCTGCCGACCGGAGATCCGCGCCACCACGCCGCGCCCGGCCTTTGCCTCGAACGCCTCGGCCTCCAGCGGTTGGCCGCCGCTGGCTTTATAATGGGAGACGATGGCCTCGGCGATGGGATGTTCCGATTTTTTTTCGGCGGCGGCCACCAGGGCCAGGTGTTCGGCGCTGCCGGTCCAGTCGGTCAACTCCGGTACGCCCCGGGTCAGGGTGCCGGTTTTGTCGAACACGGCGACATCGATGTGGTGGGCGGTCTCCAGGGATTCCCCACCGCGAATGAGAATGCCGTTCTCCGCCCCTTTGCCGGTGCCGACCATGATCGAGGTCGGCGTCGCCAGGCCCAGGGCGCAGGGACAGGCGATGATCAACACCGAGACGAAGTTCAACAGGGCATAGGTCGAGGCCGGTTCCGGACCGAAAAACCACCAGGCGGCAAAGGTGATGACGGCGATCACCAACACCACCGGTACGAAGATGGCGGCGATGCGGTCGGCCAGGCGGGAGATGGGCGGTTTGGCCCCTTGCGCCTTGCGCACCAACTCGACGATTTGCGCCAGGGCGGTATCGCGGCCCACCTTGAGCGCCTCCATGGTGAAAGAGCCCGATTTGTTGATGGAACCGGCCACCACCCGATCGCGGCGGGCCTTGGCGACCGGCATCGACTCTCCGGTCAACATCGACTCGTCCACCGTCGATTCACCTTGGCGAACGATGCCATCCACCGGGATCCGCTCCCCGGGTTTCACGGTCAACCGGTCGCCGACCACCACCTCCGACAACGGTATTTCCATCTCCTCGCCGTGCCGCCACACCCGGGCGGTCTTCGGCGTCAAACCCATCAGGGTGCGAATGGCCTGGGAGGTACGGCCCTTGGCACGATTTTCAAGATAGCGCCCGATCAAAATCAGAACGATGATCATGCCGGCACTATCAAAATAAACCTCGGCCGCCACCCCCCGGGCCAGGAAAAATTCCGGGAACAGCAACAGACCACACGAGTAAAAAAAAGCGCTGAAGGTGCCCAGGGTGACCAGGGAGTGCATGTTCAACGAACCGTGGCGCAGGGCGGTCAGGGCGCTGCGATGAAAATGCCAGCCGACCCAGAACTGTACCGGCGTGATCAACAAAAACTGCATGAAAAAATTGTCCCGGCTGGTCAACGTCCCCCATTCATGCAGACCCAGCATGTGCCAGTGGGCGACCACCATGTTGGCCACCACCAGGATCCCCCCGACCCGCAGACGGCCGAGGATGTCCCGGGATTCGGCCTGACGTTCCTCTTCCACCCGGTCGACCGGTTCTTCGTCGGTCTGGATGGCGGCGAGGCCATAGCCCAAGGCCTGCATCGCCGCTTCCAACTCGGCGGTGGCGACGCCGCCGGGAATGGCGGTCACCGCCGCTTCGCCGGTGGCCAGGTTGATCTCGGCGCCGATCACCCCCGCCACCGCCGCCAACCCTTTTTCCGCCTTGGCGACACAGGAGGCACAGGAGAGGCCGGTGATGGCATAGGTGGTGACCGCCGTCGGCACACCATAACCGGCCTCCTTGACCGCCGCCGCCACCCCGGCCAGGGTGACGGGACCGGTCAGGGTCGCTTCGGCGGTGGCCAGATTGACGGAAACGGCCCCGACCCCCGGCATCCCGGCCAGTTTACGCTCCACCCGCCCGGCACAGGAGGCACAGGAGAGGCCGGAAACGGGAACGGTCAGGGTTTGACCGGGGACGGTGGCTGGTGTCGATTCCATCGAATCTCCTTCTGTTGTTTTTTCACCATATGGCGGCATGGCGATGTTTCCTATCAATGATGCATGCCGTGTCCGCCATGTTGGCAACCGGCCAGGGTTTGACCGAAACGGATTTTTTGCTGGTCATCGAGCGATTCGAACAACGATATTTTCGCCTTGAGCAGCGCCCGATGATTTTCCATCATCCGTTCCATGCTGTCGAGACGCCGTTTGACGGCCGCCACCCGGTTTTCCGTGGTCATGCCGTACATGGCCCGATGGATGTCCTCCTGTTTGGCCATTTGCTCCTTGATGGTGCTGGTAAAATCGTTCCAGGCCGTCTCCTGTTCCGGCGTGATGGCCAGATGGGTCTTCATGCCGTTCAGATGGTGTTCCATCCGTTGGCCATT
The DNA here is from genome assembly GCA_964344355.1 of uncultured Magnetococcales bacterium. GTDB lineage: Bacteria > Pseudomonadota > Magnetococcia > Magnetococcales > CAYFNE01 > CAYFNE01. The sequence continues at coordinate 16,660 of CAYFNE010000101.1, forward strand.
GCCGGGGGTGCCCGGTCCGCCCATGCCTTGGGGGCCATTCCAGCGCCATTGATTGTTTCCCCCCTGGGGACCACCGCGGTTGCTCATGGGGCCGGGACCGCTCCAGGAAGATTGATTGCCCGGCCAGTTGCGACCGCCCCATTGTGATGGGTCACCCATGGGACCGTTCCATTGTGAAGGATTGTTCATGGGGCCGTTCCATCGGGTCTGGTTGCCCATACCGTTGCCGCCCCCCCACCAGGAGCGGTTGCCCCGGTAGTCGGGACCACCCCGATCGGGTCCGGGACCGGCCATGCCCGGTCCGTTCATGCCCTGGGGACCCCCGGGCCCCCCCTGGTATCCCCGCCAATGGGGATGCTGACCCATTGTTCCGGGACCTTTTGTCATCGGTTGATCATAGGCGCCGCCCTTTGTTTCGTCCATTCCCCGGGCGTGAACGACATCGATACCGACGGTTCCCAAGGCAATGGCACCGATGGCGGCCAGGGTCATGCAACGATTTTTGCAGGTTTCGATCATGGTCTGCTCCTGTTTGAGTGCAACCCGTCCGGTTGCGTGAGGGGGCGGGAGGGGGGAGAGGAATCCCGTCACCGTTTGCCCGGGACTGTTTTTCGCACAGGGGATTGCCCCTTTTCAACCGTTTATTGTAAGTTGATGCCCCTGTTCGACCCCACCGGAGCGGAAACGGTACCCCATGAACGAATCCCCTGGCGTGATCCACGGCATCAACCCGGTGTTGGCCTTGCTGGCCAACGATCAACAACCGGTGGAGTCGGTGACCCTGCAACGGGGCAGCCGGGGAAAACGGTTTCAGGAGTTGCAACAACGCGCCCGGGAACGGGGTTTGCGTCCCCGGTTCGCCGACCGCCGCCACCTGGATGAAATGACCGGCGGCGCCGTTCATCAGGGTGTGGTGGCGCGGGTCGGTGTGCGCAAGCAACCCCGATGGGAGGAGTTGTTGGAACGGCTGGAAACGGTCAGTGATCCGTTGTTGGTGGTGTTGGACGAGGTGTCGGATCCCCATAATCTCGGGGCGGTGATCCGTTCCGCCGAGGCCTTCGGGGCCCTGGCGGTGATCCTGCCCAAGGATCGCAGCGCACCGCTGTCGGCGGTGGCCATGAAGGCCTCGGCCGGGGCGGCGGCGCGCCTGGACGTGGTGCGGGTGACCAACCTGGCCCGGAGCATCGAGGCCCTGCAACGGATCGGTGTTTCGGTCTACGGGCTCGACGCCGAGGGGCAGCGGACCATCGACGAAATGGATTTCAACGGTCCGGTGGCGTTGGTGTTGGGGAGCGAGGGCAAGGGGTTGCGGCGGTTGACCCGCGAAAAATGCGACGCCCTGCTGGCCATTCCCATGTCGGGTGGTACCGCCTCCCTCAATGTCTCCGTGGCCGCGGGTGTGGCCCTGTACCTGGCCAGACGGCAGGAGCGCTGAAGGCGCGTGCGGGTACTGCACACGCCTTCAGGCCGGGGGGGGCCGATCGCCATGATCGAGCGACCGGGATGGTCCTGCGTCTACCGTCCGGAGAGCCGCATGACCTCAAAATCGTTTTGAATGTCATCCTGCAGGGATCTTGAAAACGTGGACTCGTGCCGCAACGGTTTTTTGGCCAACCGTTCACGCTCCATCTGCCCGAGGTCCGTGGCGAGAAACAGTATCAACAGGACACCGGTCATCACCATGAACACCGCACCCAGCATCTGGGCCGGGGTCATCGAATCGTCGTCTTTTCCCCGAATTCTCTCTTCATCTCCTATCACGATCGCCATGACTTGGGCCTCCTTCTCCATGAAACCTTCCCTTGCTGAAACCCGCCTTCTCATGAAAAATGTCAAGCAAAATCCGCGCCATTCGACACTTGCACAACTCTTTGAAATACGAAGAAATTTTGCTTTACAGTTGCGATAATCCGGAGAGTGTAAAAAAATTTTTTTTACACTTGTCAATAAATCAGTCAATCCACGAATTCAGAAGGGGGATCATTCGGCGCTTTCAAAGGTGATGCGCGGGTCCACCAGCATGTAGGTGATGTCGGTGATGAGCTTGGTGATGAGGCCGAGGATGGTATAGAAGTAGAGAGTGGCCATGACCACCGGATAGTCCCGGTTGATAACCGACTCGTAACCGAGCAGCCCCAGGCCGTCGAGGCTGAAAATGGTTTCGATCAACAGGCTGCCGCTGAAAAAGGCGGCGACGAAAGAGCCGGGAA
>CAYFNE010000102.1:0-18525 GCA_964344355.1 uncultured Magnetococcales bacterium
CGTTTGTATGATCACACCGGGCGGGTGCGTTGGCGAATGCCGGTACCCGGGCCGGTTTATGGCGTGGTGGTGACCAGCGACAACCGGCGCATCGTCGCCGCACTCGGGGACGGAACCATACGTTGGTATCGGGTGACCAGGGGAGCGGAAATTCTGGCCCTGTTCGTACACAGCGATCAAAAACGGTGGGTGGCCTGGACGCCACGAAAATTCTATGCGGTTTCCCTGGGTGGTGAGGGACTGGTCGGCTGGCAGAAAAACCGGGGCAAGGGACGGTCGGCGAAATATTTGAGTTCAGACCGGATCGCCGGCAAATACCATCGACCCAAACGCATTCAAAAACTGTTGCTTTTTTAGGGCCTGCCGAAAACCGGTCGATGCCTTCGAACTCCCCGCCCGGAATTCGAACCGGACATTGCCCATAAACGCCATGAATGGCGTTTATGGGCAACCTGGCAACGATCCGTCCGTTACAGTCCGGGGCGATCTTCGGGGCTCATGTCCAGGGAGGTGAGTAGATTGCGCAGGGAGGTGGCATGGCCCTGCTCCTCCTCGACCATTTCCAGGCAGTAGCTCTTGACATCGGGGTCCACGGCCTCGTCAGCGAGATTCTGGTAGGTGTCCCGGGCCTTCAATTCGTGGTCGATGGCCATTTCCAGGACCTGATGAACGGTGCCCTTGGTAATGATGTCCCGCTCTTCATCGGAGAGGGTGGGGGTCACTTGGGATTCCAACTCCTTCATGTAGGCATCCACATCGAATTCCTGTCCACAGGGTGCGTTTTTGACCTTGTTGGCCAGTACGCGGGCGTGTCCCTCCTCCATATCCACCAGTTTCAGGAAGAGCATTCGGGACTCATCGTCTTGGGTCGTCTCGGCGGCCAACTCATACAGAGCGGCGGCTTTGACCTCGCTGGACAAGGCGTCCTTGAAAAACTTGATGGCGTCTTGCATGAAAATCTCCCCTTGGGCAAACAAGAAATTGTATACCGTTAGATGGTTTTGGGTCACAATCGACGGCGTCATTAAGGCACAGTTTGCCGGTAAATTCAATACCCGGTCCATTCCCTTTGCGGCGAGGTGCCACATTTTCCTCATGGAAAGAGAGTGTTATCATGAAAGTGGGTTATTGGCGAAGGTTGGAAAACGGTCGCATTCAGTGTGATCTCTGTCCCCGTTTTTGCAAGCTGGCCGATGGACAGGCCGGTCTGTGTTTCGTTCGGGCCCGGGAGGGGGATGGGATGGTACTGACCACCTATGGCCGTTCCAGCGGTTTTTGTGTCGATCCCATTGAAAAAAAACCCCTCAACCATTTTTTGCCCGGTACGCCGACGCTCTCTTTTGGCACGGCGGGATGCAATCTTTCCTGCAAATTTTGCCAAAATTGGGATATCAGCAAATCGCGGCAGATGGATCGTCTCGCCGATCGGGCCTCACCCGGGGCCATCGCCGAGGCAGCGGTGAAAACCGGCAGCCGGAGCGTGGCCTATACATACAATGATCCGGTGATTTTCCTGGAATATGCGGTGGATGTGGCGCAAGCCTGCCGGGAGCGGGGGGTGAAATCGGTCGCGGTGACCGCCGGATATGTCAATCCCGAACCGGCGGCACGTTTTTTTCAATACATGGATGCGGCCAATGTCGATTTGAAGGCCTTCAGCGAACGGTTTTACCGGCAGTTGACCGGTGGTCATCTGCAACCGGTGTTGGAGGTCCTGGAATATTTGAAAAAGGAGACCCGGGTCTGGGTGGAGTTGACTACCCTGCTGATTCCCGGTGAAAATGATTCCGCGGCGGAGTTGGATGCCATGACCCGCTGGGTGGTGGAAAAGCTGGGCGCCGAAACGCCCATCCATTTCAGCGCCTTTCATCCCGATTGGCGGATGCGGGACAAACCCCGCACACCGGTGGAAACCCTGACGCGGGCACGGCGCATCGCCTTTGCCAATGGTGTCCGGTATCCATTCACCGGCAATGTCATGGACCGGGAAGGTGGCAGCACCTACTGTCACCAATGCCGGCAACGGGTCATCGAACGGGCCGGCTATCATCTCGGTCACTGGTTGTTGGATGAACGGGGTCGTTGTCATCGTTGCGGCGCCGCCTGCGCCGGTGTTTTTGAACCGAAACCGGGCGATTGGGGCGGTCGGCGACAGCCGGTGCGGATCAGCGGATATTGAGCGGCCGTCGAAAGGTCTGCCTATTCGATGGCTTTTCAGGCAATCGGCGGGTGTTGAAGAGCGGAAAACAATGAATTTCTGGCGGTCGGGATACGGAATGGTCAATCTGGTCAACGGATGCATGGAACCGTCGGCCGGCCGGGTCCTGACCGGCTTGATGACCATTGTTGTCGCATTCCTCACCGCCGCCTGCGATCTGCGCATGGAGAGCCCCCTGGTCGAGGAAATTCGCGAGCGGGGCCGGTTGGTGGTTTTGACCCGCAACGCCCCCACCACCTTTTATGAAGATCGGGACCAGCGTTCCCTCGGTTTTGAACATGATCTGGCGGTGGCCTTCGCCCAGCACCTCGGCGTGGAGCCCGACTTTAAAATATACAACAACAACTCCGATATTCTGGATGCCATTCGCCGTGGCGAGGGCGATCTGGCAGCGGCCGGGCTGGTACGCCATCCACGGATGCGCGACGAATTCCGTTTCGGACCGGTCTATCAGGAGGTGGATCAACAGGTGGTCTGCCGGCGGGGCGGTCGGCGACCCAACAACTTTTTGCAATTGGCGCGGACCGACCTGCTCATCACCGACACCGGTGGCATCGCCGCCCGCCTTGAAGAGTTGCGGAGCATCGTTCCCGGTTTGACCTGGAAGGTGGAGCCGGACCTCTCCACCGAACAAATTTTGGAAATGGTTTGGCAGGGGGAGGTCGATTGCACGGTGGGGGATTCCAACATCGTCGCCATCAACCGCCGGTTTTATCCGGAACTGGTGGTCAAATTTCCCATCGGTTCCGCCCAACCCTTGTCCTGGGTATTACCCAAACAGGCCATGCTGCTACAGCGGGAGTTGACGGTCTGGTTTCAAAAAATCAAGGAGAGCGGACGGCTGGAATCGCTGTTCGATCGGTATTACGGGCATGTCGTTTCTCATCATGAGGAGTATGACTATGTGGACAACCGCCGTTTTTTGCTGCGTATCCACAAACGGTTGCCTAAATACAAGGCCTGGTTCAAAGAGGCGGGGGAGCGCAACCGGATTCCCTGGAAACTGTTGGCCGCCCAGGCCTACCAGGAGTCACACTGGGAACCGGATGCCAAGAGCAGCACCGGGGTGCGGGGAATCATGATGTTGACCCAGATCACCGCCAAGGCGCTGGGGGTGAAGGATCGTCTGGATCCCAAGGAGAGTATTTTTGCCGGTTCCTGGTATCTGGCGGACTTGCGGAGGCGGTTGCCGGAAGAGATCACGGAACCGGATCGAACCTGGATCGCCCTGGCGGCCTACAACATCGGCATGGGACATGTCATCGATGCCCGGCAACTGGCCCGCGAGCAGGGAAAGGATCCCTCTCTGTGGCGGGAGTTCCGCACCGTTTTGCCCCTGTTGTCCCAGGCCAGGTATTATAAGAAACTCAAACGGGGCTATGCCCGGGGCTTGGAGCCGGTCCGCTATGTTCAGCGGATTCGGCGTTATCTGGATTTGCTCAAGCGTGAGGATGTCGGGGGCTACGGGTGGGGGGGCCGTTCAAAAACCCCACCACCCGGTTGACCCACGGAAAAAAAATCCATCCGGTTTTTGTCCTCTCCATTCGTCCGGCACGATCTTTCAAACCGGAATCATCAGACCATCATGCGGTCCACGCTGGTGTGACGGTCGCGGTCGACACCGGCCAAAACCATCGGATGACCGGTTTCCACCTGGCGCTTTCCTTTCGTCCAATGGGACTCGGGGGTGATATCCAGGACGATGACCCCCAGGGCCGGATCCAGTTGATCCACCCGGGCCAGCAGCTCGGACATCTGTTTTTTATCCATCCGCAGTCCACGAATGGTACGGCCATCAAACAATTCAACGATATATTTCATGGTCGAAGCCTCTTTTCGCTATCAGTAATGGTTTCCTTTGTCTCTTTTTTCGTGTTTTTTTTCAGGTGGCCGCAGAACGATTGAAAAGTGGCCCCTGAAGCCGTTTTCACTGAAAACAGTCCTCCCCGGGAACGGACATCTGTTGGCACAGGCATTAAAGCAACCCGTATGCCATTCCCTGCCGGGAATAGTCCCGCCACCGTTCACCACGCGGTTGCCATCCCCATGCCGCGGGGGGATTGGTATCCGTTAACGTCTTCCAAAACAAGTGGTTGACTGAAATTGTGCCCCGAGGCCGCCGGGGTCGTTTTTTTTGTGGCGCCATCATCGCCGGCTGGGAAAGTGTTGCCGTTATGCATCAGCCGGTTGCACAGCGTCGGAAAACCGACACATTGCCAACGTGGTATTGGCAGGGGAGTGGGCAGCTATTGCCCGATGGGATCGGTGAGGATCAACGATCGATCGGGCAACGACATGTGGGGGGAGACGGTGTTCGGTCTTTTCGGCGGTGGTTGAAAAATCGTCGAAACCGTTTCAATCATCTATCCGTTGTTCAACGGATCCGATTTTTGCCGATCGAGCTCCCGTTGATGGAGCCATTGTGCCAACTGGCCATAACCGAGCACCGTCATCATCGGGAACAGGCTGGCGAAGGCGATGAGGCCGAAACCGTCCACCAGGGGGTTGCGTCCGGGAATGGAGCTGGCCAGCCCCAATCCCAGGGCCGCCACCAGGGGCACGGTGACGGTGGAGGTGGTTACGCCACCGGAATCATAGGCCAGGGGGATGATCATGCGCGGGGCGAAATAGGTTTGCACCACCACCACCACGTAACCGATCAACAGGGTCAGGGCCAGGGAAAAACCGGTCACCAACCGCAAAGTACCCAGGCTGACGCCGATGGCCACGCCCAGGGCGACGGCGATGCGCAATCCCCAGGGACGGATGGCGCCCCGGGAAATTTTTTCGGCCTCCTGGGCGACGGCGATCAGGGCCGGCTCGGCGATGGTGGTGGAAAAACCGATCAAGGCCGCGAACAGATAAGTCAAACCGTAAGCCTGCCAGCGGACGGCGCCGTCGGCGCCGGCGGTGCCGAGGAGGTCCGGTGAGGAGAGTTGCGCCGCCATCAGGCGACCGATGGGAAAAATGGCCTTTTCCAGGCCGACGATGAACAGGGCCATGCCGGCGATGGCCAGGGTGACCCCCAACAGGGTGCGTCCCGGCCGCGGCAGGGGTTGGCGCAGGACCAACAGTTGGAATACCAGGATCATCATCAACAGCGGTGCGATGTCACCGATGGTGCCGATGAAGGTTTCGGCGATCCGTACCAACAGCTCCATATCAATTTCCTCACTGGGGTCCAAAGGTGAGAATACCGAATCCCATGACGAAGATCATCGGCAACAACGATGCGAAGGCGATCAGGCCGAAACCATCGATCATCGGCCGGCGACCGGCGATGGCCGTGGCCAATCCCACCCCCAGGGCGGTGACCAGCGGCACGGTGACGGTGGAGGTGGTCACACCCCCGGCGTCAAAGGCGATGCCGATGATCTCATCCGGGGCGAAGGGTGCGATCGAACCGGCGATGATGTAACCGATGATGATGACCTTGTGGAAGGCCCAGCCGGTGATGATGCGCATCACCCCCAGGGCGATGGCCGTGCCCACCGACAGGGCCACCGTCAGGCGCAACCCCTGGACGAAGGCCGCTTCTTCTTCCCCGCCCGCCGGCAGAAGGCCGGTCTCCGAGACGGCGGCGGCCGCCTCGCCGGCGACGGCGATCAGGGAAGGTTCGGCATAGGTGGTGGTGAAACCGAGGCCGAAACCGAACACCAGCATCCAGAATACACTGCCCTTGCGGGCGAAGGCCTGGGCCAGATTTTCCCCGAGGGGGAACAGTCCCATCTCCAACCCGCTGATGAACATGGCCAAACCCAGCAGCACCAATACGGCCCCTTCCAGGAGGCCGCCGAGATCGGGGATCTCCCGGCTGGGCAGCAGGAGTTGGAAACCGCCCACCACCACCAGGATGGGCAGCAGGTCCTGCCCGGATTCGCGGATTCGCCTCAATGCCGATTTGAACGGTTCTTTCATGTGATCTCAACATCCACAGAGTGATGAAAACCCGGTTTCCCGCCCGCTCCAGTGACGAGATCGGGCGATATTCGGGACGGACGGGCAGCAAATAACGGTGCGTCCCGAATTGATCCTGGTTCCAGAGTACGTCATTCTCATAAAATGATAAAATGGTTCAGTGAAAGGATGAATGGAAAAAATCGTATGGGGAGAGGGCGAGGATGAACATGGATCGCAAGGGAGTCTGTTGGAATTGCGGCGCCGCCATCGAGGGTGGACGCTTCGGCCGGCGGGATGATTGTCCCGGTTGTGGCCGCGACAGCCGGGTCTGTCTCAATTGTGAATTTCACGATATCGGCCGTCACAATGAGTGCCGGGAGCCCCAGGCGGAGCGGGTGGTGGATAAGGAGCGGGCCAATTTTTGCGATTTTTTCCGGCCCGGCACGGGTTCCGGCGGCGGCAAGGGCGACTCGCGCACCGAGACGCTCAAGGCCGCCAACGATCTGTTCAAATAGACACCCGGCGGTTCCCGAGCCGTTGTCAACGGGCGGGGGCCGGGGCACGGTCATGGCGGCGGGACGACGGCCGGTCCGACACATTGAAGACAGGGAACCCGGCGCTTGTCGATGGTTGAATGTTTGTGCTTTGATAACGGCTGCGGAGAAGTGGGCCGGGGGATGATCATCCGGGAGGCGAGAGAAAATCGATGAACAGTGGCACCGACAAAAAATATCCCCCGGCGCGAACCCTGGAAACCATCGTCGCCGAGGGCTCACGGACCAAATTGATTTTTTTGACCTTCATCACCCAAACCTGTCCCGGATGCAAGGAGACTTATGAAGCCTTGCGTGATTTTTCACGCAAACTTGAAGATCAGGTGGAGATCGTGGTGGTGGATGCCGACCGTCACATGCCCCTGGTCGATGATTATGGGGTGTTGGGGGTGCCGACCATTTTCGTCTACGGCCGGCAACGTCATCTGTTCACGGAAACCGGTCCGCGTTCGGTCTGGAAGTTGAAGAAAATGTTCAAACGGGCCAAAGGACTCCTGGCGGTCTGAAGCGGGTGGTCCTATGGTGTGGATGGTGGGGAAGGGGAACGGCTGACACCTCCAGGCGGGAGCGGAAACGAGATGTTCGGGAAAAAAAGCTTGACGGTACAGGAGTTTTTTGCTCGGCGTCAGGAAAGTTACATCATCGACACCCGTGGCTTGCAGGATTTCGAGCCGGCCATTCCCGGTTCGCGGTCCCACTATATCCTCCATCTGCTGGACGATATCAAAACATTCCAAAAAGAACACGATGCCGAGCTGCGGTCGCTGGACGTGGTGTTGGTCTGCTCCCGGGGGGATGGTTCGGAAATGTTGCGCAAAAAATTTTCCTGGAAATATGAGGTCATGAACCTGCAAGGGGGCATGGTCGCCTATCTGAACTTCATCACCCGGCTGTTGGCGGAACACCCTTATGAAAACCCCGAAACCGCCCAGGATGTCTCCATCAAACTGTTGCAAAAACTGACCGACAAACAGACCCCCTGGCACCTGTTCCGAAAAATCGCCGACCGACTCCTGCAATGTTCCCCCGATCCCGCCCTGCGCCAGTTGTACCAGAGGTGATCGTCTCGACGATTGGAAGAAACAGGACGCCGTTCCCAGGTTCCCGGATCGGTCCGGGAGGTCCGCCACCACTGGATATTGTCGGCTCGAAGTGGTATTGATTGACAGTGGTGTTGAAGTGGAATTCAATTCCTGTCAGTCAATCGATGTTTTTCTTCGATTGAACACGGCTTGTTGGACCGTCTCTGATCCCCGGGTGGTTGAAAATGGAAAACGTTCTGGACGAAGTTGAAAAACGAACCAACCTGGCATTTACCAACCAAATGGAAATGCTGACTTTTTATCTTTCCGACGCCCAGCAGTACGGAATCAATGTTTTTAAGATTATTGAAGTGATTGAAACACCGAAGGTGATCACCAAAATTCCCGGTTCCCATCCGGCCGTCATCGGTGGCATCAATTTTCGGGGACGCATGGTCACCGTCATCGATATCTCCTTGGGTTTGGGGTTGCAACGGGTCAACCATAAAAAAGAAATCAGCTATGTCATGGTATGCGAATACAGCAACTCCACCCAGGGGTTTCTGGTGGCGCAACCGAATCGTTTGATGACCGTCAGTTGGCAGGACATCAAGGCCCCTGGCGGCCACATGCACGATTCCGGCTATTTGACCGCCCTGACCTATGATGAAAACGACCAGGCGGTGCAAATTTTGGACGTGGAAAAAATTCTCGGCGAGATCATCGGCATCGATACCAAGGTGACCGAAAGCCTGATCGAGGAGGGCCGCAAGGCCGATATGAAAAATCTTCGGGTGTTGGTGTTGGATGATTCAAAGGTGGCCCGAACCATGTTGAAAACCGCCCTGGATCAACTGGATGTCCCCTGCGATGTGTTCGAGGAGGGTCACCTGGCCCTGCAATCCCTGCAAGAGTCGTTGCGGGGGAATGAAAAACGGTATTGTTTGATCATTTCCGACATCGAAATGCCGGGTATGGACGGGTTCACCTTTACCAGGAAGGTGAAGGAAAATGACCGGTTGGCGAAGATCCACCTGGTTTTGCACAGCTCCATGAGCAACAAGGCCAATCGGGCCAAGGCGCAGTCGGTCGGGGCCGATGGGTTCATTCCCAAATTCCAACCCGATGAAATCGCCAAACTGGTGTTGGACCGGCTCAATGCCGCCAAAGACAAGGACTATTGCCAGTCTTCGGCGGCCTGAAGCCCTGTTTTCAGATCATCGGCAAAGGAGCGCGATCCCTCGTCGGCGGATGTTTCGGCCGGCTCAATGGCATGTTGCCGGCTCACTGTCATACGGTTGAACGAAGCGCGCCTCCAGGACCGAGATCGCCTGTATGGCATCCTTGCGGCTCAAACCGGAAAAAACCGGGATACCGTCGAAATGGACGGAAAACCCATCCCGATCCTCTTGCACGGAAAAGATCTGCATTTTTTTGCCTCCTTGAGATGGCCGGCCGTTGGGGCTCGAACCGATAGCGTTTGGAGGAAAATTTTCGCAGGAATCGTGCCTTTGATGATGTCTGGTCGAACGACGCTGGGGGCGAACCGTTGGCAAAAGCACGGTTTCATTCGTAAAATCAACGTCGTCGCGTACCTCTGCCCCGATTGTAACGACTGCGCATTTGCTGGATGGCGCTCGATTCCGGGTCAATTTTGCCGCCTCGTTTCAGATAGAGGCCGGCGCGACGCCACCGTCTCTGTTTCATGGCGATGCCGGCCAGATGGGCATAGCGGTCGGCCACCTTTTTCAACCCCTGTAACGCCTGGGCATTGCCCGGATCCAGGATGAGGATTTGTCGATATTTGCCGATGGCATTGTTGCCGGCCGGGCGGCTGAGACGGTCGGAACGGATATCCCTGGCGGCGGCCGTCAACAGTCCTTGAATTTTTTCATTGCGCTCGGCGGTCTCCCGTTGCCGGGCTTCCCGTTCGGCCGTTTCCCGAGCGGCCTTTTCGGCCGCTTCCCGTTGCGCCGCCTCCCGTGCCTTCCGTTCGGCCGCCTCCCGTGCCGCTCGTTCGGCCGCTTCCCGTTGCACCGCCTCCCGTGCGGCCTTTTCCGCTGCTTCCCGATTCGCTTGCCGACGTTGCGCCGCTTCCCGTTCAGCCTCCAGGCGCACGGCCTCTTTGCGTTTTTCCGCTTCCAACTCCGCTTGCCGGCGGGCTTCAGCCAGCGGATCCCGGGTCTTCCCGGCGGCGGTTTCCGGGTGTTCCGGTGCCGGCATCAAGGGGGCTGCGCCGGGGGTGTCTCCAGGCGGGGGACCGTCGTCGTTCCGGCTGTCATCATCCTCAGTACCCGATCCCGGGGAGGGGACCCGATCCTGACGACGGCGTTCAAAAAATTGTGCCAGGTCCCGGGCCGCTGCCACTACCAGGGGATGTTCCCGGCCCAATGATTCACCGCGCAGGGTCAATACCTTTTGCAGATATTTTTGCGCCTTGTCCGGACGATCGGCTTTTTCATGCAGGATGGCCAATCGCTGCATGGCCTCGGCCATCAACAGATGGTCCGGTTGCAGCCGTCCGGTCAACCCGGTCAGGCTCGACTCCAGCAGGGGAAGGGTCCGGTTCCGCTCTTCCGGACTGGAGATGGGCATGGCCAGGGCCTGGCGCAAACGCTCCCTGGCCGATGGCGAGGCTTCCACTCTCCCGGTGGAGAGGGGATGGGCCGGTTTTTTGTCGGCCGGGGAGGGAAACAGTGGCCACTGTCGGCCGAGAATGAATGCCATCGCCAACAGCCCGATCCCCGCCAGTACATGGAGAAAAACCGACCAATGATTTTCGCGTCCGGATCGGCTGGGAGAGGGTTCGGTCGCCTCGCCTTCCCGGGGTTCGGAAAGGGACAACGGTTCCGCCGGTCGTGGGGGTGGGGGGGTGCAGCCGGTTGGATTCCAGTGGCCGTCCCGGCCGGTTCCGATGCGAAAACCGTGACCATGGGTGTCAAAGGATCAACCGGTTGCGGTTCGGGTTCCGGCTCGGGTTCCGGCTCGGGTTCCGGCTCAAGTTCCGGTTCGGGTTCCGGTTCCGGAGGGGAGGTCGTTTTCGGTGAATCAGGGTTCACCGCCACGGTGGTATCGGCATCCAGGGCCGCCCACAATGCTTCAAGGGTATCGCCGGCCCGGGAGGGTTCGGGGGAAGGTGTTACCGGACTCGGGGCGCCATCTGGAGCAATGACGGACGGCGCCGTTGTTTCGATCACCGGTCGATCATCCATCGTCTCCGGGGTTACCGCCACCACTTCGCTCGGCGCCGGGGGTGGTTCCGGTTCCAGAGGGGAGGATGGGGAGGCAGTCGGTTGCAAAACCGCCCGGGCCGGTTCGGGTTCCTGTTGCGGATCGGCTGGCGGCTCCGGTTCCGCCGGCGTTTCCGGAGGGCTCACTCCGGTGGGAACGATGCCGGTCGATGCGACCACTTCCTGGGCACTCCAAACCGTGCCGGCAGGCGGGATTGGCCCTTCATGAGCGGATCGTGGGGAAGGTCGGTTTTTTTCGCCATCGCCGGGGTGGGATTCCGCCGCCGTGAACGCCGGTGGCGCCCCTTCAACCCCGGTCGGTTCCGCCGACATCACCGTTTTGCCGGCGGAATCGGCCGGGGTCGGCGTCGGGGACGGGGACGATTTGGAGACGGTTTGCGGATCCGGGAGGTGCCAGGGACTTTTCGATCGACGCCCGACCACCGACCGGATGCCGACGGTCACGGTTTCCAGGGAGAAGGGCGGGGCTTTTCGGTCGTCCAGAAAGCGCCGCAACTCCTCGGCCCCGGGGGGCGGTGGACGGTGGCGAATCTCAGGCCGAATGACGCCCCCGATCCCCCGGTCCGTGCCGGCGTCACCCCCGGCCGACGCCGTTTCCGGCGCGGCCCCTTCCGCTCCACGCCTTCTTGCCACCGGTCTCCGGGAGCGGGACGGTTCCAACGACGATGGCGTCGGCGATTTTTTTTTGAGCGGCTCCTGACTGTGGATCAGGGCCCGCCATATGGCCGTCCGGTCGGCCGTATCCGGCCCGCCGGCATCGGCGGTGGAAGATAGCGACGGGGAGGGGGGATCGTCGGCATCCCGGGAAGACTGGAAATCCGTTGCCGCACCGTTTTTCATCTCTCCCATCGTTTCATCGCCGGTCATGATCTCACCCGGAACCCGGCCGATATCCCGCCGAACCGGCTGGGAGCCGTTGGAAAACGGCCCTTGAATTCTTTACAGGCGGTCGAAAAGCCGTTCGACGGTCCGGTGCGGTCCATGGCGGCCGTTTTGGGACGGCCCCCTAGAGTTTTCCCGCCAGTCCACCGACCAGAGGCAGCCTCCAGGCCCGTCCCAACAACACCGCCACCATACCGATGGTGGAGAGAACCAGACAGGCGATGGAGGTGAAGTTGAAAAACAGTTTGCCGATTCCCGGCATCATCAGCGTATAAACCGCGAGCACTTCCCACATCCAGATGACCACCCCCTGACGGGCATGGAAGGCCACATAGGGATCGTTGCGGCTGGTCGCCAGGGGCACCAGACAGAGCACCCCCATATAACTCAGCAAGGCCAGGAGGCGGGAAGAGTATCCGCTACGTCTGCTCAAAACCGTTGCATTCATCATTCAACTCCCATGAGGCGATTTCATCCGCGAAAAACACGGTCAGGACAATGTGAATTATTTTTCAATCAAACGTCTACAAAGTTAACCGTTTATGATTCCGGCAACAAGTATTTACGGTTTATTGACCGACTTTACCGACCGATGTCCGTCGGCGGAGCCGATGGTGATCAGGCCGGTGAGCCGGTTTCCGGCCTGGAACAACACCTCGATCACACAACCGACACTGCCGGAGACCACCGTCACCGCACCGAACAACACCGTACCGGCGCCACGGATGATACCGGTCGAACCCTGACCGATGTCGCGGACGCCATGCACCACCCGACCGCCCATGTAGGCCGTGACCTCCGCCGCTGGTGGGGCTGAATCGGTGGCAATGGTCCGTGGATCCGGTTTCGCACGGTTGCGGCCACCCTTTCCCTGGAACAAAGTGTGACCCATTTTCCGACCGCTGGCGACCAGGACGCCGACCCCATCTCCCAACAATCGGCTCACCCCTTCGGCCAAACCTTCCACCGGAATGCCCACCTCGGAGGGCGGGGGTCGTGGTCCGGTTTCGTCAAATATTCTCATCGGCGGATCATCGACTGCCATTTCGGGACCGGTTTCGACCTCGACGATGGCGGCCCCGCCGTTTTCACCGGTATCGGCCGGCGTCTCCATCACCCCGTTCAGTTTGACGGTCTGCATGTAAAAACTCCCCTCGATTTTATCGATCCGCACCCGATCAGAACCCGTATAGACCGTGATTTTTCAAATGGCAAGACCAATTCATCCCAAGCCCGCCATTATTGCGGTGGAATCCCCGGTTTTTTTCGTCCGGCTGATTAACGCAAGTATGAGAGCCGGCTGCCGGGATTGGTTTGGAAATGGCGGATTGGATGGACTGGGGGCTTGATTTTTGTGACCAGAGGTCATATTATGACCAGAAGTCACCCATTCTCCGACCGGCCGCCCGGAATCGACCCCCGTGTCCATCAAACCACCCAGTGAAGACCGTCCGCCACCGAGCCGCAAGGAACGGGTGTTCTCCCTGCGTGAAGCGGAAATTTTGCAGGCGGCCCGGGAACTGTTCGCCAGCGGCGACTGGGAAACGGTGACCGTGGCCGATATCGCCCGGCGCGCTGAAATCGGCAAGGGCACGGTCTATAAACATTTCGCCAGCAAAGAGGAACTCTATGCCCGCCTGGCCCTGGATTTCGGCCAGGAACTGTTACGGGAACTGGAAAACCAACCCCGTTGCGGCAATGCCATCGATGATCTCTATGCCCTGACCCGGCTGGCCTTCAATCGTCATATCGCCGATCCGGTGGGGGATCGTCTCTGTAAATATACCGACCGTCCGGAGTTCCAACAGCGTTTGAGCCCCGCCTATCAACAACGGTTTCGGGATCAATTCGACCGTTTTGAACGGTTTTTCGCCATCCTCCTCGCCGAAGGGGCGGCCCAAGGCCATTTTCCCACCCTGCCCATGAATCCGGTCCGCCATGGCATCCATGCCGCTTTTCTCGGCGCCATGGAGATGGTCCGTTCCGGCGCCTATCGTCTGCCGGATCCCGAGTTGAATGTCGATACGTTCCTCGATTATGTGACCGACTACATGTTGGCCGGTATTCTGGGGATGAAAATCATCCTGGAGCGAAAAGGGGAATCGTGATTTTCCCCGGATGACCGCTCCTTTTTTTTTCGTTGATGCGTGACCTGCGGTCACGAAATGACTGAGAGTCAGTGCCATGAACCGATCAATCCTGTCCGCCATTGCCGTCATCGCCATTCTCGCCGCCTGGATGCTCTCCGGTGGCGCCAAGGCCACCACCGCCGATGGGGCCGGGAAAGGGGCGGCCACCGAGGGAAAAAAACCGGCCATGAAGGTATCGGTGCGGGACTCCGTGGCCCTGGAGATGGAACGGACGGTGCGGGTCAAGGGGCAGGTGGAACCGTTGCGGTCGGTGATCCTCCGCGCCGAAACCGACGGTCGGGTCGAGCTCCTGCCGGTCCGCAAGGGTCAGCGGGTCAACGCCGGTATGGTCTTGATGAAACTCTCCCTCAACGATCGCAATGCCCGTCTGGTCGAAGCCCGGGCCATGGTCAAACAGCGGCGGCGGGATGTCGAAGCCGCCCGCCGTCTGTTCAAACAAAAATTGAAACCGGAAAACCAACTGCGGGCCGAAGAGGCCAATCTGGCGACGGCCCGGGCGGGGTTGGAACGCATTCGCTGGGAGATCGGCAACACGGTGATCAAGGCGCCGTTCGCCGGTGTGCTGAACGAACGGCCGGTGGAGTTGGGCACCTTTTTACAGGCCGGCGACCGGGTCGGTGCGCTGGTCGATGATTCGGTGTTGTTGTTGACCGCCCAGGTGCCCCAGTTGGCGGCGTTGCAACTGGAGCCGGGCCGGGAGGTGACCGCCACCCTGATCAACGGCGTAAAATTGCGTGGAACCCTCTCTTTCATATCGGCCACCGCCGAACCGGAGATACGCAGCTATCGCATCGAGTCCCGGGTGGACAATGCCGATCATCGTCCCTACAGCGGTCTTTCCGCCACGTTGAGCCTGCCGGTGGGCAAGACCATGGCCCACAAGATCCCGCCGTCGATCCTGGGCCTGGACGCCGATGGACGGTTGATCGTCAAAGGGGTGGGCGCGGGGGATACGGTCACCGCCCATCCGGTGGAACTGTTGCGCCGGGAACGGGACGGCATGTGGGTGTCGGGGTTGCCCCGGCGATTGCGCCTCATCACCCTGGGCCAGGAGTATCTCGGCGTTGGCGATCCGGTGCGACCGGTGCCGGAATCCCCGGCCCCGGACCGGCAGGGGTGATTCATGAACGGGTTGATCGATGCCGCCCTGGATCGGGGCCGGGCCACATTGTTGGTGCTGATCTTTTTGTTCATCGCCGGCATCCTCGCCTACCGGGAGATCCCCAAGGAGTCCGATCCCGATGTGGCCATTCCCATCATCTATGTCTCCATGAACCATGAGGGGATCTCCCCGACCGATGCCGAACGGTTGTTGGTGCGGCCCATGGAAAAGGAGTTGAAAGGGATCGAGGGGATCAAGGAGATGCGCTCCGAGGCCGGGGAGGGGCACGCGTCGGTGACCTTGGAGTTCGACGCCGGTTTCGATGCCAAACGGGCCCTGGACGATGTGCGGGAAAAGGTCGATACCGCCCGTACCAAACTGCCCGGGGAGACCGATGAACCGGAGGTGCATGAGGTCAATGTCGCCCTGTTCCCGGTGCTCACCGTCGCCCTGGCCGGGTCGGCGCCGGAACGGACCCTGCTGAAACTGGCCCGGGACCTCAAAGAGGACCTGGAGGCCCTGCCCGGCGTCCTGGAGGTGGTGATCGGCGGCGACCGGGAGGAGTTGATGGAGGTGCTGGTCGACCCGCTGGCCCTGGAGAGCTACCGCATCGATTTTCCGACCGTGTTGAACGTGGTCAGCCGCAACAACCGCCTGGTGGCCGCCGGCGCCGTCGAGTCGGGCCGTGGACGGTTGGTGATCAAGGCCCCGGGGGTTATCGAGGGGGTGGACGACCTGTTGAAACTGCCGTTGCGGGTCGAGGGGGACGCCCTGCTGAGTTTCGGCGACGTGGCCAGCGTCCGCAACACCTACAAGGATCCCCAGGGGTTCGCTCGGGTCGATGGCCGTCCGGCCCTGGTGCTGGAGGTGAAAAAACGGGTCGGGGCCAACATCATCCAAACCATCGAGGCGGCGCGATCGGTGGTGGAGGGTCACCGTCTCCGCTGGCCCAGCGGTGTGCGCCACACCTATATCCTCGATCAATCCAAGCAGATCCGCGACATGTTGGGCGATCTGATGAACAATGTGCTCTCCGCCGTCATCCTGGTGATGGTGATCGTCCTGGCGGCCATGGGCTTTCGCTCCTCGGCCCTGGTGGGGTTGGCCATTCCGGGTTCCTTCCTGACCGGTATTTTCGTCATTCACAAACTGGGCATGACCCTGAACATCGTCGTCCTGTTCAGTTTGATCCTGGTGGTGGGCATGCTGGTGGACGGGGCCATCGTCGTCAGCGAACTGGCCGACCGCAACATTCAGCGGGGTCAAGGCCCCCGTGAGGCCTATGCCGGCGCTTCCAAACGCATGGCCTGGCCGGTGATCGCCTCGGCGGCCACCACCCTGGCGGTCTTTTTCCCGTTGTTGTTCTGGCCCGGGGTCATCGGCCAGTTCATGAGATATCTGCCGTTGACGGTCATCATCTGTTTGACGGCGGCCCTGTTCATGGCCCTGGTGTTTTTGCCGGTGTTGGGGTCGGCCCTGTCAAAAAAGGGATCTTCGGAAAAACCGGCTGCCACTTCGCAAGGAGGGGACCGCATCGGCGCCGCCATTTTGCGTGGTTATCGGATTCTGTCCAAACCGTTGTTGCGCCATCCCGGCAAAACCCTGATCGGGGCGTTGGCGACGGTGATCGCCGCCGGCACGGCCTATGGTTCGTTCGGCAAGGGGGTGGAATTTTTTCCCGATGTCGAACCGGAGTCGGCCATGGTACAAATCCAGGCGCGCGGCGACCTGTCGATCCATGAAAAGGATGCGGTATTGCGGCAGGTGGAGGAACGGTTGATCGGCTGGCCGGAGTTGCAATCGCTCTACGCCCGCTCCTTCAACCGGGCCGATTCGCAACTGGCGGCCGATGTCATCGGTGTGATCCAGTTTCAACTGGCCGACTGGCAACGACGCCGCAAGGCGTCGGAAATCCTGAAGTCGATGCGGAAAACCACCGGAGACATACCCGGGGTGGTGCTCTCCTTCCGCAAACAGGAGCAGGGACCGGGCGGCGGCAAACCGATCCAGCTCCAGGTCAGCGCCCCGGATGTGAGCCGGCTTTATGCCGCCGTGGCGAAAATTCGCGCCTTGATGGATCGGCTCGGCGGTTTCGTCGATATCGAGGACAACCGTCCCCTGCCCGGCATCGAGTGGCGGTTGCGCGTCGACCGGGCCGAGGCGGCCCGTTATGGCGCCGATGTGACGCTGATCGGCAAGGCGGTTCAGTTGATCACCGGCGGCATCCATGTCGCCACGGTCCGCCCGGATCATGCCGTTGACGAGGTGGAGGTCCGGGTCCGCTTCCCGGCGGAAAAACGGACCCTGGATCAATTTTTCAACCTGCAGATACGCACCGGTCGCGGCATGGCCGCCCTGTCCAATTTCGTCAACCTGGAACCGGCAGCAAAAACCGGCACCCTGAAACGGGTCAACGGTCGGCGCACCGTCACCATCCAGGCCGATGCCGCCGAGGGATTGTTGGTGGATGAACGGCAAAACAGCCTGCAGGGCGCCTTGGAAAAGCTGCAACTGCCCTTGGGCATCAAAACCGTCTTCAAGGGTGAAAAGGAGCAACAGGCGGAAACCGGGACTTTCCTGGCCCGGGCCTTCGGCGTGGCCCTTTTTTTGATGACGCTGATCCTGGTCATCCAGTTCAACAGTCTCTATCAATCCTTCCTGGTGCTGACCGCCGTCGCCTTTTCCACCGCCGGGGTGTTGCTGGGATTGCTGATCACCCGGCAACCCTTCGGCATCGTCATGGTCGGGCTCGGCATCATCGCCCTGGCCGGTATCGTCGTCAACAACAACATCATTCTCATCGATGCCTATAACGAAATGCGCGCCCGGGGTTTGACGCCACGCCGCGCCGCCGCCATCACCGGCCGCCTGCGCCTGCGACCGGTGTTGCTCACCGCCGTCACCACGGTGTTGGGTTTGATGCCGATGGTGCTGGCCATGAACATCGACCTGATCAATCGCTCCATCACCTTCGGCGCCCCCTCCACCCAGTGGTGGACGCAACTGGCCACCGCCATCGCCGGTGGCCTGAGCTTCGCCACCCTCCTGACCCTGTTCGTAACGCCAAGCCTGTTGATCATCGGCGATCTCTATCCCCGACGCCTGCGCATGAGTTGGCAGGGATTGAAGTCGAAGGGTTGGCCATTCAGGACCGGAAAACGCCCGGTTCCACACCCGCACGGCGAAGGCCGGTAATCGCTACCGGTGCAGCAACGATGGGATCGCTGTTCCAACCGTCCATTATGGTACTGCCAAAAATTCAGACAATGGTGAAAGCTCTGATTCACACCAAAAATGGAGAGAATCAAGAGCGTGAAACGAAAGCGGTACAAACCGGAATTCAAGGCCAGAACCGGGATATCAGGCAGGCCGGTCCTCGCCATATCCCCATTTTTCGGTGGTGCGTCCATTTGACCTAACGTACGTTAAAGTGTAGATTTTCTCTG
>CAYFNE010000103.1:0-18270 GCA_964344355.1 uncultured Magnetococcales bacterium
GACTCTTTATGTTATATGGTTGTCAAGCCTGAGGCAACCGGATACCCATGTTCCAGGTTTCCTGCTTGACAGTTTATTGAAACGGTAAGGGGTTGTCGAAAAACCTTTCGACAGGCTCGTGTGGTCCATGGGTGGCGTTTTTGGACAGCCTCCAAGGTGGGGTTGCGTCCCCGGCATTATTACGAGCCATTCGGCGGGGACGTAACCCCACCCCATCCTACCATAGGAGTGCGTTTTTGTGGGACCAATCTGGAGACTCCGGACACTCCGGCTTAAAACGGGTCATGGTTGCTGCCCGGCCACGAGGATCATTCCACATCGAAGAAAACGGCAATAGATGGATGATCGCTCCCCGGACTTGACCCCCGGGGGGCTCACCCATCCCGCAACAGCATGCGTCGGATCAGGTGCAGGGCCGTCTGGCTGGCCTGGTAGCGGATGCGGTCGCGGTTGCCGCTGTAGAAGCCGCGGTGTTCCAGGGTGCCGCCGTCGCGGGAGGCCACCGCCAGATAGACCGTTCCCACCGGTTTTTCAGTGCTGCCGCCATCGGGACCGGCGATGCCGGTGGCCGCCACCGCCAGATCGCTGTCGGCGGCCCGCAACGCCCCGCGGGCCATGGCCAGGACCACTTCGGGACTGACGGCGCCACACCGTTCCAGCAATACCTGGGTGACATCCAGACATTTGGTCTTGGACAGGTCCGAATAGGTGACGAAACCGGTGGTCAGATAGGCGCTGCTGCCGGGGACGGCGGCCATGCGGGCGGAGATGAGGCCGGCGGTACAGGATTCAGCGGTGGATACGGTCATCTCCGCCTCCCGCAACTGTTCACCGACCCACTCTTCCAGAGGCCGTGGGCCCATGGCGTACAGACGGCTGCCGAGACGGGAACGCAGACGGTTTTTGAAATCGCCGCTCGTTCCCGATGGGAGGAGCAGGGCCGTATCGCCGCTGGGCAAAAAACGGGCCCGGCACTGGCTGGTCTCCTCCGTGCCCATCAGGGCGGCCGTGTTCAACGGTTCCCCGGCCCCTTCGATCATCCAGCAGGTGTCATAACGTCCGCGCCGGGAGGGTTTTTCCTCTTCCAGCAGCAGACGCACCACTTCCGACAGTTCATGATGCAACGCCCAGATCGACCGTTCGCAGAAGGCGACGATGCGACCGCGGCGTTTGATGGCGAAACCGGCCTCGTTGCCGTTGGTGTCATACAGGGGGCGGGCGCCCATCACCCGCAGGCGGGCGGAATCGTCACTGTCCAGACCCAGGGAGAGACCGAGATTGGACAACAGGGAGCGGCGCAGGCGCGATCCACCCTGACCTTGACCCTGCACCAGGATCAAACGATAGGCCTCATCGACGCTGGTGGGATCGAACGGGGCGTTCCGTTCCAGTTCATGGACACCGATCTGGTAAAATCCCAGCGTGTTGAGCAGCAGGTCCAGATAGGGACGACCCGAAGAGGGAAACAGGTTCTCCTGTTCGCTCCAGCGCGGCATGACCAGCAGGCATTTCATGGTGTGGACCTCGACTCAAACGATTCAGGCGTGGAACATGTTGCGATTGTTGTCATGAAATCGGCACGCGTGCCAGCAGGGCCAATATCAGACCGGCATAGACACCAGCGGCCAGATCATCGGCCATCACCCCCCAGGCGCCGGCGATGTTTCGGTCCAGCCAGCCTACCGGCCAAGGCTTGCGTATATCGAACAATCGGAACAGGGCGAACCCGGCCAGCAGCCAGGGCCAGCCGGTCGGGGCGGCCAGCATGGTCAACAGCATGCCGGCGGCCTCATCGACCACCACCTGTTTGGGATCCTTCTCTCCCAACCGGTCGCACGCCACCGCCGTCGCCCAAATCCCCACCGCCGTCACCGCCGCCGTCACCGCCAGATGCACCGTGAACCCCAACTCCTGGACCAGGAAACAGACCGGCAGGGTCGCCAGGGTGCCAAAGGTCCCCGGGGCCTTGGGCAGGCGCCCGACACCGCCCAGGGTGGCGATGGCCAGGGCCAGAGACCCGGTGAAGCCGTGCAAGGATTGTTTTTGTCTCGTCACGCCGGGTCGATTCCGTCACGGGCCACGGTTTTGGTCGATAACGCGAACCACCAGCAAATGTAACATACTCTTAATGTCTGCATCAATGGCCACCCAGGTAGGCCCGGCAAACTTCCGGGTTGCTCAACAGGGTGCCGCTGTCGCCTTGCAGTTGAATGCGGCCATTGACCAGCACATAACCGCGATCGGCCAGGCGCAGGGCTTGATTGGCGTTTTGTTCGACGAGAAAAATGGTGGTGCCGCCGTCGGCGATCTCCTTGAGGACCGTAAAAATACGGCGGATGATCAACGGCGCCAGCCCCAGGCTCGGTTCATCCAGCAACAACAGTCGCGGCCGGCTCATCAGGGCGCGACCGATGGCCAGCATTTGCTGTTCGCCGCCGGACAGGGTACCGGCCCGCTGTTGTCCCCGCTCCTGGAGGATGGGGAACAGGGTGTATATTTTTTCCAGTTGTCGCCGGTCCTCCTCCCTGGCCTCCGGCAGGGCGACGGTGCCCATGGCCAGGTTCTCCGTAACCGTCATGCCGGGAAAGATGCGCCGTCCTTCCGGGACCTGGGCGATGCCGAGCCGGGCGATGCGGTGGGTGGGCATCCGGGTGATCTCCCGTCCCTGGAACAGGATGCGGCCGCCGCGGGCGCGGGGGGTGCCGAACAGGGTCATCAGCAGGGTCGACTTGCCGGCGCCGTTGGCGCCGATCAGGGTGACGATCTCTCCGGTATCGATGTGCAGCGACACGTCGCTCAGGGCCCGAACCGCCCCATAGGCGGCGTCCACCCGTTCCATCAACAACATCGGACCGTTGGGTTTCGGTGTGTCGTTCACGGGCTGTTTTCCATCTCCTCGTCGGAATCGGCCGTGCCGAGATAGGCATCCCGTACCTTGGGATCGTTGCGCACCGCCTCGGGCGCGCCCCGGGCGATGACGATGCCATGGTCCAGCACCACCACATGGTCGGAGATCTCCATCACCAACCCCATGTCATGCTCGATCAAAAAGACCGTTAAATCATGCTGTACCCGCAGTTGCCGGATCAAGGCGCTCAACTCTGCCGTCTCCCGCGGGTTGAGGCCGGCGGCCGGTTCGTCCAGACAGATCAGGCGCGGCCGGGTGCAGAGGGCACGGGCGATCTCCAGACGGCGTTGGTGACCATAGGGCAACTCCCCGGCCAGCCGGTTGGCGTCTTCCTTGAGACCGAAAAAATCCAACCATTCGCCGGCCCGTTCCACGGCGGCGGCTTCGGCCAGCCGGTAGCGGCGGCTGTTCACCAGGCCACCGATCAAATTGCCGTCCACCTGATCGTGCTGGGCGACCAGCAGGTTTTCCAGGCTGGTCATCTCCTGGAACAGCCGCACATTTTGAAAGGTTCGCGCCACCCCGGCGCGGCTCACCCGATGCGGCCCGCCGAACATCTTGTAAAACAGCCGCCGGGCGAATACCGTCGGTTGCACGAAATCGCTCAACCGGAACGGTTCGCCGAGAATTTTTTTCAGGTCCAGTCCACCGTTTCCATCGTGCAGGCGGATGGTGCCCGCGGTGGCCTTGTAAAAACCGGTGACACAGTTGAAAACCGTGGTCTTGCCGGCGCCGTTGGGACCGATCAGGGCGGTGATGGAGCCGGTCCGGACCTCGAATCCGACCCGGCTCAGGGCGGTGATGCCGCCGAAACGCATGGTCAGGTCCTCGACCGTCAGCAGCGGCATCATGGATCACCTCCCGTTTTGGCCGCGGGGGCGGGGAGTTTGAAAGAGGGGCGGCGGATGGGAAGCAGCCCCCGGGGCCGCCAGATCATCATCAACACCATGAGAATGCCGAAAATCAATACCCGGTAGTCGGCCAGTTCGCGCAGGGTCTCCGGCAGCACCGTCAACACCAGGGCGGCGGTGACCACCCCGACCGTGGAGCCCATGCCGCCGAGGACGACGATGGCGAGAATGTGCGCCGATTCGAAAAAGGTGAAGGAGGTGGGGTTGACGAATCCCTGCGAGGCGGCGAAAAACACCCCGCCCAGGCCGCCGACCATGGCCCCGAGGCTGAAGGCGGACAGTTTGACCGTCACATGGTTGATGCCCAGGGAACGGCAGGCGATTTCATCCTCGCGCAACGCCTCCCAGGTGCGACCGCGGGGCATGCGTTTGAGGCGGGCGACGAAGTAGGTCATGAACACCACCAGCGCCAGCAGCACCAGATAGAGGAACAGGTAGCGGGTGCCGCTGGAGTAGGGGAGGTCGAACAGTTCATGAAACGGCGTACCACCCTGTTTGGCGCGGCGGGTGAACTCGACGCCGAACAGGGTCGGGAACGGGGCGCGGACGCCGTTGGGACCGCCGGTGAATTCGATCCAGTTGTTGAGTACCAACCGGATGATTTCACCGAAACCGAGGGTGACGATGGCCAGATAGTCCCCGTGCATGCGCAATACCGGGAATCCCAGGACCATGCCGAAACAGGCCGCCAGTCCGGCGCCGAAGGGGATGGCGGTCCAAAAGCCCAGGTCCAGATATTGATGGCCCAGGGCATATCCATAGGCGCCGACGGCATAGAAGGCGACGAAGCCCAGGTCCAGCAGGCCGGCCAGGCCGACGACGATGTTCAACCCCAGGGCCAGCAGCACGTAAATCAGGGCGAGGATGGCGACATTGAGCCAATATTTGCTGAGGATCCAAGGCATGGCCAGGCAGGCGGCCAACACCAGACCGAAGGAAAACCAGTGCCGTTTGCCCAACCGCGCCACCACCACGCCGGCATCGCGGCGCCGCAACCGTTTGCCGAGGAGGCGGTTGCCGGTGGGGGTTTCGAACAACAGGGAGAGGAGAAAATGGCCGACGAAGACGATGGCCGCCAGCAACAGCGGTCGTTGCCACTCGGGGACCACCTCATAGCCGGACAACACCAGCCCGGTCACCGGTCCGAACAACAGCAGGGCGATCATGGCCGCCAAAAGGGCGTTGGTCAGGGCTTTCCGCATCACACTTTTTCCACCTCCGGCGTGCCGAGCAGACCGCTGGGCCGGAAAATCAGTACCAGCACCAGGATGGCGAAGGCGAAAACATCCTTGTAGTCGGTGTTGACGAAACCGGAGAAAAAGGACTCCGAAAGCCCCAGGATCAAACCGCCGAGCATCGCCCCCGGCAGGGAGCCGATGCCGCCGAGGACCGCCGCCGTGAAGGCCTTGATGCCGGTGACGAAACCGATGAAAAAGTCGAAGGAGCCATAGTTGAGGGTCACCAGCACCCCGGCGATGGCGGCCATCGCCGCGCCCATGACGAATACCGTCGAAATGATGCGGTCGGTGTCCACCCCCAGCAATCCCGCCATCACCCGATCCTGTTGCGTGGCCCGGCAGGCGCGGCCCAGGGGGGTTTTCCGGATGATGTAGGTGAGGGTCGCCATGCTGATGAAGGCGGCGATGACGATCAAACATTGCATGTAGGTGATTTGAACGAACCGTTCAGGGGTGTCGCCGGGCAGGCGGAAATTCCCTTCGATCAACACCGGCACCCCCTGGTTGCGGGCCCCCTGGCTGAGGCGCAGATAATTTTGCAGCACCAGGGACATGCCGATGGCGGAGATCAACGGCGCCAGACGGGTGGAACCGCGCAGGGGCCGATAGGCGATGCGCTCCACCGCCCAACCGTAGAGGCCGGTGAACAGGATGCTCAACAGCAACACCCCCAACAGCACCATGGGCATCGATTGCAGCCCGAAGCTGAACAACACCGCCAGGAAAATGGCCGTCAGATAGGCGGAGATCATGTAGATCTCGCCATGGGCGAAGTTGATCATGCCGATGATGCCGTAAACCATGGTATAGCCGACGGCGATCAAACCGTAGGTGGAGCCCAGGACCAGACCGTTGACTGCCTGCTGGCCGAGAATGGTGATATCCATGGGTTTCTATTCCGCTCCGACCATGGTCATGGAAAACGGCCCGCTCCCCTCCGCGGTCTCATTGAAAAACATCAATACCCTCCTTCCCCCTCATTCGTTCCCATCCTTCCCGCGATTTTTTCCGGGTTCACGGGTTCCGTACCTGATTATTGCCGCCTCCATGGCCGGTGATATTTTTTTCGGGGCGGTCGCCCCCTTTCAACCAACAACGGATATCGACCCGGCGCCAAACCCCGTCCGGCGATGGAGCGGGAAGGGCCGGGAGCAGCGGTCATGGCCCGCCGAGGCGTCGGTTCATCGGTGCGGTGGTTTATTCGACCATCCGGTATTTGCCCGCGTCATCCCAACGGTACATCACATAGTCGGAAACCTTGAGATCGCCCTTGGCATCCCAGGACTTGGGTCCCATGACGGTGGCGGTTTCGTTGCCGTGCAACCATTTGGCCAGCTTTTCGCCGTCGTCGCTGTTGGTCGATTTCATGGCGGCGGCGATGGATTGCATGGTGGCATAGGCATAAAGGGTGTAGCCCTCGGGTTCATAGCCGTTTTTGCGGAAGGTATCCACCACCTGTTCGCCGCTGGGGATGTTGCGGGGATCGGCGCCGAAGGTCATGTAGACCCCCTCGGCATATTTGGGACCGCCGGCGGCGACCACGAACTCTTCGGAGACGATGCCATCACCGGAGATCAACGGTGCCTGCAAACCCTGTTCGCGCATCTGCCGCACCAGGGGGCCGGCCTCACCGTGCAGACCGCCGAAATAAACCGCGTCGGCGCGGACCGATTTCAATTTGGTGACCAGGGCGTTGAAATCCTTTTCGCCCCGGGTCAATCCTTCATAGAGGACCTCTTTCTTGCCGAGTTGGTGCAACCGGTCACGCATGGCGTTGGCCAAACCCTGACCATAGGTATCCTTGTCGTGGAGGATCGCCACCCGTTGCGATTTGAGTTGATCGAGCACGAAGTTGGCGCCGACCACTCCTTGCTGATCATCGCGGCCACAGGTGCGGAACACCGTCGGCAGACCGCGTTCGGTGACCATGGGGTTGGTGGAAGCGGGGGTGATCATCAGGATGCTGGCGTCGGCATAGATCTCCGAGGCGGGCATGGTCGAGGAGGAGCAAAAATGGCCGACCACCGCCGAGACCTCTTCGAAGTCCGCCAGGCGATTGGCGACGGCCACGGCCTGCTTGGGTTCACAGGCGTCATCGCCCTTGACCAGTTGCACCCGTTTGCCGTTGATGCCGCCGGCGGCGTTGATATCCTTGGCCGCCTGTTCGGCCCCGCGCCACAACTGTTCACCAAAGGCGGCATAGGCCCCGGAAAAGGGTCCGGCGACGCCGATTTTGAGGACATCGCCGGCTCGTGCGGCAGCGGATGTCGACAGGACGGCGACCAGGACCCCGATGGCGATCAAAAAACGTCCAAAGCGATACATGGTGTGGTTTCCCCTGAAATGCGGTGGTTGTTTTATAAAATCACGCATTATAGGGCAAACGAACCCCTTTGTCGCCCGTTGATGTGACCATTGACGTAAGTAAAGAACGGTGAATGTCGTTGCCGGCATTTGGGCAGGGGCGATCGGTCCACGATGAAACGGTGGGGGGGGGAAGCCGGCCGTTGGGGAAGCGGAACCGGTAGGCCACCAGGGCCGGGTCGGACAGTGGCCGCGTCCCGCCCGACCGTAGCCGCGGTTATTGGTCCGGGCTGCACGGGCGCCGGTTCGACATGGGGATGAAGGGTCACCATGTCGAGCGCGGTCCACCGATTTCGGGTTTCTTCCGCCGATTCTCCTGCGGGTCACCGGCCTGTATCCGTCTCTCCCGGTATCGCGGCATCGAGTTCGGAAACCGATCTTGATTGCCGTCCAACGCTTGGGACGATGCGGGCTCAGTGTGGCGCCCTATGGAACTCTTATCGGCTGAAAACGCCTTGATCATAATAGAAGCAAATTTCATGCCCGTACATTTTGTGACTATCAAAACCCAGTGCCGGCAAGGGCTGGCGGGGTTTTGGACCGACGTCGGTGGTGTCGGTATGACGACGGGTCACCGGGGCTTGGCAATATGTGCCGGTCGGACGGACACATATTGACCGGTCGGTGCTCGGGGAGGGGAACGGAACGGGGTTCCGTATATGGGTCGTGTGGCATAACTATTTGAAAGTAATGTTGAAAATATTATCTTGTGTCGTTGGCATAAAAGTTGATCTGCTTTCAATAAGCCCAACAACGGGCATTGACGATAAATGTCACTCAAAAGAAAAACGGTATCATACCGGGGAGTTCACCATGAATGGCAATGCCGTATCGGCTCTGGCACGATTAAAACAGTTGAAAACCCTTCCGTTGCTGTATGAGGAGTGTCTGGCACGCTTGGAGTTGGATGGTTTGAGTGATCCGCACAAAATGGGGGAGACGGAGATACGGCGGTTGCACCTGGTGTTGGATTTTTTTTATGACCGTTTCAGCCTGGAAGGGAAAAGCGTCTTTTGAGGCCGCCGTCATCGATGAGGGGAATGACCGCTGGAACGGGCCGTTGCCCCGCCCTTGCCCGACCGGGTGAGAACGTTGAGGAGAGCGGCCGACGACGGGATCAGCAACATCATCATCCCAATCCAGGAGGCGCCCACCCTTTGGAAGGGGCTGTTGCCGGGTCCGGCCTGGATGGTGACGATCTGCACGCCGCGTACATTGGCATCGATGGTTGCCAAAGGCGCCCCTTTGGCGTTGAAGACGGCGGATATGCCGGTGTTGGCGACACGGATGAGCGGCAGACGGTTTTCGATGGCGCGCATGCGCGCCATTTGCAGGTGTTGCCGTTTGGCATCGCCGGAAAACCATCCATCGTTGGTGGCATTGACCAGCCAGCCCGGCGCCAGGGCCGCCAACGCCCGGACCTGATCCGGAAAAATGGCCTCGTAACAGATGATCGGTCCCAGCCCGCCACGGGCGGTGGAGATCAACTTCGGTCCCGGGCCGGGCGAAAAATCTTCCAGGCCATGGGTCAGTTTGTGGGCCGTTTCCGGGAATAAACCGGAAAAAGGGATATACTCCGCCAATGGTACCAGGTGCCGTTTGTCATAGCGGCCCGCCAGGTCCGGTCCATCCGGGTTCACCAATACCAGACTGTTGTAATAGGATATTCCTCCCTCATCGGTTTGATGGGTCCACATACCGGTCAGGATCGGTGCGCCGGATCGTTCAACCAGTGCCGAAAGTTGCCGCCACGCCTCCGGTTCATCCTGCAACATGAATGGCAACGCCGTCTCCGGCCAGATGATCAAATCGACCGGCTCCGAAATGGAATCAACCAGTCTTTGATAGATTTTCCGGGTCGGCTCCCGGAACGCCGGTTCCCATTTCGACTCCTGGGGAATGTTGGCCTGCACCAGGGCCACTTTGAGGGTGGTTTTTTGGACCGGTTCCGGTCGGTCGAGAAGATGATCGCCATAACCCTGGGCGGCGGCGAAAAACAGGAGAAGGGTTCCCAGGTGGAAGGAGCGCTGGGAGCGGCTGCTGTTTTTTTTCAATACCGCCGCCAACGCCGCCCCGGGGAGCATCGCCAAGCCGGACAATAGATAAACCCCTCCCAGTTGCGCCAACTGGGACAGGGCCGGAAAATCGATCCATATCTGCCCGAAGGGATTCCAGGCGAAACCGCTCAACAGGTTGGCGCGCAACCATTCGCCGGCCGGCCACAGGGTGGCGGCGGCAATGGGCGTCAACAAGGGGTTGCCTCTGGCCAATCGGGGTAAAAAATAGGCGAACAGGGCCGGATACAGGGAGAGGATCGCCGTCACCGACAACAGAATGAACAGGGCGCCGGCCGGGGATACACCACTGTGGGTGTGCAAGGTGGTGAACAGCCATTTCAACCCGAATGAAAAATGGCCGACGCCGAACAGATAGCCGTTCAAGAAACGGTCCCTTCCGTCCGGTCGATCGATGCTCCACAGAAAGAGGGCCAGCGATGGGAAAAAAAACAGCAACCAATGATGTGGCGCGAACCCCAGGGTGGCGGCAAAACCGGCTCCGCAGGCGATCAACCCGTGGAACCGTTTTGATTCACTGAAAAAAAACACCATACCGATAACAATTGTTCGGGTTGTTCGTTGGACTGGGTCGGGTTTCAGAGATCCTACTGGATTGAAGCTGAAACCATCGAGGAGAACACCGGAATGGTGGTCCCTTTAATATTGCCGTAATGGAACTTATATTCAATCCCTGTCATGAAACGGTCCGGACCGATCATTTTGCCCCGAACAGGCCGGTTTTCAATATGAAAAGCCGTATTGCGAATGGTTTCATCGGTGCGCTGTTGCTGCCGGGCCTGGTGTCGATGGTGTTGTTGGCCACCCCGCTGGGGGAGTCGATTCGTCTGTACGCCCACGATCTTCTCCATTTGGCATCGGGTCCCGTCGAGCCGGCGGCGGAAGTGGTCATCGTCGCCATCGATGACCCTTCCTTCAAGGAGTTGGGCCGGCCCTGGCCCTGGCCGCGTTCCTTTCATGCCGATCTGATCGAGGCCTTGCACCGGGCCGGGGCCGCCATTGTCCTTTTCGACGTCCTGTTCGTCAATCCAGCCGCGGATCCCGAACAGGACCGGCGGTTGGCCACGGCTATTCGCCGGGCCGGCAATGTCATTCTGGCCAGCGCCACGACTCGGGTCGAGCGGAAAAACTTTGTCCAGAACCTGGCCATCGAGCCGACGGCACAGCTGGCCGAAGCGGCGCGAATGGTCGCTTCGGCCAATCTGTTCCCGGCCATGGATGGCGTCATTCGGGAAGGGTTCCTCCGGGTGTTCGACCGGCCCGGTCTCGCCTTCGCTGCCGTTTCCCGGGTCGAGGAGCGGTCGGCTGACGGCCCGGTGGCCCATCCCTCCCGTTTCCGCATCCGTTTCACCGGTCCGGCCGGCAGCTATCCGACCGTCTCCTTTTATCAGGCCCTGGCGCCGGATGACTATCTGCCGCCAAACTTTTTCCGGGACCGTATCGTCCTGGTCGGCCACGCCGCCAAGGCGGCGGTGACCATGCAAAAAACCGTCGATGCCCTGCCCACCCCCTATTTTCGTGCCAGCCGGCAGTTGATGCATGGCGTCGAAATCCACGCCAACATCATCGACAATCTCCTGAATGGCCGTATGCTCACCGTTGAACCCCTGTATCCGGTGCCTTTTCTGGTGACCCTGCTGGCCTTGCTGACCGTGTACCGGATGGCAGATCGGCCATTGGCCCTGTATGGCCTGTCCGGGATTTTCATCCTCGGTTTTCTGGCCGTTTCCCTGTTCCTGTTTCAGCACTGGAACCGGATATTCGACGGCATCGTGCCCGCCGCCGTCATCGCCACCGCCAGTCTCTGGTGGGGTGGGGTCAGTTATTTTCACAATGTTCGGCAGAAACAGCGCATCAAGCAGGCTTTCGTTCGCTATCTGCCGGAAGACCTGGTCGGGGAGGTGTTGAACAATCCCGAGGCCCGGGCGTTGGGGGGACGCAAAAAACGGTTGACCATCCTCTTTTCCGATATCCGGGGGTTCACCACCTTGTCGGAACGGTTCGAACAGCCGGAGATGTTGGTTGATTTTCTGAATGACTATCTGGACATCATGACCGAACGGATCCACCAACATCAGGGGATCATCGACAAATATATCGGCGATGCCATCATGGCCCTGTTCGGCGCGCCCCTGCCCCGGCCCAACCATCCCGAACTGGCCTGCCGGGCGGCATTGGCCATGAAAGGGGCCCTGAAGACGGTCGATGACCGTTGGCGACCGCAACTGGCCGCCCTCGGTTTCGATGGCATCGGCATCGGTATCGGCTTGAACTGTGGTGAGATGGTGGTGGGCAACATCGGTTCCCGCAAACGGTTCGATTACACGGTCATCGGCGATGCGGTCAATCTGGCGGCGCGCCTGGAAGGTCTGTCCAAGGTCTATGGCGTGGTGATCGTCATCAGCGACAGCGTTCGCGAGTTGATCGGCGCTGGTTTCATCACCCGGGAACTGGACCGGGTACGGGTCAAGGGCAAGGAGAGCTTCACGGTGATCCACGAACTGATGGCCGAAAAAAGCGCCGATGCCGGCTTGCACCAGTTGATCGACACCTTTCACCGTGGATTGACCGCCTATCGGCAACAACGATGGGACGAAGCCGGGACCATTTTCGGAGAACTGTTGCAAAAACACGGCGACGATGGTCCCAGCCGTCTCTATTTGCAACGCTGTTCGCAATTGAAACAACACCCCCCGGAGCCCGACTGGGACGGGGTGTGGCGGATGACCGACAAATAGGGGGGACGACGGTTTTTTTACAGTCTCAACTCCAGATTGACATAGGCGAACGCATCGTCGTGGGGCAATCCCGGCAACAGTTCCCGGTCCCGCAGCATGTTGAACCAGAACAGATCGATCCCATACCGTTTGTCTTCGCTTTCCCAGTTCAGCATGGCATTGAGACGATGATGACCGTTCAGATCGTCGATGGTGTCATATTGACCGGGTTTGCCGGCATGGTATTCATGCCAGAAGGTCAAGCGCAGGTGGGACGGATGGACGAAGATCACCTTCATCCGCGTCGAATCCCGGGACAGCAGGTCCATCTCGTAGGGGTTGGCGGCATACTCCAGGTCGAACAGTTTCATATGGGTGAACTGGGTGCCGACCCGGGGGTGGACGATCCAGTTGAATGAATTCCACAACATCATGAAGTTGCCGACGTTGCGCACCCGTTGCCGGCCGATCTCCGAAGCGTGGAAAAAATGTGGCGACCACTCCCGTTCCCAGCGGAAACGCAACTCTTCCACCTTGGGGGTGATGCCGAAAGCGGCATGTTCATAATAGGGGATGCCGGCCACATCGGAGGTTTCCAACTGGCCGACCCCGGGCCGGAAGGCGACATCGCTGATATCGACCAGGCCGACGCCCGCCGGTTGGCTGGTGACCGGTAGATCGCGGGGAAACCGGTGTTCCTGCCAAGCCAGCCGCAGGGTATCCCGTTTTGAAAGGTTATATTCGGCGCCGAGGCGCGGGCTCCAGTGGAAGGCGCGGTCTTCGAGAACGGTATCGACGAAGTTGTGTTGCAGGGCGGCGCCCAGGTCCAGGAACAGATCGTCCCCGATTTGCCAGCCATCGCGAAAATGGATGTTCCAGGCCCGTTGGTTCAACGTCACTTGTTGGTCGACCAGGGTTGGATCGAGCCCGGGTATGGCGGGCAGTTGCAAAACCGCCCGTTCTTCGATGTCAAAACGGCGTTGCAGATGTTCGGCGCCAAAGGAGAGACGATGAGCGCCGAAATCGAAAAATTGTTTGACCTGAAAGCCTCGCTCATCGACTTCCAATTTTGAATCCACGGTCAAGCCGGGATCGAGTGCCGCCAGCGGCGCCGGCAACAGGGTGGTGTGGAGGCCGAAGGGGTCCAGATCGCCCGCTGAACGGCCCTGGAGGGCATAGGTCAGCCGATAGGGCCGGATCAGCAGGTGGGAGGAGGGGCTGAAACGCCGATGGTAGCCCAGTTCATAATGCCGATAGCGGCTCTCCTGATCGACATCATCGGAAAAGTAGAGATAGGGCCGGGAAAATTTGTTCTCATAACGGCTGAGAAGGAAATCATGATCCTGATGGATGAACCGGCCGTACAGATCGGTGTGATAGGCTGGATGCCATCCCAGCAACAGGGCGAAATCCTCGCCATCGCGCTCTCCGGTCTCCTTGAGATTGAACAGGCCGTCATTTTCTCCCGGCCAGGAGAGATCCTCACTGCGCTTGAATTGGGCCAGATAATCCAACCGCGCCGGATCGGCGAAAAAACCACTGAGCTTGACCGTCTCCTGATTGGCCACCTGGTTGGTCTCGGTGCCGAGGCGCAGTTTGACCGTTTGATAGTGATCGGGTTTTTTGAGGATGGTGCCGTCACGGTTGCTCTCCACCAGCACCGATGGGTCCATGATCGCCCCCTGGGCATATTCCCCCTGGGCGGTCAGGACATTGCCGAGATTGGTATGCACCACCCCGGGGAACAGATGGGCGTTGGGATCATAGGGGTCCAGGCGCAGGATATCCATCGATTTTTTGAAACTCCAAAAATCGAGCCCCAGGGAACTGAGCGACGAGGCGACGTTGGCCATGCCGTTCTTGGTCGCCTTGAGCAGATCCAGGGCGCCTTTTTTTCGATAGGGCAGTCGTTCCTCCGCCTTTCGCGCTGCCTGGATGGCCTTGTAGGGTTCATACAGATCGTTGAAAATCATCGATTGGATGATATAGGGGGTGGAATCGCGGGGATCGGCGCGGGCCGCTTCGTCCAGGGCGTCCAGGGCGGCATCGGTTTGGCCCAGTTGATAGTGGGCGATGGCCAGATGGATATGGTTTTCGGCATTGTCCGGCGCCATCATCGTCGCCCGCAACAAGGAGTCCAGGGCCTTTTCGGGTTCTCCCAGTTTCAACAGGGCGATACCTTCTCCGGCCAGGGATTGCAGTCGCCCCTCCGCCGTCCGTGCCCGGGTGAACAGTTGACGGGCCTGGAGGTCCTCATCGGTTTGACTGGCCAGCAGGGCGTAATGATACAGGACCGTGCCCCCCTGATATCCCCGTTGCAACAGGGTGCGGAACCGTTTCAGGGCTTGGTGATAAAGGCCCATGCGCCGCAACAGGTTGCCCTGGGCGGTGAGCAGGGTCGGGTTTTCCGGAGAGAGGCGCAATCCCCGGTCATAGGCGGCCAGCGCCGGTTGATCCCGGCCTTGTACCCGTTGGGAAAACCAGGCGCGGTCGAAATGGGCCAGGGCGGTGTTGGGCCAACGTTCGACAACACGCCGGCTCAACGTCTCGGCGTCGCCGGTGCGATCGGTCAACAGGTGCGTTTCGAACAACAGGGTGGCCAGTCGGGGATCATCGGCAAAACGGTTCAGCAGTGCGGGGGTGCGGGTTTCGATCTTCTCGAAGGCGCCCCGCAACAGCAGCAGGTATAACCGCGCCGCCTGGACCAGGACCGGATCACCGGTGGTGATGCGCGCCCGGCTCAACGTGGTTTCCGCCTCGTGCAACCGGTTGTCATGGGCTGCCAGCAATGCCCGCAACACCTGGAACGGCGCCGATGGGAGGTCGACGGGGAGGGGCGACAGCAATTTACGGGCCGTTGGCCAGTCGCCCTTGTGCAAATGGATCAAGGCCAGGCCGATTCGGGAGCCGGCATCGGCGGATCGTTCATGCAGGGTTTGAAATTGCGCCGAACTCTCTTCCAATCGTCCAAGATCATGTAATAACCGACCCCGTTCCAGGGCCATCCGCCGGGTTCTTTCCTTGGCTGGCGTCGTTTCCAGATGAACGAGTCGTTGACGCAACGCCTCGGCGTCCGGTCGATAAAACGTGAAAAAACGCAGGGTTTCCGAACTGAACTGGACCCATTGCGTCCCTTCCCGGGGGTTGACCAGGCGAATTTTGCTCGGTTGGCGATCTTTTTCCGCCACCGCCGCCTCATTGCGGCCAACCTCCACCGAACCCCGGGCATTGCTCAATTGCACCCGCCCGGAGTGGACCACCAGCATGGTCCGACCGCTGACCGGATCGACGCGCAGGAACCAGTCGGTGCCCTGGATGGCGGCGATGGCCACCGGTGAATGGATCTCCAGGGAGTCGGTGGTGGTCCCTTTGAACCGGGACCAGACCTCGCCCCGGAACAGATTGAGAATGCGCTTGCCCAGTCCCGCTGGGTTTTTTTTCGGTTTGGCGATGGTCAGGGTGGCATTTTCGTTGATCTTGACCCGGGTCCGGTCGTTGAACAGGATCGCCGCGCGCGATCGGGCATGGGTGGTGATGCGGTCGCCGGCGAGCAGACTTTGATCCTTGACCAGGGGGGTGATGTCATCACCACCGTCGAAACGGAGGTCGGCCCCTCCACGTACCGCCACCGTCGTCGCCACCGCCGGACCGTTGCGGGGCAGGGGGGCGGCAACGGCCATGGACTGGGAACAGACACCGAAGGCGGCCGACAGCAAAAACAGGGTCATTCGGAGATAACGGATTCCCTGCCGCCATCCGGACGCCGCCGTCGGTGTCCCGGAGCGGAGCAAACGATTTTGAACACCCCACATGCCACCACTCCCCGTCCCCGGCCCGCCACCCGGGGGAAAATGGCACTGATGAGCCATCTGCAACACCGTGGAAGGCAAAAAACCGGTGCGGAGGTTCCTGTTGCCCGTCCGCACCGGTTCATTGAGAAAAATGTGTCGTTCTGCTCCGTTTCACAGCGGACGCCGTTGCCGGCGCCCACCAGGGGCCATCCTCATTTTCGGTGATTTTGCCGATAGATGTAACCGTTCATGTCGAAGGCCCTGACCTGCACGTCATCGCTGTATTCGTTCGTTTCATCCAGGTTCCAGAACAGTTTTTGCAGTCCGGATTTGGTGATGTGGTAATCATCGACAAAACGGTTTTGGGAGAACAGACCGTTGTGGAACTCCACCTGATAGCAGACGGCGTTTTCATCGGCCTGGGACTCGAAGGCCAACTTGCCATTGCCGTTGTCGTAGAAACCGGCGGTGCTCGTCGCATCGAATGAGCCATTTTTGCGCACTTTGTCTTCGATGAGCCAGCTCAGGATGGCGCCTTTGGTGCATTCGGAGTCGGCAATGGAGAAGGCGTCCACCTGAATATCCTTGACGAACCAGGCGGGATCGATACGCAGGAACAACATGGCCAACAACCGTTCCAGGCCGCCGATTTTCTCCTTGTAGTTGAATTTGCCGTGGGCGCCGTGCTGAATCATGTTGAATTCGGCGCTTTCCAGGTTCACATCGACGACCTGCACCAGACCGTCCCAGGAGTCGTGTTGGATGTGTTTGACCGTCTCCACGCCGTCCCAGACGTTATAGTCCCCGGCGATGGTGCCATAACGGACGTTGGCGTTGCGGGTATCGTTGATCAGTTCGGCGAAGGAACGGTTGCCTTCGAACGCCTTGGCCTTGCTCAACTCGAGCAGTTCGCCGGTGCGCATCCAGGCCAAATCCTCATGTTTGATCATGTCGATCAATTCGGTCGGCACGCCATGGTTGGGGGTGCCGACGGTGATGAGCTTGTTGACGCTGGTGCCTTCTCCATTCGGTTCGTCATACCAGTTGACATAGGCCCGCGCCACCAGTCCACCCATGCTGTGAGCCACCATGTCGACCTGGTCCGCTGTGGTTTTTTCCAGGATACGGCTGACGATGGCGGCCAGGCGTTGACCGTAGGAGACCCGGGCCACGCCGTTGTGGGTGTGGTAATCCCCCTGAACGCTCAGGAAATTTCCGGAACCGATGTGACCGGCGGTTGAACCGGCCTTTTCTCCCGGGGAGGCCCGATAGAAAGCGGCGGCGAACAGGCAGTCCTTGGACAGGGAACCGACCTGATCCCAGGGGGTGAAGGCCTTGTCCGGGGAGAGCAGCCCCCGTTCATAGGCGAGACCACAATTTTTCAGGTTTCGTTTCAAGCTCAGATCGGCATTGAAAACCCCGTCCCTGGTCGCCTGTTCGAGCTTGCCGATCATGTTGAACCAGAAACCTTCGATGATTTCATCGACGAAACCGTCTTTTTGTTTGGTTTCCGTCGACTTGCCATGAACAAAAACGATGGGCCGTTGGTCGGTTTTTGGAGAGACGGCCAGGAACAGCGGGTTGGAGGGGCTCTCCTGGCCCAGATTGTCGGTCACCGTCAGGAAAATGGAGTACATGCCGGCGGTTGAACCGGTCAACGTCGGTTTGACACCGGACAGGTTTTTCTTTTCGATGGTCTTGCCCTTGGCGTCCAGCAGCTTGACTTCCCAGTCATATTTGGTCACCGAACCGTTGCTGTCCGGATCATAGGACTTGCTGCCGTCCAGGGTGATTTCATCTCCGACCAGGAAAATCGGCTTGCCGTTCTTGGTAGAGGATTCGGCCATGGCCACCGGTCTTTGGTTTTTCAACGCGATCTTGCGCGTGGCGCTGCCAATCCGGCCTTTGTCGTCCTTGACGGTGAGGGAGATGGTGTTTTCTCCCACTTGGGATATTTTGATGGACGGATGGTAATATTGCTTGTACCAGCGCCACCAACCGCGGCGCCAACGATACCAGGGCTTGGAAGACCTGAAGGTGCCGGCGTTGCGGCCATTGAGCGTCCATTTGTACTGGACGATCCGGCCATCCTCATCCTTGGAAGCGTCGGCGTTCAACGTGACCTGGAACGGGGCGCCGGAGCTGGAACCGGGGGAGACCGAAAAGGCGGCGATCGGGGCCTTGTTGACCACTTTCGCTGCTGGACGGCTGGGCGGACGCCGCGACCAGGCCTGGGCTTCCTGAATACCGGTGAACAGGAAGATCG
>CAYFNE010000104.1:0-17988 GCA_964344355.1 uncultured Magnetococcales bacterium
CGGTAATACTCCTTTTCGATGCGCAGCCGGCCTTTGCGGTTGGAGAGGACCGAGGGGGCGGAAAA
The DNA here is from genome assembly GCA_964344355.1 of uncultured Magnetococcales bacterium. Lineage (GTDB taxonomy): Bacteria > Pseudomonadota > Magnetococcia > Magnetococcales > CAYFNE01 > CAYFNE01. Next base: position 66 of record CAYFNE010000104.1, read on the forward strand.
TCCCCGCTGGTTGCCGCGAATGGCCTGGGACACCGCCTCGTGCAGGGTTTGCGCCTGGAGATCGGCATGAGGGTAGAGCCCGAACCCGAGACAGATCGGCAGATACAAACGAAATGGGGAGGAACGTCGAAAATGCATCAAACCTCCCTGTCGGTCAAACGGCTCATCATCCGGTCGATCCCGCTCCAATCCGGGAAAAAGACACAAAAACAGTGGTAAAAGTGGAAAGCAAAATGCGTGCCTGTCATAATTGAAACGGGTCGCCAGACGGCAGACCCTGCCCGGAAGGGGCATTTTTTTCCGCCTTCGCCGGGTGAAATGGATCGGAAAATCGGGCAATTACACCAATTTCATGTAATTGGCTTGTATCTTGAATACAATGACAGGGTTGGTTCCGGGGCGGGTCCCGGGACCGAATCGAAATCGGGTGTTGAGCGTCTTGTACCGTAAAGATTCATTTTTTTCCGAAGAGGGTTGGCCGGAACGCCTGACGCCGTTTTCCGTGGTGGCGTCATCCATGGGGGATCTGTTCCTGATCTCGTTGATGATCAACGTGCTCTCCCTGGCCCTACCCTTGACGCTGTTGCAGGTCTATGACCGCATTTTGCAATTCCAGGCGGTCAGCACCCTGAGCCTGTTGATCCTCGGGGTGGTGGTGGCGTTGTTGTTGGAGTCGATCTTTCGTTTCGGGCGCTCCTACATCGGCAGCTGGATCGGCGCCCGTTTTGAACACATGGCCGCCTGCGGCGCCATGGAACGGTTGTTGACCACCAACCTGGGAGAATTTGAGCGCGAGGGTTCCGGTGTCCACCTGGAACGTCTCAACTCATTGAACATTCTCAAGGATTTTTACTCCGGCCAGGCGGTCCTGGTCATCCTCGACCTGCCGTTCGTCCTGGTGTTCCTCGGTTTGATCCACCATCTGGCCGGCACCCTGGTCTTGATTCCCATTTCCATGTTCATCCTGTTCGTGCTGTTCGTCTGGTATATCGGTTCCCAACTCCACAAGGCGGTGAAAAACCGCATGGTCTCGGATGATCGGCGGGTCAACTTCATCATCGAGGTCCTCGGCGGCATCCACTCGGTCAAGGCCATGGCCATGGAGGCGATGATGCTGCGGCGCTATGAACGGTTGCAGGAGGCCTGCGCCAAGGGGGCGCGGGAGGTGGGATTGCAGGGGGCGGACGCCCAGAACATCGGCGCCTTTTTCTCCCAACTTTCCATGGTCGGCGTGGTGACCTTCGGCAGCCTGCTGGTCATCAACCAGGAGTTGACCGTCGGTGGTCTGGCGGCCTGCACCATGTTGTCGGGCCGGTCCATCCAACCTTTGCAGAAAGCGGTGGGCATCTGGGCCCGGTTTCAAACCATCCGCATCGCCCGGGAGCGGCTCAACGCCATCTTCGCCCTGCCCAAGGAGACCAGCACCGGCAAACCCGGGGTGGAGAGGGTGGAGGGGCATCTGGAGATGCGCAATGTCACCTTCCGCTACTCGCCCGATCTGGAGCCGATCCTCAAGGATGTCAACCTGACCGTGAAACCCGGAGAGACCGTGGCCATTTCCGGCGGCAACGGCAGTGGCAAAACCTCCTTGCTGTGGTTGATGATGGGCGCGCTGCAACCCAGCGAAGGACAGGTGTTGATCGACGGCGCCGATCTGGCCACCCACGATCCCCACAGCCTCCGTTCCAGCGTCGCCTATCTGCCCCAGGTCGGCATGTTGTTCCGGGGCACGATCATGGAAAACATCCACATGTTCCGCGAGGAGTATGCCGACGCCGCCGTGGAGACCGCCAACCGTCTGGAGTTGGAGGATTTCATCTCCAAACTGCCCAAGGGTTATGAAACCCTCATCGACGACGGCGCCGACGAATCGATTCCCCGGGGCATCAAACAGCGCATCACCATCGCCCGGGCCCTGGTCACCAACCCCCGTATCGTCCTGTTCGACGAGGCCAACACCGCCATCGATGGCAGCGGCGATGAAAAATTGAAAAATTTCCTGGAAGGTTTGCACGGCCAATCGACCCTGATCATGGTCACCCATCGTCCCTCCCTGGTCAAACTGGCCGATCGGGTTTTTGAACTGAAGGATGGCACCGTGCGTCCCAAACCGCCCCGGGACCCGAAACCGCCTCCCGCGGCCAAACCGGCTACGACGGCCACTCCTCCCGGCCCGTTGATGAAACCGGCTGCCGCCGCGCCGGTCGCTTCCACGGGGGCGCCATGAACGATATCGCCGCCCTGGCCGACCCGGAGTTGGCCGAAATCGGACAAGCCCTGAAAACGAAACAGCAGGCCACCGGACTGTTGGAGGAGTTCAGCCACATGTCCGATTTCGGCGCCTGCATGATGCCCCTGCTCATGGCCCTGGGTTATCGCGGCGATCTGCGCCATATCGCCGAAGCCCTGCCCCATTTCGCTGAAACCCTGGACATCACCGGCCTGCGCAACATGATGGCCAACATCTCCTACAACAGCCGGCTGGGGCGGTTCGATGTGTTGGAGATCGATCCGCGTCTGCTGCCCTGCCTGTTCGTTCCCGACCGCAAAGGAGCGATGGTGCTGCTGAAAAGATCGCGTGACTCGTTGATCGTGTTCAACGGTGAAACCAAACGGGTCGAGCGGTTGCCCATGGCCTCGCTCAAGGGCAGCGCCTATTTTTTTGAACTGTTGGACCTGGAGGAGTTGACCTCCACCCAGAATCGCATCGGTTGGTTCCGCATGGTATCCGACCGGTTTCGCCGCATCATTATCTACATCATGCTGGTGACTTTTTTCATCACCGTCCTGCAGGTTGCCACGCCGTTGTTCGTCATGTCGGTCTACGACCGCGTGGTGGGCAGTCAATCCATCACCACCCTGACCCATCTGCTGATCGGCATCGGCGGGGTGATGTTTTTCGACTGGATATTGCGCAAATTCCGGTCGAAAATGTTGATGTATGTCGGCACCCGCATGGACAGCATCGTCAGCAACGCCATCTTTTTGCGCATTCTCTCCCTGACCCCCAGTTTTACCGAACGGGCGCCCATCGGCTCCCAGGTGGCGCGCATCAAGGATTTCGACTCGGTCCGGGAATTTTTTACCGGACCGTTGATGATGGTTTTTTTCGAAATGCCCTTCACCATCGTCTTTTTTTCCGTCATCGCCTTTCTCGGCGGCTCCCTGGCCCTGATCCCCATGGGTACCATGCTGCTGTTCGGGGTCATCTGGGCGGTGATGATGCCCATCGTCGCCCGCGAAGAGGCCAACAGCCGCCGCGCCGCCGCCCGCAAACAGGAGTTCGTGGTCGAATCCCTCAGCAAGGTGCGGGCCCTGAAATATTGCGGGGTCGAAAACATCTGGCTGGAACGGTTCCGGCAACTGTCGGCCAAATCGGCCATGGCCAATTTCAGGACCGCCCTGATCAATACCGCCGTCGGCAGCCTGTCGCACATTCTCATCGTCGGCTCCGGCATCGCCACCATCGCCGCCGGGGTGTTCCGGGTGTTGGACGGGGAGATGAGCACCGGTGGCCTGGTGGCCTCGATGATCCTGGTGTGGCGGGTGCTCACGCCGATGCAGAGCGCCTTCGTCGCCATGACCCGCCTCGAACAGGTGCGTTCCAGCGTCAGTCAGATCGACAGCTTGATGAACGTGGTCCCGGAACGACCGGAACACAGCACCATCGAACCCTTGAAAACCTTCGACGGATTCGTCTCCTTCATCCGGGTCAGCATTCGCTACGTGCCGGAGGCGGAACCGGCATTGATGGGGGTCACCTTCGACATCAAACCCGGCGAGGTGGTGGCGGTCATCGGCCGCAACGGTTCCGGCAAATCGACCATCGTCAAACTGATCGCCGGTCTCTACACCCCCCAGGCCGGCAGCATCCGCATCGATGGACTGGACATCCGACAGATGAACATCATCGAATTGCGCCACGCCGTCGCCTATGTCCCGCAAACCTGCAATCTCTATCATGGCACCATCGCGCAAAATTTGCGCCTGGCCCATGCCACCGCCTCCGACGAGGAGTTGGAACGGGCCTGCCGGCAGGCGGATGTCTATGAGGAGATCATGGCCCTGCCGCAAAAATTCTGGACCCGCATCGGTGACCAGAAATCGGCACAGATGCCCTCCAGCATGGTGCAAAAACTCTCCCTGGCCAGGGCCTATCTGAAACCCTCGAAAATCATGCTGTTCGATGAACCGGCCAACACTTTGGACTGGGAGGGGGATCAGGCTTTCGTACGCATGGTCCAACAATTGCGGGGACAGCGGACCATCTTTATCGTCACCCACCGTCCCAGCCATGTGCGGTTGGCCGATCAGGTGTTGTTCATGGATCACGGCTATCTGCGTCTGGCCGGACCGACGGCGGAAGTACTGCCCAAAATTCCGAAGGATCTGGTGTGAGCGAGGAAACCCCCATCATCGATGCGCCCACCGGCTCCGCCAAAAAAACGGCGGCGGGCAACGACGCCCACAAACCGGCCCTTTCCATCCGCGCCGGCAGAAAGTCGAAGGGAAATGGCCAAGGACGGGGAACCCCTCCTGAAAAAACCGCCCCGTCGGCCATCGGCAAGGCCAACGGATCCCCCCCTTTGCCACAGGCGGAAAACGGCCGAACAACGGCAGAGAGCCCAATTCTGGAAGGGGCGGGGGAACGAAACGGGCCGGTCAAGGCCCGGAAAAAAAGACCGGCGAGAAAGTTTTCCCTGGGTATCGGCAAACCGGTGGCGACGGAAACCACCGTTCCGCAACCGGTGGTCCCCCCGACCCCGGTGGTCCGGAAAAAACCACCGCTCAAACGGCCGGTGCGAAAAGTGCCGATAAAACGGACCGCTGCCGCTACCACTGCCAAAGGTCATGTGTCCAAACCCGGCCTGATGGCAGAACGGGTCCCCCGGCAACCGGCAACCGGGACGGCCACGGAAGGAAAACCGGCGGCAGCCGCTGGGAAAAAGCCGGTTAAAATGTTGATGAAACTGGGCAAAAAACCCCGGAAAGCAACCGCGGGCATGCCGGCGGACCTCGTTGAACCCCTTGCCGGGGTGAAAAAACCGACCCCTCCGGCGATCCCCGAGGTTGACAAAAAGCCCGAACTCAGCAAAAAACCGCTGGCCGACGGGGCGGAACCGGTCAAAAAAACGCCGGCGGCCGTTGAACGGGCCATCCAGGCACCAAAACCGCCGGATGAGCCACCCCCTGCAGCCGCAAAAAAACCGGACCCTCAGCCCGAACCGATGGTCAAAAAGACCCCCGGGGTCACGGAGAAACCGGCGCCTCAGCCGAAAACGACGGCCAAAATGGCTCCCGGAAGCCCGGAAAAACCGGCACCTCTACCGGAACCAGTGGCCCAAAAGGCTGTAAAGGCCCCGGAAAAACCGGTCCCTCAGCCCGAGCCGGTGGTCAAAAAGGCCCCCGGGGTCCCGGAGAAACCGGTGGTCAAAAAGGCTCGCGGGGTTCCGGAGAAACCAGCGCCCCAACCACCCCCGGTGACAGGAAAAGAGGGCCAAAAATTCGGGAAGGCGCCGATTGCACCGGCTCCGCCGGAGAAAAAACCGGAGGTGGGGAAAAAAATCACCGGTCCCGAATCCTTGCAAAACCTGCTCAAGCCGGAAACGGAAATCCTGGAAACCCTCAAACAGGGTAAAAAGCAGAACCGCTACCTGGCGCAATCGGTGGTGTTGGAAGAGTCCGGGCTTTCCGATCTGGTGCGCATGTCGATGTTTCTGGTCTCCCTGGTGGTGATCTTCTTTTTCACCTGGGCCTGGTTTTCCACCATCGACGAGATGGCCGCCACCTCCGGAGAGGTGATCCCTTCCAGTCCGGTACAAAAAATTCAACATCTGGAAGGGGGGATCATCCATAAATTGCATGTTTCCAAAGGACAGGTGGTCAATAAAAATCAACTCCTGGCCACCCTGGCCCCGGAAGCGGTGGTTTCGGAGTTGAACCAGATGCGCGCCGCCCGGGCCACCTTGCTGGCCCAACAGGCCCGTTTGCAGGCCTTGCTGGAGGATCGTCCCCCCGACTTCAGCGCCATCGCCGGGGAATATGTCCAGTTCCAGGCCGGACAGAGCAAACTGTTGGAGGCGCAACGGGCGGCTTGGGAGAGTCAACGCCGGGTATTGCTGGTGCAGGCGTCGCGGAGCCGGGTGGAAATCGACAATCTCAAGGATCAACAGCGCGCCATCAACCGTCGTCTCAGGTTGTTGCTGGACAAATGGACCGTTACCAGAAACGGGTATGATAAAGGGCTCAGTTCCCGCCTGGAGGTGATGACCGCCCGGCAGGCGGTCAGTGATGCGGAAAGCGAGTTGTTGCGCCTGACCGGCCGGCTGCAGACGGTGGGGAAAACCCTGGCTGAAACCACTGAAGAGTTGGAACGGGCCAACCGCGACCGCCTGGAACTGGCACAAAATGAACTGGAAGGGGTGGTGGCGGAACTGGCCCGGGTGGAACAGGGCGTCGCCCGTCTGGAGGATCGCCGCAAACGTCTGAAAATTTATTCACCGGTGCGCGGGGTGGTCAAGGAGTTGTTCATCGAGACCATCCAGGGCGTCATTCCGGCGGGCGCGGTGATCGCCGAAATCGTGCCCATCGACAAAACCCGTTTCGTGGAAACCAGAATCAGCCCCCGCGACATCGGTCACGTCGAGGTGGGACAAAAGGTCACGGTCAAGGTCACCACCTTCGATTTCGCCCGCTATGGCGGCATCGAAGGCAGCCTGCATGCCGTCTCACCCTCCACATTCGAGGACCCCGGCGGCGGCGAACCTTTTTACAAAGGGTTGATCCGGCTGAACAAAAACCACATCGGCAGCGATCCGGCCAAAAACGAAATCCTGCCGGGCATGACCGTCCAGGCCGACATCCACACCGGCGCCAAGACGGTGATGGAATACATGCTCAAACCGATCTACGCCTCGGTCAACAAGGCGTTCCGGGAGCGGTAGTCCGGATTGGAATTGAAATACCGGAACAGGCATTTTCCAACGGTCGGGTAACTTTTACAGAAGCTGCTCCCTTTCCGGCCGATAGTACCTTTCCATCAGGGCCTGAAAGGCGATAATTTCAGACCTTCATCTTTCAGGATGGAAAAATGTTTCACGTTGGCAGTAGCCAGCGGCAAAGCATGGAGTATGGCGGTTGCGGCAATCAATGCATCCGCAAGTTGAAGGGAATGACTCAAGGAGTGTTTTTTTACAAAGTGGGTGGCCTGGATGGAGATGGCTTCATCCAGATGGATCATACGTACACCAAAAATTTCGAACGTTTTATCCCAAACGGAAATTTCCCGTTTGTTACGTGCCCCGTGCAGTAACTCCATGTAAGTTATGGAAGAGATGAAAATATCGTCAAGACGGTCCAGAAAATCGGCCGCAGTTCGGTTGCCGCGAGTCAACCAAATCAAAACATCCGTATCAACGATCACGAGCGACGAATCTTTCGCAAATTACGAACATAGTCATTGACATCCACCATATCTTCACGTTCCCGCCACATGCCGTAAATGGCTTGATCCGCCCATTTTTCCTTCCGTTTCGAAGCCACCGGTTCCGCCCATTCCGATATCACCACCACCGTGAAACGCTCCTCCTCACCAGACCTGAACGATCGCGCCCATTCCCGGGGAAGCTGATCACGTTGAACATGCGGAAAAATTTTTCGCTGGCCAGGTTTCATCTTGTCCCTCATGGATGGACTGGTTCATTCACACGGAATATATAACACTTTTCCAGCATTTTCGGAATCACGTTGTAGCCATGGCTCTTGTCAATATCGGTAAATGAATGCTTCCCGATTCCCTCGACGGTCATTCAAAAAAAAAAGGGGGGCCGAGGCCCCCCGGATTCCCAACCCGAACCGGGACCGGCCAACTACTCCACGACGATCTTCGGAAAGGCCGTGCCCTGGAACCCCATGGTCGCCACGCGGGAGGCGATCTCGCGGTATTTTTGCGATTGGGGACTGTCGGGCATGCTGATCAACAACGGCACGCCCTCGTCGGCATGTTTACGGACCTCACCATCGATGGGAATTTCACCCAAAAATTCGATACCGCTCTTTTCCGCCTCCTGACGGGCGCCGCCGTGGGAAAAAATTTCCGCGCGATGGCCACAACCGGGGCAGAGGAAGTAGGACATGTTTTCGATGATGCCGAGCACCGGCGCATCGACCTTGTGGAACATGTTGATGCCCTTTTTGACATCCGCCAGGGCCACGTCCTGGGGGGTGGAGACGATCACCACACCGGTGATGGGGACCTTTTGCGTCAGGGTGAGCTGGGCATCACCGGTGCCGGGGGGCAGGTCCACCACCAGGTAATCCAGTTCGCCCCAGTCGATGTCACGCAAAAGCTGTTCGACGGCCATGCCCACCATCGGTCCACGCCAGACCACCGGTGTCTCCTCGTCCATGAAAAAACCCATGGAAATCACCTTCATGCCATGGGCCTCGGACGGGGGAATCTTGGAACCGTCCTCCGGCGGCGGGTTGCCGCTGACATTGAGCATGCGCGGCAGGCTGGGGCCATAGATATCGGCATCGAGAATGCCCACCGCGGCGCCGGTCTGGGAGAGGGCCAGGGCCAGATTGACGGCGGTGGTGGATTTGCCGACGCCACCCTTGCCCGAGGCGACGGCGATGACGTTTTTGACGCCGGGAATGAGACTCTCCTGGCCCTTCTGGGCGCCTTCACGCACCCGGGCGGTCATCTCCACATCCACCGCCGTCACCCAGGTCAGGGCGGCGACCACATCGGTGGCCTGCTGTTTCAACTGCTCTTTCACCGGACAGGCCGGGGTGGTCAACTCCACCTTGAACCGGACCCGGCCCCCATCGACATTCAAATCCTTGATAAATCCCAGACTGACGATATCCCGACGCAGGTCCGGATCCATCACCTGTTTCAGGGCGTCCAGGACCTGTTGTTCATGAACCGACGACATGCTTGATCTCCTTGAATGAATTCAATATTCCATGCTGACTTGCCAATTGTTGAAATGACCCCTCAAGATCGGTGGGTCAAGAGGCAGTTTCCCCGTATTCAACGCTAATTGTCCAGTGGGATTCGCGGCTTGTCACAAAAATTATCCATTGTCGTGATGGCTCCGGATGTGTATTTATTCCAGTGCCCACCCGGGGATGTCCCGATTGCGCCACAACCCGGATCGGGCCGTTTCGCGCGGCCCGCCGGTCCCGTCCCGGACGCCGGGGCCGGTCGGGGATTCGCTCCGTTTTTTTATGGATGAGGATATACGCCATGGTCGATTTCATGCTGATCCTGATCAGCACCATCTTCGTGAACAACTTTGTCCTGGCAAAATTTTTGGGGGTCTGTCCCTTTTTGGGCGTTTCCAAAAAAGTGGAGACCGCCATCGGCATGACCTATGCCGTCATGTTCGTCATGACCCTGGCCTCGGTCATCTCCTGGGTGGTGCAGGGGTTCATTCTGACCCCCTTGGGCCTGGAATATCTGCAAACCATCTCCTTCATCCTGATCATCGCCTCCCTGGTACAGCTGACGGAGATGGTGGTGCATAAAACCAGTCCGGTGCTCTATGCCTCCCTGGGCATCTTTTTGCCCCTGATCACCACCAACTGCGCCGTTTTGGGCGTGGCGATCCTCAATATCCAGAAGGAACACACCTTTCTGCAGGCGTCGATGTATGGCGTCGGCGCCGCCCTGGGGTTCGGTCTGGTGCTCATCCTGTTCGCCGGCATGCGTGAACGGATCGACCTGTCCGACGTGCCGGCCCTGTTCAAGGGATCGCCGATCTCGTTGATCAACGCCGGTTTGATGTCCCTGGCCTTCATGGGTTTCGCCGGAATGGTCAAGTAACGGCGGACATCGATTCGAAAACGGGTACGAATCCAAGGCAGACAGAAGGAAATCACCATGATAGAAGCGGTGTTGAGTATCAGCGGAATGGCTCTCGCGGCAGGCATCGGGCTCGGTTTCGCCGCGAAAAAATTTCATGTGGAGGGGGATCCCCTGACGGACTCCCTGGAAGCGGTGTTGCCGGCCACCAACTGCGGCAACTGCGGCTATCCCGGCTGCCGGCCCTATGCCGAAGCCCTGGCCAAGGAGGAGACCACCGACATTTCGCTCTGTTCCCCCGGCGGCGCGCAGTCCATGGAGGCCATGGCCAACATCCTCGGGGTGGAACCGATGGAAATGGGCGAGGATCTCGGTCCCCGTGTCGCCCTGATCGACGAAATCAAATGCATCGGCTGCACCGCCTGCATCAAGGCCTGCCCGGTCGATGCCATCATCGGCGCCAACAAACAGTCCCACACCGTCATCGCCGACTGGTGCACCGACTGTGAGGCTTGCGTCGAACCCTGCCCCGTGGACTGCATCGAAATGGTCCCCATCGAGAAGGGCATCTACGATTGGCAATGGGAAAAACCGGGTGGTCCCAACGCGGTCCATTGACCGTCCCGGTGCCGGTCCAATTACGGCTTTCAAGGTTTTAGACGCGAAATATCATCAACTATGGCGAGGATTTGTCCATGGGCATCGTAGCATCCGTGTTGCGGAAGTTTCATGGGGGTGTTCACCCCCCGGATAACAAGGCGCTTTCTGAAAAATGCGCCATTGAGCCGCTGGCCATGCCCAAGCGTCTCTTCGTACCGATGCACCAGCATATCGGCAGCCCCTGCGAACCGTGCGTGACCAGCGGCCAGACGGTCATGAAGGGGGAGATGCTGGGCAAGGCCTCCGGATTCGTCTCGGCGCCGGTGCATGCCCCCACCTCCGGCACGATCGTCGGTTTCGAAGAACACCCGGTGGGCCACCCCTCCGGTTTGACCATGCTCTGCGCAGTCCTGGAGCCGGACGGCGAGGATCAATGGCTGGCCGGTCTCAAGGGAATCGAAAATTACCAGGAGGCCGATCCCGCGGCGATCCGCGACCGGGTTCGCGATGCCGGCATCGTCGGCCTCGGCGGCGCCACCTTCCCGTCATTCATCAAATTGTCGCCGCCCAAGGACAAGGCGGTGGAGTTGCTGTTGATCAACGGTGTCGAGTGCGAACCCTATCTCACCTGCGACGCCCGGTTGATGGAGGAGCGGTCGCGGGAGATGGTCGAGGGCATCGAGATCATGCTCCATGCCCTGCAGACCAAAGAGTGCGTCATCGGCATCGAGAACAACAAACCGGGCGCCATCGCCGTCATGAAACGGACGGTGCGCAGTAAACCGCACATCGAGGTGATCGCCCTGCCGGTCATGTATCCACAGGGTTCGGAAAAGCAGTTGATCGAAGCGGTCACCGCCCGTCAGGTCCCCTCCGGCGGTTTGCCCATCGATTCCGGGGTCATCGTCCATAACGTCGCCACCGCCACCGCCGTGCGCGATGCGGTGTTGTTCGGGCAACCGCTGGTGCAACGCCTGGTGACGGTCACCGGTCGCGGTATCGCCAAGCCGGCCAACCTGGAGGTGCTCATCGGCACCCCGATTAGCGATCTGGTCGAACATTGCGGCGGTCTGAAAAACACCGTGCGCAAAGTGGTCATGGGCGGACCGATGATGGGCGTGCCGCTCAAGGACCTGCAGGTGCCGGTGGTCAAGGGCACCTCGGGCATCCTGGTCATGACCGCCGAGGAGATCGTTGACAGGCCGGAGCAGGCTTGCATCCGTTGCGGCAGCTGCGTGCAAGCCTGCCCCATCAGCCTGGTGCCCTGCGAAATGGCCTGGCTGGCCAAGAACGATCTGTTCGACGATCTGCCGGATGTCAATCTGTTCGATTGCATCGAGTGCGGTTCCTGCTCCTACGCCTGTCCGGCCAACATTCCGCTGGTGCACTATTTCCGCTACGGCAAACTGTCCATCCAGGCCAACCGGCGTGAAAAACAGCGCAGTGAATTGAGCAAGGCCCGCACCAAGGCCAAAGAGGCCCGGATCGCCAGGGAGAAGGCCGAGAAAGAGGCCAAGAAGGCGGCGATGAAGGCCGCGGCGGCGGCCAAAAAGGCGGCGGCGACCAAAAAGGCGGCAGAGACGGGTGGGGACGCTCCGGCCACACCGGCTCCGGCGGCGGCTTCGGGCGACGCCGATTCCAAGGCGGCCAGGGCCGCCCGGGCCGCCAAAGCGGCGGCAGCCGCCCGGGCCGCCAAGGCGGCAGCCGGCGGTGCGACGGCGGAAAAACCGGCGGCAACCGATACCGCCGATTCCGAAGACAAGGCCGCCAAAGCGGCCAGGGCCGCAAAGGCCGCCAAGGCGGCGCGAGCGGCAAAGGCCGCGAAAGCCGCCCGGGAAGCCAAGGCCGCCAAGGAGGCGGCGGACGATTCGGCTTCGTCATCCACCGGGGAATAGGATTTTCAGGAAACGATAAATCGCCATGAGCCAACCAAAACTGCTATTCGACTCCTCGCCCCACGTACACAGCGGCGACTCCATTCCGCAGATCATGCAGACCGTCATCTGGGCGTTGCTGCCGGCCACGGCCATGTCGGTGATGGTCTTCGGCTGGCCGGCCCTGCTGGTGATCCTGATCACCGTCGGCGCCTGCCTGGCGACCGAGGAGGTCATCATCAAAATGCGTGGCCGACCCTCCACCCTCGGTGACCGTTCGGCGGCGCTGACCGGCTTGCTGCTGGCATTGACCCTGCCGCCGCACACCCCCTGGTGGGTGTGTGTGGTCGGCGGCGTGTTCGCCATCCTGGTGGGCAAGCAGGTATATGGCGGTCTCGGTTTCAACATGTTCAACCCGGCCCTGATCGCCCGTGTTTTTCTGCTGATCTCCTTTCCTTTGGAGTTGACCACCTGGCCGGCGCCGCAGCCGCTGTTCACCGAGAGCGCCTACGGTTTTTCCGAGGCCCTGGCCATTATTCTGTCCGGCGACTATGGCGCCCCGGAGATCCTCGACGCCATCACCGCGGCCACCCCGTTGGGACAATACCGCACCGGCGTCAGCATGGGGGGGACGGTGCAGGAGGCCCTGGGCGGCGACTATGATTTCAGCGTCATCGGCGCCACCGGTGGTCTGCTCAGCGGTTCGCTGGGCGAAACCTCGGCCCTGCTGTTGACCCTGGGCGGTGTCTACATGATCCGCAAAAAATTGATCACCTGGCACATTCCGGTGTCGATGCTGTTGGGCTGCGTGGTGCCGGCATTCATTTTCTGGGCGGTGGATTCCGGCACATATCCGGATCCCTTTTTCCACCTGGTCACCGGTGGTCTGATCCTGGGGGCCTTTTTCATGGCCACCGACATGGTGACCTCGCCGGTCACCCCCAAGGGACAGCTCATCTTCGGCTTCGGTTGTGGTTTGTTGACCTATCTGATCCGCACCTGGGGCGGTTATCCCGAAGGGGTCTCCTTCGCCGTGGTGATCATGAACGCCGCCGTGCCATTGATCGATCAATACACCCGACCGGCCATCTACGGCCAGCGGTCGAACCCTTCATAGGAGTCTTGCAATGCCTGATTTTTTGAGAATGGGCCTGATTCTCATGATTGTGGGGATGGTCGCGACCGCCGTGTTGGCGGCAACCGAAATGGCCACCCGGGGTCCCATCGCCGAAGCCAAACGCCAGGAGATCCTCAAGGCCCTGCGCCAGGTCCTGCCGGAGGGTTTTGACAACGAACCGGATGCAGACACCATCCAGCTGGTTGATAAAACCCTGAACCGCAAGATGAAACCGGTGACCTTCTACCGGGGCCGCAAGAGCGGTTCCAACCTGGCGGCGGCCTTCGTGGTCACGGCGCCGGACGGTTATTCCGGCAACATCGACATCATGATGGCCGTCACCCCGCAGGGGATGGTCAGTGGCATTCAGGTGGTGGCCCACGCCGAAACCCCGGGGCTGGGCGACAAGGCGGTGATTACCGACTGGCCGGACTCCTTCAAGGGCAAAACCCTGGATAACGTCAAGTGGGGCGTCAAAAAGGATGGCGGTGATTTCGATCAGTTCGCCGGCGCCACCATCACACCGCGCGCCATCGTCGCGGCGGTGAAACGGGGATTGGACTTCTTCTTGGCAAACAAGGAAACCATCTTCAACAAGGAAGCGCAACCGGCGGAGAAACGGCCATGAGCGACGGCACCAGCACCCAGGAAATCATCCGTAACGGCCTCTGGACCAACAACGCCGTTTTTGCGCAATTGCTGGGCATGTGTCCGCTGTTGGGGGTGACCACCACGGCCATGAACGGCATCGGCATGGGGTTGGCCTCGACGGCGGTGTTGCTCGGCTCCAACTCGGTGGTGGCGTTGGTGCGCAACTACATCCCCAAGGATGTGCGTATTCCATCCTACATCATCATCATCGCCTCGTTCGTCACCATCATCGACCTGACCATGAACGCCTGGCTGCACGATCTGCACAAGGTGTTGGGCCTGTTCATCCCGTTGATCGTCGTCAACTGCGCCATTCTCGGCCGCGCCGAGGCTTTCGCCTCCAAAAACAACCTGGCCAAGGCGGCGATGGACGGTATCTTTTCCGGTCTCGGTTTCACCCTGGCCCTGTTCCTGCTCGGCGCCGCCCGCGAGTTGCTCGGCGCCGGTCAAATTTTCGGCATCGACGTGTTCGGTCCCAGTTTCCACCCGGCCATCGGTTTCGTGCTGCCCCCCGGCGCTTTCATCGCCCTGGGTTTCATCCTCATGGTGGTCAAATGGATCGACGTGCGCCGTGAGGAAGCGGCGAAAAAAAATGAACCCGTCCAGGCGAAACCGGTCGAAGCTCAACCGGAAGCAGCTTGATTCACCCTGGGTGACAAAGCCGATCCCGCGACAAACGGGGTCGGCTTTTTTTATTCTTTCCTCTCCCTCAACACCCCGTTTGCGCCGATTCCCCCCGATCGATCCGCTTCCGACAGGACGGTTGTTTCCCGCATCCCCGTTAACTGGTACCATTCCTTGGCATGACACCCGGGATCCGGCCATTTGCCGGCCAAACCGAAACGATGGGGGAGGGGCGGGATGAAAAATCAGTCACACTCATTGAAAAATATCCCGCTGGAACTGGTCGTGTTGTTGGTGGCGGTGGCCGCCGTGGCCTTGCCGTTCGTTGAGCATGACCAATTGAGCGCCTTCGGCAATGATGCGGTGAGCTACCTGCTCATGGCCCGCTGTTGGTCACCCCATGAAACGCCGACGGCGATGGAGGTGGCCGGTTGTGCGATGGAAAACTATCCACCGCTGTTTCCGACCATCCTGGCCCTCACCGGCGCGGCGGATGATTTTTTGTTGGCCCACCGGCTGGTGGTGTTTTTTTTCCTCGGCGCCCTGGTGGCGACCTGGCTGCTGGCCCGGCGGTTGTTGATCAACCGGTCGGCGGTCTTTTTGACCGTCGGCCTCATGGTCATGGCACCGTTGCTCTGGACCCGCATCCAGGAGATCCTCAGCGAAAGCGTTTATTTACTGATTTCCCTGGCGGTGCTGGTTTTTTTCGAGGCCCGTTTCAAGGAACGCCATCCCTCGGTCCGGGAACTGTTCTGGCTGGGGGTGGGGGTGACGGCATTGATGATGACCCGTACCCTGGGGCTGGCCATGGCGGCGGCGCTGGTGACGGTGACGCTGTTGGATCCGGCCCGGCGTTCGGCACAACCGGGACGGTTGTTGGCGCCGGCGGTGCTCGCCCTGGTCGTGTCGGGCCTCTGGTCCCTGGCCAATCCGCCGGGAGGAGAGGTGAAATATGGCCAATCCCTGGAACTGGTGGCCGGCGGGGATCTCCTGGCCCTGGCCGTCAACCAGGCGGTCAACCTGGCCGACTCGTGGATCTATGCCTTCGCCCTCTATTGGCAACCGGGCGGGGCGCGGTTTTGGTTGATCATCGTCTTCGGCCTGTTCGCCCTGTTGGGGTTGCTGTGGCGCCTGCGGCACTGGACGTTGGACGGATGGTATGTTTTTTTCTATCTCGGTATCATCCTGGCCTGGCCCTTTCCGGGACAGATGCCGCGTTTTTTGTTCGGTGTGTTTCCGCTGTTGGTGATTTATGGCGTTTATGGGATGGTGGTGTTGGCGGGATTTTTCCAGGGACGGGGAGGGAACCGCTGGTTGCCGTTGTTGCTACCGTTGTTGATGTTGGCGGTCAGCGCCCCGAGCGCCCGGTTTTTCGCCCTGCGCGCCGCTCAGGAGACACCGGTGACGGGGATGGACTTTACCGCCCATGTCGGCTTTTTTCGACAGATGGACCTGAAACGGGCCGAGGCGGACGCTTTTACCCATGGCGCCCTGTTGCAAGACATGGAACGCATCCGCCAGAGCACGCCGCCGGAGGCGCGGGTGATGTGGTTCATGCCGTCGTTTTTACCCCTGCTGGCCGGCCGTCATGGTGTGATCCTGCCGCCCCTGGAACCGAAAGAGCAGTTTTTGCAGGCGGTTTGGCAGAGCGGCGCCGACCATGCGTTCGTGAGCCGTTTTCATCCCCGCGATACCCGCGAGGGAGTGGATGGCATGCGGTGGTTGCCGGCGTTGTTGCCTTTTTCGAAACCGGTGTGGTGGCGAACGATCCCCGGCGGACAGGAACCGATGTCGATGTTGTTGCGGATCGACCGGCAGCGGTTGCAGGGACGAACCAACCAATGAGTCGACTGAACAGCGATCGGTCCGTACTGCCAAAAAACGCCCCACGGGATGCCTCGACCATGCCTGACACCCTGAAAAAACTCACCATCATCATTCCGGTCTACAATGAAGTGCAAACCCTGGAAGCCCTGGTGGAGCGGGTGCTGGCCGTCACCCTGCCCGGCCTGGAGCGGGAGTTGATCCTGGTCGATGATGCCTCCGGCGACGGTTCCGGGAGGCTGGCCGCCGGTTTGGCGGAGCGGTTGCCGGAAGTCCGGTTTTTCAGTCACCCCCACAACTGCGGCAAAGGCGCCGCCCTGCGCACCGGCATCACCCATGCCAGCGGGGATATCGTCCTGATTCAGGATGCCGACCTGGAGTATGATCCCCGCGAGTATCCCCGACTGTTGGAGCCGATCCTCGATGGCGATGCCGATGTGGTCTACGGTTCCCGTTTCCGGGGCGGTGACAAGATGCGGGTCCTCTATTTTTGGCATTTCGTCGGCAACCGGTTTTTGACCCTGCTTTCCAACATTTTCACCAATCTCAACATGACCGACATGGAAACCTGCTACAAGGTGTTCCGCAAATCGGTGCTCGACCAGGTGACCTTGCGCGAAAACGGTTTCGGTTTCGAACCGGAGGTCACCGCCAAAATATGCCGTCTGAAAAAAAAACCCCGCATCTACGAAGTCGGCATCAGCTACCGCGGTCGCACCTATGCCGAGGGCAAAAAGATCGATTGGCGCGATGGTTTTTGGGCCATCTACTGTATCTTGCGGTATAATCTGTTCCGGTAGGTTCGAGCCGGTGAATCGGTGCCCTCGCCATGAGGGAGCGATCTTGCCCGCTTTCCAGTCATCTATTGCTGTCTGAACAGATGATCCGCCTCCCCCATGGTTAAAAAGTGATACCGTTCTTCGTGGAGAATATCGATAATGCGACGATAAAAATCCCGTGGACCGTTTCCGGAAAACCGCTTTTTAATGAGAGTTTCACGGTCGATGGTGTTCAACATCCCCTTCACCAAACGGTACTGCCGCTCCTCCTGGATATTCATCCCGATATAAAACGGATGGATATTCAATACTTTAAGACCTGGTTGGCGAAATTGGGATTGAAAATCCCCAATCTCCCAATCCCGTTTTCGGATCCAGTGCAGATCATCTTCCCAAAATACCGGAAAACGGGTTGTTCCCAACCCATGTCGAAGTGGAAACAGTCCGGTCTGCAGGTCCAGACAGAGATTGCTGTCATATTTAAAACCGGCATCCATCATCACCTGTGTAATGACGGTACTGTCCATGAAATGGTGCGAACGAAAACCGGTTGCTCCGGGTAACAATTCATTGAAAAAGCCGGCCACCTGTTCGTAAGCGATTGGCAAACCCCAGGCTCCCGCGTCAGAATTTTTTCTGCCAT
>CAYFNE010000105.1:0-17759 GCA_964344355.1 uncultured Magnetococcales bacterium
TCAATCTTTATTTTCTGTTTGCGGTACGAAACGTTTTTTTGTCAGAAACAAAACAGGATTCAACTCGATGATACGTTATTTCCAGTTCGGATTGAATGACGAAAAGAAATGAAAACGGAAAGAGACCGTACTCCTGTGTGGTACGATGTAACCGTTCAGCCCCCCTTGCAAAAAAATCTCTTCTGTAGGTTCCAGCTTGCTGGCGAATCTTAGCCAAACGGACCGTTATGCATCTCCCGTTCGCGAGCGAACCCGCCCCTGCAAGGGGGTGTCTGAACGGTTGCCTGAAAATTTTGCCAAACCTCTCCCAAGGGATTCCGATGAAGCATTTGGCCGGGGAGCCCGGTGTGAATCGAAAGCAGTTGCTGGAACATCGCCATAAAATACAAGAATGGGCCGTGAAAAGTCTACCCCCGCCATCATTGCCGGACACTGTTGGTAGAGGTTGGTCCTTGAAGAACGATTCGAAGTCGAATGGGGTCCCAAAATATGCTCTGGATGGGGCTCTTTGGCGGCTTTCCAAAAAATCCCACCTGAAATTAAAATAATGACCGGCCACCGGCGGCCTTCGAGCCGGAGTCTTGCGGTTGGCTGGGAAAAAGACCATTATTGATGGTCAGGATTTCTCTATTGCCGTTGAAGGGGCGTGATCATGACAGGTCCGTATCGGTTCGGGGCAGGTATGTTTTTCAAGGTTTTTTCGATCATTGGTCTCCTTGCCGGGTTGCTGGTGCCGACGGCGGCGCCGGCTCGGGCCGGGGGCTGGCTCGGGGTGACCATCGAACCGCCGCGTGGTGTGCAGGTGGCGGAGATCATCAAAGGCAGTCCAGCGGACCTGGCCGGTCTGGAACGGGGTGATATCATTCAACGCCTGGACGGGGTGGAGATCCTCTCCATACGCCAGTTCATCCAGGCGGTGGCCGCCACCCCGGCCGCTACCGAGATCAAGCTGTCGATCATTCGCAAAGGGGTGGAGCAGGAGGTGCGCGCCAAACTGGAAGAGAGCGCCAAACACCTTTCGGTCACCCAGGGCAATGTGCATGGTTGGCGGCAAACCGCTCCCTATGATCGGGGGTACTCCCGATATGGCGGCTCTTCGCCGCATTTTGACCGTTATGAACGGCGGGAAGAGGAGATGCGGCGGCCCGGTTATGGTTGGGGCCGGGATCACGGCCCGGGTTATGGCCTGGATCGGCGGATGGAACCGGGCACGGGTCCCGGTGGATCAGCATCGGAACGGGGTAGGGAACGGCCGGTGGTCAAAGCTTGGCTCGGGGTGGCCCCGGGCCTGTCGCCGGACGGGGTGTTGGTCATGAGCGTCGCCCCCGACAGTCCGGGTGAACGGGCCGGCCTTCACCAAGGGGATGTGATCCTCTCCGTCAACGCCCAGGCGGTGGCGACCCCCCGTGCCCTGGTGCGCCTGATCGGCAACATGCAGCCCGGTACCCTGGTGGACCTGGTCATCAACCGCGGTGGACAGTCCCAAAACATCCAGGTGCGTTTGCAAGCGCCACCGATCGGTTCCTGAACGGCGGCGGTGAATTTCGACCCACCGTTGCTGCCGGGGAAATTTATCCGACGTTATAAACGGTTTTTCGCCGATATGGTACTGGAGGATGGCCGGCGGGTGACGGCCCATTGCGCCAATACCGGCTCCATGGCCGGCCTGCTGCACGTCGATGCGCCGGTGCTGTTGTCACGATCCCATGATCCCCGGCGCCGTTTGCCGTACAGTTGGGAGATGGTGTTCATCGATGGCGTCTGGGTGGGGGTCTACCCCCATCGTGCCAACCAACTGGTCCGGGAGGCCCTGGAGACCGGCGCCATCCCGGAATTGCGCGGATATGACACCATTCGTCGGGAGGTGACTTTCGGTTCCCGGTCGCGGTTGGATTTTCTTTTGGGAAAAGCCGATGGCAGCCGATGTTATATGGAGGTCAAAAGCGTCTCCCTGCGTCGTGAGGGGATGGCCTGTTTTCCCGATGCGGTGAGTGAACGGGGCGTCCGTCATCTGCTGGCGTTGCGGCAAGCCGTGGCGGCGGGGCATCGGGCGGTGTCGCTTCATGTGGTGCAACGGCCCGATTGCCGGGCCTTTCGGCCGGCGGCGGAGATCGATGCCGATTATGCCGCCACCCTGAAACGGGTGGCCGGGGCGGGTGTTGAAATTCTGGCCCACGCCTGTCACACCGGGCCGGAGGGTTTGTTCCTGAAACAACCCCTGCCGGTGGTGTCCGGTTGATCCGGCTGCGGATTTTTATTGTTTTTTCAAACCATTTTCTCCCAACACGGAAGTGGAAGCGGGAATGATCGTCATCAAGACGCCTGAAGAGATCGAATCCATGCGCGCCACCTGCAAACTGGCGGCGGAAACCCTGGCGATGATCGAATCCCACGTTCAACCAGGCGTGCGCACCAATACCCTGAACGATATCTGTCACGACTACATCATCGAACGGGGGGCCATTCCGTCGCCGTTGAACTATCGCGGTTTTCCCAAATCCATCTGCACCTCGGTCAACCATCAGGTGTGCCACGGCATCCCCGGTGAACGGGTGTTGCGCGAGGGGGATATCATCAATGTCGATATCACCACCTGTCTGGACGGATTTCACGGCGACACCAGCAAAACCTTCCACGTCGGCAAACCGACGCCAAAAGGCGATAAAATCATTCGCGTCGCCCAGGAGTGCCTGGACCTGGGCATCCGCGCCATCCGCCCCGACGGCAACCTGGGCGAAATCGGCATCGCCGTCGAACGGTACGCCCGCAAAAATCGCTGCACGGTGGTGCGGGAATATTGCGGCCACGGCATCGGCCGCGCCTTCCACGAAGAACCGGCGGTGCTCCATTATGACGCCGGCGGCCGGGGGGTGCGCCTGAAACCGGGCATGATCTTTACCGTCGAACCGATGATCAACCTCGGCAAGCCGGCCATCCGGTTGATGTCCGATGAATGGACGGTGGTCACCCGCGATCACTCCCTCTCCGCCCAGTTCGAACACACGGTGCTGGTCACCGGCACCGGTTTCGAGGTGTTGACCGATCTGGAGGGGCGGTTCGGTTGAGCTTTTGCTGGTGTTTCCGGGGTTCATGAAACAAATCCAGCCGGGATGATGGCCCGTGGTGAATCATCGGTTCCATCTCGGGAACAGACCGTTACGGGAGTGGCGCCGTGAAGCTGGCCAATTTCGAAATCACAAACTTCCGCTGTTTCGAATCGCTGTCCATCCCGTTCAATCCCGACGTCAATGTGATCCTCGGCGTGAATGGCGCCGGGAAGTCGGCCTTGCTGGATGCCATCGCCATATCCCTGTTCAATCTGGTTCGGGTTGCAGGGGATCCTGTATCCGGACAACTGTATTGCTCCAGGTTTTCTGGAAACGGTCAGTTTGGGATAATGATCCCTCAGACCGCAGATAACAGGAGCATGACAAATGGCAAATTTGCGGGATACGGTTTTGTTCGATGATCAGGGGGGGGGATTTGTGCCTTCTGTGAAAGCACCTGTCCAGGAAGACTTCCAACTGCTGGCCAAGTTTTTTTACCCTGGTGCGGTGGCGTTTCAGACCGATTGCCGAGGATTATCTCCACGGTATCGATTACGGGGGGTGACCGGTTCATACCGATAGGGAGAGAGGCGAGCCGCTCAACCTCAGTGTCCGCCCTCCCTCGATTGTTTTGTAGAGGGCGGGGTTGCGGTTGGGAATGTTTCTGGGGAGGCTGGGTGCGGTTTCCATCGACCAAAGGAAAGCGGGCATGAGTGGCGTCAAATCCCTTCTCGACGGGTTTCAAACGTTTCGCGGTATTTATTATGGTGAGGAATCGACGCTCTTTCGCGAACGGTTGAATCTCGGGCAGTCGCCGCGTTATGCGATGGTGGCCTGCGCCGATTCGCGGGTGTCGCCGTCCATCGTCCTGCAAACCGGGCCGGGTGAAATTTTTACCGTGCGCAACATCGCCGCCCTGGTTCCCCCGCAGGAGGAGACCATCGGCCGTTATCACGGGGTCAGCGCCGCCCTGGAGTTCGCGGTGAAAATTTTGCGGGTGGAGCACCTCATCATCATGGGGCACGCCCATTGCGGTGGCATCGCCGCCATGGCGCGCAAACGGGAAGGCGGCAAGGCCGGTGGTCGATTCATCGCCGCCTGGACCAGTCTGATGAACGAGGCCCGCGACCGCGCCCTGGCGCAAAAACCGGGTCTGGAAGGGGACGCCCTGCTGCGTGCCTGTGAACGGCAGGGCGTCTTGCTCTCCCTGGACAACCTGATGACCTTCGAGATCGTCCAACGGGCCACCCGCGCCGGCGAGTTGACCGTGCATGGCTGGTATCTGGACATTTTCGCCGGAACCCTCGAAGCCTGGAATCCCGACCGGTCACGCTTCGAACGGGTCGGTTGATACCGGTTTCGGTCAAGCAAGGCAAGCATCTTGCATGTCGAAGAGTGCCTGACTCAATACCGGCTTCCCCCGGTTTTCCAAATGAATCCGCAGGACCCCATCCCGGTCACCGGTCAAACTCGGAACGTTTTTGTCCGCCGGGGTGACATCTCCGCAACCGGCAGCCGGACCCCGGGTCGCCCAATCGTATCCATTGCGTCCCTTTTTTTCAAAAAACCCAAAAATTGGCGTGAAAGTTGCAATTTATACCGGTGGGTCTCCTCCTCCCGAGGGGACCATCGAACGCGATTGGAGTGACAGTTGGCTGCCACCACCATGCCCAGAGCCCTGAATATAAAGGGTCTTAACGATATCCTCATGGCCGTGGGGATCATTACCGTCTTGACGGTGATGATCATTCCCATGCCGTCCGGTGTGCTGGATCTTTTTTTGTCCGTCAACATCTCCCTGGCCATCGTCATCCTGCTGACGGCCATCTATGTCCATAAACCGCTGGACTTTTCGGTGTTTCCCAGCGTGTTGCTCATCACCACCATGTTCCGGTTGGCGCTCAATATTTCCACCACCCGGCGAATTTTGCTCCATGGCGCCGAAGGGGAGGCGGCCGCCGGTGAGGTGATCCGCTCCTTCGGTCAGTTCGTGGTCGGCGGCAATCCGGTGGTCGGTGTCATCGTCTTTTCCATCCTGGTGATCATCAATTTCGTCGTCATCACCAAGGGTGCCGGGCGTATCGCCGAGGTGGCGGCCCGTTTCACCTTGGACAAGATGCCCGGCAAACAGATGGCCATCGATGCCGATCTCAACTCGGGTCTGATCTCCGAAGCCGAAGCCAAACAACGGCGCAAGGAGATCGAGGAGGAGTCGGAATTTTTCGGGGCCATGGACGGTGCCTCGAAATTTGTCCGTGGTGATGCCGTCGCCGGCATCCTCATCACCCTCATCAACATCATCGGCGGTTTCATCATCGGCGTCGCCCAACAGGGACTCTCGGCCGGCGATTCCGCCAACATCTATACCATCCTCACCGTCGGCGACGGACTGGTGGCGCAAATTCCCGCCCTGGTCATCTCCACCGCCGCCGGTTTTCTGGTCACCCGCGCCTCCAGCGACAAACATCTGGCCGACCACATGGGGGGTCAGATCACCGCCCAACCGCGCGTCATCCTGCTCAGTGCCGGTGTGTTGGGGTTGTTCGCCATCATGCCCGGCATGCCGACCCTGCCCTTTTCCATCATGGCGGTCGGCCTGGGTTTCTGGTCCTACTCCCTGTTCAAACGGGCGGAGATCAAGGAAAAACAACAAGTGCGCGAAGAGATGGTGCAGGCCGAGTCCGAACAGCAGGTCGAGGAGCCCATCGAAAATTTCCTGGCCCTGGACCTGCTGCGCCTGGATGTCGGTTATGGGCTCATCTCCCTGGTGGATGAGAGCCAGCAAGGCACCCTGTTGGAAAAAATCCGCTCCATCCGCCGTCAGTTCGCCACCGACATGGGGTTCGTGGTGCCGCCCATCCACATCAAGGATGACCTGCAGTTCCGGCCCGGTGAATACGCCTTCAAGATCAAAGGTGTCGAAGTGGGGCGCGGCGAGTTGAAACCGGGTCACTTCCTGGCCATGGAAGGGGGCGTGGTCTCCGGGCAGATCGATGGTACGCCGACCACCGAACCGGCCTTCGGCCTGCCGGCCATCTGGATCAATGCCAATGACCGCGAACGGGCGGAGATGCTGGGCTATACCGTCGTCGATGCCGCCACGGTGTTGGCCACTCATGTCACCGAATTGATCCATACCCACGCCCACGAAATGCTCAACCGCCAGGAGGTGCAGAACCTGCTGGACCTGGTGGCCAAGGGACAGCCGAAGCTGGTCGAGGAGCTGGTGCCGAACATCCTCAATCTGGGTGGGGTGCAAAAAGTGTTGCAGGGATTGTTGCGGGAACGGGTTTCCATCCGCGACATGAGCACCATTCTCGAAACCATGTCCGACTATGCCTCGGTCGTCAAACAACCGGCGCAACTGGTGGAGTTGGTGCGTCAATCCCTGGCCCGTTCCCTGATCAACAACTATCTCGACGAAGAGGGGGCGCTGCAGGCCCTGATCCTGGGTCCGGACGCCGAAAATTTAATCAGCGAAGCGATCGTCGATGGCGAATACGGTTCCTATCTCTCCCTGGCGCCCCGGTCGGCCGGCGTGTTCATGATCCGGGTGCGGGAGGCCGTTGAGAGCATCGCCTCACAGGTGGTTCAACCGGTGTTGGTGACCGGCTCCCGGGTACGTCCGTTCGTCAAACAGACCACCGAGGCGTCGATTCCACATCTGGTGGTGTTGTCCCAGAATGAAATTCCTTCCGGTGTGGCCGTTCATTCCCTGGGATCGGTGACCATCTCCTAGGGACGGTGGGAAAATGTTTGGACGGATCGGCACGATTTCGGGACTGGATGGTCAAAAAGTGGCAACCGGATCAGGTTCAAACCGGCAGGGAGGGTCTTTCGGACGGACCCGTGGAGTGGATTGAATCGTGAAACAGATGGACGCGAATCGGATGTTTGACAACCGTCAACAGTGGAAACCATGAAGATCAGTACCTTTCAAGCGCGGGACATGCGCGAGGCCCTGAAAGAGGTCAAGGAAAAACTGGGGCCGGATGCGGTGATTCTCTCCACCCGCAGCATTCGGGACCGGAGCCGGGGAGGAATGGGCCTGGGTCAAACCATGATCGAGGTGACCGCCTGTCCCAGCCCGGCCGCCCGCGAGGCCTCGGTCCAGTCGGATGGGGCGCCGCCCGTCACTCCGACGGCGCGGGGTTCGAGCCGGTTTTCACGGGTGGTGGACGATCCCGTTGACCATCCCCTGTCCGGTGTCGTCGGCCGGGAAGCGCCCCATCCGGCCCGTGAGCCGAAACGGGTGGCGGCGGCGGAACGGTATCCCGCCCGGGTCACCACCCCCGTCTCCCGGGGCCGGCCGCCGGTCGGGGCGGACGATTTCGCCCAGATCGAACCGGACCCGCGTGATCTGGATGACCGGCTGGACACCATCTCCAGCATGCCATCAGGGGATGTGACCGGACTGGACGCCGATGGCAAACGCAACTACAGTTGGCTGTTGATGCACGGCGTTGAAGAGCCCATCGCCCGCCGGCTGGCCACCATGGAGATCCAGGGCGGGGAGCGGGGGCTGGTGTCGGTCTTCAAACAGTCCCTCAAGTTTCGCGATCCCCTGGACGGCAAGGCGCGGGTCATCGCCCTGGTGGGACCCACCGGGGTCGGCAAGACCACCACCCTGGCCAAGATCGCCGCCGACCTGCTGCTGAACCGGCAACGGTCGGTGGGTATGATCACCCTGGACACCTTTCGCGTCGGCGCCGTCGCCCAGTTGGAAACCTATGCCAAACTGTTGCAGATGCGGCTGGTGGTGGCCCGTTCGCTTTCCGAAGTCAAAGCCGGTTTGAGTTCCCTGAACCGCTGTGACTATGTGCTGGTGGATACCGTCGGTTCCAGCCCCTACAACCGGCGTCAGGTCAACTCCACCGCCGGGTTGTTGCCGGTGATGGGAGAGGATCGGGAGGTGATCCTCTGCATGGCGGCCAATGTGCGGGAAACGGAACAGCAGGCGATCTTTCGCCGTTTTTCCATTTTGAAACCCACCGGGCTGATCTTTACGAAATTGGATGAAACGGTCACCTACGGGGGTATCCTGAACGTGGCCGTCAAGGCGAATGTCCCCCTGACCATGTATACCGATGGTCAGCGCGTTCCTGAAAATCTCGGCTGGATGTCGGCACAGACCCTGGCCAAATGGTTCGAAAAAGACCAGGGAGCCGAAGAGTGACGGATTCAAACGGAAGCAAACGGAAGAGATTTCAGATGATCGAGGAAATCGACGACCAGGTGGCGACACTGAAAAAGCTGGCCCGCCAAAAGGAGGCGGCCGGCGAGAATGCGCCCATCCCCCCGCCCTCCATCCGCGAAGGTCCGTCCCAACGCAAGGTACCGCACACCATGGCCATCACCAGTGGCAAGGGGGGGGTCGGCAAAACCCTGATGACGGTCAACCTGGCCATTCAGTATGCGCGCCGGGGGTTGAAGGTGTTGTTGATCGATGCCGACCTGGGGTTGGCCAACATCGATGTGGTATTGGGTTTGACACCCAAATTTACCATCGAGGATGTCCTCGATGGCCGGCTGACCCTGAATCAGGTGGCCCTGCCGGGACCCGAAGGGATCACCATCCTGCCGGCGGCCTCCGGGGTGGCGGAGTTGAGCACCCTGACCGAACAGCAAAAACTGTCGCTGGTGGACCACATCGACAACTGGAATGCCGATTTTGACATGGTGTTGGTGGATACCGGCGCCGGTATTTCGGAAAACGTGCGTTTTTTCATCCTGGCGGTGGAACGCATCATGGTGGTGGCGACGCCGGACCCGGCCAGCATCACCGATGCCTACGCCCTGATGAAGGTGATGTTCCTGAACCATCGCGTATCCCATTTCGACCTGGTGGTCAATCAGGTGCGCAGCGAGAACGAGGCCAAGGATGTCTATCGCGCCTTGAGCCGGGTGGCGGATAAATATTTGAACATCGGTTTGAACTTCGCCGGTTACATCCCGGAGGACGTGATGCTGTCCCAGGCGGTTCGTCAGCAAAAACCGGTGTCGATGCTCTTTTCCGATGCCCCCTCCACCCAGGCTTTTCAACGGCTGACCGAAAACCTGATGCGCCTGTGGCGTAAAAAACGTCAGGATGACGGCCGGATGATTTTTTTCTGGCGGCGTCTGTTGGAAGATCGCCCCGTAGCCGATCAATCATGAAGCGGACCGTTCATCGATGAACACTGCCGAAAAGACGAAAGTTCAGGATATCGAGAGCGCCTGGGCGGAGCTCTCCCGGGATGAGATCATTCTGAAACATGCCCCCATGGTCAAATATGTGGCCGGGCGGATCTCCATGAAACTGCCACAATCGGTGGATGTGGACGATCTGATCCAGGTGGGCATTCTCGGCCTGATCGATGCGGTCTCCAAGTTCGATCCCCAGCGGGGGATCAAATTTCAGACTTACGCCGAATTCCGGGTCCGGGGCGCCATCCTCGATGAACTGCGTTCCATCGACTGGGTACCGCGGGCGGTGCGCCAGGTGGCGGCGCAGATCCAGGACATCTACATGCAACTGGAGGGCGAAAAGGGACAGCCCGCCGAGGATGAGGAGGTGGCGGCCCGGCTCGGCATCTCCATGGCCGAGTTCTATCAACACCTGGATCAGGTGCGTGGCATCTCCATCATCTCCTTCGATGATCTGCGGCCCTCGCTGGAGGATGAAGAGTGGGATGTCCTGGAGATGCTCGGGGACCCATCGGTGGTGGATCCGGTGGAGGCCATCGGGCTTCAGGAGATGCGGCTGGCCCTGAGCGAGGCCATCACCAATCTGCCGGAGAAAGAGCGCCTGGTGGTCACCCTCTATTATTTCGAAGAGTTGACCATGAATGAGATCGGTGAGGTCCTGGGGTTGACCGAATCGCGGATTTCCCAACTGCACAGCAAGGCGGCCATGCGCATGCGCGGGCGGATTCGCCGACTCATGGGCCGGAAATAGATCATGAACTACTGGAATCTGCTGGTCGTCCTCTGTTTCGTCGTCCTCTATCTGGGTATCGCCCTGGTGTTCATCCAGTTGCGTCGATTGCGCGATGATCTGGAAGGCCTGGAGTTGGGGATGCGGGAGAGCGGCAGCGGCAATACCGGTGGTAGCCGTGAATGTGCCGAGCGCATTCAGCAGTCGATGTTGAGCATGGAGGAGAATCTCCACAACCGTTCCAGGATCATGTTTGAAGACCTGCGGGAGGAGCTGGATGCCATCCGCAGTGATCTGCGCTTCATGGGTCAGTCGGGTGGCGGTGGCGGGATACGTGGCAACGTGATCGCCGAGTCCACAGGCAACAGTTCCAAGAGTGACGCCTATCGGGAAGCCCGCCTGCTGTTGGCCAATGGTGTCGATGAAGAGCGGGTGATCACCGAGACCGGCCTGACGGTCGAGGAAGTCAGTCTGCTCAAGCGGATCGCCAACCAGAATCAGGATGGGGAGTGACACCGGACCATTTCCGGATCGAGGTTAGGGCCGCGGTAGAAAAAAAATGTTCCAATCGCGCAGGATATTGGTCCGTCCGCAAGGCGCGGCAAGGTGAGCATACTCATTGTATGTGATCCTTGCCGGAACGTAGCAGACGGGCCAAGAGACAAGCGAGTGGGATATTTTTTTTCTACCGCGGCCCTTGATCCGATCATTCCGTTCAAACCGGCTGGGGGTTGCACCGATGGTAACCATCTCTGGATCGCTCCTGCCGCCCGGCGGCTCTTCGGCCGGTGCCGCCGCCCCTTCGGCGGCCGCCGCCGGATTGCAGGTCGGCGCCCGGCTCACCGCCCGGGTCAGCCAGGTTCACGGACACGGCCAAGGGGTGTTGCGCTTTGCCGACGGCAGTGGTTTTTCCTTCTCCGGCGGTCACAATCTGCGCGTCGGCGAGCCGGTACAACTGGAGGTGGTGCGTGTGGTGCCGGAAATCGGCCTGCGCCTGACCGCCAGCAGTTCCGGCAACGCCTTCGGCCTGGCTCAATCCGCCGAGCAGAGCCTGATGCGCGCCCCGGACCTGTTCGCCCGTCTGCTCAGTTGGGCGGGACTCGCCGACACCGGCGGCGTTCTTCCCGGCAAGTCTCCGGAAGAAGCCCTCTTTTTCGCCCTGCGCACCGGTTTGAAACCGGGGGTCCTGACCACCGCCAAGGGCGAGAGCCTGGCACAGGTTTTGGGCCGTACCCTGCCCAACGTGTCCGCGGAAGGGTTGTTGCGGGGCGATGTCACGGCCCTGGCCCGTTTGCTGGATGGCGGCAGCCGCCAGGATGTGGCCGAGGCCATCCGCCAGTTGCGGCAGGCGGCCATCGACCTGCGACCGGGTAGCAACGAGGCCGGACGGGCCGGCGGTGATGCCGCCGGTGAGTTGAACGCCGCCCGCAACGCCCTCAATCGCCTGGGGGACCTGCTGGCCATGCAGGAGGTGCTGCCCCGGGCCGCCCCGTCGGTGGATGGCGACCAGTTTTTGGGCTATCGCCTGTTCTGGCTCACCGAGGGGGGATTGGGCGAGGCCATCTGGCGCCGGGAGCAGGCACGTCAACGCGGCCGGAAGGGGGAAGAAGACCCGGTTACCACCATATTGCTTTCCCTCAACATGACCGGTCTGGGCACCGTCCAGGCACGGCTCTCCCATGCTGAAAACCAGTTGTTGGTGGCCATCTCCGCCGAGGATGAGACCGCCCTGGCGGCCCTGCGCGGTCGCATCGGTGAATTGCGCGGCAGCCTGCTGGCCGAGGAGCTGCCCCTGCGCAGCCTGGAGATATCCCGGCTGCTGGGTTCGGAGATGAAAGAGGAACGGTTGCGGGCATTGGGCCTGGGGGCCGGCTTTTCCGCCGAGGTTTGATGAGACCATGACCGATGCCAAGGAGAAGTCCGGGTTGCTGCGCATGAGACGGGCCGTGGCCCTGCGTTACCAACGGGGCAAGGACACCTCCCCCCGCGTCACCGCCTCCGGCCAGGGCCGCATCGCCGAGGCGATCATGAAAAAGGCCGAGGAGGCCGGCGTCACCCTGATGGAGGACCCGGACCTGGTCTCCCTGCTCTCCAAGGTTCCCATCGGCGAAACCATCCCCCCACCGCTCTACAAGGCCGTGGCCGAAGTGTTGGCCTATGTCTACCGTATCAACAAAACCTTTCCAAAATAATTTTTCCCCGTTTTTTCCGTCCTGTTCCCACCCTTTCCAGTATCAAAATACAACCTGAAATGATTGAGTGCTCAACTCGAAAGGATCTCGACCGATAGGGGTTGGTATGCCTTATGTCAGGTTGTGGGTTTTCATGACAACCAGAACAATCCAACGGTCAAGAAAGGGGAGGATGATGCAGTTTTGGAAATGGTTGGGGTTGTTGGTGTTGGCGATTGCATTGTCCGGGTGTACGGGTACCATTTATCACAGTGGCCGTATGGGTGACAATATCGATACCATCAGCATGGGAGCCAGACAGCGGGTGGTTGTATCCAATCATGTCGGAAAGAGGACGGTCATCAGTAAAGATGAAACACGGGTTACAGAACCTCAGGATGTTTTTTGTGCCGAACCGGCCCCGGATGTGATGACGGCGATTAGTGCCAATTTTGGCGCCGGGGTCAATATTCCAGCCAATGTGAAGGCCGATGTGGCGTCCCAATTGGCGGAGTCGGCAGTCAATATCGGTGTGCGTACCCAGACCATCCAACTGTTGCGCGATGGACTGTACCGGGCTTGTGAAGCCTATATGAACGGGGCGATCAGCCATACGGAGTATCAACTGATCGTCAAAGGTTACGGCGATGCGATGATCACCCTGGTGGCCATCGAGGCCATTGCCCCACCGCCACTGGTGACCGGCCAGAAAATCGTTGCCGGCAATATGACCACGACGGTGTCCACCACCGCGGTGGACCCCAAAAAACCACAGAACTCGAAAACAGTGACGAAGGTGCCGGCTGCCGGTGATTCCAAGTCAACGGTGGAGGTCACCAGTGGTTCGAACTCCACGGTCACCTTGGAAACGAATGCGGCCACTGTTGGTGACGGGAAGCCTTATCAACCCGGAGCTTCACGCCAAGTGAGTGAACAGGTGGCCGGGCAGATCAAAGAGGTTTTGAAGTCATATTTCAACCACAAGGAGAAAATCTACAACGGACAAAAGAAGGGGGAAGTCCGCCCTCGGAATACTGGCCAAAAACAGAGCCGGTCCACCGGCAAACCCGGGAATGGAGCAAAAGCGGAAGCTTCAGATGTGAACGATGCCCGAGAGGTCAGTTCCGGCATTGCGGGTAAGATCCATGAGATTTTGGTTGATTTTTTCAATCACAAGGAGACGATGTTGAGCCAGGTCCATAATCCGGTTCCCAGGAACTGACTTCGATCTTGAAGAGGTGAAACCGAACCCGCCACGGTTGGCCGTGGCGGGTTCGTTCATTCAAAATTTGGTTTTGATCGGTGGAATCGATCGCCGATCGGTCAGGTTTTACAGCAGGAAATCATCCGCATGCAGGGTGTTGATACCAAGTCCGGCTATGTGCCTCAGCACTGCTATGCCCGGAACTATCTGAAAAGATGGATGATTCCAACTGAACCGAGTGGCCGGACATGGTACGACATCGACGCCGACCAGGGTGATTGTGTCAGATCAAGTCTTGTCAAGTATACATTGACTGTGATTGGCATAGGTCGGCCAGGTGGGTTCATAATCTTCGGCCTGGTTGCCCCAGGCGTCCCAGCCCCGGCGCGGGCCGCGGGCGAACAGTTCCAGGTAGGGGCCGGGGCTGCAGTTTTCGATGATGTCGTACTGTTCGTCCGGTTTGCGGGAGTGTTCCCGTTTGCGGGTGCGCATGATGTTGACCTGGGAGCGTCCCGGGTCGAGGGTGCGCAGGGCGCCGCGCACGCCGAACAGCAACAGTTCGGTGGTGTTGCGGAAATAAAAACCGACGCCGCGGCCATCGGGACCGCCATCCTTGCGCACCTTGTGCCAGACCAGGTTGGTCTTGTACTGGAACCCCCAGGCGGCCATCACCGCCAACCCCTCGGTCAGCAGGGCGTTGGGCACCCAGAGATAGAGATGACTGTTGACCGCCATCACCGATGACACCGGCAGGGCCTTGATCTCGGGTAGTTTCAGGGTGTCGTAGCGGTTGAGGCGTTTGTGCTCCGGGGCCATCTTGCCGGTGCGGTTGGTGAACTGCCAGGGGGGGTCGGCCAGCAGGGTGCCATAGCCTTTCGCCGTTACCCGTTCACAAAAGGCGCGTACCGGTTCCGGCATCGACTCCATGTCACGATTTCCGGTCATCGGCAAACCGCTCCCGCACTTCCAGCATTTCCGGCGGATGGTCGGGGAACAACCGGGTCACTGGCGGCACCGCGCTGGTATTTTTTCAGGACCTCGTCCGATACATCGATGTATTCCTTGATGTCATCGACGATCGGGATCCGTTGACGGGGGTGATGATCGTCCATGAAAACCTCGATTCAAAAAAAATAGCCGAACCTGTCGGGCAGGGTGACACAAGGGGTACTTTGCGGGGAATTTTCCGTCGGAATCAAGGTTCCATCACCGGTGGTGCAGAAGGTTGGTGGCGGGACGGCGGCCAATGAGATATTTTGGACGAATGGGTGCCAGAGGCATTTTTGAGGGGTCGATCGGGCGGGACCATGGATGACGGTGAACTGATATTGCTGTTGGTCGAGGATGACCAGGTGGACCGCATGGCGTTCAAGCGCCTGATGAAGCGGGAGCGCCTGCCGTTCAAGGCCCTCATGGCCGACTCACTGGCGCAGGCGCGGTCCCGGTTGGCCGAACACCGTTTCGATGTGGTGGTGGCCGATTTTCGCCTTGGCGACGGCACCGCCCTGGAACTGTTCCCGTTGCTGACGGAAACACCGGTCATCGTCGTCACCGGTGGGGGTGACGAAGAGGTGGCGGTCACCGCCATGAAGGCCGGCGCCTATGATTATCTGATCAAGGATCATGATCGCAACTATCTGAAAATATTGCCAGTGGTGGTCCAGCAGGCGGTCCGGCACCGGGCGGCGGAGTTGCGCAATCAACGCAACCATGCCATCCAGGAGGCCATCAACGCCGTTTTGCGCGTCTCCCTGGAAAATGCCACCCTGGAAGAACAGTTGGAGCGCATCCTCAAACGTATCCTGGAGATTCCCTGGTTGTCGCGGGATTCCCAGGGTTGTATCCTGCTGGTGGCGACCGATGATCCCGGTGTGGTGCGGGCCAAGGCCTGTCAGGGGTTGCACAAACGGTTGCTGGACGACCAGAGCGAAGCCTTGAGCCGGGCCCTCGAATCCACCGAAGGCATCGGCCGGGAAGTGACCTTCGAACGGGGAGAAGATGGGACGGGGCTCTATCGGGCGCCTATCGTCTCCGCCAACGGTGCCCTGGGGGTGTTTTTGCTGAGGGTCGGCGGTGGCGAACGGCGCAATCCGGAGGTGGCGGTATTTTTGATCGCCATCGCCGATACCCTGGCCGGCATCATCGAGCGCAAACGCATGGAAGAGGCGTTGCGTAGCGCCAAGGAGGTGGCCGAAGCCGCCAACCGCTCCAAAAATGAGTTTCTCGCCAACATGAGCCACGAAATCCGTACCCCGATGAACGCCATCATCGGTATGACGGAGTTGGCTATCACCATGGAATCGGCCGAAGACCGCAAAAACTTTCTCACCATCGTCGTCGCTTCGGCCAAATCCCTGCTGACCCTGCTCAACACCATCCTCGATTTCGCCCGTATCGAGGCCGATCGCCTGAAACTGGAGTTCATGCCGTTCAACGTGCGCGCCACCCTCAAGGAGTCCCTGACCACCTTGGAACGGACCGCCGGTGAAAAGGGGCTGTCGTTCACCATCGATGTCGATGACGCCGTGCCGCAACGGTTGATGGGGGATCCGGTGCGCCTGGGGCAGGTGATGGAACATATCGTCGGCAATGCCATAAAGTTCACCAAACACGGTTCGGTGACCATCAAGGCGATGGTTGGCGATGCCGATGTCTTGCAAATCGACACCACCGATACCGGCATTGGTATACCACCGGATCGAATATCTGTTATCTTTGAAGACTTTACCCAGGGGGATGGCAGTTCCACCCGTCGCCATGGCGGCACCGGCCTGGGGTTGGCCATCGCCAAACGGCTGGTGGCGTTGATGAAAGGACGGATCGAGGTGGAGAGCCGGCCGGATGACGGCAGCCGTTTTTCGGTTATCCTGCCGTTGCAACGGGTGGACCGGGAAGGGATCGGTGAAACCGGCGGGGAGGAGGGAGTGGATGCCCTTGAAGGCTGGACCGGCGGGGATGATGGGGCGGAACCGGCCGATGAACCCCTGGGGGCGGGGGCCGAAAGGGCCATCGCCGCCATCGACCCCGAACAGGTGCGCCGGCAACTGCTGGAACCGTCCGGCCCCTGGTTGGAAAGTTTGGCCCGCGCCCTGGAGAGTGAGGACCTGGAAGCGGTGGAGCGGGACGTTGAAAAATTTAAACGGGCATCGATGGCCGTCGGTGCGGGAGAGGTGCGGCGCCGGGCCTTTCAACTGGTCATGGCGGCGCGAAAAGGGGACATGGAAACGGCCCAGACCCGTTTTGGCCAGTTGTGGTCGGAGTTGGAAGCCGTCGGATCGGAACAGCGCTTGAGTCGATGATTATCAATCTAGGGGATCTGTCATGAAAATGCTGGTTGTGGACGATGATTTCAACAATCGAACATTGTTGCAAAAGCTCCTGAGCCCATACGGCAGCGCCGATGTGGTGATCGATGGCCGGGAGGCGGTGGACGCCTTCGTACTCGCCCACTCCGAAGGGGCGCCCTACGACCTGATCTGCATGGATATCATGATGCCGGAGATGGATGGTCATCAGGCGGTGCAGATCATTCGCGGCAAGGAGCGGGAGATGGGCATCTCCCCCCAGGACGAGGCGAAAATACTCATGGTCACCGCCCTGGATTCCCCCAAGGAGGTGATGCGCGCCTATTACCGGGATGGCTGCACCGACTATATCACCAAGCCCATCACCAAAGAGAAGATAGACAACAAGCTGAGGGAATATGGCGTGGAGTGACGATGCGCCGATTCGCGTCTTCCTGGTGGAGGCGTCGGCCGTCGCCCTGGCTTTGCTCAAGCGCGGTCTGGCCGGGCACGCCCACATCCGGGTGGTTGGCAGCGCCCGTGATACGGGGGATGCCCTGAAACGCATTCCGGAGCTGGATCCCCAGGTCCTCTGTGTCAGCCCCAATCTGCCGATCCTGGACGGTCAATCCTTCATCCGTTCGGTGATGGCGCACTTTCCCCGTCCCATCCTGTTGGTCGGCATCTCCAGTGACGGAGACGAATCCCCCAATGTGTTCCAACTGTTCGATGCCGGCGCCCTGGACCTCTACCTGCGTCCCATGACCTGGAACCAGGGGGGGGTCGATGATTTGTCCCGGGACCTGGCGGCCCGGATCGAATCCCTGGCGGCCCTGGAGCCGTTTCCCCGTCCAACGACCGGGAAACCGGCGCCGTTGCCGACCATGGCGCTGGCGGCGGTCAACATGGTGGTGCTGGCCGGGGGATTGGGCGCCATCGGAACCATGCGGGAAATCCTCTCCGGCCTGCCCACCGATTTTCCCGCCCCCATCCTCTGTGTGCAACATCTGGATGGGGGGATGCAGCAACAACTGGTCGATTGGATGGCGCAACATACCGCCATGCCGGTGCATATGGGCGTCCATGGCGAGGTGCCCATGGCCGGTTCGATCTATTTCCCCCCCGAAGGCAAACATC
>CAYFNE010000106.1:0-16806 GCA_964344355.1 uncultured Magnetococcales bacterium
AATAATCCATCTCCTTTTGGCGATTGAAAAAATAGTAATGATAATAGCGGGTCAATGCTTCCGGCCCGATGGGATCGTGGGCGAACTCACTCAATATCCGCTCGGCATCCTCTCCCCCCCGGCGGATATCCTCAAGCGTGCCCAAATTTTCACCCCGGGGGTTGATCACATGGACCCGCCCCAGTTTCTCTTTGCCATGACGATTACAGCGGCCGGCCGCCTGGGCGATGGCATCGAGTCCGGCCAAAAAACGAATGACCGCCCTGAAATCGATATCGACCCCCGCCTCGATCAACTGGGTGCTGATGCAGACAAACCGGCGGCCATCATTCAACAGGGTTTTGACCGTATTCAATCTCTGCCGACGGTGGGCCGGACACATGCCGGTACTCAGATGAATGACGGGGTATTTACCACTTTCATGGAACGAATCGAACAGTTTCTTGGCCGATGATTTGGTATTGACGATGATCAAACAGTTGCCCGCCCGTTCCACCTCCACCAGGGCCAGGTCGACCACCTCTTTGAAAGGCCAGCCGCCCGGTTTGCGCCGATACCGCACCTCCACCCGTTTCAGTGCCTCGAAATGGGATATGACCCCCGATACCAGTTCATGATCGTCGGCGAGCCGTATGGCCCACGCCTTGTTTTCCAGTTTGTGCAGCAATGGTTGGGTGGCGGTGCAGAGAACCACCGTGGCGCCACACTGGTATACGAGAAAGTTGATGGCATTGTTGAACAAATGGATACAGCGAATGGGAAGGGTTTGAATTTCATCAAAAACAATGACCGCCCGCGCCAACTGGTGCATTCGCCGCACCGGGCGCGTTCCCCCGCCGAACAGGGTTTCCAGCAGTTGAACCAAGGTGGTGTAAACGACCGGTGCATCCCAGTTTTCCGCCAGCAGTTTGCCCTGCCAGCTCTCCTGTTCCGCTGTCAGATTGCTATGGTGCTCAAGCACCACGCTGCCCGGAACAACACCTTCCGGTTCGAGAATTTCACGGACCACACCGGCATTTTGTTCGATGATCGAAGTATAGGGAATGACGTTGATCACCCGGTCCATGGCCTGGTCCCGGGCGTGATGGAGAGCAAAGCGCAACCCGGCCAACGTTTTGCCACCCCCGGTGGGCACCGTCAGGGTATAAATGCCCGGTTTTCGCCGCGCGGACTCTTTACAGGCCAAGGAGATTTCCCGCCGTTTGTCATCGATTTTTTCAGTGGACGGAAAAGAGGTCAATTTCCGTTCCAAACGCTCTACCAGCACTTCCCAGGAGGTGTACCGACCATGAAGACGGAGCGTGGACCGAGCGGCATAATCGAAATCGGCACTGTCGATCCGATCCGCATCCACCAGGCAACTGAACAGATATCTGACCAGCAAGCCTTGTGCAAACAGAAAGCTCTCTTTTTCTGGGAAACACGATATGATTTTTTTATGAAAATCCTGTAATCCATCCGATATCTCCCGACCGTTCAGCAAAGTGGCAATCCGGGTACATATATTGACATCCGCCTGGCCCCGGACCTCCTGATAACCGGTATCCAAATCTTTTTTATGGAGACGTCTGGAAAAAACATCTTCACAGGGACCTGCCGGTCGCAAGCGCAAACAATCCATCAGCCCACCATGATGGGATGCGACGCACAGGGCAACGATCTGAGCGGAAATTGATTCCATTGGCCCCCTGGATGAGAGCTCCTTCCAAGCCCATTGCGCCCCGGCCGTGGAGTGATCCACCTTTTCCCGGCCACCTTTCAGACAATCCTGATTGGCAACGCCGTCTTTCCCATTGATATAACCCTGAAATTTATCCCGCCACTTTCCCACGTCATGCAACAGGCCGATCAGTTCACCGACCTTTTGCAAGCCGATTTTCCCGGCAAACAGACCGGCCAGGCGAGCAACCGCCCAAAGATGTTCCGATACCGTTTGAACAGCACCATCTGATTTTCGCCGGTGAGCGACATCTGTCGAATATTTATTTTTATTGGAATTCATTATTTTATAAAATCATATTTTTACTTATTATGCGGCTGAACATCAAACTGAAAGAAAGTTATTCAGGGAAAATACATTTAAAATAATCAAGCCGGTCCACAGGGTGTCCCCTGAAAAGGACACGATAGGAAGTATCCGCATCTTCTCAAGTTCCAACGCCAAAAACGGCATCCAGGGAATAATAACGGCTGAACCGCATCCATCACGGGAATCGTAGTTTTTTGTAGGACGGAATTACACCCCCGCCATCGCGGCCTTGGGCCATTTGGCGGGGACGAAATTCCGCCCTACCGTATCGGCTTGCTTCGCAGCGATAGGATGTGGTTGAAACTACGAATCTCAAAATGGACGCGGTTTAAACCAAAATGTGTCGTTGGGTTGGCTTCGAAACGAATGACCGGGATCCGGCCGGCCCGAGGGTCCGGTCAAGAGGTGGATGCCGCCCACCCCCGCACAAGCAAGACCACCCGGGATGTCGGAGAAAGGAAAACAGACTTTCCAAATCATCTATCGTGATCCATCCCACCCGAAACAGGGGGATACGATAACATGCCTGTTTATCTTATTGTAGTAATTTTTTCTGACGCCTAATTTTTTACCACCTTCGGTGCCCGACCGTCATCAACCTTCAGCGCCCCCAGGTTGAGGCGGCCGGCGGCTTTCAGGAGTTGGAATTGGGCCAGCAGGACTGAAAAGTGGCTTTTGGCGCGTTCGGTACGCACCGAGAACAGTTCGTTCTGGGCATCCAGCAGGTCCAGGGCGGTGCGGGCGCCGACCTGGAATTCCCGTTCGACACCATCCAGGGCCGCCTTGGCGGCCTTGACGGCGGACTCCAGGGCGTTGGTGATGGCGTGGGCGCTGCGATAGTTCAAATAGGCCTCTTCCACCTCACGCAACGCCTGCAGTTGCAACCGGTCGAGCAGGGCCTTTTCAGAGTCGCGTTGCGCCCGGGCCTGGTCGGTCTTGGAGACGGTACCCCCACCGGCGTAAAGGGGCAGGGAGAGGCTCACCCCCAGGGTGTAGCGATCCACCGGATCATCGCGGCCGGTGGTGCGCTCGTTCCAGTTGCGGGTGGCGGTGCTGGTCAAACTCAGGGTGGGCCAGTGACCGGCCTTTTGCAGATCGATGTTCATCTCCGTCACCTGCAGACGATAACGGGCGGCACGTAGATCGGGCCGGTTTTTGGCATCCTGGAACCAGCGGTCCAACTCCCGTTTTTTCGGATCGATGCGAAAGGCCGGCAGATTGAGACCATCGGGCGTGGTCCGGCCCACCACCTCCTGAAACTGGGCGCGGGCAACGGCAACGGCATTGTCGGCGCTCACCTGGTCGGCCCGGGCCGACGCCAACCGCGCCTCGGCCTGGCTGACATCGGTACGGGTGATCTCACCGACGCGATAACGGGCCCGGGTCGCCTCCAGTTGTCGACGGGTGACCATCAGATTATTCGCCGCCAGACTGGCCACCTCCCGGGCTTGCAGCAGGGAGACGACGACATTGGCCACCTCCATGAACACCCCCTGCACCGTCGATTCCAGTTCGGCGGCATAGGCGGCGACATAGGGTTCGCTCTGTTCATAGGCGATCAGGGTCTGGCGGTTGAAAATGACCTGCGACAAGGAAAATCCCAGAGAAGCGGGATCGCTGGTGGTGGTACCGTCCGGTTTCCAGTTGGTGCGGTTGTGGGTGCGGGAACCGCTCAAACTGACCGACGGCAGCAGGGCCGCCCGGGTCTGAGTGATCTGCTCCCGCGCCGCCTCCAGGCTGGAACGGGCGGCACGCGCCCGGGGATTCTGGGTCAGGGCGGTTTGCACCGCTTGAACAAAAGGAATCCCCACCGGCTTTTCGGATGCCAGGACGGGCTGTACGGCCAACAGGAACAAAACAGCGGAGACGATTGGCCGAATGCAATGGTCAATCGATGGGAAGGGACGGGAGTGTTTGACGGACGTTGGTTTCATCTTCGACCATTTTCATGATGTATTCCGGGCTGTTGCCGTAAAAATATCGCCAATCTCCCGTATCCACACCCTGCTCGGGCACCTGTAATCTTTTCGCGATTTTTTCCAGACTCTTGAGCAGTTTTTCAATGTGATCAAAGGTATGAGTCGCGTTAATGGAAACACGCAACCGCGCCGCCCCCCGGGGTACCAGGGGGGGTACCACCGCCACGCAGAGCAGACCATCCGCCAACAGCAACCGTTCCGCCTCCCGGGTTTTTTCCTCCGACCCCAAAGGGATGGGAATGATCGGCGACCAACGCAACGGCACCGGCAAACCCAGGGCGGTCATACCGCGCAGGGCATGATGGACATTTCGCCACAACCGGACGCGCAACCCCGGCTCGGCCGATAAAATATCAAAAGCGTGAACCAGGCCCGCCGCCTGTTCCGGCGGCAGGCTGGAGGTGAAACGGTAGCCCGAAGCGCTGATCTTCAAAAAATCGATCACCTTCGGCTGGGCGCAGACGAATCCACCCATGCCGCCCAACGCCTTGCTCAGGGTGCCCATGTGCAGGCCGATGCGGCCCTCGACGCCGAAATGTTCAGCCGCGCCGCGGCCATTGGCCCCGAAAACACCGGTGCCATGGGCATCATCCACCATCACCTCGGCCCCGAAGCGATCGGCCAACCGGGTGATCTCCGGCAAGGGCGCCAGATCGCCATCCATGCTGAACACGGTATCGGTGACGATCAACTTTTTCGCCCGAGGATGGGCCGCCAACAAGGATTCCAGGTGGTCCATGTCCCCATGACGGTAGGTGACGGAGCGTGCCCGGGAGAGCCGGATGCCCATTTGAATGCTGCGATGGTTCAAGGCATCGGAAAAAATCACCCCCTCGCCATCCCCCGCCTCCGCGCCCGGCAGGTCGTGAAACCGGCGGCAGTACCAACGCGCATCCATCACCCCGGGAATGGTCGCCACGTTGGCCAGCAGACCGGTGGCGAAAATCATCGCCGCCGGCAACCCCTTGAACCGGGCGATCCGTTCCTCCAGGGCCTCCAGCAGCGCCAGATTGCCCCCGAGACGCCGCGATTCGCAGGTGCCCATGGTAAAACGGTTCAAGGCGCCGGTGGCGGCGTCGATCACCTCCGGACGACGACTCAACCCGAGATAGTTGTTGGAAGAAAAAGAGACGAAAGGCCGGCCCTCGATGGAAAGGTCCGGACCGGGCAGGGTGTCGATGACGATTTCAGGTGCGATCTGGCCCTGTTTTTCGAGCCAGGCATGACAGTCGAGCAGATCCCCGGTGACGGGAGAATGACCCATCAAATATCCAACCGATCCTGGGCGAAATGGGCCTTTTCCTGGATGAACTTGAACCGTTGCGCCGGTTTTTTGCCCATCAACCGGTCGAAGGCGCTGTCGGTCATCGGTTCATCATCGACGTAAACCCGCAACAGGCGGCGGCTGGCCGGATTCATGGTGGTTTCGCGCAGCTGCGCCGGATCCATCTCGCCCAGACCCTTGAAACGGGACACATCGATGCGCCGGTTGGGTTTACCGCGTTGCATCTCACCGATCAACCGTTCCTTTTCATCATCATCCAGGGCATAGCGGCTTTCGGCACCGGCCTGGAGACGGTACAGGGGCGGTTGGGCCAGATAGAGGGCGCCGTTGCGGATCAAACCGTGCATGTAACGATAAAAAAAGGTCAACAGCAGGCTGGCGATGTGGGCGCCGTCGACATCGGCGTCGGTCATGATGACGATGCGCCCATAACGCACCTCGTTGAAGTTGAAATGCCGGCCGATGCCACCGCCGATGGCGGTGATCAAACTTTGCACCTCGGTGTTTTTTTCAAACTTTTCCAGATTGGCCTGTTCGACGTTGAGAATTTTTCCCCGCAAGGGCAGGACCGCCTGGGTTTGGCGGTCGCGGGCCTGTTTGGCCGAACCGCCTGCGGAATCGCCCTCGACGATGAACAACTCCGAAGTGGTCGGGTCCGAGGAGATGCAGTCGGTCAACTTGCCCGGCAGGGTCAACCGGGAGGTGGCCGATTTCCGTTTGATACGCTGGGAGGCCCTTTTGCGGTTGAGCCGTTCCCGGGCCCGCTCCACCACCGTCTCCACCAGACGGGTGGCCTGATCGGTGTGGCCGTGCAACCAGTGGTCGAGACGATCCTTGATGATCCCCTCCACCCGTCGGGAAACACCGGTATTGGTCAATTTGTCCTTGGTTTGACCGGAAAAATGGGGGTTGGCGACAAACAGGGAGAGCACCGTGTAAAGCCCGTCCAGGGTATCGTCGCTGGTCAGGGTGATGCCCTTGGGCACCAGGTTGCGGGTTTCGGCGTACTCCTTGACCGCCCGGGCCACCGCCATGCGCAACCCGGTCTCATGAACCCCGCCCTGGGGGGTGGGAATGGTGTTGCAGTAGGAACGAATGCGGGCCTTGTCCTCGTAGGTCCAGACACCGGCCCACTCCAGGCGGAACGGTCCCTCCTCGTTCTCCTCCACCTGGCCGGTGAACAGTTCCGGCACCACCCGATCCTTTTCGGGGATGGTATCGTGGACGAAATCGCGCAGGCCGTTGGGAAAATGGAATTCATGATGCTGATCATTGGCTTCGTCATGAAGCTTGATGACCACCCCCTGGTTCAGATAGGCCTTGGAACGGCAGGTTTCGAGGATGCGCTCCAGTTTGAAACGGAGATTGGGAAAAATTTCCGGATCGGGCAGAAAGGTGACCCGCGTGCCCCGTTTACGGCTGCCGCCCAACCGCTCCAGGGCCGTTTCCGGTTTGCCGCGGGCGAACCGCTGCCGCCAACGGCCCCCATCCCGTTCCACCGTCACTTCAGTCCATTGGGCCAGGGCGTTGACCACCGAAACGCCGACCCCGTTCAATCCGCCGGCGGTGGCATAGGCCTTGTCGTGAAATTTTCCCCCGGCGTGCAGGGTGGTGAGGATCACCTCCAGGGCCGAACGGTCCGGATAACGGGGCAATGGATCAACGGGAATGCCACGGCCGTTGTCATGTACCGACACCGAACCATCCCGATGCAGGGTGAGTTGGATCAAGTTGGCGTGACCGGCGACGGCCTCGTCGGTGGCATTGTCCAGCAACTCCACCACCAGATGATGCAGGGCGTTTTCATCGGTGCCGCCGATGTACATGCCGGGCCGTCGGCGCACCCCCTCCAGCCCTTCGAGAACCTCGATATGGGAAGCGTTATAGGTCATGCGATCAGTCCGCGGCGGAATCCCGGGCGTTGATTGAACGGATCTCCGGACGCCACGGCGGCTCCCCCGGGATGGACGGTCCGCGAACGATGGATAGAATCGGTGCTCCGGATGGAAAGCGGTTGAAAAAGAGCACGGTGGAACGATGACGACATCCCGGCGACCCAGCGCGGCGCCGGCATGGAGCGGCTATTTGTGCCGGTAGGAGATCCGGCCTTTGGAGAGATCATAGGGGGTCAACTGTACGGTCACCTTGTCCCCGGGCAGGATACGGATATAGTGCTTGCGCATCCGGCCGGAAATATGGCACAGCAGTTTGTGTTGATTCTCCAGTTCCACCCGGAACATGGCATTGGGCAGATTCTCCAGAACCGTCCCTTCCATCTCGATGACATCTTCTTTACTCAAGATCCACTCCTCACGCTTGATACTGGCCGCTTCCCAAAACAGGGAAGCTTAATCAATTTTGGAAAAATGTCAATGACCCCGATGAACCGGCGGTAAATAAACGTCGTTTCGCCGGGGCCGAAGCGGCGATCATTTCAGCAACACCCCCAGTTTCGGCAAAAATTCGATCGAAAAGGCCTCGTCGGAAAAGGAACGTTCTTTCATCCAACCCAGGCGGATGGTGGAGGCGTAGCGTTTGTTCATGCCGCTGACGGTGTGCATCTCCCGGGAGCGGACATGGTTGCCGCCAAACGGGCCCGCCTTGGTAAAATGAATGGTTTTCATCGCCACGTTTTTCGGACCGAACTGGACCAGGGTGATGGGAATGAACGTCCGTCCATCAACCAGCAAATGCATTTTTTCATAAGGCATGGCGCCATGACGGGCGGTCAATTGCAACCAGATGTCGCGGTCCTCTCTTTTCAGGATGACCGGTTCATAGTCGGCCAGCAGATTGACGGTGAGAATATCGGCATTGTTGAACACACCGCCGGGAAGGGACTGGCGCAGATGACCGGGACGCGGTTTCAACTCCCCGGGAACGTGCTTCCAGATTTTTTTACCACGACGCAACACCGCCCGCCCCCGCATCTCCTTCGGTGAGACGATCACCGCCGCCGCCCGATCATCACCACTCTGGACGGAATAGACGGTGATGCTGTTTTTACGCCCGTTGGGCCGACGATTGACGACTTGAAAAAACAGTTCGAATGAACGGGGATGCTGTCTCTCGTCCACCCGGCGCAGGATCTCTTCGGCGGACAACGAATCGATGGTGGAACCGTTGCCCCGGCTTTCGAGCTTCGCAGCCGGCGCCCCGGTTTCGGACCAGCCGGGAACCGGAAACAGACCGGAGATGGCGATCAGCGTGATAAAAATGATGAACCGGTTGTTCATGGAAGCCGTTCCTTCATCCATCCGTCCGTGAACGGGTCATTTCGCTGGTGGTGAGCCGGCTGGCGTTGCCACCGTTTCATTTGATAAAATATGGCCCGCTTTATCCGTCAAACCGAGCGAGATGACCTCACGGTCGTCTGCATCGGCGACGACATCCGACCCCCCCTGTCTGGCAAAGACGGAATTG
The DNA here is from genome assembly GCA_964344355.1 of uncultured Magnetococcales bacterium. Classification (GTDB taxonomy): domain Bacteria; phylum Pseudomonadota; class Magnetococcia; order Magnetococcales; family CAYFNE01; genus CAYFNE01. The sequence continues at coordinate 8,717 of CAYFNE010000106.1, forward strand.
GAGACGAAAACGCCATGCCCTACGATACCCTTTCGGGATCCCTTCTCCCCAGCGGCGGTGGCTTGCTGCTCCTCACCGTCCTGATCGGCCTGCTGATACCCGTCTACAGATATGTCTTGCGACCGATGTGGAAAGCATACCATTACCGCCAGTCGGAATCCTACTGCCCATCCATCCCCTTGCCCTCGTTGCCCCGAAATCTGGATACGATACGCATCATCCCCAGTGTCAAAAAGGGCGGTCTCACCTACAAAGTCAATCTGTATCAACTGACCTGCAATTGCACCAGTTTCAGGCGCCGCCGCCGTTTTTATCCGGACAACGACATCCGCCGTCTCTGCCGGCATCTGCGCAAGGAACTGCAAACCAGCAATGCCGTGGCCTTCTTCGATGAGTTGACCCAACGCATCATCGAAGGGCGGGTCAAGGATCTCTGTTACGCCAAGGTTTCCCTGCTGGATTCGGACATCGCCTTCGGTTTTCACCCGAAAAACGACTTCGCCCGCGTCTACACCCGGCGCCGGGCCGCCGAGGATCCACCCCAGGGACCCTATACCGGCCCCTATGACAAATTCACCTTTCTCATCAGTCAGGAAATCTGGGTGTACGGTGAAGATCCCCCGGGTTCCGAAGAGATCATCGACTGCCTGAAACGAACGGTGGAAAAATTTCGCGGCCAGCACCCGGAAAATCCGGAACCGAAAACCCGTTAACAACCTCCGACGCTTTTCGGAATCCGGCCGCTGGACCGCTTCATTGCCGTTTGCCTTTTTTGGCCACCGGTTTGATTTTTGCCGGCCCCGTGGCCTTGGCCGGCGATTTTCTCGACATCCAGACCATGAAACCGAGAATGAAACCGGCGCCACAAGCCATCATCAACTGTTCCGGCGGTGCTTCCACCGCCACCTGCACGGTCTCTTCGAGCATCTCGCGACCATTATCCAGAGAATCCTCGAATCGGGTAAATACCGGCTCGTTGGGACGGACGATATACCAGACGATGGCGCCGACCAGGACACCACGGGCGATGTCCAGAAAAAATTGATTGAACTTGCTGATCATAGGGGTTTCCATCTTGGGAAAGGTTGGTTCGCCGCCAGTTGGAGCGGTCGGATCAAGGGCCGGTTTTGAAGGATTGCTCAAACTTCACCGGCTGCGAACAGTTCATCCAACAGTTGCCGGCCATAACGCCAGGCGATGTAACAGGAGAGCAGAAAACCGGTCAATACCAGCAGCTCCCGGGCCAAAAACAGGATTTCAATCATGGTCCACTCGTTCGAACTCACAGGTCGTCCCCCTCCGTTTCGGTCGAATGACAAGACCGATAGCAAAGAGTTTGCCAATCAAAAAAACTGGCGAAAACGGCTGGAACCGTGGGCCGGGAAAAACCGGTGATGACGTGTTGTTGAAATTTTGACGAGCCCGACCGTTGGCGACGGACGGAAACCACTCCCGGGATCAGTCCGACCGCGCCAACTCCCAGGTGCGGTGAAAGGTGGGCCGGCGTTGAAAATCATGCGGCAAGGTATCCCGGGTGATCTCCTTGCAGCGCATATCAGCGGGGACCGCCGCCGAGTCGAGGCGGAAACGACGGGCGTGAACCGAAAACAGCAAGGTGCCCCCGGGGGCCAACAGGCGCAGGGCGTCCCGAATCAGTGTGGCATGGTCCCGTACCAGGTCCAGTTCGGCCCGCATCCGTTTGGAGTTGGAAAAGGTGGGTGGCGCCATGAAAATCAGATCGTAGCGGCCCCGTTCCCGGCGCATCCACTCAAGGCAGTCGGCACGTACCAGGCGATTGCGGCTGGTGGAAAAACCGTTCAACAGCAGATTGCGCTCGGCCCGGGCCAGATAGGTTCGTGACAGGTCCACCGTCACCGTCTCCGTGGCGCCACCGGCGGCGGCGTAAACCGTGGCACTGCCGGTATATCCGAACAGATTGAGAAAACGCCCCCCCGCCGCCAACCGGCCGATGTGCATCCGCAACAGCCGGTGATCCAGGAACAACCCGGAATCGAGATGGCTGCGCAGATCGATCAAAAATTTCAACCCCCCCTCGGTCACGGTCAAAAACGCCTCACCCTCACCCTGTTTTTCATACTGCGCCCCACCCTTCTGCGCCCTGCGCACCTTGATGAACAGATGCTCCGCGGGCAGGGCCAACACCTCGGTGACCGCCGCCAACAACTCTTCAAATCGGGCGCGGGCCTTGTCCGGTGCCACCGTTTTCGGCGCCTGGTACTCCTGAACGTGTACCCATTGATCATACAGGTCCACCGCCGCCGAATATTCCGGCATGTCGGCGTCATAGAGCCGATAACAGTCGATGCCCTCCCGTTTGGCCCATTTGGACAACCGCTTGAAATTTTTTTTCAGCCGATTGGCGATGGGACTCTTTTCGGCCGCTGGTGGCGCCGCCCGTCCACCCACGGTGTCGAACAGCCACAGTTTGCAGGCCAGGGGACCGTTGTGAAGATCATGCTCCCGATCGGGGGGGATGGCCAGGGTGGTACGAAAACCGCTCCGGGCGCTGAACACCGCCGCCCGCCAACCTTGAAAATCGGTCCGCAACCGTTGGCCCAGGGTGCGATACAACGGCAACAGTTCCTCCTCCTCGCCCTGGCGGATGCCATAGGGGGGATTGGCCAACACCAGTCCATGGTCGGTCAAGCCCGGATATTCCGTCCGGGTCACCGGCGCCTCCAGGGAGCACCGTTCAAAACGGATCCGCTCCCGCAAACCGGCAGCTGTGGCATTTTTTCGGGCGGCGTTCAGGGCGGCGGCATCCACATCCCGGGCCAGGATCGGCGGCAGGATCGACAGCCCGGTCCGTTGCCGCTCCTGTGCCTCCTCCAACAGGCGTTGCCAGGTTTTTTCCGGAAAAGCGGGCATTTTCAAAAAACCGAAATGGTCCCGACGCAGGCCCGGAGCGACATCCGCCGCCATCCAGGCCGCTTCGATGGAAAACGTACCGGAACCGCACATCAGGTCCACCAGCCCCCCTCCGGCGCCGGCCACCTCCGGCCAGTCACACAGGTAGAGGATGCCCGCCGCCAGGGTTTCGCGCATCTGCGCCCCGGTGGGCGCCAGACGCCATCCGCGACGATGCAAACCGGAACCCGACAGGTCCAGGCTCACCCGCGCCCGGTCCTCCCGCAACCGCACATGAATGCGCAGGTCCGGCCGTTCCATGGAGACCGACGGACGGACCCGGCCCCGGGCCAGAAACCGGTCCACCACCCCATCCTTGACCCGTTGGGCGCCAAAAACGGTGTTGCGTATGCGGGCGTTGCCACCGGAAAAGTCCACCGCCAGCGTGCCGTCCGGCGCCAGATGGTCCTCCCACGGCAGTTCCGACACGGCGGCATACAGCTGCCCGGCATCGGCGGCCGCTATCCGGGCGATGGGCATCAATACCCGTCCCGCCACCCGGGACCAGAGACAGACCCGCATGGCCAGGGCGGCATCGCCGCGAAACGACACCCCCGACTGACCCGGACGCAACCCCTCGGCCCCCAACCCCCGCAACTCCTGAAGCAACACCCCTTCGAGACCACTGGCGACGGTGGCGAACAGATCGAACGTCATGGATTCCTTCCCCAAAAAAACAACTTTCCCGGAAAACGGCCCCTCATCGATCCCCCGAAACAGTCCGTTGGCAGAATATTTTTCCCCCCAAACCAGTCACCGGATGGAAAAATTTTCCCGAACGGATCGGAACCGCTGGTCAGCTTTGACAGCATTCACAACAATATCAAACAGTTACATAAATGGCACCAAATTTGACCATATTCCTTCCATAGACAGGATACCCTGGTTCCTTTTTGGAGAGACACCATGATCAGCATTTCAGCCATTCAAATCACCATCGATCACCAGGCCCCAACCCATTCCGACCGGGGGGATGGTCATCCCGATCCGGTTTTCATGTCGGCCCTCAGCCGCCAGATCATGGCCATCGGTCCGGAGGAACGAATCGTACCCGAGAAGTTGGAGCGTGACGACGGTTTTCCTCCCCGCCCTCCGCCAGGAAATTTTCTGTCGATTATCCAACAGCGAACGTTCCACCTTGGTCTTGGTCCGCACCGTTTCGAACCGGTTACCGATGGCGAGGATCCACTGGCTGGCGTGGATGGTCCGGATCCGTTGGACCTGTTCTCCCTGGACGGAGAAAACGAAAACGAGGAAAAGGATAACGCCCTGGAAGGCCTGCTCGGTATGCTGTTCCTGGTTCTGGATCGTCTTTCCGATCTGGTTCGGGATCTCTACCACGCCAATGCCGCCGAACTGCCCCAATCCCCGTTGAGCGACAATCCGACCAACGAGGAAGAGTTGGCGGATGAAGAAGAGGAAGGGGAGACGATCGAATTGGACATCGGACCGGAAAACGCCTGACACCGGCATACGAAAACCCCCGCCAACCCGCTGAACCCCCATCCGCCCCCCCCTTTCCAGGAGGGGGGCGGTTCCAACCCGCCATCGATGATCCTCCCCGGCCATTCCCCTCCGATTTTCACAAGTCACCACTGTTTAATACCCAAAGCAGAATTTTTAATATTAAAAAAAATTTTGTGGAAATTTTCCTTATTTACCCAATTTTTTTTTAATGTCATAGTTTCGTCCAACACAGGAGCATGCTTGCTTTTGTCATTGTTTTTAATACAAAAAAAACAAACAAAGCGACACTCTGGAGATAACGGGCGTTCAAGCGTGAACGGTTTCCTTCCCCCTCGGCATCCATCAACGAAGGGGTGGGAATCGAGTCATTGCCCCCGTTATTCAATAGTGCCCAGAAAACGGTTACAAGATTTGAGGAGTTCACACATGAACACGACAAAAAACAGCCCCTCTTCACCCCCCTGTCACGCTGCCGGATGTCGGTATTGAATCGCTCAATCGCGATCATGAAATACTGCTGGACCTGATCCACCGTATCCAGAAGGTGGTCGATCAGCGGACCCCGGATCCCCTCTCCGAACATCAGATGACACAAGTATTGACAATCATCGATCGGCTGGCGGCCTTTTCGGACCACCACTTTCAAAATGAGGAACGGATCATGACCAATAATGGTTATCCCGATCATGACCGGCATCGGGTCGAACATGGCATCTACCGGACCCGCCTTCACGCCATCCGGGAACAGGTGCGTCGCGGGGAGACCATCCGCCCCGATGAGATCGAAGCGATCCTCACACATTGGCTGTTGGAACACATCAACGACTCCGATCTGGCCTATGCCCGCTATCTGGAAAAACTGCGGACCGCCGCTTAACGAACGGTTGCAAAGCCCCTGGAAAATCGGCAGGATTCAACCCTATTCGGCGTGGCCGGCCATGATGGCCCACCACCGTTTCCTATGGAGAATATCATCCCATGTTTGGTAGCAGCGGTTCACAAAATGATCCATGCCTGCTGAAAGATGTCGGCGTGGCACAATTCAACAAACAACACCTGCGTCTGGGCAGCTATGTGGTTGAGTTCAGCCAGTTGGTGGAGGAGTTGAAATCACGGGAAACGACGGGAAAGGATTGGCGTCACATCGACTCCCTGTGGGCCCGCATCAGCGGTTTCGTCAGCCAGCACTTCGAAGAGGAAGAGAAGGCGATGATGGCGCATGGTTATCCCGGCTACGACCGGCAAAAACAGCAACATGACGCCTTCGTCAAAAAAATGGTTTCGATCCAGGCGCAGATCCGCAACCGGGAGGAGAATTTCGTCGGCAAACTCGATGTCCTGCTCTGGGATTGGCTCCGCAATCACATCAACAAGGAGGATTCCCAATATCGGGAATTTTTCCTGGAAAAAGGGGTTTCCTGACCCCGACCGGCGGCGGTCGCCTCTCCTGGAACCGGTTGGAAGACGGGTTTCAGGAGAGCGTTGCCAGGACCGGTGTGGTCGTCATCAATGGGCCAGGCCGGCGCTGACGATGGTCTCACTCCTGGAACGGTCCCCGTTCGCTTGCGGGGCCCCCGTCCCCCGCACGGAGAGCCGCACCCCCTCCCCGTCTGCCGACGGTGAGGCATCCGCGGGGAAATGGGCGATGATCTCCAGCCGTCCCCCCAAAGCCTGAACATATTTGCGCAAGGTACTGAGGTGCATGTCCTCGCGCCGCTCCAGCTTGGAGACGGCGGCCTGTTGGATGGACAATTTGTGGGCCATCCCCTGTTGGGAAACCCGCCGTTGCCGACGCAGTTCCCGCAACGGTACCGTCGGTTCCACCCCCTCTGTATCATCCTTGCCGCTCTGCAAGGTCGCTTCGACCGAATCCGGCCCCATCGACGGCGACTCGGACAACCGCCCCGGTGACATCCAGGAAAGAGGCGCCGGCAGGTCCGGACGACCGGAACCTTGATAAAAACCGTTGGGGGTGTGGGGCGGGTGATAACGAACCATGGGCTTTCCTGCGATTGAATCGTTGGGACACCGAAAGCCGGCGAATGATGCGCCAGCGGCACGAAAACCCTTCATAGCAATATGAAGACCAGCCCCGGCGCCCCCTCCCCCACCGTTTACAACGGGTTGATTTACAATGATGACCCGTGGAAATCCCGCTGGCCGCCACCCACCGGGGTGCGGGGTTTCGTCAAATTATGCACACCGGCCATGATGACGATCGCCGCCGGTTCAATCGAATCCGTGCAGAGACATGTAACCGCGCAGGGTGAAATAGACGATGACCAACAGTTCACGAACGATTTCACGGAACAGCAAGGGCCGTTCCGCCCAGACATAGGGATGCCGTTGATAGGCCGGCGCCGCCACCACCCGGCCGGCGACCCCCAATTTGTTTAAAATGCCCCGCACCCGGTAGGTGTGATAGGCCGAGGTGACGAACAGGGCGCGATCATAATCAAAGCGGTCCCCATAGTGGCTGACCAGGTGGCGGAGATCGTTATAGGTATTTTGTGTTTCGTCGATGGCCAGGATCGATGCCGGCGGCACTCCATGTGAGATCAACTCCTCGCGCATGGCCCGGCAAACCGATATCGGCACCCCCGGACGGGGCAGACCACCGGCGCAAATGATGGAATCGGCATACCCCTGTCGATGGAGTTGCAGGGCTTTTTTCAACCGCACCAGGGAGTTGATCCCCAGTTGCCCGTTGCGATACTGCTCGGCCGGCAATACGACGATCACCTCCGCCCTTCTCGGTTCCACGGCACTGTGCAACAGGGGATAAAGCCATTCCGTCAGCGGGGTGACCAGCACCACCAGGACGAGGAGAATCCCCCCGCTGCTGGCTCGAAAAAGCCATCGTTGCCATGCGCTACCCATCGTCGAAACAGACCGGCCCCCGATTGTCACCACACCCGAAGAGGGAATGATATCATCAACCGATTGGTACGGACACCCCGACGGGAAACGATCGAAGGCGGCTCAACCATTGTCGAACAGCCTTCGCGGGAATGACGAACGAAAACCACACGGTTCAAGTCAATCCCGGTTCACTGCGGAATTTCACAAAACTGCAGGCTGCGGCTGGCGATTTTTTGTTGAACCTCGTCCAGTTTTCCCAACAGGGTGCGGAAGGCCCCTTTGACGGCCTTGATCTGTTCGGTGCGTTTATCCCACAAGCCACGCATGAACTCCGCTTTTTCCAGGGAGGTTCTCGGCGGTTTGCCGTGGTACTCACGGGCCGAGCGGGCCTGATCGAACACCACCTTTTCGAAGGCGGCCCAATCGGCCTCCTGATCCGCGCGAATACGCAACCGGGCTTTCATCTGCTGAAAGGAGCCCGATTTGGGGCCGAGGGAGTACCAGGCCATCGGCCCCCCGCCCCCCTGATGGGCCATGGGCATGTGGCACATGAACCCACAATCGGTGGATTGCAGGGTTGGATCCGGACCGGCCAGGGCGGTGCCGGCGACGGCGACCATTGAAGAGGCGGCCAAAAGCATCAACGATAACTTTATTTTGTTCATTTTCCCCTCCGCTCGTTCGTGAAATACCCAACTCCTACATATATAATCTCTGACCCTGATTCACCAAGGGAAGTTTCGTCCTTGCCCGGCTGCATCGAGCCTTTTTACAAAAAAGCGTAAGCGATTGGCAAACCCCAGGCTCCCGCGTCAGAATTTTTTCTGCCATGC
>CAYFNE010000107.1:0-16737 GCA_964344355.1 uncultured Magnetococcales bacterium
GCATGATGTGCTTGGTAAACCTGGTAAATTTGGTTCCGGCTATGCCGGGTTAGGAACCACGGATGAACACGGATGAACAATGACCGGATAAGTCGGGAATTTTCCAAAGTCCATCCGTGTTTATCCGTGTCCATCCGTGGTTAAAAAAGACTATTTTTGAAATCAAGGTGATCCATACAATGGACAATGCACAATGAGGGCGGCGGAAACGTTTTGGAACCGTAAGCATCTGCTGGGCATGGCCGGTTTGACCCGCGAGGAGATCGGTTCCATGCTCGACACCGCCGCTTCCCTGCGGGAGGTCAACCGGCGGGATATCAAAAAGGTTCCAACCCTGCGGGGCAAGACGGTCATCAATCTGTTCTTTGAAAATTCCACCCGCACCCGCACCTCCTTCGAACTGGCCGGCAAGCGCATGTCGGCTGACGTCATCAACATGTCGGTGGCGGCCAGTTCCGTCAAAAAAGGCGAAACCCTGATCGATACCCTGGCCAATCTTCAGGCCATGAATCCCGATGTGGTGGTGATCCGCCATCCCGAGTCCGGGGCGCAGGAGTTTTTGGCGCACCATCTCGACGCGGCCCTGGTCAATGCCGGCGATGGCCGGCATGAACATCCCACCCAGGCCCTGCTGGATTTGATGACCATTCAGGATCATCTGCCGTTGTTGGGCCGGGAAAATTGTGCAGGCTTGACGGTGGCCATCTGTGGTGATCTCCTCCATTCGCGGGTGGCGCGGTCCGATGCCATCGGTCTGAAGACCATGGGGGCCAAGGTGCGTTTCGTCGGACCGCCGACCCTGATGCCGGCCCGGGCGGAAGAGGCGTTCGGGGTTGAGGTGCATCATCGCATGGAATCGGGTTTGGCAGGGGTGGATGTCATCATCATGTTGCGTTTGCAACGGGAACGGATGAACGGCGCCTTTCTGCCCAGTGTACGGGAATATTTCGAGTTTTGGGGGTTGAACCGGAAACGTCTGGACCTGGCCGCGCCCCATGCCATCATCATGCATCCGGGTCCCATGAACCGTGGGGTGGAGATCGCATCGGATGTGGCGGACGATCCGGAACGTTCGGTCGTTCTGGAACAGGTGGCCAATGGTTTGGCGGTACGGATGGCGGTATTGTATCGATTGTGCGGCGCCAGAGGCAGGAGATAGGGCATGGATGGCCAACGTTTCTCGTTGATCAAGGGGGGCCGGGTGGTGGATCCGGCCAACGGCGTGGACGAAACCGCCGATCTGTTGCTCGAAGGGGGTATCATCCGTGCCGTCGGCCGACCGGAGGTACCGGAGGGTTGTCAAATCGTTGCCGCCGATGGTCTGGTGGTGGCGCCGGGATTGGTGGATATGCATGTTCACCTGCGGGAACCCGGTCTTGAGTACAAGGAGACCATCGCCGGTGGTACCCGTGCGGCGGTGGCGGGCGGGGTCACCTCAGTGGCGGCGATGCCCAACACCCGGCCGGTGACCGATGATCCCAGCGTTGTCGGATATGTCCTGGAAAAGGCCCGTCTGGCCGGTTTGGCCAATGTGTTTCCCATCGGTGCCGTCACCAAAGGGTTGCGGGGTCGGGAGATCACCGAAATGGGTCTGCTCTCCCAGGCGGGTTGCGTGGCCTTTTCCGATGATGGCAAACCGGTGGTCGACAGTGGTGTGATGCGACGGGCATTGGATTATTCACGGGCCTTCGGGGCTTTGATCATTCAACATGCCGAAGATCCCGGATTGTCCGAACAGGGATGCATGAACGAAGGGGCCATTGCCAGCCGTTTGGGGTTGCCGGGCATCCCGGCGGAGTCCGAGTCCATCCTGGTGGATCGGGATATCCGTCTGGTGGGATTGACCGGTGGTCGGTATCATGTGGCCCATCTTTCCACGGCCGGGGCGTTGCAGGCGGTGGTTCAGGCACGAAAACGGGGATTGCCGGTCACCTGCGAAGTGACCCCCCACCATTTCGCCCTCACCGACGAAGCGGTCATCGGTTATGACACCGATGCCAAAATGGCGCCGCCCCTGCGTTCTAATGATGATCGGCAAGCCCTTCTGGAAGGATTGGCGCGCGGTCATGTTACCGCCATCGCCACCGATCATGCACCACATGATGAAGACAGCAAACGGGTGGAATTTTGTTGTGCCGCCAACGGTGTCGTCGGTCTGGAAACGATGTTGCCGGTCAGTTTGGAATTGGTGGCCGGTGGGGTGATGGACCTTTCCGCCTGCCTGGCGGCCATGACCATTGGTCCGGCGCGGTTGTTGGGCATCGATCGTGGCACCCTGACGCCGGGATGTGTGGCGGATGTGGTGTTGTTCGATCCGGAGGAGCGTTGGACGGTGGATGTCAACCGATTTCACGGCAGTTCCAAAAACAGTTGTTTTCATGGCCGCACGGTCAAGGGACGGGTCAAAAAGACCCTGGTGGCCGGGAGAGTGGTCCATGATGATGGCGGCGATGCCGATCGATGATTTTTTCTCCCCCTCCCTCCCCGCTCCCCTCCCCCCAGCGGATTCAGGCTTTCGTGGTTCGTCATACAGCGTTGCCGGGTGGTTTTTTCCAATTGCGGCTCGGAGTGCCCGGATTGAGCGAAAACATTTTGCCGGGTTCCTTCATCCAGCTGCAGTGTCATCCACATTTGGTCGTTCCCCGTCCATTTTCCATTCATGCCGTCGATCCCGAGCGGGAAACCCTGGATTTGCTCTATCGGGTCGTGGGTCGTGGGACTGAATGGATGAGCCGTTGGGAAGAGGGAGAGATGACTTGGTTGTTGGCCCCTTTGGGCAGACCATTTTCAATGATCTCTCCACCCCGATCGGCCCTTTTGATCGCCGGTGGGGTGGGTTTGCCGCCTTTGGCGTTTTTGGCCCGTCGCCTGGTTGAAAAAGGGGTACGGGTGGTGCTGTTTTGGGGAATTGAAACCGATTGTCCGTTTCCCACCCGGGCCGTTGAAGAAGGGGATGGCAGACGAACGGTGGTGCATCTGGAGGCGGTTTCCATCTATAATCGGCTGGCTTCACTTGCACCGAGAGAGGGATTTTTTCAAGGATATGTGACCGATCTGGCCAGTGATCATCTACAGGAGCTGGATGCGGCACAACGGGCGCGAACCGTCATCTATACCTGTGGTCCACCAGCCATGATCACCGCCGCGGCTCGGGTCGCCGAACGGTTCAACCTGGTTGGACAGGCCTCTCTGGAGGCCCATATGGCATGTGGTTTCGGTGGTTGCGCCGGTTGTGTCGTGCCGATCAACGATCATAATGGTGAGTGGCACTATAAAAGGGTTTGTGTGGATGGACCGGTTTTTCCGTTGGATCGGGTGTGATATCGTGCCAATGATTCCGGGAGGGGATGTGGCGCTTCCCGGTGGATCATGATTTCTAATTCCAAGAATATACAAATCCATAAAATTTTGGGTTGGCGGCCATCCAGACGATTCGGGAAAACTTCCAACTGATGAACCGACCTCCGGGAGGGTTTAAAAATGACCACCGAAACACCTGATATCAAAAACATTCGCAATGTTGCCCTGATTTCCCATGGTGGCGGTGGCAAGACCACCCTGGCGGAATCGTTGTTGTTCAATGGTCAGGCCATTGAACGGCGCGGCGAGGTGGAAAAAGGGGCGACGGTGATGAGCACCGAGCCGGAGGAGATCGAGAGGGGTATCACCATCATGCCGCACGTGGGTCACTGTACCTGGCGGGATCGTTGGTTCAACATCGTCGACACCCCCGGGTACATCGATTTTCTGGAGTCGACGCGCAGTGTGATGAACGCCGTGGGCGGTGCGGTGATGATTTTTTCCGGGGTGATGGGGGTCAAGCCGGAGAATGAACGGTTGTGGAGCATGGCCGAAGAGGCGACCGTGCCGATGATCGGTTTCATCAACAAGATGGATCGGCCGCGGGCTGATTTTATCCGCGTGTTGGGTGAAATCGAACAGGTGTTGGGGGTGACCGCCCTGCCGGTGACCATTCCCATCGGTTCCGGGGAAAATTTTCAGGGAATCGTCGATCTGATTCCCATGACCGCCTGGTCGGCCAAGGATGGGGTGTTCACCCAGATCGACCTGCCGGATTCCGTGCGGTCCGATGTCGAGCATTATCGCACGGAGTTGATCGAAAAAATTGTCGAAGCCGACGATGCCCTGTTGGAAAAATATCTGGAGGATGGTGAGGAGCCTTCCGAGCAGGCGTTGCATGAAGGATTGAAGAAAGCGGTGGTGGAGCGGAGCATTTTCGTGCTCTATTGCGGTTCGGGTTTGGCCAACATCGGGGTTCGCGCCCTTTCCAACGGTATCGCCGATTATCTGCCCAGTCCCCTGGACAAGGCCGATATCAAACCGTTGATCGGGTTGGATCCGGAGGATACAAGCCGTGAGGTGGCCCGCGCACCGAGCTATGATGATCCGTTCTCCTGCATCGTGTTCAAGACCACCATCGATCCTTTTGCCGGCAAACTGTCGGTAATCCGGGTATTTTCCGGTATTTTGAATGCCGATCAGGGATATTACAACAGCACCCATCAATCCAAGGAGCGGGGTGGTCGTCTGTTCCGTCTTCAGGGTAAGACCACGACGGCCGTTTCACAATTGCGTGCCGGTGATATCGGCGCCATCGCCAAGGCCGATAATGTTCAGACCGGCGATACCTTGTGTGACGCCAACCATTCCATTCTTTATCAACGGGTCAAGTTTCATGATCCATCCCTCTCTTTTGCCGTCGAGGTGGATCCCAAGACCGAGGAGAAGGCCTCCTCCGGTCTTTCCAAGTTGACCGAAGAGGATCCGACGTTGCGTTTTTTCCGGGATGAGCAGACCAATGAGATGATCCTGGCCGGTATGGGACAGACCCATTTGCGGGTAGCGTTGGATCGTCTGGCACGGAAATTTGGTGCCAGCGCCACCTTGAAGGCACCGCGTGTGCCTTACCGGGAGACCATCACCAAGGCGGCCCGGGTTCAAGGAAAACTTAAAAAACAGAGTGGTGGCCGCGGACAGTTCGGTGATTGCTGGATCGAGATGGAACCGTTGCCGCGGGGCAGTGAGTTCCGCTTTGAAGACCATATCGTTGGCGGCGCCATTCCCAGACAGTTCATCCCTTCGGTGGAAAAGGGTATCCGGGAATCGAAGACCAAGGGCATTCTCGGTGGCTATCCGGTGGTGGATTTCAAGGTTGCCCTGGTGGATGGATCGTTCCATACCGTCGACTCTTCGGACAACGCTTTCAAGATCGCCGGTTCCATGGCCTTTCGCAAAGCCATGGAAGAGGGAGCGCCGGTTTTGTTGGAACCGATCATGGCCATGGAAATCACCGTTCCCGATGATATCGTCGGTGATGTCATCGGTGATTTGAACAGTCGTCGTGGTCGGATCACCGGTGTGGTTCCCAAGGTGGGCAATCAGATCATCAATGCCGAAACGCCCATGGCGGAAGTGTTGGATTATGGTAATGTTCTCAACGGATTGACCTCTGGTCGTGGTCTATATACCATGCGGGTCATCTCCTATAACGAGGTTCCCAGTCACATCGCCCGTCTGGTTCTGGAAGCGAAGGAAGAGGCCTGATCCCATCATTGACGGACAATCGGTTCACGATGATCGTGGACCGGTTGTCCGTTGATGGACCGTTGGTGATACCGATTTACATAAAGTGGAAAATCCGGAAAACTCCCGGAGGGAACGGGATATCAATTTTGCTTTAGTTTCCGGAAAATTGGCCGATCTGTAAGGTTAAAGGGACGTTTACATGTCCTGGATTCAATCTGGCAGAGAGGCGATATGTTCACCGTTGATCCACAACTGATTCAATTTCATCGACAGAATCAGCCCACGCAACCGGTACGGCAGGTGGTGGAGCCGGGGGCGGGTGTGAACGGTCGTACCACGCATCGTCCTTCTCCGGCTTCCCGGCGCAAGAGCGACGGGGAAGGCAATGATTTTCATGCCCTGTTCATGAATGCCTTGTCCAAAAACGCCACCTGATTCAGATTTTAAAACTCGGTGGACTCCTCCTTGAACTCATGCAGATTGGAGAGGGTTTTCAGGATATCGCCGAAATCCTTGAAGATCACCTCCTCTTCCACCGTGCTTCTGAAGGTGATCAACACATAGATGTATTCGAAATCGACATCGAAGTCCCCCTCCCCTTTTTCCAGATTTTTGTCCAATTCGCGGATCAAGCGGGAGATTCGGCTGATTTCGTCTTCAAATTCCTCTAAAAAATTTTTCAACTCCCGTGACTCTTTTATTTTTTCCTTGAGCAGGGGGTAGATCAACCGATCCTCTTTTTCCAGATGAACCAGCCAGTAGTTTTTCATGCCTTGAAAGGTGTCTTTGCCTTCCTGGGAGGTGAGACCCATGTCATAGAGCATGCGCATGTTTTTTTTGATGATGCGATGTTCATCCTTCAGTCTGTTGAAGACATATTTGAGTTCCCGTTTGCTCAGTGGAATGCTCATCACTCTACCCCGTTCCCGTATTTTTGATTCCTGTTTTCTGGATGGACCGGTTTGATTCATACCGGATCGGCATCAATGATCTCCTGCCGTTCTTTTGGCACTTTCCACGGTATTTTTCAACAACATGGTGATGGTCATCGGTCCGACGCCGCCGGGCACCGGGGTAATGGCCGCCGCCTTATCCACGGCTTCCTCGAAATCGACATCACCACACAATTTACCATTATCCAGACGGTTGGTGCCGACATCGATGATGACGGCACCCGGTTTGATTGCCTCTTTCCGGATCATTTTCGGCCGACCGGCGGCGGCGATGATGATATCGGCCCGGGCGATGATATCGGTCAGGTTGACGGTTCGTGAATGACAGATGGTCACAGTTGCGTGGGCGGCCAACAGCATTAACGCCACCGGTTTGCCGACGATATTGGATCGACCCACCACTACCGCCTCTTTACCTTTTATTTCGACTCCGGCGCTTTTCAGCAATTCCATGACGCCCCATGGGGTGCATGGTTTGAACAGGGGGGTTCCGGTTACCAGTTGACCGACGTTGACCGGGTGGAATCCATCGACATCCTTGTCCGGAGAGATGGTTTCGATGACACGCTGTTCACGAATTTGTGGCGGTAGCGGTAGTTGTACGAGGATGCCGTGAATGGCCGGGTCGGCGTTGAGGGCACGGATGCGGTTCAACAGGTCGGTTTCACTGGTATCTTTCGGCAGTTTGCTGGTGTAGGCCCGTATGCCGACCTCCTGACAGGCTTTGTCTTTCATGCGTACATAAACCTGGGAGGCCGGATCGGAGCCCACCAGGATGACGGCCAGGCCGGGGATGATGTTTTCATTCGTTATCAACTCCCGGATCTCTTCCTTGAGTGTTTCCCGTATGGTTGCCGCGACTTCCTTGCCATTGATGATCCGCGCCTTCATATCCGTTTCCCTGATGAAAAAATTTCGATTTTTTTTGGAGTAACCATTCTATACGGGAAGGTCCCCTTCGGGCCAGGGGGATGTTCGAGTTCGTCAATCGGCGAAATCGGTGGGCCATGTTCGTCATTTAAAAATTTAAATCATATCAAGTTGGATTGGCCGGTGGCTGTTTTCTGCTCGAACAATGAAGTGAAATCTTGCAATTTCAGCCCTGCAAAGGCTATTATCGCAAGCCAATCAATGCTGTCAACGATGTGTGGTGCCAATGACCAAAATTCGAAAACCGTTTACCGCCATTCCCATGGATGAGAGCGTGTTGCAGGAATTGCAGCGGGATCCTTTTTTGGCGGCTCGGGATCAGCTCGGCAAATTTTTGATCCGTTACACCCTGATTGACTCCTATGATAATTTCCGGACCGCCCGTTCGCCCTATCCTTTCGTGCCGATCAGCTCCCTTCGACCGGGAACGGTGGCTCCCGCCAAGGAGTATGATCTGCAGAACAATGCCCTGGTCATTTTTCTGGACAGCGAATTGCCGATCAAATTACGCAAACATTTTCGCTGCCGGGAGGGCAATCTGGTTCGCAAATCCCGTTTGGCCGATGTGGCGCCGGATCTGCCGGGTTTGGATAATTTTCAGCACAGCCATCGTTTTACGCATCATGAACGATTTGAAGAGTTGTTGCGGTTGTTGTTGCCGCTGGATTATGCCCTGGTCATCCAAAAAACGCCGAACAAGGATGGGGTGAATCATTCGTTCGAGTTGACCCACTTTCATGTCAAGATCGAACGTCTCATGGACAACGCCCTGCGAGGGTTGGGAGTCTATCTGAACTATTTCAAACGCGGTCTTTATGAGCGTGGTGACTCTTTCATCGATGCGTTCGAAAAAAAATTTTATGAATATTTCAATTTTTATCACAATGCCGCCGGTCGTCGGTCGGCCGCTGCCCTGGCGGCGCAACTTTTCGCCCGGGAACGGATCCCGGCCACGGTCTATGTCGCTTCCCAACAGACCCGCCGTCTGACCCTGCTCACCACTTCCAGTGAAAATCAGGAGGTGACCGTCGAACAGTATCTTCTGTTGAGATTGAACAAAAAAATATTCAAGAACCTGAAATCATGGGGGAAAGAACAGGATCTCTCCATCCAGCGGCATTTCATGGTAAATCCTCACAAAAAAAAGCAGGGTGTGTTCGTTTTCCGGGCCGGATATGAACACACCCCGGCGGCGCGGCCTTCCAGGGATGGTAGCTTGAAATCGGAGTTGAATTCGCGGGAAAAATGGATTCGTCTGGTGGATGAACGGTTGATTCCGATTCGTGAAGGGGAGACGACGCAGATCGGTTATCCGATGGTTTACCGTCGCTCGTTTCCGGAAGAGAGTCCGATTTAGGATTTTATCCACAGGCTATTGTGGATAACCTGTGCATTAATGTATCAATAAAATGTGGATAACCGGCAAAGATTTTTTGCCAAACGGTTGCGTAGGCGGTTGTCCGCCGATTCATCCCATTTCATCCAGTGGTTTAAAGTTTATAAAATATATTTGAATTCAACAGGTTACACATTTTATACACATATCCACAGATCCCACGGTTTCTATCTTTTAAAGATTATAAAAACAGAAAAACCTGAAAGGACCCTCCCATCACCATGGAACCCCAACACCGTTTTCTTCGTGCCTGTCTGCGTCTCCCGGTCGATCGAACACCGGTCTGGATCATGCGTCAGGCTGGACGTTATCTGCCGGAATATATGGAGGTGCGCCGTCAAGCTGGAAATTTTTTGAATCTGTGCAAAAATCCACAGCTGGCCACTCAGGTAACCTTGCAACCATTGGACCGTTTCGGACTGGATGCCGCCATCCTGTTTTCGGACATCCTGGTCATACCCGAGGCCATGGGCATGGGACTGCATTTTTCCACCGGTGAAGGACCCGTTTTGGAACCACGCCTGGAACGAAGCGCCGATATCGATCGTCTGGCTATACCGGACCCGGAGGAAAAACTGGATTATGTGTTGAAAACCGTGGCCAGCATCCGCAAGGCCCTGAATGGCAAAATTCCCCTGATCGGTTTTTCCGGCAGTCCCTGGACCCTGGCCACCTACATGATCGAGGGCGGATCCAGCAAAACCTTCAGCCGCGCCAAGGGCATGTTGTTCAACCAACCCGAACTGTTGCACCGGCTGCTGGAAAAATTGGCCGATGCCGTGGCGGTCTATCTCAACGCGCAAATCCATCACGGCGCCGAAGCGGTGCAAATTTTCGATACCTGGGGCGGGGTGTTGGGTCCCAGGGAATATGAACAATTTTCGCTGGACTATATGAAGCGGATCATCAGCCAACTGGACAAAAACAGTGCCGACGGCCAGCGGGTGCCGGTAATCCTTTTTTCAAAAGGATGTGGGACCCACCTGGAAAAAATGGTCGACAGCGGCTGTGATGTGGTCGGACTGGATTGGACCACCGACCTGGCAACCGCCCGCCAACGGGTGGCCGGACGGGTGGCGCTGCAAGGCAACATGGATCCGGCGGTGCTTTATGCCGATCCGGAACGGATAGACCGGGAGGTGGACCGGTTGTTACAGGCCTATGGCCCCCATCCGGGACATGTTTTCAACCTCGGGCACGGCATGGCCCCGGACATGGATCCACACAAGTTGACCGTATTGGTCAATGCCGTCAAAAAACGGAGTCAAACCCTGTTCGCGCAAGGAACATCATGAAACAGACCGATGTTTCCCAAAAGGTCCTGTTCGACCGTACCCTGATCGACCGCTATGATCGCGCCGGTCCACGGTACACCTCCTATCCGACCGCGCCCCATTTTCACGAAGGGTTCGGTGCCAATCAGTTTCAACAGGAAGTGGTTCGGTCGAGCCGGGAAAATCCCCATCGTCCCATCTCCATCTACATCCACATTCCCTTCTGTGATACCGTTTGTTACTACTGTGCCTGCAACAAGATAGTCACCCCGGATCACAGCCGGGTGGTCCCCTACCTGGAACATCTTTTCCAGGAAATCACCCTGATGGGCGACCTGTTCAATCGTGAACGAAAAGTGGCCCAACTCCACTTCGGCGGCGGTACCCCCACCTACCTGGATAATGATCAACTACAACGGTTGATGGACCATATCGGTGAACGGTTCACCCTCCTGGAAAATGATGAAGGGGAATACGGCATCGAAGTCGATCCGCGGGAGATGCCACCGGGCAAGATCGCCCACCTGCGTGGGTTGGGTTTCAACCGGATCTCCTTTGGCGTGCAGGACCTGGAATACACGGTACAAAAAGCCGTCAACCGCATTCAATCACTGGAATTGAATCAACGGATGGTCCGGGAAGCCCGGGAAAACGGCTTTCAATCGATCAACCTGGATCTGATTTACGGATTGCCCCTGCAAACGGCGGAATCCTTTCAAAACACCCTGGAAACGGTCCTGCAGGAGTTGGATCCGGACCGGTTGGCGGTGTTCAACTATGCCCATCTGCCGCAATATTTCATGCCGCAACGACGGATCGATCCGCAACAACTGCCAACGGCGGAAACCAAACTGGAAATTTTGGAACGGTCCATCGACATACTGACCCGGGCCGGCTATGTCTATGTCGGTATGGACCATTTCGCCAAGCCGGATGATGAACTGGCGGTGGCGCAACGACGCGGCGTCCTGCACCGGAACTTTCAGGGTTACACCACCCACGGGGATTGCGACCTGGTCTCCATGGGCTCCACCGCCATCAGCCAGATCGGTCGTATATACTCCCAGAATCAACGCGAACTGGACGGCTACTACCACAGATTGAAGACCGGGGAGCTACCCATCTTCCGCGGATTGCAATTAAGTGATGATGACTTGCTGCGCCGCGAGGTGATCATGCGTCTGATCTGTGATTTTCAATTGGACCGAAAAAAAATGGAAGAGCGGTTTCAAATCCGTTTTGAGGATTATTTCGTCCGGGAACGATCGGAAATCGAACGGATGACCCAAGAAGGATTGTTGGAGGACGACGGCAATCTGCTCCGTGTCACACCGGGCGGACGTCTGCTGATCCGTAATGTCTGCATGGTATTCGATTGGCATCTGAATCATGCCGAACAGATCAAAACCTTTTCCAAAACCATCTGATGAAACCAGCGATGGTCACCATAATCGGTGGTGGTATATCCGGTCTTTCCACCGCCTGGTTTTTAAAGCAAAGAGGTATTGAATCCCGAATACTGGAATCCCGCTTTCAGGTGGGCGGGACCATACTCACCTCCCAGTTGCACGGTTATCAACTGGAACACGGTCCCAACAGTACGCTACAAAAACCGCGCTCACCGGAAGACGCCCTGGGACGATTGATCCAAGGTGTTTACCTGGAAAAAAACCTGATGGTCGCCAATAAACTGGCCGCCAAACGATTCATCCTCCACAAAGGCCGGCCAAAACCCCTGCCCGCCTCCCCCCTGGAATTTTTACGCACCGATATCTTTTCCAAAAAGGCCAAATGGAGACTGTTGGCGGAACCCTTCATAAGCCGAGCGGCCTCAGAGGAGAGCATTGCCGCCTTCGTGCGCCGTCGCCTGGGAACGGAATTTTTGAACTATGCCATCGAACCCTTTATCTCGGGCGTCTATGCCGGAGACCCGGAACGGTTGTCGGTACGGGCGGCGGTGGCCAAAATATACGCCCTGGAAAAAAAACATGGATCGCTTATGCTCGGCGCCATCGCCCAAGGCCGGATCAACAAAGGCGCCGGCCTGCCCAAAGGCCGTATGATCTCTTTCAAGACCGGTATGCAAACCTTGCCCCGCCATCTCGCCAAAACCCTGCACAAGGCCATACGGACCAATGCCGAGGTGACCACCCTGGAACCGATGACCGGCGGTTGGCGGATCACCTGGAAGGATAATCAGGGCCGGGAAACCCGTGAACGGGCATCAAAGGTGATCCTGGCGGTGCCGGCCATGATGGCGGCCGGACTGGTGAACAATTTTTCCCCTGCCACCGCCCAACTCCTGGACGCCATTCCCTATGCGCCCATCGTCACCGTGGCGCTGGGCTACCGTCGCAACCAGGTCCGACACCCGCTGGACGGTTTCGGATTCCTGATTCCACGACGGGAAAACATTCGCCTGCTGGGCGGACTCTTCTCCAGCACCCTGTTCCCGGGCCGGGCCGAGGAAGGACAGGTTTTGATCACCGCCTTTATCGGCGGTGCCATGGACCCGGAGGTACTTTCCCTGGACGACCACCACCTTGTCGAACGGGTGGAAAAAGACCTCGCCACCTGCCTGGGAATCGATGGCCGTGCCACTTTTGTTCATCTGACCCGCTACCGGAGCGCCATTCCACAATATACCTTGGGTCATCTTCAAAAGATAGAAAAAATTGATTTGTCAATCAGACAATTTAATGGACTGTACTTTCGTGCCAATTGGCGGGATGGCATCTCCGTGGCCGATTGTGTCCGCAATGGTGAGTTGTTGGCCGAGCGGGTCGCTCTGTCGATGGCTGTTTGAGCCATTTTTATCCCAAATATTGGATTTTCAAAAAAGATGAAATGTCGGGCCCCGGGTCCGATATGTCCCGATCAGGAGGGGTTTCACGTGAAACGTCTGGTTGCCTTGGATACCGAAACCACCGGGCTCAACGCCAAGGGTGGCGACCGCATCGTCGAAATCGGTTGTGTGGAACTGGTCGACATGCGTAAGGGAAAAACCTTGCAATGGTACATCAATCCGGAACGTGACATTCCGGAGGAGGCCAGCCGCATTCACGGCATCACCAATGAAAAAGTGGCCGATGCGCCCAAGTTCAAGGAGGTGGCCAAAGAGTTTCTAAATTTTATCGCCGATGCCCACCTGGTCATCCACAATGCCGCCTTCGATATGGGGTTTATCAACGAGGAGCTGAAACGGATCAAACGACGGCCGCTGGATAACAACCGGGTCATCGATACCATTCCCATGGCACGGCGGAAATTTCCCGGATCGTCGGTATCGTTGGATGCCCTGTGCAAACGGTTCAAGATCGACAATACCCACCGCACCTTTCATGGCGCCCTCCTGGACGCTGAACTCCTGGCCGATGTCTACGTGGAACTGACCGGTGGCAACCAGTTTCAACTGGATCTCTCCACGGATACCGACGAGGTGATGGAGAAAAAGATTGAACGAAAGACCACGCACAAGGAAATTTTGCAGGCGCGGGAATGGGCGTTGACGGAACTGGAACGGGAGACCCACCTGGCCTATATGGAATTTTTACAGGAACAGTCCGGTCATTGTATCTGGCTGAAAGGGGGTGTGACCTGATTTCATGAAATGGAAATCGGACCCATGAGAGGGGTAGGTCGGAATTACCTCTGCGCCATTGCGATCTGTAACCATTCAGCGGGAACGTGATCCCACCCTGCCGTACCGGCTTGCTCCGAAACGAACAAATGCCACGGAAACGTTGAATTCATAAATGGACGCGGTTTAAACGGATGGAGAAAAAAACACATCGCTGAACAAAGGAGTTCCAATCATGAAAAAATCCCAACGACTCGGGATATTGGCGCTGATGATCGGTTGCGGGATCACCTTTGATCACAGTGCCGCTTTCGAACCCCCCTCCCCTCCTCTGCCGGTGCGAAAAGTGGTGTTGTTCAGCAGCGGTGTCGGATTTTTTCAACATGCCGGTGTCATCAACGGCGACGATACCATCCACCTCCCCTTCTCCAAAAATCAAATCAATGATGTCCTGAAATCACTGGTGGTGGAAAATCTGGACGGTGGTAAACCGGGTTTGGTGCTCTATCCGACACGGGATCCACAAACCAGAATACTCGGTAATTTTCAGGTCGATCTCAGAGCGGACCCCGCCATCTCAGAAATTTTGTCGCAGCTGCGTGGGACGGAAATGGAGGTCGATTTCAACGGTGAAAAAATAATCGGTAACCTGGTCACCGTGGAAAAAAGACCGATGAATCTACCCGGCACCAAAAAACCGGTGACCGATTGGATGCTTACCCTGAACAGTTCCATGGGACTGAAAACCGTTCCATTGCAAAATATCGGCATCATACGGCTTTTGGATTCGGACCTTGAAAAGGATTTGAATAAGGCCCTGATGGCCCTGAACCGGGATCGGGGCCGCAATCAAAAACCGATTGCCATCCAATTGTCGGGAACAGGTGACAAACGGATTCGGCTCGGTTATGTGATCGAAACACCGGTCTGGAAAACCAGCTATCGACTCATTTTACCCGAAGATGGGAACGACAAGGAACCGGCCCTCATTCAAGGGTGGGCCATCATTGAAAATCAAAGTGACAATGATTGGCAACAGGTTGAACTGAACCTGGTCAGCGGTCGTCCGATCTCATTCATTCAAAATCTTCATGAACCCCTTTATCGAACACGGCCGGTGGTGGAAACGGCCATGACACCATCGGTCGGACCACGAAAATATGATGCCGGCTTTGGTGGCAGGAGTGAAAAAACAGGACGGGGAAAAGACCGCGAGGAAGAGAGTCTTTCAATGGGATTCGATCGGAAAAAGGCGGTTCAGTCCCACTCATTCGCTGCACGGATGGCCATGGCGCCACCGTCTCCAGAGGAGGGGATGAACGGCCAACCGGAAAAATCCACCGAGGAATCCCCCTGGCAAAGAGAGGACCTGCTGCCGACCGGAGCCAATGTGGCCGCGGAAGAGAGCGGAACGCTGTTTCGATTCATCCTTAAAAATGTTGACCTGCCTCGGCATCAAGGGGCGATGATTCCGTTTATTGCCGATCCCATAAATGCCGAACGGATCAGCATCTACAATCAAGCCATCCTGGCCGATCACCCCCTGAATGGCATACGGTTGGACAACACCAGCCAAAAAAATCTGCCAGCGGGCCCCGTTACCCTCTTTGATGGCGGCATCTACAGCGGCGATGCCCTGCTGACCGACCTGCCCGCTGGACAACAAAGATTACTGGCCTATGCCGTTGACTTGAATATTAAAGTAATCACCCAATCGGAGCCGGATCAGGATGAAATCACCTCGGGAAAGATCGTCGGTGGCATATTGACCGTGATGCGGAAACACCGGTTGCAGCAAAAATACACCCTGGAAAACAGCGGCGACCAGGAAAAAATGGTCATCATCGAACACCCCCGGCACCCGGGTTGGCAACTGGCCGAACCAACGCAACCGATGGAAACCACCGCCCGCTATCACCGTTTCAAACGGCACGTCAGTGCCAATGGCACAGTCGAATTCAGGGTCATCGAAGAGCGGATCCGGGAACAACGCCTGACCTTGATGCATGGCAATCCCACCGTTCTGTTGGAATTGCGCCACAATGACCATCTCTCCAAATCGGTGCAAAAGGCCTTGCAACGAATCATCAACCAACAACGGAAAATTGAAAAAGAACGACAAGCCCTTCGGGATACCGACCGACAAATCCGAACCCTGCACCAGGAACAAAAACGAATTCGTGATAACCTGAAATCGGTCCGTCATGGCAGCCCGTTTCACAGCCGCATGTTGGATAAACTCGATGGGCAGGAGACCGACATTGAACGAACCCGAACCCGTGCTCAAACCATCCGTCACCGCCTGGAAAACGACCAGCGAATTCTGGAAAAACAGCTCAGTGAACTCAATGTGAATTAGGACCTGTGGAAAAACAAGAAAAAAATCGTACTCAAAATAAGGAACGAAGCTATGCAAAATCTATAAAAATTTAAAAAAAGTCCAGTACGGTGTGAAATAATCGACCACTCGTCAGGAAATAATTATCTTTCAAATGTCAGGAGCATTCTCCATGAGCATAACAATCTATCATAATCCGCGCTGCAAAAAATCCCGGGAAGGTCTGGCTTTCATACGCGAACAGGGTATTGAACCGACGGTGGTGGAATATATGAAAAATCCGTTGTCAACTGATGAGCTCAAAAAAATGTTGCAACTGCTTGGTATGAAACCCCGGGAACTGATGCGCAACAAGGAGAAGGCCTATCGGGAACAAAATCTCAAGGATCCCGCCCTGTCCGATAACGCCTTGATCGAGGCCATGCTCAAGGAACCCAAATTGATCGAGCGTCCGGTGGTGGTGGCCGCTGGCAAGGCGGTCCTGGCACGGCCAGCGGAAAAAATTGCCGAAATCCTTTAGAAATAGCACTGAAATTTCAAAGATATAGGACAAACAATCCGGGTTTATGGAAAAAAAATGACCGTGGACAAAAAAAATCTCTTGCAATGCCAGAATTTTTCCTGTTAGTTTACAGGGCTCCGGCACACATCCCGTGTCGGCATCTTCGTTCTTTGACAATCGGATAATCATCGATGTGGGCGTTACGGCTCATGGCGTG
>CAYFNE010000108.1:0-16714 GCA_964344355.1 uncultured Magnetococcales bacterium
GATTTGACGTTAAATTCGAACGTCGAGTGTCTCATTTTCATTGACACATTCCGTCCGCGATGCCGATGGTCGGGCGATCGGTTCGGCCACCGTCGATCTCACCCTGGACAGCGTGCAAAAATTCGTCTCCACCATCAAACCGTTCGGGACCGGAAACGCCAAACTGGTCAGCCAAAACGGCGTCTGGCTGGCCCATCCCGATTCCAACCGCTGGGGGGAAACCGTCGATTCGACCTTTTTGAAAAAGGCCCTGATTTCCGCCAAAACCGGAAAAAGTTTCCATGGTGAACGGCAGGAGAGCGGTTCCCGGGAACTGGTGGTCTCGGTGCCCTTGGACTTCGGTACCGGAGATATCTGGTTCCTGATCATATCGGCGCCGGTCGAGGTGATCACCGTTGAAGCGGACGCCCTGAGAAACAAACTGTTGCTGCTGTCGATCGTCATCCTGTCATTGGCCACGCTTTTCTATTGGCTCATCGCCCGAAAAACCACCCTGCCACTGAAAATATTGACCGACCACCTCCAACTCCACGATGGGAAAGAGCCGAGCGATTTTCCCCCATTTCTCGACCGGTCCGATGAAATCGGCCTGCTGACCCGCACCATCCACGCCAATCGGGAAAAACGCCACAAGGCCGAGGAGGCGTTGCGTTTGCGGGAAGAACATTTCCGCATGCTGGTCGAAACCACCTCCGATTGGATTTGGGAGATCGATACCGCCGCCAACTTCACCTATGCCAGCCCCGGTATCAAACAGATCCTCGGCTACGAACCGGAGGAGTTGGTCGGGAAAAAATCGGGTTACGACCTCATGCCACCGGAAGAGGCGGAGCGGATGCGGGACGAATTCGGTCGGATCGTCTCGGCGGCCGAACCGTTCAACGCCATTATCCGCATCAATCTCCACAAGAATGGTCGCCGGGTTTTCATCGAATCCTGTGGACGCCCTTTTTTTGACGGGAACGGGAGGTTGAAAGGATATCGGGGCATTGACCGGGATATCAGCGAACGGGTTCACAGCGCGAAAAAATTGAAGGAGTCCGAACAATACTTCAAGGGGATCGTGGAAGATCTTCCGGTGATGGTCTGCCGGTTTTTCCCCGATGGCGTGATCATCTTCGCCAACGCCCCCTATTGCCACTATTTCCAAAAAAAACCGGAGGAGATGATCGGCTCCTCCTTTTTGTCACTGATCCCGGAAGAGAACCGGGAAACGGTGTTGAACAATATCCTCTCCTTGACCGTCGATTCACCGACCCGGACCCATGAACACCCGGTAATCGATCCGAATGGTGATATCAAGTGGCAACGTTGGACCAACCGGGCCTTGTTCAATGAAAAAAATGAACTGGTTGCCTTTCAATCCGTCGGCGAAGACATCACCCGGCAAAAACGGATGCTGGAAAAACTCACCGAGAGTGAAAGCCGTTTCCGCAACCTCTATGAAAATGCCCCGTTGGCCTATCAATCCCTGGATGAAGGCGGAAAAATCATCGCCGTCAACAACGCCTAGCTGAAAACGCTGGGTTATGGCCGGAAGGAGGTCATCGGACATTGGTTCGGTGAATTTCTTTCGAAGCACCAACTGGACATTTTCAAGAAGCGGTTTCCGGCCTTCAAAAAGATGGGGAGTACACACGATGTTGAATTTGAAATGGTCCGAAAGAATGGCAACCGGGTTTATGTCTCTTTCGAAGGCCGGGTTTCTTACGACGAAAATGGCCAGTTTTCACAAACCCATTGCCTGTTGACCGATATCACCGAAAAAAGACGTTTGGAAGCGCAACTCCGTCAAGCGCAAAAGATGCAGGCCATCGGCACCCTGGCCGGCGGGATCGCCCACGATTTCAACAATATTTTGGGATCGATCCTGGGTTACAACGAATTCGCCCTGGAAGAGACCAAAGAGAACGCCAAGGTTCAACGGTATCTGCAACACGTTCATGTGGCCTCGATCCGGGCCAGAAACCTGGTGGCCCAGTTGTTGACCTTCAGCCGTCAATCCGAGGAGCGGCTCACCCCCTTGAAGATCGCGCCGTTGGTCGAGGAGGTGAAAAACCTGCTCCGGTCGGCGATTCCGATGAATATCGACATCACGGTCAAAATCAACGCCCCGGACGCCATGGTCAATGCCAATGCCACCGGTATTCATCAAATTCTCATGAACCTCTGTTCCAACGCCGCCGCCGCCATGGCGGAAAGCGGCGGACACATCGACATCGATCTGGAGACGGTCCACCCGACCCGTGAGGAGATCGGTCAAAAAGAGATTCAGCCGGGACATTTTCTCCGCCTCTCGGTGGCCGATGACGGACCCGGCATCCCCGCCGAATATCTATCCCAAATTTTCGATCCCTTTTTCACCACCAAGGAGATTGGCCGGGGTACCGGACTCGGGCTGTCGGTCGTCCATGGCATCGTCCAGAGCCATGCCGGTTTCATTCAGGTCGAGACGACCGCCGGCAAGGGGACGACCTTTAAAATTCACCTGCCGCAAATTTCCCCGGATGGACCGGCCGGGGACATGGATGTGGCGGTTCCGGCGCGAATCCCCGCCGCCGAGCGCACCGTCCTGCTGGTGGATGATGAACCACAACTGGTGGAGATGGTCGAAAAACAGTTGCAGGACCTGGGGTTTTCCGTAATCTCGACCACGGATCCACGCCAGGCCCTGGAACGCTTCAGCACGGAGGCCGACCGGATTGACCTGGTGGTGACCGACCAGGCGATGCCCCACCTCACCGGTATCGACCTGGCGAAAAAAATTTTCGCGATCCGATCCGGGGTTCCCGTGTTACTGTGTACCGGATACAGTCAGACCGTCAGCCCGGAAAAAGCCAAAAAAAACGGCGTGAATGAAATATTGATGAAACCGTTCCTGAAAAACGACCTGGCGAACGCCCTGGATAGATTACTCAGCGAAAGGGGAACCGATGGCCCGAATTCTGGTGATTGACGATGATAGACAATTTCTCGGTTATCTCGACGAGGCGATTTCCAGGGCCGGCTATCTGGTCGAAACGGCCAGAAACGGCAAAGAGGGGTTGGAAGTGATCGATCGAGCGGAAATCGACTTGATCATCACCGATATTTTCATG
Organism: uncultured Magnetococcales bacterium; assembly: GCA_964344355.1. Classification (GTDB taxonomy): domain Bacteria; phylum Pseudomonadota; class Magnetococcia; order Magnetococcales; family CAYFNE01; genus CAYFNE01. Next base: position 3,099 of record CAYFNE010000108.1, read on the forward strand.
CCGGAAAAGGATGGCATCGAACTTTTACGTCAATTCCGTCATAAAAAATCCGACATCAAGGTGATCGCCATCTCCGGCGGCATGCAGGGTTCTTCATCCGAGAACATCCTGAAAATCGCCAGGATCATCGGCGCCCGGAGAACCCTGGAAAAACCGTTCACCAAAACCGATCTGATCCCGATCATCCGGGAGGTCCTGGAAGAGCGGGATTGACCATGCCGACACCACCCGGCCGAGCCGGGTGGACCTTTCGTCGATGATCCCCACTGGAGGTCCCCATGCCCCGCCCCGGGAAATCCCCGAAAAAATCGGCCCGGAAAAAGGCCGACCGCCGCAACCCCACGAAAGAGCGTAGCCGTTCGAATGCGATCAAAGGGCTTTTGACCCGGGGGTTGAAACAGTTCCGGGCCGGTCGGCTCCCCGAGGCCGGACGAACCTTTGAAAAAATCGTCGCCAGGCAACCGGACCTGGCCGAAGCCCACCATGGCCTGGGATTGGTGGCCCTCCATGCCGGCGAGGCGTTGCCGGCCTGTGAACATTTTTTACGGGCCATCGGTATCCGGCCGGACCATCCGCTCTACTTCAATCATCTGGGATTGGCCCTCCGGGATCGCCGGGAAATGGAGCAGGCCCTGGCCGCCTTCGAGATGGCCATCACCCTGGAACCCGGATTTACCGAGGCGCACATCAATCTGGGCAATACCCTGTTGCAAATCGACCGGCCCGAACAGGCACTGACCAGTTTTCAACTGGCCTTCACCCAACAGATCGGCAACGCCCGGATTCATCATGGCATGGGCCGGGCGCTGCTCCGGTTGAACCGTCTGCCCGAGGCCGTCCGCAGTTTGACAACGGCCGTGACCCTGCAACCACGTTTTCCCAGCGCCCATTTCGACCTGGGCAATGCCCACACCCGTCAAGGCGACCTGCCGGCGGCGTTGGGCCATTTTCAACGGACGCTGGAACAACAGCCGGACCACATCGACGCCCACATCGCCACAGGCGCCGTCCTGCATGAACTCAAACGGCTGGAGGAGGCGGCGGCGGGTTATCGTGCCGCCCTGGCCCTGCAACCGGACAACACCAAGGTTCACATCAATCTGGGCAACGTCCTGCGGGACTCGGGCGACCTGGACGCGGCCCTGGCCCAGCAACGAATGGCCCTGGAGCTGGACCCGGACAATGCCCTGGCCTCGTTCAACCTGGGAGTGGTTTTACAGGACCAGGGACGACTGGACGCGGCCATGCGGGCCATTCGCCAGGCCCTGAATAAAGACCCCCGGCTGGCCGTCGCCCATCGACAACTGGCCAACCACAAAACCCATCGGCATGTGGATGACGAGGTCCGGGCCATGGCCGCGTTGCTGGCGGACCCGGCGACGCCGGATGCCGACCGCATGCATCTGGCTTTCGGGCTGGGCAAGGCTTACGAGGAGTTGCAGCGGTACGAGGAGGCCTTCGACTGTTTTCAAACCGGCAATACCCTGCGCCGCCGGGAGTTCCATTTCGACATCGAAGCGGAGACACGCCGATTCGCCGCCTGGCGGGAATTTTTTTCCAGGGAACGGTTTCAACGGTTCGCGGACGTTGGCGTGAACGACGCCACCCCGGTCTTCATCCTGGGCATGCCGCGCTCCGGCAGCACGCTGGTGGAGCAGATCCTGGCCAGTCATCCCCAGGTCACCGGCGGCGGTGAGTTGACCCTGTTGCGGGATACCCTGAACGACCATTGCCGGCAGCTCGGCTCCCCGCCCGGGCCGCCCTGTCTCCACCGGTTGACCGGAGGGGATTTTCAACGGATCGGCGGTGATTATCTGGCCGGATTGCGGCGCCTCGCCACCGACGCCCGGCGGATCACTGACAAGCTGCCGATCAATTTCATCCACATCGGCCTCATCCGCCTGGTCCTGCCCGGGGCCACCATCCTGCACTGCCGCCGGGATCCGCTGGACACCTGCCTGTCGATTTACAAAAACTATTTCACCGACAGCCAACCATTCGCCTATGACCTGGAAGAGCTGGGCCGTTATCACCGTCTTTATGAAACGTTGATGGACCACTGGCATCGGCTGCTGCCCGGCTTCGTGCACGACATCCACTATGAGGAGCTGGTGGCCGATCCGGAGGCCCGGACCCGGCGGCTGTTGGCGCTTTGCGGTCTGCCCTGGGATGAAACCTGTCTACGCTTTCACCAAACCGACCGGGTGGTCAAAACCGCCAGCTTCGCCCAGGTTCGAAAACCGATCCATCGGGATTCCATCCAACGGTGGAAACGGTATGAACAACCCCTGCAACCCTTGGTGAAAATCCTTCGGCAACCCCCGGCGGGTGAATGAGCGCGCCGGTCCGCTCACAGCACGATGCCCCGGCAGATCTCATTGAGGCGGGCGGCCTTTTGCGGATCGAACCCCCCCTGACTCAATCCTTTGGCCTCCTCGAACCGATCGCCATTTTTCAGATCGTTCATCTTGGCGTAGAAAAACAGACCCTTGACGGTGTTCCGGTTGTACTGGAACCGGTAGATCATCTGCACATAGCCGGCCTCCACCTCCAGCCGGTGACCGAACCGTTCCGGCGACCCTTCGGCCAGTCGGGCCAAAGCCCGCTCCTCCTCCGGGGTGCTGTGTTGAAACAGCCGGGCCAGGGCATGGACGGCGATATCCATCCGCCCCTCTTCCAGACAACCCCGTCCCACCCACATTTGAAACGGACCCGCGGCATCGGTATCTAACGGAATGACCCTCCCCGCCGAGAGGGCCTCCATACGCGCCCCCTCCCCCTCTTCGAAGGCCACGGAGATCATCGGCGGGCCGACGCGCGGCAGGTTGTGAAAAGCCTCCCGGATGGGAACCTCCCGTTCCATCATGATGGTGAAGGTTTTGTTCACCAGGTCGGGAATTTGATTGATGAATCGTCGTTCGTTCATGGTGTCCTTTTCCGTTTTCACAGGGCCGCTCCGGGACCGGTCCTGCGCGCCTGGGGAAGAATCCCCCCACCATGCGCCACCGGCGCAAAAAAAGTCAATCCCCCCCCGGATGCCGGAACCAACCCCCGTTGATCCAAAAATCAACGGTCCCGGCGGTGCCATTCCTGGCACACGCGGGGGGAAAACGATAAAAATGAACCGATAGAGCCTGGAACCATCGACGGTCCGAACGGGTCAACAACTCATACACCATTCGTTAACGGGCCGGAGAACGTCCATCCGCAATACATGACATCGGGGAAGTCGAAATGTTCCAAAAAATGATCTTCATGGCCCTGATCATCCTGTTCCCGTACCATGGACTCGCCGCCGCCGCACCGCCGAAATTGATCCTGAACACCTCCTACACCGCCCCCATCAACGCCCCGGATGGCGCCGGGGTGCTGGACCTGTTCTACCGGGAACTGTTCAAACGGTTGGGCATCGACTACGAAATTCAACATCTGCCCGCCGAACGGGCCCTGACCAATGCCAACCGGGGTATCGATGACGGCGATGTCTGCCGTATTTTCGGGCTGGAAAAAAAATATCCCAACCTGGTGCGGGTACCGGAACGGATCATGAGTTATGAACACGTCATCTTTTCCCGGGAGGCCGATTTCAAGGTGACCGGGCCCCGGGACCTGCCCCCCTACGATGTCGGCGTGGTCAAAGGGTGGAAAATCATCGAATGGAACACCACCACCGCCCGCAGCGTCACCCTGGTCGATGCCGGCGAGCAGCTGTTTTCCATGTTGGCCGACCGGCGGATCGACCTGGCGATCATCGAGCGCATGGCCGGCAGGATGCACCTGAAAAAACTGGGCGTCAAAAACATACGCATCCTGGAACCGGCCTTTCTGAAAGGGGACTGGTTTCTGTACCTGCACAAAAAACACCGTAACCTGATACCGGTGATCGATGCCGAAATCCGCCGCATGAAAGAGGACGGTTCGCATCAACGGATTTTCAGCGCCTTTTGAGTATCCGCGGGGATGCGGGCCGGGTCCCCGACGAATGAATGGGGTGGTTTACCATCAAAACCGACCGTTACGACCGATAAACGGCCAATTCCGGGACGGTTTTGGTTGGGAAACCAGATGGAGGGACAGGGTTGATGGAGTCGGAACGAACGAGCGGAAAAGTATTGCCGGGTTCCTTTTTGAGCCGCGGAATCGGCCGTCGATTCGCCATCTATATCCTCCTGTTCAGTTCGGTCATCACCCTGGTGATCACGGCCATTCAACTGATCTACGACTACCACCGGGACGTCGGCATCATCGAAGAGCGTCTGCAGGAGATTGAAACGATCTATCGGGATACGCTGTCAACGGCGGTGTGGGTTCACAACAGGAAGGGATTGAACCTGCAATTGGAGGGAATGATGCGTCTGCCGGCCATCCTTTATGTCCGGATCGATGATGAAAACGGCCAGAAACTGGGCCAACTCGGCAAGCAGCGTCAACAGCGCATCCTGCACCGCTCGTTCCCTCTCGGCCATGTCCATCGCGACAAACCGGTCGATCTGGGAGAGGTGACGGTGCTGGCCGACATGGATGTGGTCTATGAACGGCTCCTGAACAAACTGGTCATCATCCTCATCAGCCAGGGCATCAAAACCTTCCTGGTCTCCCTGTTCATTTTGCTGATTTTTCATCTGATGATTGGCCGCCAACTGATCACCCTGGCAGCGGCGGCCCGGGCGATCGGTTCAGGCACCATGCGCGGATCGCTGCAGATTGGCCGCAATGATGAACTGAGCGATGTTTCCAGCGCTTTCAATACCATGACCCGCAAGTTGAACCAGAACGTGGCGGCGTTGGAAAAGGAGATCGCCGAGCGGCGTCGTGCCCAGCAAACCCTGGAATCCTACCGGGATCATCTCGAAGAACTGGTCGAGGAAAAAACCGTCGAACTGGTCAAAACCAACAGCAACCTGAAACGGGCCAAGGAGGGCGCCGAGACCGCCAACCACGCCAAAAGCACCTTTCTGGCCAACATGAGCCATGAGTTGCGCACGCCGATGAATGCCATCCTCGGCTTTTCCCAACTCACCCTTCGCGATCCCACCCTCTTGAAAGCACAGCGGGAGAACATCGCCATCATCGAACGCAGCGGCCGTCATCTGTTGGGCATGATCAACGACATCCTGGATCTGGCCAAGGTCGAGGCCGGCCGGATGGAGCTGAAACCGTTGATTTTCGACCCCTGGCGCACCTTGAACGAGGTTGGCGAGATGATGCGCCTGCGCAGCCGGGAGGCCGGACTGACCATCAACCTGGAGTTGGCGCCACGGCTGCCGCACCGGGTCAAGGCCGATATCGGCAAATTGCGGCAGGTATTGATCAACCTGATGGGCAACGCCATCAAATTCACCCCGAAGGGGCGCATAACCCTGCGCGGCGGCCTCCTCGAGCCGCCCATCGACGGGGACCGGCATTGCCAACTGCTCTTCGAGGTCGAGGATACCGGCATCGGCATCCCCGCCGAGCGGCTCTCGACCATCTTTGATCCGTTCGTGCAGGTGGAACAGACACCCCCGGCCCAACGGGGAACGGGGCTCGGGCTGGCCATTGCCCGTTCGCACGTGGCCTTGATGGGTGGAACGATTACCATCGACAGCGAAATGGGCGTCGGTACCCGTTGCCGGTTCACGGTGCGGGCGGAACGGATACCGGACGAACCGATTCTCCCGGAAGAGGAGGCCCCGCCACGGGTTTTGGCCCTGGCCCCCGGTCAGCAGCGATGGCGCATCCTCATCGCCGAGAATGACGATGAAAACCGGCTGTTGCTCAAACAACTGCTTTCGCAGGCGGGATTCGATGTCCGGGAAGCGAAAAATGGCGGGCAGGCGGTCACCCTGTTCCAGGAGTGGTCCCCCCATTTCATCTGGATGGATATCCGCATGCCGGTGATGAACGGCGTTGTCGCCACCCGGAAAATTCGGCACCTGCCCCATGGCCGGGAGACCAGAATCGTCGTACTCACCGCCAATGTATTCACGGAAAACGAACCGGAAATTCTCTATGCCGGCTGTGACGAGGTGATATACAAGCCCTATCAGGACCAGGAAATTTTCGATGCCTTGGCCCGTCACCTCGGGGTAACCTATCTCCATGCGGAACCGACGGCGCCACGGACCGGAGATGACGGGGACGTTCCCGTCACGGGCGCGTTGAAACCAGGGGATTTGAACTCCCTGCCCGATACCCTGCAACAAAAGCTGTACCAGGCCGCCTCCGAACTGAACATCGAAACGACCAGGACCGTCATCGACGAGATCCGTCCGTTGCATCCGCAGTTGGCCGCACGGCTCGCCGTCCTGGCCGACCATTATGAGTTCGGCCGGATCCAGAGCTGGATCGAAACGAAACCGAAAGCGTGAACCAGCCGTTGCGCCCGTTCGCCGACAACGATGAACCGACAACGTGTTCCAGGAAGGGACGCCATGCACGACGACCACCCCGCCGATGAAAAACCGGCCGGCCCAGCCCCCGGCAGAGGGATCCTCATCGGATCGTTGTTGTTGTTGCTGATCATCGCCGCCGGTCTTTGGGGCCCGTTGCACCCGCGGCAGGACCGGCGGACGGCGGCCCGGCATTAGCCCTTGACCATCGGCGCCTATGCCGGGGATTCCGGGGCGCTGCCGTGGATCGCCCTGGAGCGGGGCTATCTCCGGGAGAGTGGACTGGAAGCGACCGTCCTGCCCTTCAAGGCCGGCAAGTTTGCCGTCCAGGCCCTGGAACGGGGTGAGGTGGAGGTGGCCACGGCCGCCGATATCGTCATCGCCAAGGCCGCCTTCCGCCATACCGACATGCGCATCGTCGCCGCCCTGACCTTTTCCAACACCAACAATGTCATCGGCCGCCGGGACAGACAGATCGACCAGCCGGCCGACCTGAAGGGAAAACGGCTCGGTTTGACCCGGGGCACCTCCGGTGAATTCCTGGGAGCCCATTTTTTACTGCGGCACGGTTTGACGATGTCGGACATGGAGATCGTCCACCTGAAACCCCCGGCCCTGATGACGGCGATCGGGAAAGGCGGCATCGATGCCGTTTCGACCTGGGGAAAATACGCCTTCACCATCAAAAAACGGTTGGGTGACAATGCCCGGTTTTTTCCACACGATCCCTCGCAAGGATTTTTTTTCGTGCTGTTGGCCAAAGAACCGTGGCTGAAAAAAAACGGTGAAAGGCTCGAACGGCTGCTCCGGGCCCTGCGGCTGGCGGTCGAGTTGGTCAAACGAAGACCGGACGAGGCCAAACGGTTGATCGCCGCACGGTTTCAATTTGACGCCGATTACATGAAACACATCTGGCCGCGGCACGATTTTCGTCTGGACCTGCCCCAGGCCCTGCTGTTGAGCCTGGAGGAGCAGGGTCAATGGTTGATTGAAAACCGGCTGGTAACGGGACAACGGGTTCCCAACATGTTGAATGTCATCCATACCGGACCGATGCGGGCGATTCATCCGCAAGCGGTCACCATCGCCAAATGAAGATCCGCACCATCACCCTGGTGACCATGGTGGTCTCCATGACCGCAACCATCGCCGCCGCCTGGTTGCTGCTCGCCTATCTGGAGACCGCCAGGGTCTCCATCGCCCATGAAAAATTGACCGCCGGCATCACCCGAACCATTTATCAACTCACCCTGCTCGCCCATGAGATCGACCGGTTCCGACTGAGCCGGGTGCAACGGCAGTGGCATATCCGTCATGGTGAACTGGCCGATCTCCTCGAACAGATGCAAACCGTCTCCCGGCACCATCCGCAACAGTTGCAACAGTTGCAGAGCGATTATGAAAAACTGGATGAAATTTTCACGGCACTGATGGAAAACGCCCCCCACATCGTCAACAGCGAAAACCCCGTCCCGGACACCCTGTTGCGCCGGGTCACCGTGCAGTTGACCACCCGGGCGCAAAACATGATCGACCTGGCCAACACCATGCAGGAGGAACATCAAAATCTCATGGAACGGGCCATCGAGCAGACCATCCGGCTCACCATTGCCGCCGCCACGGTCCTGCTGATGGCCATGGGCCTGTTATGGATGATGATCCGTAAACGGCTGGTCGATCCCGTGGCCCGCATGCAACGGGACCTGCAGACCCTCTCCTCCGGCAGCCTGGACCACCGGCTGCGGGGATTCCACCGGGATGAGATCGGTGAGATCGCTGCAGCGATCAACGCCATGAGCATCAAATTGCAAATTTGGACCGATCGGCTGGAACGGACCATGAACGCGGCGGAGGTGGCCAACCGGGCGAAAAGCCTCTTTTTGTCCAACATGAGCCACGAACTGCGCACCCCCCTCAACGCCATTCTCGGTTTCAGTCAAATCATGGAACGGGATGCCACCCTCTCCCCGGAGCACCGGGAGGAGCTCGGCATCATCCGCCGCAGCGGTTCACAGCTGTTGGCCCTGATCAACGACATCCTGGAAATTTCCCACATCGATGTCGACCAAACCCACATCAACCGGTCGAACTTCGATCTGCACGATTTCCTCAACGACATCGATGAGATGATCCGGGTACGGGCCGAAGAGAAGGAGTTGATCTTCAACCTTGAAATCGATGCCGACACCCCCCGCTACATCCAGACCGATGCCGGCAAGTTGCGCCAGGTGTTGTTCAACATGCTCGGCAACGCCATCAAGTTCACCGATCATGGCCGGATCGATCTGCGGGTCGGCCTCATCGTTCCCTCCCCGAAGGACGGCGAGCCACCCCCGCCGTCGTGGCTCTCCTTCGAGGTCATCGACACCGGCCCGGGCATTGCCGACGCCGACTTGGAGATGCTGTTCGACCCCTTCATGCGGATACAGAGCGGCATGGCCACGCACGATGGGGCCGGGCTCGGATTGCCGATCAGCAAAAAATTCATCGAGTTGCTCGGAGGAACCGTCAGCGTGGAAAGCACGCCGGGAACAGGGGCCCGTTTTTGTTTCGACATCCCGGTGGAAACCGTCGATGGCGGCGATGTCCAGACCCGGGGACCGTTTCATCGGGTGGTGGGATTGCAACCGGATCAACAATCCTGGCGCCTCCTGGTGGTGGAGGACAAAGGGGAGAACCGGTTTCTGCTCGCCAGGCTGTTGAGTTCGGTCGGTTTCCAGGTTCGGGAAGCGGCCGATGGCCGGGAGGGGATTGAACGGTGTCTTGAGTGGCATCCCCATCTCGTGTTCATGGATATGCGCATGCCGGTGATGGATGGCATCGAGGCCACCGGACGGATCAAGGCGCATGACCAGTGCCACTCGACGATGGTCATCGCCATCACCGCCAGCGTGTTCGATGGCGACCGTTCGCGAATCCTGGCCGCCGGCTGTGAGGATGTCATCCGTAAACCGTTCCGGGAAGAGGAGATCTTCGAAGTTTTGAACAGGCATCTGGGGGTCCGTTTCGTCCATGAAGCGGCACATCGGGAACGAGGACCGGAAAAACCGGCGGCAGTGGGAGAACACACCCTGACCCCGGCCATCCGCACCGCTCTGCCGGAACCCTTGCGCGACCGGTTGCAGCATGCTGTCCTGGAGTTGAATGTCGAAGAGGCCATGGCCGTCATCGATTCGGTCCGCAACGAGGAGCCATCATTGGCGGAAACCCTCCATACGTTGGTCGATCATTTCCAGTTCGACAAAATTCAAACCTGGCTGGAGAGCAGGGAAGTCTCATGAACCAGGATGTTCGATTCGAGCAAACGACGACGGCCGGCAAGGGCAATATCCTCGCCGTCGATGACAACCCCAACAATCTCCGATTGCTCATTCAAATATTGAACCGGGCCGGTTATCAGGTGCGTCCCGCCACCAGTGGGGAGTTGGCCCTGAAAGCGGTGGCGACCAAACCGCCCGATCTGATCCTGTTGGATATCCGCATGCCGGACATGGACGGATTCGAGGTGTGCCAACGACTGAAGGCCGAGGAAAATCACCGCGACATCCCGATCATTTTCATCAGCGCCCTGGGCGAAACCATGAACAAGGTTCGGGCCTTTTCGGTGGGGGGCAGCGATTTCATCAGCAAACCGTTCGAAACCCAGGAGGTGTTGGCCCGGGTCGGCACGCAAATCCGGCAACGCAGTATGCAGCGGGCATTGGAACAACAGAACGAACTGTTGGAGGAACGGGTGCGGGCGCGCACCGCCGAGTTGGCCGAGAGCGAACTGAAATATCGACACCTGGTGGAAAACGCCCCGGCCATTCTCTACCGGTACTCCACCACCCGGGGCAATATTTATGCCTCCCCCCAGGTAAAAAACATCCTCGGCATCACACCGGAACAACTTCAAAAGGAACCCGAGCTCTGGCATGACAGCATCCATCCGCAGGACCTGCCGAGGGTGAATGCGGCCATCCGCGAAGTGGGTCATGATGAACGGTTCAACCTCGATTACCGCATCCGCACCAACGATGGTCGTTGGTGTTGGCTCAACGACTCCGCCATCAGCCTGCACCATGAAAACGATGAAACCATCATCGATGGACTGGCGGTGGATATCACCGAACGAAAACGGCAGGAACAACAACGTCAAACCAATGAAGAACGGTTGCAACTGATGTTGGCGTTGAACAACGATTCGGTCATGTTGAGCGAAAAGGCCTTTTTCGATCGGGCGGTGGAAATCGCCGTCAAGGTGACCCACAGCCAAGCCGGTTACCTGCACAAGATCAACCCGGACCAGAACACCCTGTCGTTGGTGAGTTGGAACCGGGAGACGATCAATAACTGCTCGGCGGATCACGACAGTCACTACCCCATTGAAAAAGCCGGTCTGTGGGCCGACAGCGTGCGGCAGGGACGCATCGCCGTCCACAACGATTATCCCGCCATACCGGGAAAAAAAGGTTATCCGGAGGGACACCTCCCCATTTCCCGACACATGAGCGTGCCCATGTTGGCCGGGGGGAAGGTACGTCTGGTACTCGGCATCGGCAACAAGGAGACCCCCTATGACACCTTCGACGCCACCCAGTTGCAATATGTGGCCGATGATGTCATGAAATTTTTGCTGCGTCGTGAAACCAAGGAGAACCTGCAACTGGCCAAGGAGAAGGCGGAAAGCGCCAGCCGTGCCAAGTCGGAGTTTCTGGCCATCATGAGCCATGAACTGCGCACGCCCCTCAACGCCATCCTCGGCATGGCGGAGATCATCGGTGAAACCGACCTCGACCCCTATCAAACACGCTGTCTGGCGATCGTCAACCGATCCGGCAGGAACATGCTGGCCCTGGTCGAGGACATTCTCAACCTGGCGCAAATCGAATCGGGCCGCATGTCCATCGAAACCGTCCCGGTGCCGTTGCCGGAACTGATCCGGGATGCCATGGCGGTCCATGTGCGCGCGGCCGAGAAAAAAGGGCTGGTTTTCGACCATCGGGTCAAAACCGGAACCCCGGAACGATTCCTCAGCGATCCCAACCGGTTGCGGCAGGTATTGATCAACCTGCTGGGAAACGCCATCAAGTTCACCGATCGGGGCGGGGTGGAACTCCAGGTGTCCCGGAACGCGGAGGACACCCTGCTTTTTTCGGTGGCGGACACCGGCATCGGCATTCCACCGGACAAACGGCAGATGATTTTCGAACCGTTCTGCCAGGCCGACACCTCCACCACCCGCCGCCACGGCGGCGCCGGATTGGGGCTCACCCTGTGCAAACGGTTGATCGACACCATGGGCGGTCGCATTTGGTTGGAGAGTGACGTCGGCAAAGGGAGCCGGTTTCATTTTTCCATTCCTCTGGCCTTGGAGGTACCGGCCCCGGACCGGGCCGCCGGCGGCCAACCGATCGAAGAGGGCGCCCCGCCGGAAAAAAGGGCGGCCCCCCCGACTCCCGAACCATTTTGTTGGCCGAGGACGTGGAGGAAAACGCCATGGTCATCGAGGCCTATCTGCGCAAAACCCCCCATCGGATGGAAATCGTCGAAAACGGCCGGGAAGCGGTGGAAAAGATCAAATCGGGCCGTCGTTATGATTTGATCCTGATGGACATCCAGATGCCGGTGATGGACGGCATCGAGGCCACCCGGCGGATACGGACCCTGGAGACGGAACGGCACCTGCCCCGCAGCCTCATCATGGCGCTGAGCGCCCATGCCATGACCAACGACGAAAACAAATCCCTGGCCGCCGGCTGCGACGGTCATATCAACAAACCGATCCGCAAGAAACGGTTGATGGAGGTGATCGATCGGATCGGGGGGATGAAAGGGGAGTGATTGTTTTGTTTCAGCTTCTCCTCAAATATGATTCCACCCCCCCCCTCACATTAACTTTTGCTCTTATTTTTGTGATTTTTTTCATACACCGTTAACCCTTGAAGAACGATTACGCTGGGGGGGGGCAGTGGCGGTTTGTTCGTCGATCCGCTTCCTCCACCCTCCTCTATAACCCGGCGTTATCCTTTCTTTCGTTAATCATCCACCAAACAAGAATCACCTATCATCTTGCATTTTTATCTTTGTCATGATATGGTTAACTAATTATATAACCAAAAAATATACGAATATTTTTCACAGTAACTGGAGGGAAATTATGCTGCCTTTTTCTGATTCATTCAAAAAAAACGGCCTATGTTTGTTTGCCTTTTTTCTTTTCGGATTGTTTTCTCTTTACATATTGAACTCTGGCAGCCTTAATGAAAATGACGTCCCTGGTTTTTTTGCAATTGGATTTTTCTTGTTCATATTTGTTCCTTGGAGCTGTGCCAAAGACCTATTATGGCGAGGCTTATCCCGACATGGTTTACTGATTTTCAGCCTGTTTTTCTCGACTGGAATTTTATTACTCCTTATCTCCTTTCAAGCCTGGATGCCTCAGATGATGGAATTGAATGCGTCCTGGTTGAGCACTGCTGCCCTGCCAGTAGTCGTTGTTGTCACTGTTAGTATTGTTTCTCGACTATTTCAAAAAATACCTTCCGAACTTGCTGCTCGGCTTGACACCCCCATTCATTTACTTGTTGAGCCAGATCTTATCAAGGACAATATTATTGCTAACTCTAACCACATTTCTGCGACTTCTCACATCAATCAAATCAACATCAAGAAAAATGCCACACATCCACCAAATCGACTTATTTTTATTGTATCAGAAATAGCTAGCAACAATTACAACCATCAAGTTGTCAGGTCTTATCTGACAAGTCTATCTTCACTTATCTGTTTAGAAATTCGTGACAGAAATGGGTTCCGTATCGGTCTTTTGGATGTTGATTCTTTTAAAAATTCAGATGGATCCGTAAACACAAACAAGATTGATCAACTTGTCGCTGTTTTATCAGGTGAAAAACCTTTAAAAGAAACCTTCAAGGAAGATATCATTTCACCCATGGAAAATAACATGAGTCTATTGCAGATCTTAGAGTATATTGAACGATTTCGCGTAAAAAAAGTTGTTCTAACTTCAAAAGACAACAACTCATTTATCCTTGTTTTAAACCAAACAATGGTAAATGCACTTGTTGCTCATGAAATACTGATGTCACGCGGACGTCTCGATTTCTCATCATGAATAAGTCTCCTTTCCCCAAAAAAACACCTAGAAGACGCCCCATCAAGGAGTTTTTTGGTCGCCGAGCCAAAAACTATTTTTCGAGTTTTATAGATTTACTATCCAGCCTGTGCAAACTATTTTTATAT
>CAYFNE010000109.1:0-16677 GCA_964344355.1 uncultured Magnetococcales bacterium
TTTGACGTTAAATTCGAACGTCGAGTGTCTCATTTTCATTGACACATTCCGGGGGATGTTCAGGGTCAGCCTTCGTCAATCTTGAAGGATCATGAAGCGGACAGTTTTCTTGCCGACTGGAAGGATTTCTTCGAAAATGGGGTCGGAACCGGTTGTCTGAACTTCAATAACAAATCGGGAGTCGTCCCCGCAGTGATCACGAGCCGGATGGTCCGGTTTGCGCGTGCAATGCTTTTAATTTAAAGATCGAACGGTTAGAATTACTCCTGTGGAGGAGAGGGTTCCGACGATGGCCATCCGCCTGTCGAACAGTCCCGCTTCTCTGCCGGGGCCGGGGCTTGTCGGTTCCGACCGATAAGGGGTGAGGAGTTGTTTTTGACCAACACGGGAAAAGGGAGCGGCCAATGGATGGTGAGGATGTCATTCTGTTGGTGGAGGACAACCCCATCGACGAAAAGCTCATCCGCCTGGCATTGAAAGAGAACGAAATCAACAACCCAATCGTCGTGGCCCGCGACGGGGTGGAAGCCCTGGACTATATTTTCGCCAGGGGGAACCATGCCAACCGGGATGTGGAACATCCCCCGGCGGTGGTTCTGTTGGACCTGCAACTTCCCAAAATCGACGGGCTCGAAGTGTTGCGCCGCATCCGCGCCGATTCCCGCACCTCCCTGCAGCCGGTGGTCATTTTCACCGCTTCCGACGAACATCGGGACCGGTTGAAGGGCTACGAGTTGGGCACCAACAGCTTTGTGTGCAAACCGGTTGATTATGATCATTTCAGCAATGCGGTGGCGCAACTCGGAGAATATTGGACCTCCATCAATCAAATCCCCCCGGCCCGGGGGCCTGAAACACCGGTGATTCGGCTCGGTGATGGCAACCGTGGTTCGGGAAAGGATTCCGTGACATGAACAGGCAATGGCATCATTCGGTCTGTCCGTATTGTGGCCTGGGCTGTGGTCTGAAAATTGGTGTCGACGAGGGAAAAATCAGCGAGGTTCACGGCTGGAGAGGTCACCCCATCAACGATGGGCGCATCTGCGCCCTGGCCCATCAATTGCCGGGGGTATTTTCCGTCGAGGGGCGCTTGACCCGGCCCTTGATCCGTCGGGATGGCCAGTTGCTTCCCGTGACCTGGGATGAAGCCATCGATCGTGTTGCCGGGGATTTAAGGCGTATCATCGACCAACATGGCCCGGGATCCGTGGCCTTTTTCGGCGGCGCCGCCAATCTCACCGAAGAGTATTATCTGATCAACAAATTGATGAAGGCGGCCATCGGCACCAACAATGTGGAGTGCAGCACCCGTCTCTGCATGTCCAGTACCGCCATGGGCTTCGTCTCCACCCTCGGGGCCGACGCCCCGCCCACCAGCTATGACGATATCGAGTTGGCCGACCTGTTTTTCATCGCCGGCAACAACATGGCGGTCTCTCTGCCGGTTTTGTTCGGACGGCTGCGGATGGCCCGGAAACGGAACAATGCCAAAATCATCGTCGTCGATCCGCGCCGCACCGAAACCGCCATCGAGGCTGATATCCATCTGCAACTTCTGCCCGGTACCGATGTGGCCCTGAACAATGCCCTGGCCCATGTGTTGTTGCAGGAGGGATTCGTCGATGAGGGGCGTGTGGCCCATTTCGCCAGTGGCCTGGAGGAGTTGAAAACCTTTTTACAGGCCTACCCGCCGGCCCGCGCCGAGGAGATCACTGGCTGCCCGGCGGAAAAAATCATCGCTGCCGCCCGCATGATCGGCGCCTCCAAAGCCATGTTGACCTTCTGGTTCATGGGCTACAACCATTCGACCCAGGCGGTGTTCAAGAACAATTCCCTGCACAATCTCTCCCTGTTGACGGAAAATTTTTGCCGCCCCGGAGCCGGCCCCGTTTCCATTACCGGCGAGGCCAATGCATTGGGCAATCGTTGGGTCGGGGCGTTGTCGCATCTGTTGCCCGGCATGCGCATGGTGGTCAATCCCCGACATCGTCGGGAGGTGGCGGAGTTTTGGGATATTCCGGTGGAGCGCATTCAACCCGTCCCGGGGCGTTCCATCCTGGAAATCATCAAAGGGTTGCACTCGGGTGAGGTGCGCGCCCTGTGGGTGCTCACCGCCAACCCGGCCGCCTCCCTGCCCCATACCAAATGGGTCGAAGAGGGGTTGGCCAAGGCGGAACTGTTGGTGGTGCAGGATATTTTTCATCCAACCGAGACCAGCCAGTTTGCCGATGTGGTGTTTGCCGGCAGCCAGTGGTGTGAAAAGACCGGCACCTTTCTCGCTTCCGACCGCCGTCTGCAACTGGTGGAAAAACTGGTCGAACCACCGGGGGAGGCCAAGCCCGACTATGAAATCATCTGGTTGGTGGCACGGGCCATGGGGTTCGAAAAAGAGTTTCCCTTCCGGACGCCGGAAGAGGTGTTCAACGAGTGGCGGGGCATCAGCCGCGGGCGTATTTGTGACATGAGTGGCATCTCCTATGATCGGTTGCGGGGATCCTTCGGTACACAACTGCCTTGTCCCGGCGAGGATCACCCCGGGACCGAACGTCTGTTCACCGATTGGCGCTTTCCACGTCCGGACGGTCGCGCCGCCCTGCTGTCGAGGGACTACATCGAACCGGCCGAATCCCCGGATGCGGATTATCCGTTCATATTGATTACCGGTCGGTTGACCGCCCATTTCAACACCCGCACCCGTACTGGTCGCGTGCCGCGTCTCAATGAAGCCGCCCCCAACAGTTTCGTCGAAATTCATTCCGGAGATGCCCGCCGCTTGGGCATCGCCGAAGGCGATGAGGTGGACATCCGTTCCCGGCGCGGCCGGGTTCGGGTGCCGGCGCGTATCAGCGATGACCTGTTGACCGGAGTGGTGTTCATGCCCATGCATTATGGAAAAATGTTGGGCATCGGTGAGGGCAAGCTGGTCAACCGGGTGACCAACCCGGTTTACGATATCCACTCCAAACAGCCGGAATTCAAGTATAGTGCCGTGTGCGTCGAAAAGACCGTCGAATGAAAGGCCGTCGAATCATCTTTCAGTGTTTTTCGGCATTTGACCGTTTTCAAATGATTTTGACAGATGTACCGGGAATGAATATATGGGAATGGGTGTCATAACCGATCAAAACATGGTGGAAGCGGGACAGCGGACGATCAAGTTTTTTGAGGCGGTCCTGCGGGCATCGGCGGATGGCATCGTCATCACCGATGCCACGCACACCATCGTCCTGGTCAACGACACCTTTGCCGCCCTGTTCGGGAGCAAGGTTCGTGACATGGTGGAAACGAGCCTGTTCACCTGGCTGGAACGGTTTGCCGGTGATGCCGCCACCTCCTGGACACGGATGGTCGATCAAACCGTCCTGGAAGGGATGTACAACGAGGGCGGCTATCAGTTGGTCAAGGGTGGGCAACGGCTCCATTTCAGCGTCAACGCTTCTCTCTTGGAACGGGTGGAAAATGAGGAGCCGGGGATCATCGTCAGCATCTGGCGGGATGTGACGGCCCAAAAACGGTTTGAAGCACAGTTGGAAAAATCCAATCGGGAACTGGCGGACTCCAACCGGGAACTGGAGGCGTTCACCTACGCCGTCTCCCATGATTTGCGGGCCCCTTTGCGGGCCATCGACGGTTTCAGCAGGGCGGTCCTGACGGGATATGGGCAGCTCCTGGATGAGGAAGGACGGGAGTATCTGCACTATGTCCGGGAAGGGAGCCGGGAGATGGGACAGCTCATTGATGGTTTGTTGAGGTTGTCCCGGAGCACCCGGGGTGAGTTGTCCAAGGAGCGGTTTGATTTTTCGACCCTGGCCGAAGAGGTGATTGAACGGTTGCGTCGGGCAGAACCGCAACGTCGGGTCGCCTGCCGCATCACTCCCGGAATGGTCGCTTATGGTGATTTCCGGCTACTCAAGACCGCTTTGGAAAATTTGCTCGGCAATGCCTGGAAATATACTTCCCGGCAGTCCGATCCGCACATCGAATTCGGGGTGGATGGCCGCACCGAGGCGGTTTTTCAGGTGCGGGACAACGGCGCCGGTTTCGATATGGCCTATGCCGATCAACTGTTCACCCCGTTCAAACGGCTGCACGATGCGTCGATGTTTTCCGGATCCGGCATCGGTCTGGCCACCGTTCAACGCATCATCCATCGTCATGGCGGCCGGATCTGGGCGGATGCCAAGGTCGATTCGGGGGCGACCTTCTATTTTACCCTGCCGCCGGAGATGACGGTATCATGAACGCGCGCATCCAGGAGCGTTCAGTTCCCCAACCGTTGCATCTGTTGGTGGTGGAGGATTCCCGGGCGGATTTCAAGCTGTTGCTGTTGCATCTGGGGGAAGCCGGGATCGAGGTGACCGCAGAACGGGTGGAGACGGCGGCGGCGATGCGGCAGGCCCTGGCGGATGATAACTGGGATGTGGTGATCGCCGATGCCACTCTGCCCGGTTTCAGTGCCATGGGGGCCCTGGAAATTTTCAATGCCTTCGACCTGCCCATTCCCTTCATCGTCCTCTCCGGGGCCATCGCCGAGGAGAAGGCGGTCGGGTTGATGCGGGCCGGGGCACATGATTTCGTCACCAAACAGAACATGTCCCGGTTGTTGCCGGTCATCGAACGGGAGATCCAGGAGACCCGGGCCAGTCACCGGCGCCGATGCGCCGAGGAGGCCTTGCGCAAAAGCGAGGAACAGTTTCGTTCGGTGGCCGAAACCGCCAGCGATGCCATCCTCTCCGCCGATGAAACGGGGAACATCACCTTTTGGAACCAGGGCGCCGGCAAAATATTCGGTTATGAAGGCCGGGAGATACTGGGCCGATCGCTCGATCTGTTGATGCCGGAACGCTACCGGGCCGCTCATCAGGCGGGTTTGAAACGGGTCAGGGAGACCGGCGACCTGCGGCTCGCCGGTCAGGCCGTCGAACTGGAAGGATTGCACAAGGATGGCCACGAATTTCCGCTGGAGATCACCCTGGCCTCCTGGGAGGCGGGGGGGGGACCGTTTTTTTTCCGCCGTCATCCGCGATATCACCGAACGCAAACGGGCCGAGGAAAAACAACGTCAAAACCTCCGATGGCTGAAAGAGTACAACCGCCTTCAGGATCGGCTGATCGCCCCGGGTACCACCAAAGAGAAACTTTCCCTGATCACCGAACGCGCCGTTGAAATTTTCAACCTGGACTTTTGCCGTATCTGGATGGTGGAAGCGGGGGATATCTGCCAGAGCGGCTGTCCCCATCTGGCCGGGGAGGAGGCCCCTTGCCGGCAACAGGCCCACTGTCTGCATCTGGTCGCCAGCGCCGGTCGCTATACCAACCTGGATGGGGGACATCGACGGGTGCCCGTCGGCGCCTTCAAGGTTGGCCGCATCGCCGCCGGTCGGGAGATGACCTATTTGACCAATCGGGTGACGGATGACGACAATATTCGCGATCGGGAGTGGGCGCGGCGGTTGGGGTTGGTATCGTTCGCCGGTTACAAGCTTCAGGATCCCCGGGGGGGGTGCATCGGTGTCATGGGCATGTTCTCCAAACAGGTCATCGATGAGGATGAATCGACCCGGCTCTACAGTCTGGGGCAATCGGCCTCCCAGGTGATCGAGGCCGGACGGGTGGATCGGGAGTTGTTGCGGGCCAAAGAGTATGCCGAGGTGGCCAACCAGGCCAAAAGCGCTTTTTTGGCAACGATGTCCCATGAAATCCGCA
The DNA here is from genome assembly GCA_964344355.1 of uncultured Magnetococcales bacterium. Classification (GTDB taxonomy): domain Bacteria; phylum Pseudomonadota; class Magnetococcia; order Magnetococcales; family CAYFNE01; genus CAYFNE01. Next base: position 5,707 of record CAYFNE010000109.1, read on the forward strand.
CGCCGATGAATGCCATTCTCGGCATGAGCGAACTGCTGGCCGATACGAACCTGACCGAAACACAGGCGTGGTACGTCAAAACCCTCAACCAGTCGGGTGAAACGCTGCTCAATCTCATCAATGACATCCTCGATCTCTCCAAGATCGAGGCCGGTCAACTGACGTTGGAACGGACGGCGTTCGATCTGTGGCAGGTGATCGACGAAACCGTGGAGTTGTTCACCTTCACCGCCCTGGAAAAGGGGATCGAACTTCAACATCATGTCGATAACTCCGTTCCCCGGCTCGTTTACGGGGATCCGACCCGGCTGCACCAGGTATTGTTGAATTTGATCGGTAATGCCGTCAAATTTACCGAAAAGGGCCGGGTGACCGTCGACGTGGAAAACCGGCCCGATGGTTTCATCTCCTTTGCCGTGGCCGATACCGGACCCGGTATTCCGGTTGAAAAACGGGAGGATATATTTCGGCCCTTCACCCAGGCCGATCCTTCCACCACCCGCAACCATGGGGGAACCGGTCTCGGCCTCACCATTTGTCTGCGCTTGATCCGTTTGATGGGGGGAGAGATCCGGTTGGAGAGTGAAATGGGCCGGGGCAGCACCTTCATCGTTCACCTGCCGCTGCCCTTGAGCCGGGAAGAGGAAGTGCCCAGCCCGGCCCCGGCCGGGGAGGCCGATGCGACCGGCGGTGGCAAGGCGGCCATGATCGCCGGGTTGGATATCCTGCTGGTTGAGGACGCCGAAGAGAACCGCATGGTGGTGCAAGGATTTTTTCAAAATACCGCCCATCATCTGATGATCGCCGAAAATGGCGCCGAGGCGGTGGAGGCGTTCAAACACAACCCGTTCGATCTGGTCCTGATGGATATTCAGATGCCGGTCATGGATGGCTACACGGCCACGCGTCGGATACGGCAATGGGAGGCGGAGAGCGGACGGGCGGCCACGCCCATCATCGCCCTGACGGCCCATGCCATGAGGGAGGAGGCACAACGCATCAAAGAGGCCGGATGTGACGCGCTTTTGACCAAACCGGTTCGCAAGGCGCGTCTGCAGGAGGTGTTGTTGGAATTTCAGCGTCAAGGGGCCTTCACATCCACTGCTGATTCCAAACCGGCCGATGTCGATGCTGCTGCCGCCAATGGGGCCAAACCCCTGTTTCCGGAAGCCGCTGCCAACGGCGCCATCGATGCCGATACCCTCGAACAGTTGCGTCAGGATGTGGATGGTGAGATCGCGCCAACCCTTGAACGGTTTCTCGAAAGATTGCCGCAACGGTTGCGGGATATCACCGATGCGGCGCAAAAAGGGGATTGCCAATCCACGGCCCGAGCCGGACACAAACTCAAAGGGGTGGCGGCCATTATCGGCGCGAAAAAATTGGCCACTCTTTGCAATGAATTGGAATCATTGGGAAACAGCGATCACCTTTCCAACGATGATGACCTGGTTCACTCCATTCTGCAAGAGGGGGAACGGGTTCAAACCGAGTTGGAAGGGGTGTTGTCACGGGTTTCATCCTGACCGGTCGTTCATCCTCTGGTGATGTTGGGTCTTCTCGGATTGTAAACAAACTGTAAAGATTTGGTTACAATTATCTTTTCCGAACCAATTTTTTCACGTATATTGAAAGTCCGAACGGCGTGATTCAGCGGTTTGGTTTGTCGCCACCCCAGGAAATTGGGGAGGGGTGGGCATGCGGTATGGCGAAAGGTATTTGTGAATCTCCGTTCATATGGGTTGAATTTGTAAACCTTTTTTTGACGTGGTGGTCCGGTGCCAATGATTGGGGGGTGGAAGGAATCATGGGGAATTCACAAGCTGTTTTGATCGTCGATGATGAACCGGCGAACATTGAACTGCTCAATGAGGTTTTGCGGGATTTTTGTCAGGTGTTTTTTGCCGTCAATGGCGCCGATGCCCTCAAGGTGGCGCGTGAGCAAAATCCGGACTTGATCATTTTGGACATCATTCTGCCGGAAATGGACGGTTTTCAAGTTTGTGAACGTCTCAAGGAAGATCCGGCAACCCGGGACATTCCTGTTATCTTCATCACCGCCAGGCATGAAGAGGCGAGCGAAACCAGGGGGTTGGCCCTGGGGGCGGTGGATTATATCAGCAAACCGATCAATCCCAACCTGGTATCATTGCGGGTGAAGAACCAGTTGGAGTTACGCCGGAGCCGCAAACGGTTGACGGCCCAGAACCGTTACATACGCGATTTGATCGATCATTCCCTGAACATGATCATTTCCGTCGACAAGGAGCAGAACATCGTTGAGTTCAACCAGGCGGCGGAAACCGCTTTCGGGTATTCCAAGGCCGAGGTGGCCGGTCGGCGGTCGCACATGCTGTTCGCCGATGCCAACAAGGCCGACATGGTGGCGGTATTCTCCGAGACCAGGGGACGGTTCGTTGGTGAAGTGACCTTCAAACGGAAAAATGGTGAAATTTATCCGGCCCATCTTTCCAGTGCCTGTCTGAAGGGTGAAAAAGGGGAAATCCGGGGTTCGGTCTGTATCGCCCGGGATATCAGTGTCGAGAAAAAAATACAAAAACTCATGGCCACCCGACCGCGGGCCGCCGTCCATCCCTCCTGATTGATGGCCGGTCCTTTTCGTACCGGATTCAGAAGGAGATGGGACGGTCGGAAAAGCGGTATTCGGGCGGGCCGGAGGAGATTATGAGGTGATATGGACAACACCCGGGAACGGCAAAAGGTGCTCATTGTCGATGATGAGGCGGTGAACATCGAGGTGTTGAATGAAATTCTCCTGGACGACTATCGGGTGTTGTTCGCCACCAATGGCGCCGATGCCCTGGCGGTGGTCCGTTCCCAGAGACCGGATATCATCCTGCTGGATATCATGATGCCGGGCATGGATGGGCGGGAGGTGTGCCGGCGTTTGAAGGCGGATCCTGGTACCAGCGCCATACCGGTGGTGTTCATCACCGCCATGACCGGCGAAAAGGAGGAGCGGATCGGTCTGGAGATGGGGGCGGTCGATTATATCTACAAACCGATCAATCCCGATGTCGTCCGGCTGCGGGTGAAAAATCAACTGGAGTTGCAACAACATCGCAGTGAATTGGAAAAACTGGTCGATCAACGTACCCATGAATTGAAATTGGCCAAGGAGGCGGCGGAGGCCGGCAACCGGGCGAAAAATGAATTTTTATCGGTCATCAGTCATGAGCTGCGCACCCCGCTGACCGCCATCCTCGGTTATGCCGATCTGTTGAACCACATGGCATTGGAGCCCAAGGCACTCGATTTCATCGAGACGATCGCCCGATCCGGACAGAGCCTTCTTGGGATCATCAATGAAATTCTTTCGTATGTGAAAATCGAATCCAAGGAGTATGTCAAGACCAGTCAATCGTTTTTGTTGTCGGAACTGATCAACAAGACCACGGAGGGGATCGTCGAATCCATCGGTTCCAAGCCCATCGTCTTCACGGCCCGTATCGACGAGGGTATGCCGGATGCGGTGATGGGGGATCGAACCCGGCTGGGACATGTCTTGCGGCACTTGTTGAACAATGCCGTCAAGTTTACCGGCGAGGGGAGCATTCTGCTCACGGTGGAACCGGCGGCGGAGGGGGCCGGGGACCATTGGCTGCACTTTGCCATCGAGGACACCGGCATCGGCATTCCCCCGGAAAAACACGAGGAAATTTTTCAACATTTCACCGTGTTGGAGTCGGCGTTGACGCGAAGCCGGGAGGGCATCGGCCTGGGATTGACGGTTTGCAAACGGTATGTTTCCCAGATGGGGGGCCGTATCTGGTTGGAAAGCCGGGCCGGTTCGGGCAGCACCTTCCACTTCGTCCTGCAACTGCCGCCCCGGGAGTGGTCCGACTGATTGCGGACGGGACCGATCATCCATCTTTACTACTTATTTCGATGTAAAATGATCTTTATGACCAAATAAAACAATTGGCCGTAGTAAGCAGAAGGATCCGGGCTTTTCAGTTTTGTCCTAAAAAAACAAATGCCTATGGTAGGGCGGGGTTACGTCCCCGCCGAAATGGCCCTGGAAATTGGCGGGGACGTAACCCCGCCCTACCGTTTCAGAAACCTGTTAAGAAGGAAGTCTGGAATCTGATCGGTTCCTTGCGGACCACTCTTTTTCCCGGTTCTCAGGGTTCCGATTCCTGCGCTTCTTGCAGCAAAGTGCGGATTTCGGCGGCGTTGCGGTGAATGGCATGACAGCGGCCACAGACGGTAAAGCCGACTTCACCCAGCAGACGACCGCTTTTTTGGGCATCATGGGGTTGTTGCAGGGCGGCGATCAGGGCATCCAGGGTTTGAAAGGTCTGTGTGCCGAGGATCCGTTTCCGTGGTTCGGTGTCGCGGTGGCAGGAGATACAGCTGACGCCGAGCCCCATCAAACTTTTTTTCAGCCCGCCGGCTTGCTGCCGGGCCACCGGCAAATTTTCATCGGCGCGGGCGATTTTCAGGGCCGTCAGTTGCCGGCGCATGGTTTTCATCGAGCGCTCATAGTCCATTTTTTCCGGACTGCCGGGGATGGCCACCGGCACCTTGGAAAAGTCGGCGGAACGGTACAGCGCCACGGTACCGATACGGTAGGATCCATGGCACGATTTACAGGTGGCGCGCAATTTTTTCAGGGATTTGTTCACCTCCGGCACCTTTCCGGCCCGCGCCGCCGTCAAGAGTGTTTTTGCCGCTTCATTATCCACTTCCTCGCGCCATTCCGGGACCATTTTGGTCAGGGTGGCATATTTTTCACTCAATATTTCCGCCCATTTCAGCAACCGTTCCCGGTCATTCGTGTTGGCATACAGGGCCACGGCGCCGGTGGCCTGGCCGATCCGGAACATGGTGTGCAGCCAGACCTGCCGTTTGTTGCGGGGTTTGTACCAGGCGGCCAGGGAAGCGGGGGGCAGTTTGATGGTGGCCACCCGTTCGGCCCGGGCCGGGGTGGGATTCAGGAGCAGGAGGGCCATCCCGATCGACAGCACCCATAAACGGGGCTGAAGGGGACGCCGGTTCGATCGTTTGCGGGAGTTGGAAAAAATCATGTCATCAACCTCGATTCGGAAGAGGGGGGGCTGTTGTTACGTGCGGATCACTCCTGGAAGGATCGAAAAAAAACCTGGTTGACGCAATGGTTGAAGATGGGGGGCACTCGCTTCGGAGGTTTGATCGGGGTTGATGTGAGTGGATTATGGCCGGCAAATTGGCTATGGTTCCCTGGCGTTTTTTTTATTGTCCTTGCGGCGGTCCGTTTCGGGAAGCCTGGCCGGGTTCGAGTCCATCGATGTCCATCACCACCTGTTACCATTGCGGTTTATCCTTCGAGTCGGAGCGGGGTTTTTCCCTGCTCGAGGGGGAGACGGAGCGTTTGTTTTGTTGTGCCGGTTGCCAGGGGGCCTATCGGCTGATTCATGATTCCGGGCTGGAGGCGTTTTACCAACAGCGGCAACCGTCGACCGCGGGGGCCAGCGGGGTGGAGGAGGGGACGCCGGCAACGATCGCCGAAGAGCCGGATGCCGACCGGTTGGCGTTGTTCGAATCGGAAACCCTGCAAAAACGGTTCGTGCGTGAGGTCGAAGGGGCGGACGGCCGGGTATTGAAAGAGGTCAACCTGTTGTTGGCGGGGATCCATTGTGCCGCCTGTGTCTGGTTGAACGAACAGATGTTGGAGCGGATGGAGGGAGTCGAACGGGCGCGGGTCAATTTTTCCACCCATCGGGCGCGGGTGATCTGGGATCCGCAACGGACCGCCCTGTCGAAAATCATCGCCACCGTGCGGCGTTTGGGCTATCGCGCCCATCCCTATGATCCGGAGACGGTGGAGACGGTCCATCGGCAGCGGGATCGGGGTTTGATGGTGCGTTTGGCGGTGGCCGGTTTCGGGGCCGGCAACATCATGTTGATCGCCATCGCCCTCTACGCCGGTTATTTCCAGGGCATGGCTGACCATCATCGACAATTTTTCCACTGGGTTTCGTTGGTTTTGGCGACGCCGGTGGTGTTTTACAGTGGCGGCACCTTTTTTCACGGCGCCTGGAACGGTCTGCGCCTGGGGCGGTTGAACATGGACTTTCCCATCGCCCTCGGCGCCCTGGTCACCTATGGATACAGTGTTTTCGTCACCCTGCGGGGCCGGGGTGAGGTCTATTTCGATTCGGTTTCCCTGTTCCTGTTCGTCTTGTTGGTGGGGCGTTATCTGGAGTCGGCCGCCCGGCGCCGGGCGGCGGGGGCCACCGAGCGGTTGTTGCGTCTGGAGCCGGACAGCGCCACCGTGCTGCGGGATGGGGAGGAGGTGCGGGTGCCGGTGGGCATGGTGCGCATCGGTGATCGCCTGGTGTTGCGGCCCGGCGAACGGGTGGCGGTGGATGGACGGGTGTTGGAGGGCGGCGGTTCGGTGGATGAATCGATGCTCACCGGCGAAAGTTTGCCGGTGACCAAAACGGTCGGGGATCGGCTCTCCGGGGGTACCTTGAATGTCGATGGTCTGCTGGTCATGGAGACCACCGCCATCGGCGCCGACACCGCCCTGGCGCGCATCATCCGTCTGGTGGAGAACGCCCAGTCGGAGCGACCGCGCATTCAAACACTGGCCGAACGGGTGGCGGCCTGGTTCGTGGCCATGGTGTTGATTTTGGCCGCCGCCACTTTCACTTATTGGTTGCGCATCGATGCCGAACAGGCGTTGGAAAACACCGTCGCTTTGCTGATCATCACCTGTCCATGTGCTTTGGGTCTGGCGACGCCGGCGGCGGTGACCGTCGCCGCCGGCGTCGCCGCCCGCATGGGCATCTTGTTGAAAAACAGCGAGGTGTTGGAACGGTTGGCGGCGGTGGAAACGGTGGTGTTCGACAAGACCGGCACTTTGACCCGGGGCCGGTTGCAGGTATCGGCGTTGTATCCGGCAACGGGGGTGACGGAAACCCAGCTGTTGACGGTGGTGGCGGCTTTGGAGGCCGGCTCGGAACATCCCATCGGCCTGGCCATCCGCCAGGCGGCCCGGGAACGGGGGGTGACATCGTTGATGTCGGTGGAACACTTTAAAAACCATCCCGGCTCCGGTGTCGAAGGCCGTTTGCGTGGCGAAATGGTCCATGTCGGGCGCCTGGATTTTCTTCGTCAACGGCTGGATGGCGTTTCCCTGGAGCCCCCGGTGGAAAAGGGGCCGCCGGCCACCCTGGTCGGTTGTGTGTCGTCGGGCCGGTTGTTGGGATGGATCGCCCTGAGCGATCCTTTGAAGGCCGATGCCCGTCAGGCGATCGATGTTTTACGGGAAATGGGCGTGGAGAGCCGTTTGCTGTCCGGGGATCGTCAGGCGGTGGCCGCCCGGGTGGGGGCGGGGGTCGGTGTGCGTGAGCCATTGGGAGACATGTCTCCCGCTGACAAGGCGGAAAAGATCGCCGCTCTGGAGGCGCGGGGCACACCGGTGGCCATGGTCGGCGATGGCATCAACGACGCCCCGGCCTTCGCCCGGGCGACGGTATCCATGGCCATGAAAAACGCCGCCGATGTATCGGTGGCGGTGGCCGATGTCAATTTGATCAATCCCCGTTTGATGGTCGTGGAGCGGGCGTTGCATCTTTCCCGGCAGACGGTGCGGGTGATTCGGCAAAATCATCTCTTTTCGTTCGGCTATAATGCCCTGGTCATTCCCCTGGCCATGGCCGGCCTGGTCCATCCCATCGTCGCGGCGGTGGCCATGCCGCTCTCCAGCCTGACGGTGATCGGCAACGCCCTGCGCCTGCGGCGTCTGGCGCGGGAGGAGGGCGGGGAGTAACCGTGGATACCATTTTCCTCTTGTTGCCGGTGGCCTTGTTGCTCGGACTGATCGGCCTGGGTTTGATGATCTGGGCCTTGCGCAACGATCAATTCGAAGACCTGGAGGGGCCGGCGCATCGCATTTTATATGATGATGACACCGACCTGATTCCGGACGATGCCAAGGGGGAATCCGCTCGGGAGAAGGACGGGAAGGCCGTCGATGATTGACCGGGTGGTTTTCAATCCCGTTCCGCCCCGAGCCCCAGGCCCATGGTGCGGTTTCCGGTCGATTCCATACCCTTTTTGAAGACCGAGCCGGACCGCCGCTGTTTCTGGGCGGGTTGTTTTTTGGCGGCGGGGTTGGTTGTTTGGGTTTGACCTTTTTTCTGCGCCGCCCTGGCCCGTTGTTCATCTTTTTCGTGTTCGCGTTCCAAATTTTCATGCACGCGGTCGATGTAGGATTCCCAGCCCCTGCCGTCGGCCTCTTTGGGGCTACCGATCGCAAAAACGATCACCAAGGCCGCCAGCGGCACGATCGTTTTTGCCCGTTTTGACCAGTCGATGTTCATATTTGGTTTCTTTCAATGGAAGTATGGGTGTCCATCACCCATTCATTGCCACTCATCTCGCATCGCTTTCTGGATGGCAACGGGATCATCTGCATGGTTACTCTTCCAGTAGTTGTTCCGGGGTGGTAACGGTCGGTGGCTCGAAGCCATGGTTACGGCACATTTGACCGATTTTTTTCTGCAGTGTGGCATTGGCGATGTGCCGGCAATTCCATGTCAGCGGGTAATCCATCCGCTGCACCGTGGCCAACGCGATGTGAAAGGCATCTTCAACCGCTCGTTGTGGTATCGTCTTGGAATCAAGCAGTGCAGCGGCCAGGGTGAAAACGGTATCATTGATAATCAGAGGGGGTATGCCGGCCAATAATTCCAGACTGCAGGCGGCGGCGTCCGGATCGTCTGCCGCCGCTTCCCGCTCAATCGGTTCGGAGCTATGGAGATCGAAACGGTTGCGGTGCTTTTCCCACCATTCATCGGTAATCTGCTGGTGGGCGGCAACAACCAAGTCACGGCTGGGCCGGGCGGCCAAATAGCTGATGATGCTGGTTTCCAGGTACACTTTTGGTTTCATGAGGAATCCCGTCACCGGAGCAACAGCACATGCGAACACAAGCCATGGGATTATAATCGGTTTTTTTGTGTGAGCAACAGAAGAGTCGGTGGGCTGTCCCTTGATTGCGCGGACCAATTAACCTATTTGCCAAATCTGGTCAACTTGGATATCATGAAAAACCATGGAGAAAAAGAAACCTCACTGTCCCCTTTCCTCGATCAAGGCCATGGTTCAAGCCGGGCGGGTGCGGGCAACCCGTTCGGCATTGCTTGGTGCCGATACGTTGGGATTGGACATGGATGGCATGCTTGAAGTGATTTTACGTTTGCAACCGGCTGATTTTTTAAAAGCATGACCACCTACGCCGATCAAAGGATCTGGCAGGATGTCTACCGGCCGTGGCGTGGGATGGGGCGGATCTATTTGAAGTTAACGGTGGTGGATGAGCTGCTGATCGTATCGTTCAAGGAGTATTGACCATGAAATGTCCGGTTTGTGGCGGGGCCGATCTGGTGCGGGATAGTCGTGATATGGTCTATACCTACAAAGGGGAGAGCACCACCATTTCGGCGACTTGCGGAGATTTTTGCCCGGCCTGTGATGAAGCGGTTTTCGGCCTGGACGAGTCCCGGCGCATCGGAGAGGCCATGGCGGTATTTAAAAAGCAGGTGAACGGTGCCATGGTGGATCCCGTATTTATCGCCCAAGTGCGTAAAAAATTGGCGCTGGATCAACGGGAGGCGGCGGAGATATTCGGCGGTGGGGTCAACGCCTTTTCACGCTACGAAACGGGCAGGACCAAACCACCCCTGGCTCTGATCAAACTACTAAAAGTGCTGAATCGGCATCCGGAATTGTTGGATGAGGTCAGGATGGCATGAAGATCCCGCTTTTTTGGTGATCTCTTATTTTTTCGTGCGATCATTTATTTATGGACACGAGAGAAACAGGTGGCTGACTCTCGATTTAACACTAGGGAAATAGAGCAGAGGTCCCTTGATCGGATGGATTTATTTTTTGCTTTTTGATGCGGCAATTTCGTCCAGGAACTCCCGGGGGGTCAGAATACGCACCCCGACGTACTCTTTCTCTGGGAAGTGCTTCCGATTGCCGGTGATGAGAATGTCCGCGTTGTCAGCCAGGTCGGCGGCGAGATAGGCCTCATCGGCCTTGTGCGGGAGAGATACCGGGCAAGGTCCCGGTTGCATTTTTTTTCCGAGCGCCAGCAGGTTTTTGAAAATGGCCTCTCCTTTTCCCCGTCGTTTTTGGATATCTGACCGTTTCAGCTTGCGTTGGTATTCGTCGAGAGTTTATGAGGTATAGGGAACCAAGTGGTTCGAGAAGGCTTCCTCGAAAACAGCTTGGCAGTTTTTACTGTCCAGGATCGCAGACACGAAGATATTGCAGTCTATTATCAGGCGCATTAAGAGGTTGTTTTCTATCCGCGATCCTCATCAACGATTTGGATGGCGGCATCCATGATATCGTCTTCACTCATGTTGGAAAAGCGGTCTGAAACGGGTTCGACGAAAGCGTCGGTCATCTCCTTGACCAGGGTTGGCCGGTCTACAACCGTCTTTGGGGTCATCACCAGGCGGCCTTTTTCAACGGTTGCTTCAAGAACGTCTCCAGGGTTCAGGTGAAGTTCCCGGCGTAGTACCCCTGGTACGGTCACTTGACCCTTCCCTCTCATGGTAACCATCGGCATGGTTGACCTCGTGCGCAATCTCATGGAAAGTCGGATAGTCGGAAAGTAGGAAGTTCCCATCCAACCTAGAGGATCTGATGAAAGAAAACAAGCTCAACCTGATCCGGTAAGGCTGACCGCAAATCAGGGACCAAATCAGGGACAACTTACCGATTTTATTTTCGCAGCCATAAATATGGTTATAGCTTCTTGAACACCAACCACGATGCAACGGAAATCAGGGACACCTTACCGATTTTATTTTCGCATCCATAAATATGATTATAGCTTCTTGAACACCAACCACGACGCGAAGGAGTGAAAAAACTCATTCCGCAACGGAAATCAGGTGGTGCGTCCATTTGACCTAACGTACGTTAAAGTGTAGATTTTCTCTG
>CAYFNE010000110.1:0-15834 GCA_964344355.1 uncultured Magnetococcales bacterium
AGTCAACACCAAAGTCAAAGTCAACACCAAAGTCAAAGTCAACACCAAAGTCAAAACCGTGGGCGCTGCCCACACCCGCCAGGGGGCAAACCCCCTGGACCCAAATTAATGAAAGTAAAAACTTTTTTTTCAGCTTCCAGAGTGCCTTCATCCATTAGGACATCTTGTCATCGCAGCGGTATGAAAACGATCGATCGGCAATACGGGCACGGTCAAAAAAGTTCAATCATCATCCGATTGCAGGGCTATCCCCGCGTTATCGGTTGCAGTTTTCCCTCTTCCAGGCGGATCCAACGGGTGGCGACGCGGGAGAGAAAATCGTCCTGGTGGGAGATGATCACCATGGCCTGGGGCAGATCGGAAAGAATCTCCAGCAGGCGGGCCCCGGCATCCCGGTCCAGGGCGTTGGTCGGTTCGTCCAGAAGCAGCGCCTCCGGCTCCATGGCCAACACCGTGGCCAGGGCCACCAGGCGTTTCTCCCCGCCGGAGAGTCGATGGGTGATGCGGTCGGCGTAGACGCCCATGCCCAGCCGTTCCAATGTGTCGGTGACGATGGCATCGGCCTCCTCGTGACTTTTCCCGAGATTGAGCGGACCGAAGGCGACGTCCTCCCGTACCGTGGGACAGAAAAGCTGGTCGTCCGAATCCTGGAACAGGAGGCCGGCCCGGGCGCGCACCTCCCGGAAATCCTTCTCTTCGCGCCGGGGCCGGCCAAAGGCCGATATGACGCCCCGTCTAGGGGTCAGCAATCCCATCATCAGATGAAGCAGGGTGGTCTTTCCGGCGCCGTTGGACCCTGTCAGGGCCACCCGTTCACCCGGCGAAAGGGTGAAGTTCGCGCCGTTCAGGACTTGATGATCCGGCCCGAAATCGAAATGAACCTCATCGAGATGAAACAGCTCGCGCATCAATACCGGTCTCCCAGCAGGAGCAGGAGGATCGCGATCGTGCCCAGCCCGGCGAACAGGAGGTCACGCCGTCCCGGGCGGAGGGTGTCCAGCAGGTGAAAACGGCCGGTGAAACCACGACACTTCATGGCTTGATGAATGCGTTCGGAGCGTTCCAGACCGCGTACCAGCAGCATGCCCACCAGATAGCCGAAGGTGCGCCAGGTATGAAGATCGCTGCGGGGCTCGAAGGCGCGTGCCCGCATGGACAGGCGCAGGCGGTGGTATTCGGTGCGCAGGACGTCCAGGTAGCGCACCGTGAACATCAACACGTGCACCAACTTTTCGGAAACCCCCAGGCGGTGCAGGGCGTGGCCCAGTTGGGACGGCTCCTGGGTCCCCACCAGGGAGAGGAGGGCGAGGATCACCCCCATGGCCTTCAGACCGATTTCACCGGCCCGCCAAAATCCCTCATGAGTGGCGGTCAACGGACCCACCGTGAACCAGGGCTCGCCCGGGGTGGTGAACGGCAGCAGGATCAGCAGGAAGACGATGAACAGGTCCACCCCGATGGTGCGTTTGAAGGTGTCCAACACCGGCAGACGGGCCAGCGCTGCCAGCGCCACGCCCATGGCCACCCCCGCCGACAGGGCCGGCATGGTGCGCAGCGCCACCAGGGTGAACGCGAACGCCACCGCCATCAGGATGCGCGCCCGGGGATCGATGCGATGCAGCCAGGGCGGTTCCGGGAGGGCGTCCGGATCCAACCCCGGCGGGGGACCCGGGACATGGCTCACGGACCGTCCCCCCGGCGCCGCGCCGAAAACCACATGCCCAGCCCGGTCAGGCCCAGGATGTAGCCCAGCCCGCCCAGGATGTCGTGCAGCCGCACCGTGTTCTCGTATTCCAGTAACTGTTTGCGCAGCGGTTTGACCTGGCGGGCCACCGCTTTTTCAACCATCGCCCTGAAGGCGGCGGCATCCATGGCGGGGGACGCCGTTGCCGCGGCGGACACCGTCCCGGTCGGCGCCGCCTTGGCCGTTTCCACCGCTGGGGGAACGGGATCCCGCGGCGAGAGTTGGTCAGCGGTCACCACCACCTGGACCACATGTCCGGCCCCGGCGTTGATGGCGAAATGGTGATCCACGGTCTTTTCAATCTTGAAGATGAAAATACCGTCGGCGTCGGTGCGGGTGGTCCCCAGGACCGCGCCGTCGGGGTCGGTGACGGTGACCGGGGCATCGAACACCGGGTCGCCGTTGCTGAATCCCACCTCTCCCTCGATCACTTCCCCCTCCACATAGGCGTCGGCGATGATGTTATGGGTGTGACCGGTGGCTGGAAGCAGCAAAAACGCCAGGATGGCCGCCGTCGCCGGTCCACCCCGCCGCACGGCGGCGGTGGTTGACGGTTCGGTGGATTGCAGGTGATCCGGCAGGTGGAACATCTCCGGCCGCACGCGGGAGATCAATGTCACCGCGGCGCCGGTCAGGAATCCTTCCAGAACCATGACCGGGACATGGGCGTAGAAAACCAACTGGGCCGCCGGCAGGAACTCTTCGCCGCTGAAAGCCAGGGCCACGGCCACCAGGCCGGTGGTGAGGACGATGGCCAGGCCGCCGGCGCAAAAACCCCAGAAAAAGGCGGAACCGTTGTGACCGGCCCGGCCCAGCCGCCGTTTGAACAGATAATGGACCGCCACGGCCGGAAGGGCGATGTTGACCACGTTGACGCCCAACACCACCACCCCGCCGAATCCGAAGAAGACCGCCTGCAACAGCAACCCCACCAGCAGGGCGGGAAAGGCGGTCCAGCCCAGGATCAGGCCCACCATGCCATTGAGGATGAGGTGGACGCTGGAAAGGCCGATGGGCACATGGATCAGGGAGGCCAGGAAAAAGGCGGCGGTCAGCAGGCCCACCTGGGGAATGTGGTCCATGTCCATCTTTTTCAGTCCGAGGGCGCAACCGCCGAAAGCGGCTGCGCCTCCCATGGCCAGAACCGGCGCCGACAAGGCGCCATCGACGATGTGCATGATCTCTCCTTCCCGTCACTTCAACTCGGAGGCATGGATCCAGATCACGGCATCCTGGCTGAGCTCCTTGCCATTATGGCTCTTGTCGGGGCCGGACCCCGGCGCCGCGAAACCCCACGTGCCCGCCCGGGGAATGCCGAAGGTGAACACGCCGTTGGCATCGGTGACCGCCACCAGGGCCGAAGGCGGCGGCTGCACCCGGCTTGAACCGAACCGGTTGTTGGCCAGGTCCATCTCGCCATTGATCCACTCGATTTCGATCCCGGCGCCGGCCACCGGCTCGCCTTCGGAGAGCACGACGCCGCTGAAGGTGCCGCCGACCAGGATATTGGTCGGTTTGTTCAGGGGCAGGATTTCCGTTTTCAATCCCAGCGGTTGGTTCCATCCGGTGGGCATGCCGCCCTTGTTGACGAATGATTTGGTGATCTGCTGAATGTAGATGTCCTCGCTTTTATCATAATAGGGGGCCGGCTCCACCACGAAAATGTAATCGCCGTTGCGTTTGATCCTCGTCCGGGCGGCGTAGGCGGCGGCGTTGTTGGAGGAACCGTGCCATTGGATGGGTTTCAGCGAGGCGGTCAGGTCGCTCTTTTTGCCTTTATGCACCACGTAGAACGCCTCGGGCCGGCCCATCGCCATCACATGTCCGTTCTCCAGGGGATGCCCGAAGACCAGCCGCATATCCACGGTCGCCGCCCGTTGGAGATTGACTTCGGGGGTATAGAGCAGTTGAAAATGCGCCGTGGCGTCGTGGCAGATGCCGGCGGTCAGCAGGGTGGCGAGGGTCACGGTGATCCGTTTATGCATGATGATTCTCCAGTCGTTCCATTCAATGGCTGGATCCGGAAGGAATCCACCAGTGAAAAATTTTCCATAGTCCCCTTCCTGATGGGCATCATATGGGCCAGCCGTTCAAAGGAGGGCACGTCCATCTTCTCCTTGGTCTTGCGGCCCGGACGGATGACGTTGCGGTGGTAGATGTGTGAAAAGCTGGACTCGATGCCGTTGGCATGTTTATTTCTCCCGTTATGAACGCGCAAAAGATGAAGTCACCCCTTTTCGCATCAAGAAGACGGGTCGGAAGTTCTTGCCGGGAAGGTGGAAACAGACACGCCATGACGGACCTTCCTTGCGCGGAAAGGGTGACAGTCAGGCTTTCGTTGGAGAATGGGAGGAGGTGGCGGGGAAAAAGGCGGGAACACACCCCTGCCACGACCGTATCCTGCAGCGAGAGCCCGGTCGAATCCACCCACGGGTCGGAACCCGGATGGGTGAAGCGTATGGCAGGTATTCGGACTCGGAAGCGAAGGTGATGTGGCGCCACCCGGATCACCGTTTGCCTACAGCCACGACTTCCCATCCTGGCGGACAGTGTCTGAAGAGGCGGAAACCTCCTCGTGTGGCTTTCGTTCTTCCATACCGCTGCGCGACAGTCCCGGATTCACACCGGGTTCCCTGCAGATTCACGCCGGCCCGAAGAGCCGGGTGAAACATGACGCGGGCCGGATGTTATCCGGATCGGACCGGTAACGCAAGGATGTCAGGAATCCGCAAAAGTCCACCAGGGATTGCAGTGATCCGGCAACCCTGTCAAGTGGAAATCCGCGTTGCCGATTTTTCCGGGAAAATAACCAGAAAAAGGGGTGGAACTGTGCTGGGGTGAGGCGTATGCTGGGTTGCTGTTGATTCAGGAACGGGTATGGGGAAAGTGACGGACGAGATGGCGATCATGAACGATGACGGACATCCACCGGCGGAACCGGGCGGAGAGGCCGGGGGTATCCGCGACGAAGGGGGTGTCCAGGGGGAACAACTGCAATCGTTGGTGGAGCGTATCGAACGGTTGGAAGAGGAAAAGGCCGAAATCGCCGCCCACGTCCGCGAAGTCTACGCCGAGGCCAAAAGCCACGGATTCGAACCCAAAATCATGCGCCGCATCATTCGACTGAGAAAAATGGACCAGCACGAGGTCGACGAGGAAGAAACACTGATACATCTTTACAAACGGGCGCTGGGCATGCGCTGATAAACCAAAACACTCCCTATGGCGGCCCCCCCCGCATTCGGAGTGGGACCGTCTTCTACCAGAAACAAAAAAAAGAGGTCCGCAGGTGCGTCAATATCTACAAGACAAAAAATGGTTTTTCATTGCAATGCTGGTGGGCGGGATCATGCTCAACCTGCCGATTCCCGAAGGATTGACCCAGGAAGGGATGGCGGTTTTGACCATGACGGTGGTCGCCACCATCCTTTTCGTCAGCGAGCCGGTACCATTGCCGACGGTGGCGCTGTTGATCGTCGTCAGTCAGGTGTTGTTGTTGGGGATCAAATCGTCGGTGGTGGCCCGCAGCCTGATGAACGATTCGGTGCTGTTCATCATGGGCTCATTGATGCTGGCGGTGGCGGTGGTCAAGCAAAAGCTCGACAAACGCATCGCCCTGATGATCATCAACTTCACCGGCACCAAAACCATCCGCATCGCCTTCGGCGTCTCGGTCATGTCCGGCCTGCTCGCCTCCTTCATCGGTGAGCATACCGTCGCCGCCATGATGCTGCCGGTGGGCATCACCCTCATCCGCCTGACCTCCGAAGATCCCAAGGAAGTACGCAATCTGGCGGCGCTGCTGCTCTTCTCCATCGCCTACGGTTGTTCGGTAGCCGGCATCGGCACCCCCTCCGGCGGGGCGCGAAACGCCATCATGATCGGCTACTGGCAGGAGTTCGCCGGCATCACCATGGATTATCTGGATTGGATGATGTACGCCTATCCGATGTTTTTGCTGCAGCTGCCCTTCGTGACCCTGGTATTGATGTTCACCTTCAAACCGGATCAACGCGATCTGTCGCCGGCGGTGGAAAAACTACGGGTTCAGGTCGCCGAGCAGGGCAACCTCAAACCCAAGGATTGGGTGGCCATCATCCTGTTCTTTTTCATCCTCATCGGCTGGGTGTTCCTCTCCGGCAATATCGGCATGGGTACCGTCGCCGTCCTCGGCGCCGCCGCTTTCCTGGTCACCGGCCTGGTGGTCTGGGAGGACCTCAACAGCGGCGTCAACTGGGGTGTGGTGCTGCTTTACGCGGCGGCCATCTCCCTGGGTGTGCAGATGAAGGATACCGGTGCCGCCAAGTGGGTGGCGGAGAGCTTTCTGGCCATGCTGGCCCCCCTGGGCGCCAACGAGGGCATCGGCCTCTGGCTGTCGGTGTCGGCCCTCACCACCGGTGTCACCAATACCATGTCCAATGGCGCCGCCGTGGCGGTTTTGGGACCCATCGTCCTGCCCATGGCGAAAATGGCCGGTGAAAGCCAGGTCGTCATCGGTTTCATCACCGCCATCTCTTCAGCCTTTGCCTATCTGACGGTCGTGGGTACGCCGGCCTGCACCATCGTCTATGCCTCCGGTTATCTGAAAACCACCGACTTTCTCACCGTTGGTTGGAAGATGGCCACCATATCGACGATACTGATGCTGCTTTTCGCCGCCACCTACTGGCCCTTGATCGGAGCTTGACAGGAATTGATATGAACGAAATCAACAACCAATCCAACAACGAAAATTCGGAAAAACGTTTCCGCATCCTGGTCTGTATCGACGGCTCCGACGAGTCCTATCGCGGTCTGCGCTACGCCGCCCGCCTGGGCCGGGGGGTGGATGCCGATATCACCCTGCTCTACGTGCGCCTGGTGGACCAGGGCATGAACTCCGGCGGCCTGCAGGTCAAGGTGGCCCGGGAAAACATGATCGACTGGGGCCTGGAACTACCCGGCGTGCGTTATCTCAACAAAGGCCGTGACATTCTCATCGAACTGGGCGAGGTGGCCAGCGACTGGGAGCCCAAACATACCCACAAGGATGTCAAGGGTGATCCGGCCGGCGATCATATGATCGAATATGGCAACGAGGCCGGAAAACTGATTCGCATGCGCCTGAAGGTGGCCAGCAGCATCGAAGGCGGCATCCTCGATCAACAGGAGGAGGGAAAGCACGACCTGATCATCCTCGGCGCCTCCGGCAAACGGCGCGCCATGACCAAATTCCTGGGGCTGGCGCCGGTGGCCCTGAAGGTGGCCACCCATGCCCCCTGTTCGGTACTGGTGGCGCGGGAACTCGAAGAGGGCAAGGGGCACCTGATCTGTACCGCCGGCACCGAACGCTCCCTCGACCTGATCAAAAAGGACGCCCTTCTGGCCAACCGTTGCCAATGCCCCATCTCCCTGCTGTCGGTGGCCACCGAGGAGAGTCAACGTCCCCGGGCCGAAGCGGCCATCGCCGAAGCGCGCACCACTCTGGCGGCCATGAACATTCCGGTCAAGGAGAGCGGTGTGCGCCTGGGGGACCCGGTCCGTGAAATCGTCGAGGCCGGTCAGCACCACTCGCTCATCGTCATGTCTTCCACCAAGAAGGAGGGCATGCGGCGCTTTTTCATCGGCGGCATCTCCTTCAACGTCCTGGAACATGCCAAAAATTCGGTGTTGATCATTCGTTGAACCGGTTTTCCCGGGCGGATGATTGACGGATAGGCGACCGTGACGGCGGTCCCGTTTTTGGAAAATGAGCCCATCGGGCCCGTTTTCCGGAAACGGGACTGGTCCCACGGTTTTTTTTATGGTTTCATGAAGGGGGAGGAAGGGGCGCCGGCGCCCTTGCCGGGACCGCGATCACCGGTTCAACCGGTTCAAGAACGGGGGTTGGTCCATTGCTGCCGGTCTTTTGCTTTTTTGCGTGTATTGAACATTCACCTTTCGCCGTCCGGACTCTCTGGTCGGTGGTTTGGAGGAGCCCGATATAATGGCCAGTGAAAAAAAATTCCGTCTCGTTACCCGTAGTGATTTCGATGGTTTGGTCTGTGCGGTATTGCTCAGGGAACTGGACCTGATCGACGATATCAAGTTTGTCCATCCCAAGGATATGCAGGATGGCAAAATCGCCATCACCAACCAGGATATCACCACCAATCTGCCTTATGTCGAAGGGGTCTATCTGGCTTTTGATCACCATTTGAGCGAAACCCTGCGCCGGGGCGGCGAAAAACCGGTGAACCATGTCATCGATGCCGACGCCCCCTCGGCGGCGCGGGTGGTCTATGATTATTACGGTGGCGCATCGGAGTTTCCCCGTATCTCCCAGGAGATGATGGAGGCGGTGGACAAGGGCGATTCGGCCCGTTTCAGCCAGGATGAAATTCTCAATCCGACCGGTTGGGTATTGATGAACTTTTTGATGGACGCCCGCACCGGCCTGGGACGCTTCCGCAATTTTTCCATCTCCAACTATCAACTGATGATGCAGTTGATCGAACATTGCCGGGACAAACAGATCGATGAAATTCTGGCCCTGCCGGATGTCAAGGAGCGGGTGGATCTCTATTTCGAACAGGAGAAAAAATTTCGTGCCCAGATCAAATCCTGTTCCAAGGTCCATGACAATCTCATCATCCTCGACCTGCGCGAAGAAGAGACCATCTGGGCCGGCAACCGTTTCATGATCTACGCCATGTACCCGCAGTGCAACATCTCCATCCATGTGATGTGGGGATTCAAGCGGCAAAACATCGTCTTCGCCATCGGCAAATCGATCATCAACCGCAGTTCCAAGACCAATGTCGGCAAACTGGCCCTGAAATATGGCGGTGGTGGACACATGAACGCCGGTACCTGCCAGATCGCCGTCGACAAGGCCGACAAAGTGAAAAAAGAGTTGATCAAACAGATCAACGAGGACGGTTGACTCACCGGGAGGCCGTCGAACGGTTTTTCGACGGCCTCTGAACAGCGCGTTTTCGTCGAGAGCCGATGTTCACCCATCTGTTTGATGCCCTGGAACGGGGCGCGCTCCTCCTGACCGTCAACCACCGACTGGCGCGTTATCTGTCCGGACTCTACGATCGGCACCGTGCCGCACGTGGGGATCGGGTATGGCCGACGCCGGAAATCATCGCCTACCGCGCCTGGTTGCAACGGTGTTGGGAGACGATGCTGGACCGGGCCGGGGCCGGTGACGATACGGAACCGGCGCCACCGTTGTTGTTGGGTGACTGGCAGGAACGGGCGCTCTGGGAACGGATCATCAGCGACTCCCCCCAGGGTTCGGCGCTGCTCAACCCCGCCAGCGCCGTCGCCGGCGCCGCCGAAGCGTGGAATCTGCTCCGGGAATGGGGCATCCCCCCGGCGCGGATCGATACGCTCGGCAATGAGGATGCCGGCGCTTTTCAAGGGTGGGCGCAACGGTTCGAAAACCTGTGCCGGCAAAACGGTTGGTTGGACGGCATGGGCATGGTCGAGTATCTCCTGGAACGGCCGGACCATCTCCTGCCCCCGGAACGGCCCTATGTCGGTAATGGCGATGGAACCGGCGGCAGGACCGTGATCCTGTGCGGTTTCGATCGGCAGACCCCCTTGCAGCGAAAACTGTTTCAAACCCTGGCCGGGGCCGGGGTGACCCTTTCCGAGGGGGAGCCGGGACCGCTTTCCGGGGCCGTTCGGCGGCTGGCGCCGCTCGACCGGCAATCGGAATGGCACCTGGCCGCCCGTTGGGCGCGGGAGCGGTTGGAACGGTTCGAATCCGGTCGGGAGACCCCGGTCCACGGTGGTCGCATCGGCGTGGTGGTTCCGGACCTGACCGCCCATCGCACCGAGGTGGCGCGCACCTTTTTACGCATTTTTCATCCCGATTCAGCGCCGTGGCGGCTCACCCCCGAGGGTACCGCCTTCAATCTTTCCCTGGGCGCCTCCCTGGCTGAAACCCCGCTGGTGGCCGATGCCCTGTTACTGTTGGGGTTGGCCGGCGGCCGTCCGGACGCCACCGTTTGCGGGCGTTTGCTGGCCTCGCCGTTTTGGGCCGGGGGGGTGTCGGAGTGGGCCGCGCGGGGGCGTCTCGATGCCCATTTGCGGGGTCTGGGCAAACGGGTTTTCAGTATTGCCGATCTCATCCACCTGGCCACCGGCGCCGGTCGGGCCCTGCCGGCCTGTCCGATCCTGAAACAGACCCTGGAAACCTTTTACCGGGAGATGACCGGCGGCGCCGAAACGGCTCCGCCGGCGGATACCGCCGGTCCCTCCCGGTGGACCGGGCGTTTTTCCCGGTGGTTGACCCGGCTCGGCTGGCCCGGTGAAGCGGCGCTCTCCAGCACGGAATTTCAAGTGGTCGAGGCCTGGAAGGGCCTGTTGACCCGTTTCGCGGCCCTGGAGCGGGTCACGGCGCCGCTCTCCCTGCCGGAGGCGTTGTCCCGTTTGCACCGGTTGGCGGCCGAGAGTCCCTTTCAACCGCGCAGCGGTGAGGCGCCGGTGCAGGTCTTGGGCGTGTTGGAGGCGGTGGGGGAACGGTTCGACGCCCTGTGGATCACCGGTCTTTCCGATGATGCCTGGCCGCCGCGTCCCGATCCCAATCCGTTTTTGCCCATCGCCTTTCAGCGTCAACATGATTTTCCCCGCGCCTCCCGGGAGCGGGAGTTGAACCATGCCATCGCCCTGTTGAAACGGCTGTTGAACGCTTCGGCGGATATCCTCATCAGCCACCCGCGCCTGGAAGGGGACCGGCCCTTGCACCCCAGCCCCCTGATCGCCGATCTGCCCCTCGTCACGCCGGACTCCCTGGGGTTGATGCCGTCATCGAGCCATGCCGAACGCATCCGTGCGGCGGCCGATCCGGAATGGCTCTCCGCCGATCCGGGACCGTCGTTTCCCATGGGGGTGCCGGTCACCGTCGCCACCGGCGCCCTGAAGGCCCAGTCCCTCTGCCCCTTTCAGGCCTTCGCCCGCTATCGTCTGGCGGCGGAACCGTTGGAGGAGCCGGCGATGTCCCTGGATGCGGCCCGGCGGGGACGCATCGTCCATGAATCCCTGGCCCATCTGTGGGGAGAGGTGGGAAACTCGGTGGCGTTGCAGGGGATGACCGAAACGGAACGGGAAGAGCTGATCGCCCGGACGGTCGCCCGCACCCTGACCGAACTGGCCGGGGAGTGGCCGGACCTGTTGCCGCGCCGGCTCAAACGGTTGGAACAGGCGCGTCTGCAACGGTTGTTGCGTTCCTGGCTCGATCTGGAGGCGCATCGGCAGGCCCCTTTCCGCGTCGAGGAGCGGGAACGGTCCGGCGAGTTGGACCTGGGGGGGGTGACGGTCCGCTATCGGTTGGATCGGGTCGACCGGTTGGAGGAGGGGGGGCTGGTGATCCTGGACTATAAGACCGGCCGCCCCCATTGCAAGGATTGGTTCGGCGAACGTCCCGAGGAGCCGCAAATGCCGCTCTACGCCCTGGCCCGGGCCGGTGGGGAGAAAAACCGGACGGAACCGTTGGCGGCCCTGGCCTATGCGCAACTGCGCGGTGAACGGCAATCGTTCATCGGTCTCTCCCGGGCCGGCGAACCGTTGCCGGGCGTTGCCGCGGATGGCGGGGGACGCCGCCGGTCGGGACCCGGGGCGGACTTGGCCGACTGGCCCGGCGTCGAGGCCGAATGGCGGCGGATATTGACCACCCTGGCGGTCGACTACAAACAGGGGCTGGCGTCGGTCGATCCCCTGCCCAAGGCTTGTGACCATTGTCAACTCACGCCGTTGTGCCGCATTCATGAACGTGGGGTGGATGGCCATGGCTGACCGATTGGCCGATGCCGCCGCCCGCCGCGCCGCCCTGGACCCGGAGCGGTCCTTTATCGTCCAGGCGCCGGCCGGCTCCGGCAAAACCGGACTGTTGACCCAACGGTATCTGGTGCTGTTGGCGCGGGTGAACCATCCGGAGGAGGTGGTGGCGGTCACCTTCACCCGCAAGGCGGCGGCGGAGATGCGCGACCGCATCCTGGAAGCCCTGCAGGCCGCCGGGATGGGGGAGGGAGCGAGCGGGGATGATCATGCCCGGCTCACCGGCTCCCTGGCGCGGGCGGTCCTGCAACGGGATCGGCGGTTCTCCTGGCGGTTGCTGGAAAATCCCGGCCGACTGCGCATTTTGACCATCGACGCCCTCTGCGCCACCATCGCCCGGCAGATGCCGGTGGTGTCGGGACTGGGCGGCATGCCGGCCATGAGTGAAACGCCGGCGGCCCTCTATCGGGCGGCGGCGCGAAATAC
Organism: uncultured Magnetococcales bacterium; assembly: GCA_964344355.1. Classification (GTDB taxonomy): domain Bacteria; phylum Pseudomonadota; class Magnetococcia; order Magnetococcales; family CAYFNE01; genus CAYFNE01. The sequence continues at coordinate 11,981 of CAYFNE010000110.1, forward strand.
CCTGGCCACCCTGGAACGGCGCGACCGCTGGTCGGAATCGGTGGCGGTATTGTTGGACCATCTGGACAACAACGGCGCCCGCGCCGAGGAGATGTTGGCGCACCTGTTGGCACGGCGTGAACAGTGGTTGCGTCATGTCGGCCGACCGGACGATCCGGCCTTGCGTCAACTGTTGGAGGAGACCCTGACCGCGGCGGTGACGACCGGACTGAACGCGGTGGCGACGGTCATTCCCGATTCGTTGCAGACGGAAATCCTGGCCGTGGCCGGTTATGCGGCAGCGCACCTGCCGGATAACGGAAAAAACACCCCTTTGATCCATTGGCTGCAACCGCAGCAATTTCCAGGCGCGGGTCGGGAAACGGTGCCGCTCTGGCGGGGATTGCGGGAGTTGCTGTTGACCGGCAATGGGGACTGGCGGAAACGGTTGGACAAAAATATCGGTTTTCCCGCCGCCGGCAGGGGGATGTCGGCGGCGGAAAAGGCCGCCGCCAAGGCCATGAAGGAACGGGCCGCGGCCCTGATAGGGACCCTGGCCGATATCCCGGGTTGCCGGGAGGCCCTGGTGGCCGTGGAGTTGCTGCCGGAACCGGTCTATGACGATGGTCAATGGCGGATCCTCGCCGCCTTGATGCACCTGCTGCCGATGGCAGTGGCCCAGTTGCTGGTGATCTTCCGTCAACAGGGGGTGGCCGATTTCGCCGAGATGGCCCGGGCCGCCGAAGAGGCCCTGGGGGAGCCGGAGGCGCCGACCGATCTGGCCTTGCGCCTGGACTATCGTCTGCAGCATCTGCTGGTGGATGAATTTCAGGACACCTCCCAGGGACAGTATCGACTGTTGCAGCGGTTGACGGCCGGCTGGAGCGGCGAGGATGGCCGTACCCTGTTCCTGGTCGGCGATCCGATGCAGTCCATCTACCGCTTTCGGGAAGCCGAGGTGGGACTGTTCCTCCAGGCACAACGGCACGGCATCGGCATGGTGCCCCTGGAGCCCTTGTTGCTGACGGTCAATTTTCGTTCCCAGCGGGGCATGGTAGATTGGGTCAACACCGTTTTTGCCGATGTGTTGGCCGCCCGTGAGGATGCCGCGGAAGGGGCGGTGCCTTTTGCGGCTTCCACGCCGTTTCATCCACGGGTGCCGGGAGCGGCGGTCACGGTGCATCCACAGGTTGGCAACGAGGCCGATCGGGAGGCGGAAACCGTGGTCCGGTTGGCGGTCGAGGCCCGCAACAGGGGCGATTCGGTGGCCATCCTCGGCCGCACCCGCGCCCATTTGGCGGCGGTGATCGAGCGGTTGCTCCGGCAGCGGGTCCGTTTTCAGGGGGTCGAGATCGAAACCCTGGCCGGACGCACCATCATCCAGGACCTCCTGGCCCTGACCCGGGCCCTGATCCACCCGGCCGACCGCATCGCCTGGTTGGCGGTGTTGCGGGCGCCCTGGTGTGGCGTGACCTTGCAGGACCTGCATCGGTTGGCCCCCGCCGAAACAACGGCGACGGTGTGGGAATGTTTGCGGGAGGAAAAACGCTGGCAACGGTTATCGCCGGATGGCCGCGACCGTTTGCGGCGGGTGCTGGTGGTCTTGAGTTGGAGCCTGGAGGGGCGCCACCGCCTGGGGGTGTTTCCCGGCAGCATCGGCCTGCGTGTCCGGGTGGAGATGACCTGGGAACGCCTGGGCGGACCGGCGGTGGTGTCGGGGGCTCGGGACCTGGATGACGCCAACCGGTTTTTCGATCTGCTCGAAGCCTCGGAGGTGGGTGGCGAGCTGCCCGATTTCACCCTGTTCCGCGAGCGTGTCGATGAACTGTTCGCCGGCGTGGACCCGGAGGGGGATGCCGATTTGAGCCTGATGACCATTCACAAGGCCAAGGGGTTGGAGTTCGATACGGTGATCATTCCCGGTTTGGGACGCCGCGCCCGTGGCGATGACACCCCGCTGTTGGCCTGGATGGAACGGCCCGACGGGCTGTTGCTGGCCCCGGTCAAACGATCGGACGAGGCGGCGGCGGATCCCATCCATCGTTATGTGCGCTCCCTGGAAAAAAAACGGGCCGGGCATGAAACCGGACGCCTGCTCTATGTGGCGGTGACCCGGGCCAGACGGCATTTGCACCTGTTGGGGCATGTCAAGGAGGGTACCGATCCGCCCGGGCCGGAAAGCGGCTCCCTGCTGGATCGTCTCTGGCCGGGGTTGACCATCGATTTTGACGCCCTTCCGCCTGCCGGGACAGGGACGGAACCGGTGCCGGCCGGGGAGGGGGGGCGTGGCTTGAGACGGTTGGCCGGCGGCTGGATCCTTCCCGAGCCGCCACCGGGGATACGCGCCGAATCGGTGCCGGCGGTGATCGAGGAAGAAGACCCGGTTCCGTTCGATTGGGCCGGTGAAACCGCCCGTTATGTGGGAACGGTGGCCCACCGGCTGTTACGGGTGATGGCCACCGAGGGGGTGGACCGGTGGCCCGTCGAACGGGTGAACGGCCATCTGCCGGTCATCCGTACCCATCTCCTGCGCCTGGGAGTGCCCGATGACCGGTTGCCGGAGGCGGTGCGGCAGGTGGCGGACACCCTGCTGGCGGTCCTGGACGATCCCCGGGGACGGTGGATTTTGGATCCTCGTCACCGCGGGGCGCGGGCGGAATATGCCTTGAGTGGCCTGATCCAGGGTTATCCGGTGCGCATGGTCCTGGATCGCACTTTCATCGATGCGGAGGGTGTGCGCTGGATCATCGATTTTAAAACCAGTATGCACGGGGGTGGTGATGTCGATGGGTTTTTGGATAATGAACGATCACGCTATCAGGGGCGGATGAATCGATACGGTCTGTTGATGCGTGGTCTGGAGGATCGTCCCATTCGTCTGGGACTCTATTTTCCCCGGCTCCGGGGTTGGCGGGAGTGGGCGCTGGAATGAAAGGCGGGATGGGAAAAGGTTGGGCGGGCCGATTATTGGACGGGAGAACACGTTGATCGAAGATTTTAAAACCACCGAGGCGTGGCGTATTTTTCGGATTCAGGCGGAATTGATCGACGGCATCGAAACCTTGCGCGGTTTGGGACCGGCGGTGACGATGTTCGGCAGTGCCCGCCTGCAACCGGATGATCAAACTTACAAGGCCGCCGTCGATGTCGCCCGGCGGCTGTCGAAAAAAGGGGTGTCGGTGATCACCGGCGGTGGCGGCGGGATCATGGAGGCGGCCAACAAGGGGTGTTTTGGCAAAGGGGGGCAATCGATCGGCCTCAACATCGACCTGCCCCATGAACAGATTCCCAACCGCTATCAGGATATTGGCATGTCCTTCCGCTATTTTTTCGTGCGCAAACTGGTTTTCGCCAAATCGGCCGACGCCATCATCATTTTTCCGGGCGGTTTTGGCACCATGGATGAACTGTTCGAGGCCTTGACCCTGGTACAAACGGAAAAAATTCCCCCTTTTCCCATCATCTTTTTCGGTTCGGAATATTGGCAAGGATTATTGGACTGGTTCCGAAAGACGGTGTTGGCCAGGGGTTGCATCAGTCAGAAGGATCTCAAACTGTTTCATGTCACCGACGATCCCAAGGATGTGGTCAAGGTGGTCATCCGCCACCTGGAGGCCCAGGGGCTTCTCGGCCGGAACAAGGGCAGGGGAAAATCGGCATAAACTTTTCAAGGTAAGTAAAGTGTGACCGTTCAGCCCCCCTTGCCAAAAAAACCTCTTCTGTAGGAGCCAACTTGCCGGCAAACCTTTGGAAAACGGACCGTTACGCATCTACCGTTCGCGAGCAAGCTCGCTCCTGCAAGGGGGTATCTGAACGGATAATACCCATTTCAGAGGGACATGGCCTGATATCGAGATGGTTTACAAGAAAACGGT
>CAYFNE010000111.1:0-15738 GCA_964344355.1 uncultured Magnetococcales bacterium
TTATTCTGGAAGTTTTTCAGGTTGTTTTAGCCTGAGGCAACCGGATACCCATGATTATTGATTTATAGGGATACGGGGGTTCAAGTCACGCCCTTTCATACAAGTCGGAGTCAGCCATAATGCTCAGCACGACACTTCGCACCTCATTGGTTTTGTATGCACACGAAATGAGCTTGGCACAGACTTTTGTATAGGGAAAGGTGGGTTCAGGCTGATCAAAGTGCCACTTCCGCTTTTACCAAAAGCGGAAGTAGCTTTTGTGAAATTCACCCAAAAAGCATCTTTAACATACTGATTGTAAATAAAAATTTATATCATATGATTTTCTGAGTGCTTTTTTATTGGGATATTTTCATCTCTTTCTTTTTGATTTTCGCTTGGCAGGTTCGTCAATAACATGGACAATGGTTGATCACCTTTCAATATTTTAATTAAGTTTGCACGTATTAACTGATTTTCAATATCAATAGTATCGTGTGCAATTGGCGTATAAAACGAATTCTTTATATGCGTCTCGTCTAAATCGTAATTCAAAGCATGCCCCATTACATGCAAAAGCTTCACAAATAACTCATCTTTCTTTATGAGCCACTGCTTATTATGAATCCCTTCAGAATCCATATATGTATGATCTCTAGTTGACAACAAATCCTGATATTGTTTCCATGCGTAAAGTACACTCTTTTCTTTTCTGTTATTTTTAGTGAATTCAAGGTCTATTTTGTTTAGGGTTTGGACATGATCCCAGTGAGTACGATAACCCCGAGTTGCCATAAGTGTTTTAAATAATTTCAGCTTTCTGTTTTTGATTTCTTTCAGATCATCAAGAATGCGAGTAGCTTGGACCGCCAATAATGGACCTAATAGAATAGCCAGAATCATCAAAATATCTGTTATTGTTATGCTTCTCGTAAAATCAAACATAAAAACTCCATCCAGTAAACTGTTAAATAGCAAAAAAAATTACTATATTATCATTACAAGCTGACATACGCTGAAATATTTTAAACCATTTCCAAGAATAAAATCAACAAACCTCCTGAGAGGTGGGCTGTTACTTCCGCTTTTTGCAAAAGCGGAAGTCAGTTGGCAGGTGTTAGTTCTTTGTTTTTAAAGGAAAACCAGAAAATAAATATCGGACATTTTTTTCGATTTGTTCTGCTATTGGATGAAACCTTCCAAAACCAGAAGTATGTTTTCCTTGCCAGCCAATCCCGCCTCTTTCGCCTCCCCGTTTGTCTTTAAGTCGAATAATTTCTGGACTTGGCATCTCCGGTTATCACATGCCACGCAATGTTGGTAGGTACGACGGCACTCCTATCAATCAAGAAGAGATTAACAAGAACCAAGTCATATCATGCTGTACCACAGGATTCCCGCTCTTTTCAACCATCAATTCCTGAAGGCCAGATGGAGCTTCATGTTGCAGACAACCAAAGCCGTGGCCGGTATCGACGGTATCGACCAGATCGAATGTCCGGCCCGCTCCTATATCCGGCCCACCTGCTAAATTTTTCCCCTGGCCTGTCCCGCCCATATCCCGTAACCTTTGAGTTGGTGCTAATCACACCTAAAAGCGGTCTCCGCTTCCGACAATCTGCGGTTTTTTTGTGCCTGCTGTTCAGTGGTGGGGTGATCGCCCCACTCCTGTCCTGTCGGGAGTGGTGCTGAATACAATACCTTCGGGAAATACGCCCGCCGTCCTTTTAGCGGTGATTAGCTCCCGGCAGCCTGGGATTCTCCGGCTGCCTGTTTTCAGGGGAGCCGTCGTGTCCGAATCATTCTTTTTCCTTCATTTTCAATCGCCAAAAACCCTGGCGCTCGCCAAGGGTTGCCATTTCTCGGTTCATCCCCGCCAAAAATGTTTTTTTCACGGGTTCTCTGCCGTTCCCCGGTTTGCTGTTCGCCGGTTGTGCGAGGACGTCACCGTTTTTGTTCGATCTGAAATTTTTCGCGAACTGGATCCAGGCCTGCCAACACGGGCGGTCCGGAACCATTCGACCCCATTTCATATGCCTTCACAGCGTCATTCACACAAGGAGACCCCGCCATGGACTCATCCTTAACCCTGACCCTCGACCAGTTGGACGCCATCGATCGGAGCCTGAACCGGTCCATGGCCCTGGCGCAAGTGTTGGCCAGTGGCACAGCCGGCGACGGCATCGACCACCAACCACCCGAGCCGGCGGATATTTTTCTGCTCATGCAGGTGCAGTTGGACGAGATGGAAAAAATCTTGAAAATCACCCGGGGGCTTGGAAAAAAATTGCCGGGGTGAGTCTCCATGGCCACCCTGGAAAAATCGAGAAAGATCGTGCAGCCATCGGGTCGTTTTTGGCGATTCAGATGATCGCTTCGGAAATATCCTGGTGAGCTTTGGGGTAAAAGAGGCTGGTTTCACTGGGGAATCCGGGCAATCACTTCATCCATGTCTTTCATGATCGTATCAAGGCTGTGGGTTCCTTTTTCATCCGCCTCTTCCTGGGCAGCCACCAGCATGGCTGTGAGTTTTTCCCGGTGTTTTTCCCTTTCTTGGTGGGCTGGACAAGTTTTCATGGGATCGATCATTCATCTTTACCGTTTTTTTTGTGTGAGATAGTCTTTATGGCTGGACAACAATCTTAAACCACTTCGAACTAAGGTGTTCGGAATTTTCGGGCTTGTCCCACAAAAACATACACCAATGGTAGGGCGGGGTTACGTTCCTGCCGAATGGCTCGGGAGATTGGCGGGGACGTAACCCCGCCCTACCGTTTCAGCAAACGGTAGAGCAGAAAGCCTGGAATCTGATCGGTTCCATTTTCATCAAAGGCCCGTCCGTCGATTCCGAACCCGTTCCGCATAAGGCTTGGGCGGCTCTGGTTGCAGATGGACGATTTTACCATTTTCCCAGACGGTCACGGTTCCACCATGCAGCCAGGCTTTTTCGTGGGCGCGTTGTCTGGCGCGGACGAAAGCCGCTTCGGCGCGCGCAATCAGGTCCGGTTGCTCCAATGAATCGGTGTTTTGGTTTTTCATGAGGGTCCACCTTTTTCAACACAATGAATATCGATATCGGAAGCATTATACACCATCCACTGATCAACGACAAAACGATAATGCTCTTGAAAATTTTTCCAACCGGCATGAAACCGTCGTCGGATCACCGCTTCCGGAATATCATGTCCCCCTTCCTGAACTCTCTGTTTGACACGGGTGATGGCCTGTTCCGGAGAGTCGAGACGCAGGAAATGTAGATTGATTTTATAGCCTTTTTCCTTCCAATCGGGAATTCGTTTCAGGTAGGTGCGGCCACTCAGGGTGGTTTCGAAGGCGAAATTTTCTCCATGGGCCACATGGTGGTCAATCTGCTGTAACATCAGGCGGCCGGCGGCGATGGCGGCTTTTTCCGGATGGTAGGGATACAAGCCGGCGGCAATCAGATCGGCATTGATAAAATTGGGACATTGGGGTTCGTTGGGTAAAAATTCATTGGCAAAGGTGGTTTTCCCCGCGCCGTTGGGGCCGGCGATGATGAAAATGCGTGGGTCCGTTTCTGAAATCATCTGCCACTCCCCGGTTGAACGGGTTGAAAAACCAATCCATCCACTCCGTCGCCGCCCGGCATCTTGACAGTGGTGGGCATCGTTCCTATATCATCTCTGAACATCGTTAGCATTTTACACCCCGTGCGGAAGGTCAACCGGTTGTCATCATGTCCCATCGACACGCCCTGCTCCAACTGAAAACCCATCTCAACCAACGCATCATCGGTCAGGAAGGATTGGTCACCCGCCTGCTGGTGGCGCTGCTCGCCGATGGACATCTGTTGGTGGAGGGGGCGCCGGGGTTGGCGAAAACGCGGGTGATCAAGGAACTGGGGGAGGGGCTGGAGGGGGATTTTCATCGCATTCAGTTTACGCCGGATCTCTTGCCGTCGGATTTGATCGGCACCGATATCTATCGGCCCCAGGAGGGGACCTTCGTTTTTCAGGCCGGGCCGATGTTTCACAATTTGATCCTGGCCGATGAGATCAACCGGGCGCCGGCCAAGGTGCAGTCGGCCTTGCTGGAAGCGATGGCCGAACGGCAGATCACCGTCGGCCATGTCAGCCATGAGCTGCCGGAACCGTTCATGGTCATGGCCACGCAAAATCCCATCGAACAGGAGGGCACCTATCCGCTGCCGGAGGCGCAACTGGACCGGTTTCTGCTCTATGTGCGGGTCGACTATCCCGCCGCCGAACATGAGATCGAAATATTGAAACTGGCCCGGGGCGAAGCCTTGAACGGCGTAACGGCGACGGAACGGGTGACGCCGTTGAGCCGGGAGGCGCTGTTCGCCTGTCGTCGTGAGGTGTTGGGGGTCTATCTGGCCCCGGAACTGGAAACGTATTTGATCCGCCTGATCCAGGCCACCCGCGATCCCAAACCGTTCGGCGATGATTTGGCCGGTTGGACCCGCTTCGGGGCCAGTCCGCGCGCCACCATCGCCCTGGACCGCTGCGCCCGGGCCCACGCCTGGTTGGCGGGTCGGGACTATGTATCGCCGGAGGATATCCACGCCCTGGCGCCGGATGTGTTGCGGCACCGGCTGTTGCTCACCTATGAGGCCGAGGCCGACGGCATCAGCTCGGATCGATTGATTTTGGAGCTGCTCAACCGTGTTGCGCTTCCCTGATTTCAGCAAACGCCGCCGCGCCGCCACCACCTTCGGCGTCGGCCGGGACGATCGGAAAACCGCCGCCAAAACCCTGTCGGAAACGGCCGGGGTGCGGGTGGCGCTGGATACCCTGGTGCGGCTCTCCTTTCAGGCGCAAGGCCTCTCCTATCCCCCCCGGCAACGCATGACCGGCCCCCTGACCGGGGGTTATCGATCGGTGTTTCGCGGCCGGGGCATGGAGTTCGAAGAGGTGCGCCCCTATCAACCCGGTGATGACATTCGCAACATGGACTGGCGGGTGACCGCCCGCACCGGCGAACCCCACACCAAACTGTTCCAGGAAGAACGTGAACGGGCCACCTTTTTCATGGTGGACCTCAACCCCTCCATGGCCTTCGGCACCCGCAACATGTTCAAGTCGGTGGCCGCCATCCGCGCCGCCGCGTTGCTGGCCTGGGCGGCCATGGCCAATGGCGACCGCGTCGGCGGCATGGCCATGGCGCCGGGGGCGAAACTGTTTTTTCAACCCGCCGCCGGCTCCCGGGGGGTGCTGCCGTTGTTGAAATCGATGGTCGATCAACAACCGGAACCGGCCGCCAACCGGACGCCGTTGCCCCTGGCCGATGGTTTGCGCCGGTTGCGCACCGTGGCGCGGCCCGGCAGTTTAATTTTTTTATTTAGCGATTTCATGACCCTGGACCCGAACGCCGAACAACAGATCAGCCGTCTTTCCCAACATAATGATCTGGTGTTGGCCTTCGTCTGGGATCCCCTGGAGGCGCGGCTGCCCGGCTCGGGCCATTTTTCCTTCAGCGACGGTTCCGCCACCATTACCGTGGAAGGGGCCGACCATGACCGGGCCCACCGGCAGCGGTTTTCGGAGCGCCGGCAAACGGTTCGGCAGTTGTGTCGCGGCAATCGGGCGCTGTTTGCCGATCTGGCCACCGAAGAATCCGCCGATGAATCGTTGCGCCACGGTCTGGGAACCCTGTTCCGGAAAAAAACCGCATGAACGGCGTCGTCGATCCCCTGTCGGAATTGCGTGGCCTGAAATCGTTCGAAGCGGTTTCCTTCTGGCCACCGGCCCCCGGTTGGTGGTTTCTTTTTTTTCTGTCAATGATCCTGTTGCTGCTTGTCGGACGCTGGTTTTGGCGCCGACATCGACAACGGCAACCGATGCGGGCGGCGGTAAAAGAGCTGGAACGGTTGCAGCGGCAACAACGAGAATATCCGGATGCCAAAAAACTGGTGACGGAACTCTCCATCTGGTTGCGGCGGGTGGCCCTCCATCGTTATGGACGGCAAACGGTGGCCGGTCTGCATGGTCGGGAGTGGTTGCAATTTTTGGATCGCAGCGCCGGCCTGGACGGTTTTTGCAACGGTCCCGGAAAAATATTGGCCGACGGTCCCTACCGGCCCGATCCGCAAGTTTCCGCCGAGGGGTTGTTCACCCTGGTCCGGCAGTGGCTGAAAAACGGCCACAAGGGATCATGAACGTCGGTCCCCATCTGGAGTGGCCCTGGCTGCTGTTGCTGCTGCCGTTGCCGGTGTTGGTGCGCTGGTTGTTCAAGTCCGCCCCAAAAAACCATCGACAGGCCCTGATCACCCCTTTTTATGGTCAATTGGCCCGGGCGGCGCGTAGCGATACCCCGGCCGGTACGCCGCCGACCACCCTCCGCACCGGCCTGGTCTGGTTGCTCTGGGTGTTGTTGGTGGCGGCGCTGGCCCGCCCCCAATGGTTGACGCCACCCCAGGAGACGCCGGTCAGTGGCCGGGATCTGGTGTTGGCGGTGGACCTCTCCGGCAGCATGGAGATGGCCGATTTTGAATTGAATGGACAACGGGTCGACCGGTTGACGGCGGTCAAGGCGGTGGCCGGGGAGTTTTTGCGGCGGCGGGTCGGCGATCGTCTCGGTTTGATCCTGTTCGGCAGCCGCGCCTATCTGCAAACGCCGTTGACCTTCGACCGCGACACCGTGGCGCGCATGCTCGATGAATCGGAGATCGGCCTGGCCGGGGAAAAGACCGCCATCGGCGATGCCATCGGCCTGGCCATCAAACGATTGCGCGAACGGCCCCAGCAGGCGCGGTTGTTGATCCTGTTGACCGATGGTACCAACACCGCCGGTTCGGTACATCCCCTCAAGGCCGCCGAAATGGCGCAACAGGAGGGCATCCGCATCCACACCATCGGCATCGGTTCCGACAAACCGATGGTGGTGGACACCATCTTCGGCCAACGGCGTGTCAACACCGCCCGGGAGCTGGATGAAAAATCGTTGACCGCCATCGCCCGGGCCACCGGCGGTCGCTATTTTCGCGCTTCGGACACCCGGGTGATGGAGGAGATCTACCAGGAGTTGGACGCCATCGAACCGGTGAGCGATCAGGTGGAACGGTTCGTGCGCCGGCAGGAGCTCTACATCTGGTTTTTGGGGCCGGCGTTGATCCTCTCCCTGCTCATGGCCACCTGGTTCGCCGGTTTGGGACGTTTGATCCGTCAAATCGGGCACCGGAGGCGGGTATGATGGCCGATACCTTCCATTTTTTGCGTCCCGAGTGGTTGTGGGTGTCACCGGCGCCGATCATCCTGTTGATCCTGTTCTGGCGGCGGCAGGGCGGCAGCGGTTATTGGAAGTCACACTGCGATCCGCATCTGTTGCCCCATCTGCTCCATGGGGAGAACAGCCGTCCGCGCCGTTTGCCCCTGCTGTTGTTGGGCGTCGGTTGGTCGTTGGCCTTGTTGGCTCTGGCCGGGCCGGTTTGGGAACGGTTGCCGCAACCGTTGTTCCGGCCCCAATATCCGGTGGTGATCGTTTTGGACCTTTCCCAATCCATGCTCACCACCGATGTGCGGCCATCGCGTCTGGCCCGCGCCAAACAGAAGGTGTTGGACCTGCTGAAAAGAACCAGCGGCGGTCAAACCGGCCTGGTGGTCTTTGCCGGCGATGCCTTCATCGTCTCGCCCTTGACCGATGATGTCGAGACCGTCGCCGCCCTGGTTCCTTCCCTGACTCCCGCCATCATGCCGGCCCAAGGCAGCCGGCCCGACCGGGGATTGCGCCAGGCGGCCGACCTCCTGCAACGGGCGGCCCTGGGCGATGGCACGGTGATATTGATCACCGACGGCGATGCGGCGCCGACGGAAAGTTTCCAGGCCGCCCAAACCCTGGCGGCGACCGGGCATCGTCTGTCGGTATTGGGGGTGGGCACCCCGCAAGGGGGGTTGGTGCCCCGGGCCGACGGGCGTGGTTTTCTCAGCGATGCCGCTGGCCAACGGGTGCTGGCCCGATTGAACCGGGAACGGTTGGCGGCCCTGACCAACTTCGGACCCGGTGTTTATGCCGATCTGACCGCGGGCGATGGCGATCTGAAACGGTTGCTCGGCCGGTCGGTTCAGGAGGAAAACCCGGACAGCGCCCGCGCCCTGGAACGGTTGGCCGACGATTGGCGGGAGATGGGACCCTGGTTGCTGCCGCTTTTGGTGCCGTTGGCGGCCCTGGCCTTCCGGCGGGGGTGGTTGTTGCTGGTGATGATTTTCCCACTCCTGTCACCATCGCCGGCCCGGGCCTTCGATTGGGCCGACTTGTGGCAACGTCCCGATCAACGGGGGGCGGCGGCCCTGGAACGGGGGGAGGCGGCGCGGGCGGCGGAACTGTTCGAATCACCCGGTTGGCGGGGGACCGCCCGCTACCAGGCCGGAGATTTCGCCGGAGCGGCCGAGGCCTTTTCCCGAACCCCGGGCGCCAAGGGTTCCTTCAATCGTGGCAATGCCCTGGCCCGTCAGGGAAAACTGGAAGAGGCGATGACGGCCTATGCGGAGGCCCTGAAAAAAAATCCCGCTGACGAGGATGCCCGTTTCAACCACGATCTGGTCAAAAAGGTCCTGGAGCAACAACAACAACAGCAACAACAGCAGAACCAACAGGGGGACGGTCAGGAACGGAAGGATCCCGGCAACCAGGATGAACAGTCGGGTCAATCGGGGGACCAGGGGGAAAAACAGGGCGAGTCGGGACAGGAACGGGACGCTTCCGAAAAGGATGCCGGCAACACCGGTATGGATGAGAAAGAACCAACGGCGGCCGAGCGGGCCGAGGAGGAGGCCCGGGAGGAACAGCGCGCCGCCCAGCGTGAGGCGGAAAAAAAGGCCGCCGATGAATCGATGGGGAAGGCCGAAGAGACCCCGGAGGAAAAAACCGCTGAACAAGAGGCGGCGGAGGAGGGGGAAGAGGAAAAAAACCACGCTTCGGCATCGGAACGACAAGAGGACGATGAAAACCGGGAGTCGGATCAGGCCCTGTCCCAATGGTTGCGGCGTATTCCCGATGATCCCGGCGGGCTGTTGCGGCGCAAGTTTTATCGTCAATACCGCCGTCGCGGCCAAGGGCAAACGGAGATGAACCGAGGAGAGATGGCGCCATGGTGAGGGTGGGTGGATGGTTCGTGGTATTGACCCTGCTGTTGGGCGTGGCGGCGCCCGGTTGGGCGGCGACCAAGGCCCGGGTGGACCGGACCGTCCTGACCCTGGGGGAGACCCTGCGCCTGGTGCTGGAACGGGATGGCGGGGGTGGCATCGATGTCGATTTGACCCCTCTGGAAAAAAATTTTCAACTGCTCAACCGCAGTTCCGGCAGTAAAATTGAAATATTGAATGGCAGCATGGTCTCCAAGAGCACCCTGGAGGTGGTTTTGTTGCCGCGTAAAAGCGGCAATCTGCCCATTCCCGTCCTGGAGATCGACGGTCAGCGCACCCGGCCCATCACCATCGAGGTCCGGCAACCGGGCTCCAGCAACGGCGCCGCCGATCGGCCCCTTTTTCTGGAATCGGCGGTGGATGAACAAAATCCCTATGTTCAACAGCAGGTCATCCTGACCCTGAAACTCTATCGGGCCATCGACATTCAGGAAGGCAGCCTCACCGTTCCCGGCAACTCCGACCTGCTGGTGAAGAGTTTGGGGGCGGACAAAACCTATACCGAGGAGCGGCAGGGCCGGACCTGGCAGGTGTTGGAGCGCCGTTATGCCCTGTTTCCGCAAAAAAGTGGGGAGATGGTGTTGCCGGCGGCCATGTTTCAGGGGCAGGTGCTGGATCAACGGCGGCAACGGCGGCGGGGATTTTCCGGAAATGACCCTTTTGCCGGTCTTTTCGGTGGTTCTCCTTTCGGGGGACTGTTCCAATCCACCCGCACCGTGCGTCTGGCGGCCCCGGAGATCACCTTGAACATCCGTCCGCAGCCGCCAGGGGTGAGCGGTTGGTGGTTGCCGGCCAACAAGGTGACCCTCGAAGAGACCTGGGAACCGGATCCGCCCAAATTCCGGGTCGGGGAACCGGTCACCCGTCAACTGCGATTGGCGGCCTGGGGGTTGCACGATTCACAACTGCCGGAACCACCGCACCCGATCCCGGATGGCCTCAAGATCTATCCGGATCAACCGGAGCGGAGTTCCCGGCTGGCCGGCGATCTGCTGGTGGGGGAATTGCGGGAAAAACAGGCGTTGATTCCCACCCGGGCCGGTATCTTCGAGCTGCCGGAAATTCGCCTGCCCTGGTGGGATACGGTCAATGATCGCCTGCGGGAGGCGGTTTTGCCACGGCGAACCATCCAGGTATTGCCGGCCCCCGGGGAATCGCCGATGCCGGCCAGTCCGGTGGAACCGGCGCCACGAACGGAGACGCCACCGACGCCGATGATGCCGGAAACGGACCGGCCGGTTCCAAAAACGCCGACGGCGGTGGTGATCGAACCCGGTTATTGGCCCTGGTTGAGTGGATTTTTTTTCACCGCCTGGATACTGACCCTGGTTCTGTGGTGGCGGCAACGGCGTGGGGTGGGGAAAAAACCGCCGGTCGATGATCCCGCCGTTGGTCTGCTGGCGGTACGCAAACAACGGCGGGCACTGGAAAAAACCTGCTTGAACGCCGCCCCCCCGCAACAGGTGCGGGATACCTTGCTGGCCTGGGCGGCAGCGGTCTGGCCGGAAAATCGACCCCGTACCCTGGGAGAGGTCGGCCGTCGACTGGCGGATCCAGGGGGTTCGACCCTTTTACAACGGTTGGAACGGGCCCTCTATGGCCCGCGACCGGCCTGGGATGGCGCCGGTTTTTGGCGGGATCTCGAACCCCTGTTGAACAAGGAGGGAACCACCACTGGCACGGGGGCCGGGGTCGCCGGACCGACCCTGCCCCCTTTGAATCCGTGAAGTGTTCGGGGCTGTCCTTTGGCTGGGAGTTCGTGTTATCATCCGTGAAATTCAGTTCTCTTTTGGGCCGTGATGTTTTGGGGGGTAGCCCGGGATCGTCCAGAAATGAGCTTGACGGGTGGATCCATGCGCTTAAGACGTAAAAAAAATTCGATGTCGATCTGTTCGGTGTGAATACCGGCAAAAAGCTGCCCTTTATCTGGACCGAGGCCCTGCGCACCGGCCATGATGAAATCGATCGACAGCACCAGAAATTGTACGAGGCCTTTCACGGTTTGAGCCGGCTGTTGACGGTTCCCGGTGTGCATATCGACTATTGGTTCGGCATGGTGATGCGCCAGGCCGATGATTATGTGCTCAACCATTTTCGGGATGAGGAGGCCTTGCAGGCGGAAATCGGCTATCCGCGCCTGGGAGAGCACAAAAAACAGCATGAGGGGATCGTCGACGACCTGAAAAAACATCGGGCCGTCATCGTCAAACTGAAAACCAACCCGGAAAAAATCGAGGAAGCCGAAAAGTTGATGCGGTTTTTGAGCGATTGGCTGGAAAAGCACGTGCTGATCGAGGATATGGATATCGTCGACTTTCTCAAGGCCAGACGCTGAACCGTCCCGTATCCTTGGTTTTTCCCCTTTTTCCCGTTTTCATACCGCCTGGATGGTCGAACGGCCCTCATCGGCGAGGATATCCAACACCCGTTGCCGCCAGGCTTGCCGAAAGGCTTGGCGCTGTTCCGGTGTCGCCGCTCCGGAAAGCACCAGGGGCATGGATTGGCCCATGGCCGCCGCTGGCGGGATGGTGGCCGGATTGTAGACCAGTTTGACGCGGTTTCCCTTGGAGATGGACCGAAACACGAACGGCCCGCCGCCGCCCTCCTGAAAGCTCAATAATCCGTTGCGGGCGTATTGTCCGCCCAACCCCTTGAAACCATTGGCCGCCGCCGCGCCGGTCAACAGGGTGAATACCTGGCTGATGGGACCGTTGACCCCGGCATCCACCGGACCGGGCATCTCCACCTGAATGTCGCCACGTTGCGGGGTTTCACCCTCATAAAGCAGTTCCACCGCCCGTTTGGCCAGCAAAAAGGCCCCGGCCACCGTCGGACAGGCGTGTCCGGAGAGTTTGACGGCATCGTCGAAGGTATAGTGCAAGTGTCCATCTCCGGCCCCGAGCAGGTCGGCCAGGGGATCATAGAGGGTAATGGCGGGGGTTTTGGGAAACATGATCTGGTTTTTCTCCGAATAATGGCTGATTCGATCGCATGCGGCGGAATCATCCCATACCTGATGGTCCGGAACAAGTGGGGGATCGGCAAGGGGTTGCCGGGGGGATGCGCCAAATCGGGTGGCAAGACAGGGTGGCACAACCGGCTGTTTTTCTTTTTTTCTTTTGAAATACAAGGATCAATCATTTGTTGGGCGACAGATCGTCCTGGTTGGCTGTGCAGTTTGGCGCAGTGGCCCCGGACCGGGAGCGATTGGTCGATTGATTGGAAAAAAGCCTCGATAACAAATGGATGGATGGTCTGTTTCGCTCTGGTACGGATATTGTTTTGTATGTTGGCAATACCTTCGGGGGAGTGGACGGAAGAGGGGGGAGCGAGGGGAGGTATTTTAAACCGGGGGGAGCCTCGGGATCGGTGATCGGGACCGGAGAGGGTATTGATCGTCGAGCCGGGAGAGGGGGCTCTCCCCGGAATGAATCGAATCCGGGCGGGTATCAACGATCGCCCGATCGGGGGGTCGGCGGTCGTCGGCCCGGATTCGATTCGGGATTCATCATTGGTGGGAGGGGTTGAACATGTCCCGCATACGAATCAATGGTTCCATCGTTGTCCTCACCGTCATCCTGATCAGCGGCCTGATTTATGGGTTGTGGTGGAGCCTGAAAGCCCGTGAAGAGGAAAATTTACATCGGGCCGTCCAGGTGCAGGCCGAGAAACTGGCGGCCTTCATCGATGCCGACCTGCGCGCCCGGCTTCCGGCTTTGCGGCGCGTCGTCGATCGATGGCGATGGTCCGATGGCATGGCGGAGAAGGGTTTCATGGCGGATGCCGGCAACCTGTTTCGGCATATGCCGGGCTTTCAGGCCCTGGCGCGGGTCGATGGTTCCTTTCACATTCGCTGGGTCCATCCGCTCGAAGGCAACGAATCGTTGTCCGGATATGATCTGTTGTCCGAGGAGATCAGCCGGCCGGCCCTGGAACGGGCTCGGCAAGGTCGGAAACCAATCATGCGTCCGGCCATCGAACTGCCTTTGGCGGAAAGGGGATTTTTGGTCTATTTCCCCATTCACGCCGATGGCGGTTTCCAGGGATTTTTATTGGCGGTGTTCGATGTGAAAACCTGGTTGAACTATGTGTTTTCCCTGGATGATCGCGGTAACGACCGGCATGGTTTCGGTGTTTCCGTCGATATCGATCATGTGCCGGTCTTTTCCAGGTATGAGCCGGTCTATTCCCGTTCCAATCCCAACGGTCCCAATCGGACCTATCGCAAGGTTTCCCGGGTTCGGGTGTTGGAACATGACATTCGCATCCTGGTTTGGCCACGGCCAAAATTTATCGAGGCCAGCCGATCGCCACTTCCAGTGGTCGCGGTGGTGTCGGCAACGATATTGAGCCTGTTGACCTTGTCCATGGCCTGGCTGTTTCAAGGGAAATGGTCCCTGTCGGCAACGGTGGGCGGATTTTCGTCCCGGCCACAACCATACCCGGATTTTATCGGCTAGTTTTCCACGGCATGGGGGGCGGTGGATGGAAAGGGGGGGCCATCCACCGGTTTTCAAACGAGGGGATCAACGATGTTGGATGGGGATGGCGACCGGGGGGTGAATGCTCCCCAGACCCCCGGCGTTGGATCGCAGACCGAAGGACGGTAGCGGTTTGACAGTTTCAATCGGATCGGTCATCCTCTGGCCATGGAGAGGATCACGATCGATCGATGGGTGTTGATGGTGCTGTTTTTGCTCCCGGCCACCAGCGCCCAGGGGCTGGATGCCGACCAGCGGTCCCGTTTGTTGCATGGCAAACGGTGTATCCGTTGTGATCTCCAAGGGGTGGACCTTCAGGGGGTGGACCTGAGCAAAGGGTTTTTTCAAGGTTCACAACTGCAACGGGCCAATCTTTCCCGGAGCCGATTGACCGGGGCCCACTTTTACAAGGCCAACCTCAGCGGCGCCGACCTGACCGGGGCCGATCTGCAAAAAGCCCGTTTCGAAAAGGCCGACCTGCACGATTGCAAATTGAACGGCGCCGACCTGCGGCGCGCCTCTCTGGAAGAGACCAACCTGGAGTCGGCCGACCTGCGCAATGCCGATCTACGCAAGGCCCTTCTGCTGGGTACCTTCATGAAAAACAGCGATCTTTCCGGCGCCGATCTGCGCGGGGCCAGTCTGTTCGGCGCCAACCTGACCGGGGCCAAACTGGACGGCGTGCGGTTGGAGGGGGCTTTTTGGATCAATGGTCAAAAGTGTACGGCGGATGGGGTCGATTCCTGCCGTTAGACCCAAAACCCCGCCGATCCATTCGCTTCGATCATTTCATAACGGTCCACTCCTTTTTTTCCGGTTTCCATTCGGTTTTTGCACCATGATGAACCCTCCCGGCCGATAAAGTCTATTCGTTGTTTTCTCCTGCAGGATGACAAAGAGATTCCATGGCCCACCGATAACGGGTATAATTGGAATCTACCCGGGTCGTGTACTCGAAATTTGGGAATGGCCAACGCAACGACAATTGAGGATGTCTGGAAACTTTTCCAGGAAACCGGCCAGCATTGTCAGCCTATACGGACGAATGCATGACCGTCATTTGTCCCTTGTGATTTTTCGCTTCGCTGACAATGACCTGAACATTTTGACCCAGTGCGGTCAGAAAACGGAACAAACGATCAATGGTGAACCGGTCGACCGCACCACGAACGATGTTGGAAACCTCTGGCTGGGATATGCCCAGCAGTTCTCCAACCTGTTTTTGCTTCAAACCACGTTGCTCGACGATACGGCGAATCGGGATGGACGGTTCGGCCTTGACCATCTTCTCATCCGGATTTTCAAAGCCAAGGTCTTCAAATACATTGCCAGTGCAGGTTTTTTGACACGGCAAGATACCTCAGGCACCATAAACACAACTTATTAAGTACAAATAAAATAAGTAAGCTGTCCCCCGATTTAATCCCCCGATTTAATAGCAATCCGAGTGGAGCTTGGCATCGAGCCAGATGCTGGGCTCCCACCGCTCGGAGGGCAGGGGTTTCAAGGTGGATCGCTCAACCATTTCAAATCGCTCCAATGGTCGCCATCCGGTTGTGCCATGGACGCGAAGACCGGCGATTTCATCGTTCCAACGTTGCAACTGTTCATTAGCGTCGGCAATATCCCGGAACGTTCGTCCAGGCATGAAATTTTGTTTGATATAACGGACACTCCGCTCCACCTTGCCTTTGTGTCGAGGCGTCCGGGGACGATTGGGATCCACCATGAATCCGTAGTGTTCGGCCTGATCCCGGTAGCTCCTCTGGACCAAGGGGTCGTGGGCCGCCGCTTTGACAATGGCCGCCTTGAGGTTATCCAGGACGATTTTCTCGGGTACCCCACCAAAAAATTCAAACGCCTCCTCGTGCAAACCGAGCCAAGTCCATGAGGATTGGTCGAAGACAATCTTCACGAACATGTGGCGGCTGTGGGATAGTGTCATGACAAACACCCAGCCACGACGCTCCTTTTTCTTGATGGGATCAAACAGCATCCCGACAGACCCAAAATCCACCTGGGCCTCCGTACCGGCAGCCACCTCCATCCTGCAGAACCCCTCCGGTGGTTCTGGTGCTCGAACCGTGGACAAAAAACGGCGGACGCTTGAATAGCTGCCACAATATCCACGTTCGGCA
>CAYFNE010000112.1:0-15732 GCA_964344355.1 uncultured Magnetococcales bacterium
TATACGGCGATCGATGAAACCGGATGGGACGACGCGACCGGCAAAGAAGGATGATCATGGCACCAGCTGATTGATGTCATTGACGAGTTTGGCCAAGGCATCGGAAGTGATGTTGTCGAAATAGACGATGTTCGGAAAACAGTCCGGACCACACTTCGGCAGGATTTCATCGATGCCGGCATTGGCCGTGTCCGCGAGTTGCGTGATCGGCTCCTTGGGCGGGAAGGGCAATGGATTATCGCAGTTGACCGCCTGAGCATCGGATTGCGTCAAGGTCCAGGAGAGAAGAAACAGCGTGCCGGCGATCCTGGCCGGTTGCTGTTTTTTCATTTTATCCAGTTGATCATCCTTCATTCTCCCAAAATCCGGCGTTCCCGTATAACTGTCATAAAGCGGGAAGGCATCCATCGGAAAAAATCCCCGCCCCTGGTAATCACCCAGGGTGATGCCGGAGTCGGACGGATCCACCACGACCACCACAGCGGCGGTCGGAGCGCCGATATAATCGCCAAGCGTCAACTCCGGCAGCTTCACCTCCTTGTCCGTATTGCCATACAGATGGTTCAGGCCCGAAAGTTGGCTGAACAGCTCGTTCCACTGCTGCTGGTTCAAATCCGGATAATTCGGGTTGCGGGTCTGGGAGTCGGTATCCAGATCATGGGAAAGCTTGAGGATGATCAACTCCTCGTGGGTGGCGGTAAACGCATTGATCTCCTGGATGATGTCGGCCATGGTCTGGCCGTTGCCGCCCTGTGCCCCCAATACGGGAACACCGCTGTAATGGCCGGTTTTGTATTGACCACTGGCAATCACCGGACGAACATCGAAATAACGCGCCCCCAACTGCAACTGTTGGCCGATGCCGTTGCTCTGGGTAAGGGTGTTGCATTCATTGGCGCCCGCGGTATGGCCGGTCAACACGCTCATGCCACTGTCATGGGATCCGGTCATGCACAGATCGATCAACTTTCTGGACCCATAACGGCCGATGTTGTCCTGCATCCAGCTTGCGGCATTGAAATCAGACATGTTTGCATCCTCCGATTAACAGTTGACAAGATTATAATTGTCGAATACTGCCTCAAGATGCAAATGTTGGCAATGAAAATATATATATTGTTATAATTTTGCATACCACCGCAAACCTTTCCATCCGTGGAAAGGTCCACCGGCCACCCTGGCACCGATCCGGCCCTGCGATCCGCAACCGGCGCCCGGGTCCATTTTTTTTTCGGCTTTCCGTCGGGATACCCCTTTCGACCCGGCTATTTTCCGGTGACGGGCGGTTTGTCAGGATTGTTTTCGGGTTCCTTTTCCACGGTTTCTTCCCCGTCCCCCTTTTTGCCACTTCCAGATGGGCTTTTTTTCTTCCCCTTGGACGGTTTCGCCAAGGCCATGTCGCCATGCTCATCCAACGCCATGTCCTGGAACAATATCCTGGTGATGCGAAGGTTGTCCATGCCGATCACCTCTCCAGGCGGGCGACATCCAGGTCGACAGGATCCCCACCTCGGGGATGTGACCCTTTTTTTCAGCACCGGGCCACCGTGGGTGACGTAATCATCTACTTGCCGAACAGTATCCAGTCCATGTGGTTCTCTCCTCAAACTGGGATGCACCCCATCGCCGGCCCGGGAGTCCCGCAACCGGCTGCGCGGAGATTGATTTCGATCATGGGAACCATTCGGCCCGAGCCCTTCAACACTCAGGACTCCTCCAACTCCCGGGCTTCGTCGATCAACATCACCGGGATGCCATCGCGAATGGGAAAGGCCAGATGATCCTTTTTACACAACAACTCCTCGGCCTCGCGGTCGAACTCCAACGGCCCTTTGCATTGCGGGCAGACCAAAATTTCCAACAACTCTCTGTCAATCATCCATTCGCTCCTCTCGCCACCAGCGGCTCGATGTCCGGACCACCCAGGCCGGCCATGCGCCTGAAAGAACGGTCCGACAACAACGGACGCCCGTCAAGCCGACCCAGGCCGGTTATCACTAGGTGATACAACGTGATCTTCTCCTGCCGGGATAATAGACCGAACCCATTCCACCACTCCAGTCGTTCCATGGCCAGCCGGCCGTTTTCACTCAAGCGGTCGAGACGGTCGGCATAGGGCCGGCCGCACGGTTCACAGACCGCCTGGCCACGCCGGACCGAAAAAAAGCTCAGGGCGTCACGACCGCCACAGCCGGCACACCGGTCGACGCGCCAACCATACCCCAGGTCCCGCAACAGACGCGCCAGTGAAAACACCGTCACCGCCAACGGTTCCTGGCGGGATTCGAGGGCGTCCAGGGCCCACTCCAACCGTTCGAAGATCTCCGGTCGGGGATCACCGGGGGCCATGAAACGAAAAACCACCTCCTGCAGCAGTTGCGCCGTCGCCAAGGCGCCGGCATCGTTGAGCAGATGGTGCCGGGTGGTGACCGTCTCGACCCCGGTCAGGGTGCCGAGTCCGTCGATGGAACGGGCTTGGCGGTCGATGACCAGGGTGTGAAACCCGGCCAGGGCGGCCCGTTGTTCCCCCTGCCGGCCACCACGGCCCCCTTTGCCACCCCCGCGCACCCCCCGGGCCAGGGCCGACAGCAAACCGTGCCGCTGGGTATAAAAGTGGACCACCAGCGAGGTTTCGCGAAAAGGGGTTCGGCGCAACACCACGGCCCGATCATGTATCCGAATCATCGTCCTCGTCCACATACCCCATGGCCTGCAACTGGCGGCCATCCCCGGTCCAGTTGGGTTTGACCCGCACCCAGAGGCGCAGATGGATGCGGCTGTCGAACATCCGTTCCAGTTCCTGGCGCGCGGCACTGCCGACCTTTTTCAACAAGGCCCCCTTGCGGCCGATGACGATCGGTTTTTGCGACTCCCGTTCCACGAAGATGGCCGCTTCCATGTCCCACAATCCGGAGGAGCCGGCCCGCTCCTGAAATTTTCCCACCTGTACCCCCAGGGCGTAGGGCAACTCCTTTTGCAGATGGAAAAAAAGCTTTTCCCGAATGATCTCACCAGCGATGAACCGTTCCGGCTGATCGGTCCAGGCCCCTTCCGGGAAATAGCGTGGTCCCGGTGACAACCGTCCGCCCAACACCTCCAGGAGGCGGTCGACATTGGTGCCGTCCAGGGCCGACAGCGGCAACAGATCGGCAAAGGGGAACCCACTGTCGGCACACGCCCGCAACCGGGGCAACAGGTGTGTCTTGATCACCCGGTCCACCTTGTTGAGCGCCAGGATCACCGGCGCCTCCCCCCGGGGCAGGCGCGGCAGAATATCCAGGTCTTCCGGTTTCAGGCCCTCCTGGGCATCGATGAAATAGAGTACCGCGTCCACTTCGCGGCAGGCGTTGAAGGCGCTCCGCACCATCATCCGGTTGAGGAGGGTGCGGTTGGGATCGTGAATCCCCGGGGTATCGATGAATATCATCTGGACGCCGGGACGGTTGCAGACCCCGAGAATACGGTTGCGGGTGGTCTGGGCCTTGGGGGTGACGATGGCCGCCTTGCGTCCCAACACCCGATTGAGAAAGGTGGACTTGCCGGTATTGGGCCGACCGGTGATGGCGATGAACCCCGACCTGAAACCGTTTTCCCCACCGGATTCGGAAGCCCCCGGCGCCGGACTCATGGCCCCTCCCCCTGCCGGGAGGGATCCAGCAGCGACAGCATCTCCCGGGCGGCGGCCTGTTCGGCCACCCGTTTGGCCGGACCCCGACCGCGGGTGGCCGGCATCTCCGCCACCTGGCAGGAGACCTCGAAAAGCCGTTCGTGGGGCGGACCGTTCACCGACATCACCTCATAGATCGGCAGAGAGCGCCCTTTGCCCTGGAGCCACTCCTGCAACATGGATTTATAGTCCCCTTCCCAATGATGCCCCTGAAAACCCTCCAGGCGGTGTTGATAAAGCCGTTCGATCAAAGTCCGGGCGGCGGGGAAACCGCCATCGAGGAATACCGCCCCCACCACCGCCTCCAGGGCGTTGCCGAGGATGGAGGTCTTGCCGCGGCCACCGCTCATCACCTCGCCCCGGCCCATTTTCAGATGATCACCGAGAGAGAGCCGGCGACCGAGATCGGAGAGGGTCCGGGTGTTGACCAGGGCCGAGCGCCAGCGGGACAACGCCCCTTCCGGGGCCTGGGAATAGCGGTCGAACAACAGGGAGGAGATGGCCAGATCGAGGACGGCATCCCCCAGATATTCCAACCGTTCGTTGTGGGGAACCGGCTCTTTGGCGGTCGGTGGCTCCAGCCCGGTCGGCAATCCCTGATCCAATCCGAAGGAACGGTGGGTCAGGGCCTGAAGCAACAGGTCCGGTTTGGAGAAACGGTAGTCCAGCTTTTGTTGCAGCGCCGTCAGGTCCACCGTTTTTTTATCGGTATCGGCCGACGACGGGCCGGATTCCGGGGGGGGAACCGTCCGGGCTTGGCCCGTCATGCATCAAGACTCCACTTTATAGGTCAACTCCAGTTCCTCATACCCCTCGATGGTAAATTTTTTTCCACCCACCTCCAGGGCCAGGGGAACCCGATAATCGATCTCCACCTGGTAACCCTTGCGGGTGGGTTTGACCAGGAACAGTTTTTGCCCCGGTTGGGGTTTGCGGGGCCGTTTGGCAAAGATATCCTTGTCCTTCAGGGAGCGGATACGGGAGCGGTCCAGTTCGAAGGTGACCCGTTTGCGGACCTCTTTTTTGGACAACCCCTTGTACTCCCCCACCACCCGATCGGCCATGTCCCGCAACACATAAAAGTCATACACGTCCGGAATCAGCGAGCCGGCCATGGAGAGAAGGGCGCCGACCACGGCGATGACGAATATGACCTTTCCCATGGAAAAACCACCCTGGCCGGAAAAATTTCCATAATCTGGTTGAAGCCGCGTCGTTTCCATTTTACCCTCTCTCAATCCACCGATTGTCCCAGACGTTCCCAGCGGGGCTTGCCTTCCCGGGAATCCCAGGACCAGAACAGCGCCACCGCCTTGCCCACCAGTCGATGGGCGGGAACGAAGCCCCAGAAACGGCTGTCGTTGCTGTTGTCGCGGTTGTCGCCCATGGCGAAATAGTGACCTTCCGGCACCACCTCCTCCACCGGCGCCGAGTAGGTGAAGGTGCGCACCAGGATCGGATGGTCCACACCGTTCAATTTTTCGACGAACCGGGCCGACTCCACCAATTGCTCCCGTTCATTGAAATAGGTGAACACCCCGTCCGGCTCGTAGGCAATGGGTTCACCATTGATGAACAGCCGTTTATTGCGATAAACGATATGATCGCCGGGCAGGCCGACGATGCGTTTGATATAATCCTTGCGTGGATCCCGGGGATACTCGAAAACGGCGATATCCCCCCGTTTCGGCCCTTCTTCCATGAACACCCGGGTGCGGGAAAAGGGCAGCCGGTGTCCATAGGAAAATTTATTGACGAACAGGTAGTCCCCCACCAGCAGGGTGGGAATCATGGAGCCGGAGGGAATTTTGAACGGTTCGATGATGAAGGTCCGGACCACCAGGGCGATCCCCACCGCCATGACGATGGCCTCATAATATTCCACCGTCAGGGAGTCCTGTTCCAGGAACTCCCGTCCCCCCAGCAACAGGTAGATGCCGAAACCGATCATGACCACCGCCACCACCGGCCCCCAACCCATGGAGACCTCGCCGTCCCAGGTTTCCAGGGGAATATAGCTGCCCAGCATGAAAAAACCGGCGATCAAAAACAGCATGCCGTGCCAGACATGTCTTCTGGACAAGGTATTCTTCAGAGACATGGGACCACAGTTCCTTTGAGCATGTATCAGTCCACCTTCAACACGGCCAGGAACGCTTCCTGGGGAATTTCCACCCGACCGATCTGTTTCATCCGTTTTTTTCCGGCCTTCTGTTTTTCCAACAATTTCCGTTTTCGGGTCACATCACCGCCGTAACATTTGGCGGTCACATCCTTGCGGATGGCGCTCACTGTCTCCCGGGCGATGATCTTGGCGCCGATGGCGGCCTGAATGGCCACTTCGAACATTTGCCGATGGATGATTTTTCGCATCCGTTTGGCCAGGTCCCGGCCGCGCTCCTGACTTTTTTCCCGATGAACGATCACCGACAGGGCGTCCACCGGTTCACCGTTGATCAAAATATCCAGTTTTACCAGATCCCCCGGGCGATAGTCGAACAGTTCATAGTCCAGCGAGGCATAACCCCGGGAGATGGATTTGAGCCGATCGAAAAAATCCAGGACGATCTCATTGAGGGGCAACTCATAGTGTATCATCACCCGGGTGTCGGAGATATAGACCATATCCCGCTGGATGCCCCGCCGTTCGGTGCAGAGGGAGATGATCGGCCCCAAAAATTCCGCTGGCACCAGGATGGCGGCCTTGATATAGGGCTCCTCGATGTGGTCCCGTTTGGCGGTATCCGGCAGGTCCGATGGATTGTGCACCTCGCGCACGGAACCATCGGTCAGGTGGACCTTGTAGACCACCGTCGGCGCCGTGGTGACCAGATCGAGCCCGAACTCCCGCTCCAGGCGTTCCTGAACGATCTCCATGTGCAGCATGCCGAGAAACCCGCAACGGAAGCCGAAGCCCAGGGCCGGCGAGGTTTCCGGATCATAGGTGATGGAGGAGTCGTTGAGGGTCAGTTTGTCCAGGGCCTCCTGCAGGGATTCATAATCGGCCGAAACCACCGGATAGAGCCCGGCGAACACCATCGGTTTCACTTCGCGGAATCCCGGCAACAGGGAGTCGGCGGGCCGGTGGGCATAGGTGATGGTGTCCCCGACCTTGGCCTGGGAGATCTCCTTGATGCCGGAGACGACGAATCCCACCTCCCCGGCCCCCAGGTGGCTGGTATCGGTCAATCGGGGTGAAAAAACGCCGATGCGGTCCAACACATAATCGGCGGAGGTGCTCATGAAGCGAATTTTTCGTGGCGGTCCGGTGGTGGTCAAGCCCCCGTCGTAAACCCGCACCAGGGAGACCACCCCCAGATAGTTGTCATACCAGGAGTCCACCACCAACGCCTTGAGAGGGGCCTCCACGTCGCCTTTGGGGGGCGGGATGCGGGTAACGATGGCTTCCAGGATCTCACGGATGCCGATTCCCGACTTGGCCGAGGCCTCGATGGCATCGGCGGCATCCAGGCCGATCACCTCCTCGATCTGCTCCCGCACCCGTTCCGGCTCCGCCGATGGCAGATCGATCTTGTTCAGCACCGGGACGATTTCCAGGTCGTGATCCAGGGCCAGGTAGACGTTGGCCATGGTTTGCGCCTCCACCCCCTGGGCGGCGTCCACCACCAGCAACGCCCCTTCACAGGCGGCCAGGGACCGGGAGACCTCGTAGGAAAAGTCGACGTGCCCCGGGGTATCGATCAGATTGAGGGTGTAGGTTTTTCCATCCAGGGCCGTGTAGCGCAAGCGCACCGACTGGGCCTTGATGGTGATACCCCGTTCCCGTTCCAGGTCCATACTGTCCAGGACCTGTTCGGTCATCTCCCGTTGTTGCAGGGTACCGGTATACTCGATCAACCGGTCGGCCAGCGTGCTCTTGCCGTGATCGATATGGGCGATGATGGAAAAGTTGCGAATATGATCCAGTGACATGAACGGGCGGCACTCAGGGATATCGAAGGGTTCGGCACTTTCGCCGGGGAACCCTTACTTATAATCCCCCCGCTCGCTTTTTGCCAGTTCCACCGTTGCCAAAACCGCCGTCCGATGCAGTAAATCGCGTTCTTCGCCCTTTCCGGGGAGGTCCGACAGGGCACGCAGGGCCTGATCGCGGCTCTCCTGCAGTTGTTGCCGGGCCCCGCCGGGGTCGCCACCCGGGCCGGAACCCCGTTCCAAATCCCGGCCCAGGGCCTCCAGGGAGTCGAGGATCTCCCCGGTCTGCTGCAACTGTTGACGCCGATGATGGGAAGACGGCTCCCGGGAAACCCCCGTCACGCGCTGGGTTTCCCGCACCTGTGACACCTCTTCCATTTCCAGGTTACCGGCAAGTTCCGCCAGCCTCTGGGCAAATTCTTCCCCACCGGCGGTTTTTCCGACCTGGCCTTTCTTGCCCGAAATCGACTGGGTAATGGCCTTCCCGGCCTTGTCTACGCGGCGGATGCTCATGGGCGACTCCCGTTAACCGTTGATATCGATCGTTTGAAACGGCCTGTCACACCGTTTCACAGTCGAATACTAACAAAAAAGATGCCAAACCGGGTAAAAAAACAGCCGACAACTCCCCTGCTTTCATTAACCAACCCCTTTTCATCAAACCCCCCGCCGGGTTCGTGGCCGTTTGTGCAGCAGGCGGTTCAGGGCATTGATGAAGGCCCGCGCCGAGGCGACGATCACATCCTCGTCGGTGCCGCGTCCCTGGACGGTGCGGCCATCCCGTTCCAGTTGCACGTTCACCTCGCCCTGGGCATCGGTACCACCGGTGATGGCCTGCACCTGATACCGTTTCAGCGTCACCCCTTTCCATTCGGGCACCATCTGCGAGATGGCCTTGAACACCGCATCCACCGAACCGATCCCCCAACTGGTGCCGGTGATGAGACCGCCGTCGGCCTCCAGGGCCACGGCCGCCACCGGCGTGTCCGAAGTGCCGGAGGCGACATGGAGGCGCGACAGTTTATAGCGGTCCGAGGCGCGCAACACCTCATCATCGACCAACGCCTCGATGTCCTCGTCGAACAGCTCCCGTTTTTTGTCGGCCAGGGTCTTGAAACGGAGAAAAGCCTGATCCAGTTGTTCCTTGGTGAGTTCATACCCGAGCAGGGTCAACCGGTCGCGAAAGGCGTGCCGCCCGGAATGTTTGCCCAACACCATGCGGTTGGCGTCCAGCCCCACCGATTCCGGGGTCATGATCTCATAGGTGGTGGCCTCCTTGAGGACGCCGTCCTGATGGATGCCGGCCTCATGGGCGAAGGCGTTGGCGCCGACGATGGCCTTGTTGGGCTGCACCGGAAAACCGACCGTGGCCGACACCAGGCGCGAGGTACGGCTGATTTCACTGTGAACCAGCCGGGTATGGAATGGCAGGATGTCGCGGCGGGTGTGAATGGCCATGGCCACCTCTTCCATGGCGGCGTTGCCGGCCCGTTCGCCGAGACCGTTGATGGTGCATTCCACCTGCCGGGCGCCGTTGTTGACGGCGGCCAGGGAGTTGGCCACCGCCAGACCGAGATCGTTGTGACAGTGGACGGAAATGATGGTTTTGTCGATATTGGGCACCCGGGACATCAATTCGTGGATACGGGCGCCGAACTCGTGCGGCAGGGTATAACCGACGGTATCGGGAATGTTGACCGTCGTCGCCCCGGCGGCGATCACCGCCTCGACGATGCGGCAGAGAAAATCCATCTCCGTGCGCCCGGCATCCTCGGCCGACCATTCGACGT
Organism: uncultured Magnetococcales bacterium; assembly: GCA_964344355.1. GTDB lineage: Bacteria > Pseudomonadota > Magnetococcia > Magnetococcales > CAYFNE01 > CAYFNE01. Next base: position 9,391 of record CAYFNE010000112.1, read on the forward strand.
TGCCGGTATATTTTTTGGCATGACGCACCGCCGCCACCGCCGCTTCCAACACCTGGTCCGGGCTCATGCCCAGTTTGTGTTTCATGTGGATGGGGCTGGTGGCGATAAAGGTGTGGATGCGGGGATCGGCGGCCTTTTGCAACGCCTCCCAGGCGCGGTCGATATCGGCGAGCTTCGCCCGTGCCAGCCCGGCCACCGAACAGTCGTGGATGGTTTCCGCCACCTGCCGCACCGCCTCGAAATCCCCTTGGGAGGCGATGGGAAAACCGGCTTCGATCACATCCACCCGCAACCGTTCCAGTTGCCGGGCGATATGGCGTTTTTCGCCAACATCCATGGAAGCGCCGGGAGATTGCTCGCCGTCGCGCAGGGTGGTATCAAAGATGATGACCTGTTCCGACATTTCAGCTGTCCATCAAGGAGGGAATCCAACTCGTCACGGACGACGAACGAACCAGAACCGCATTGGTTTTCAAACCGACAAATCCTTCACCTCATCCTCCTCCACCTCCTTGCCCTCGGCCAGCAACCGGCGATATTCCCGATGGCTGTGGATCGCCGAGAGCAGATAGGTCCAACTGACCAGAAACAGCGTTACCGCCACATGTATCGTCAACACGGTTAAAAAAAAGACCGTCCCCACCAGGGTCAAAAAGGGCCGTTTACGGTGCCAGGAAAAATCTTTCATGCTGCGGAAACGGATGCTGCTGACCATCAACACCCCCAGGGCGAAGGTCAGCAACAGCGGCAACCAACGCCACAAGCCGGTGCCGGCGGCGATGCCTTCCTCGGAGTGAAAACCCAGCTCCAGATAGAACAGCACCGTCGCCGACAGGATGCCGGCGGCGGCCGGGATCGGCAACCCCTGGAAATAGCGTTTGGAAACCACCGAATCCTGTAGATAGTGCTGAACGTTGAAACGGGCCAGACGCAAGGCCCCGCAGACCGCGAACAGAAAGGCCGCCGCCCATCCGACCCGTTGGAAGGGCACCAGCGCCCATTGATACATCAACACCGCCGGGGCGATGCCGAACGACAAAAAATCGGCCAGGCTGTCATACTCCTTGCCGAAGGCGGAGGTGGCATTCATGGCCCGGGCCACGCGGCCATCCAGACCATCGAACACGCCGGCGATGATGATGGCCATGGCCCCGTACTCGAAACGACCGTCCAGGGCGGCCATGATGGCGTAAAAACCGAAAAACATCCCCCCCGTGGTCAACAGGTTGGGAAGGATGTAGGAACCGCGTGATCCCCGGGTTTCGCTCATCCCGCACCATCCAAATGGGCCAAAATGGTCTCACCGGCGCGCGTGCGCTGACCCAGGGTCACCGCCACCCGCGCATCCAGGGGCAGATAGACATCGACCCGTGAACCGAATCGGATCAAACCGAACCGTTGCCCCCGTTGCAACACATCGCCTTCCTGGATCCACCAGACGATGCGCCGCGCCACCAACCCGGCCACCTGCACGAAGGGCAGACGGGTGCCTTCATCGAGTTCGGCCAGGATTTCCATGCGTTCGTTTTCCACCGACGCCTTGTCCAGGGCGGCATTGAGAAACTTACCGGGATGATAGGCCAGACCCACCACCCGGCCGGTGGCCGGAAAGCGGTTCACATGCACGGAAAAAACGTTCATGAAGATGGACAGTTTACGCGCCGCCTCCCCGGACAACGGCGCCGCCGCCACCTCCTCCAACGCCACCACCCGGCCATCGGCTGGGGCGATCAACACCCCCTCCCCCGCCGGCGGGTGACGCTCCGGATCGCGAAAAAACCAGACACACCAGAGCGTCAGGATCCATAACGCCACCTCTCCCGGCAAAAAGGGACAGAAAGCGCTACCCAGACCACTGACGGCGGCGAACCCGGCGATGAAGGGCAGCCCCTGCACCGCCACCGGACTGCGGAAGGCCACTGCACCGGCCCCCGATCAGTTTTTCGCCTTGTCGACCAGTTTGCCCTTTTGGATCCACGGCATCATCTTGCGCAGGGCTTTGCCGTTATCCTCGATGGGATGTTCCTCACCGCGGCGGCGCAGGGCCTGGAAGCGCGCCCGGCCCGACATGTTTTCCAGGATCCACTCACGAGCGAAGTCCCCGGTCTGGATCTCCTCCAGGATCCGCTTCATCTCCTGGCGTGATTCGTCATTGATCACCCGCGGTCCCCGGGTCAGATCACCATATTCGGCGGTGTTGGAGATGGAATAGCGCATGTTGGCGATGCCACCCTCATAGATCAGGTCGACGATCAGCTTGGTCTCGTGCAAACATTCAAAATAGGCCATCTCCGGGGCGTAACCGGCCTCGACCAGGGTTTCATAACCGGCCTGGATCAGGGCGGTGATCCCCCCACAGAGCACCGCCTGTTCACCGAACAGATCGGTCTCGGTCTCCTCGCGGAAATTGGTCTCGATGATGCCGGCGCGGCCACCGCCGATGGCGGAGGCATAGGCCAGGGCCAGCTTGCGGGTTTTTTTCGAAGGATCCTTGTGCACGGCGATCAGCGTCGGCACACCGCCACCACGCTCGTACTCGGCCCGCACCAGATGTCCCGGCCCCTTGGGCGCCGCCAGGAACACATCGATGCCATCCGGCGGATCGATCTGGCCGAAATGGATGTTGAATCCGTGGGCGAAGGCCAGGGCGGCATTTTTCTTCAGGTTGGGCGCCACCTCCTCGCGATAGAGTTTGGCCTGATGTTCATCGGGAACCAACATCATCACCACATCGGCCGCGGCCACCGCCTTGGCGACGCTGGCCACCGCCAAACCGGCCTTCTTGGCCTTGCGCGCCGAAGCCGAACCGCTGCGCAATCCCACCACCACGTCCATACCGGAATCCTTCAGGTTCAGGGAGTGGGCGTGCCCCTGGGAACCATAGCCGATGACGGCGATTTTTTTCGACTTGAGCAGTTTCAAGTCGGCATCCTTGTCATAAAACACTTTCATGGAAAAATCCTTTCTATCGTTATATACGGATCATCGGTCCGTTCAGAGGTGGTTCGGCAAGGGCCGAACCGCCCCGTGCCAGGGACGGCCCGCCGAAAAGCGCAGTTTTTTCGAGCAACTGGTTGAAACCTGCTTCAAACCGGTTGCAGCCCTCAGGTACGCCGTCAGGCCGCAAAGCGGATCACTTCAAACTCAACATTCTGTTCAACGGCGGATTCCGCCAATTCCAATACACGCCCGGTCACACCCTCGGACAGATAATACTCGCCACAGTTTTCACATATATCGGCGGGAACCCGTTTGATATGCACCGTGGTCACGCCTCTCTCCAAAGTAACGCTGGTGAAACCGGGTTTGGTGTCACCATTTTTACAGATAACACACGTCACGGATTTCTCCTTCTCCGAAAACCCGGCTGCCAAACATTCAAGCCGGGAACATAGGCGGTAATCACGTAGCGGTCACCCGTATTTTTATCCCGGGCCGCGACCACATGAACCGGTTTACCATCAACATCCCCTAACAAAAGAACGCTCGGGAAAGGCGTATCGTCCGGATAGTCAGCAATAACTTCCCCCTGATCAAGAACGGACAAAACACCATCCTTGCTCAAACCCCGCTCCATCATGCGGCGCACGGCATGTCCACTGAACACCACCCTACCCGACAATTTGACAAATCCTCCATTTCGATGAAAACACTACTTTTTCGTCATCCCCAGTGCCCCCCGCGCCAGGGCCACCTTGCCGGTGCGCACCACCTCGGTGACCCCCAACGGTTCCAGCAAGGCCAGACAGGCGTCGAGTTTACCGCTGTCGCCGGTCACCTCGATCATGAACGATGTCGGCGTGGCGTCCACCACCCGGGAGCGGAAAATATCGGCGATGCGCAACACCTCGGCCCGCACCTCCCGTTCCGCCGCCACCTTCACCAACATCAACTCCCGGCCCACATGGGGACCTTCGGTGAGGTCGATCACATGGATCACCGGGATCAGCTTGTTGAGTTGTTTGAGGATCTGTTCGATGATGCGATCCTCACCAATGGTCACCAGGGTGATGCGTGAGGTTTCGCCATCGGCCACCGGGGCCACGGTCAAACTTTCGATGTTGAACCCCCGGGCGGAAAAGAGCCCCGCCACCCGGGACAGGACACCGGCCTCATTCTCCACCAGGGCGGAAATAATATGTCGCATGGTCGCCTACTTTACAAAAGGATCATCTCGTTCAGGGCCGCCCCGGCCGGTACCATGGGATAGACATTGGCCTCGCGGTTGACGAGGAAGTCCATGATCACCGTGCCATCGTGTTCCAACGCCTGGCGAATCACCGGTTTCACCTGATCGGGCCGCTCGGCCCGCAAGCCCAAGGCGCCATAGGCGGCGGCCAGCTTGACGAAATCGGGTTGCACCGACATGTCCGACTCGGCATAACGGCGCTCATAGAAAAACTCCTGCCACTGCCGGACCATGCCGAGAAACCCATTGTTCAAAATGGCGATCTTGACCGGCAGACGATATTGGAGGCAGGTGGCCAACTCCTGGATGTTCATCTGAATCGACCCTTCGCCGGTGATGGCCAACACCCGTTCGTCGGGCCTGGCCACCTGGGCGCCGATGGCCGCCGGCAACCCGTAGCCCATGGTGCCGAGACCACCGGAGGTCAACCAACGGCGGGGCCGTTGAAAACCATAAAACTGCGCCGCCCACATTTGATGCTGGCCGACATCGGTGGCGACGATGGCCTCGCCGTCGGTCATCCGGCACAGGCTGTCGATGACATATTGCGGCTGGATGACCTTTTTGCCCTGCTTGAACTTCAGGCAATCGGTCTGGCGCCAGCTTTCGATCTGGTCCCACCAGGGGATCAGGTCGGCCTGATTTTCCTGAAAACCGGGTTTGACCACCAACTCCAGCAATTTTTCCAACACATGTTTGATGTCACCGACGATGGGCAGGTCGACGGTGATGTTTTTGGAGATGGAGGTGGGATCGACATCGATGTGGATCACCTTGGCCTTGGGGGCGAATTCGCTGATCTTGCCGGTCACGCGGTCGTCGAACCGGGAGCCGATGGCCACCAGGAGGTCACAATGGGATACCGCCATGTTGGCTTCGTAGGTGCCATGCATGCCCAGCATGCCCAGATAGCGGCCATCACCGGCGGGCATCGAGCCCAACCCCATCAGGGTGTTGGTGATCGGTGCGTGCATGGCCCTGGAGAAGGCCTGCAACTCCTCGGAAGCGTTGGCGAGCACGACGCCGCCGCCGGTATAGAGCACCGGCCGTCTGGCCTCGCGCAACAGTTTGACCGCCCGCCGGATCTGACCGATGTGACCCTTGAGCGTCGGCCGATAGGAGCGGATTTTCACCGCGTGGTTACCGCCGATGTAATCACAGGTGGCGCTGGTGATATCCTTGGGCACATCCACCAGTACCGGCCCGGGACGGCCGCTGTGGGCGATGAAAAAGGCTTCGCGGATGACCCGCTCCAGGTCCTCCACACGGCGCACCAGATAGTTGTGTTTGGTGCAGGAACGGGTGATGCCGACGGTATCGGCCTCTTGAAAGGCATCGTTGCCGATCAATGGCACCGGCACCTGACCGGAGATGCAGACCAGGGGGATGGAGTCCATGTAGGCGGTGGCCAAACCGGTGACGGCATTGGTGGCGCCGGGACCGGAGGTGACGATGGCCACCCCCACCTCACCGGTCACCCGGGCGTAGCCGTCGGCGGCGTGCAAGGCCCCCTGTTCATGGCGGGTCAAAACATGGGACAGTTTTTTCCGCGCCTTGTAGATTTCGTCATAGATGTTGAGCACCGCCCCGCCGGGATAACCGAACACGGTGCGAACACCCAAATCCAACAGGCTCCGCACGATAATTTCCGCACCACTCAACACCACTGCCACCACTCCCGAAAAAAAAATCCAGCCATGAAACCCGAAGATCGATCCAACCGATTGAACTCCAGGAAATATGCGGCTTTAAAGGAAGTGTGTCAACGGGAGGGGAAGCGGTGGGAGGCGAAACTGTTTTCTTTTCCGTCCTGAAAGGGACCGGGAGACGCTTCTCGGCCGAATCAGCGCCATCGGCCCGAACCGGCGGCGGCAACCGGTGGCGACAACCCCGGTCCGATCCCCGGCGCTGAAAAAGTCACCCGGAACACCGGCTCGAAAACGGTGGGAAATGAAACCTGAAATCACTGAAAAAGGGAACCGGCAACTTCCGCCCCGCCCCTGGCGTCAAGGACGGTTTTTCCGATAATCCCGTGGATCGAGACAGGCATCATAGGTGGCGCGATCGATTTTGATCCAGTCCGTTCCATTGATGCCACGCTGGTCGTGTATCGTAATGACCTAACCCGGTCTCGCTGGGAACAAAACCCACTC
>CAYFNE010000113.1:0-15643 GCA_964344355.1 uncultured Magnetococcales bacterium
GCTATGACAATACCCTCAAGCTCTGGGAGGCCGGCAGCGGTCGATTGATCCGCACTTTGCCGGGGCATGTATCCCTGGTCTTGAGCGTCGGTTTCGACCAATCCGGAGATTGGTTGATCTCGGGCGGCGTTGATGGCGCCGTCGGGCTTTGGCGGGTAGCCAGTGGCCGCTGTCGGGGAATGTTGTGGGGGATGGGACGGGGGGCGTGGTTGGCCTTTGATGAACGGGGACGTTTCGACGGCAACCGGGAAGGGTTGGCGCATCTGGGGATCATCCATGAGCAGTGCCACTATCCGGCCGGTGAATTCCCGGAGTGGCGGCAGCGGTTGCGGTTGTTGCCGGTGGATGGGGAAAAACCGGCGGCATGAGGGAAAAACCGGTGGCGGTGGCTGGATGGGGGGATGGTTTGATCGACGGGTTGGTGGGGATTTCGTGGAGTTCAGAGGCGGTGCAAAAATGCCATGGATGGCGTTTTTGCACCGCTTCTCATGAAAGTATGATCGGTCCCGTTCAAAAAAATCACCCCCTGAAACGGGTCCCGTCCCTGCGGCGGCGGTGATGGCGGAAACGAAGGAGAGCATCGGCGATCAGGCTGACGATCAGGATCGGAACCCCATAAAAAAGAAAACCGGTGATCATCGCCATCACCGTCAACGGCAGACCCATGTCGGCATCATACCATTCCGCTTGCAGATGGCCGTTCCGCAACCGATACCGGCCTCGATGACGGTTCGGGGCGTGCAACCAGTTGGTGGTCACATCGATCGTCACCCGGACGCCGCCGCCGGCCAACGGTCGGATCGACCAGGTACCCGGTTCGATGCCCGGTCCCGGCGCCGTGCCGTGACCGGGGGTGTCGTACAGGAACGCCTTTTTTTCCGGCCGATGACGCCGGTGCAGGTGCCAGGGGATGATTTTCAACCGATCCGCCGCGCGTCCTTCCAGGACGTGGAGCAAGTCGGGCGGTTGTTCCGCCGGAGTGAAGGTTTCAGGGCGAAATTTCAGGATCAACCAGCCACCGTACAGGAGTGAAACGATCAACAACGCCACCCCGGCGATCCGGTGCAGGCGATCGAGTTTTTCCCGCAATTCCGGAGCCATCGGTTTTTTTTCCATGCATCCCCCTACCATCGCCGTTCAAACCGCATCGACAAATAGGCCGCCCGCCACCATTATGGGGGACTCGGACGCCGACTGTCATTCGTCCATTTCACACCCATGGCATACAGGGATCGATCATGCCGTTCACACCCTTGCATCTGGGGCCGGGGATCGCCGTCAAATCGATATTCGGACGCATGAGTTTTACCGTGTTCGCCGTTACCCAGGTGGTGATCGATCTGGAACCGCTCGTCCTCATGTACCGCGGCGAGTGGCCCATCCATCGCCTGTTCCACACCTGTGCCGGCGCCACCCTGGCGGCGGTCATCGGACTGGTCGCCGGCCGGCCGTTCTGCCGGTGGCTCCTCGGTTTTTGGAACCGGCGCCTCAGCGCCGAACAGGCGCGGTGGTTGTTCGTCGAACCGGACATCCCCTGGCCGGCGGCGGTGCAAGGGGCGTTCATCGGCGCCTACAGCCATGTATTTCTCGATGCCTTCATGCATGCCGACATGGAACCCCTGGCCCCTTTCGCCACCGGCAACCGGTTGGTGGAATGGCTCACCATCCCGCAATTGCACGGGATCTGTCTGATCACCGGCGCCGCCGGCCTGGCGTTGATGGCCGTTTCGCGGTGGCGGTTCCAAAGGAGTGACGATCGATGAACCTGAAAAACCCATCCCGCCGGCGCGTGATCTGGCTGTTGCCGCCCCTGCTGCTGGGTGTGGCGATTTTGGCCTGGTCGGTCAACCAGCGACCAACGCCGGAACGCATCGACCGTGGCGAACCGATCCACCGGGTGCGCATCATCAACACCCCGCAACTGGACCTGCTGCCCAGCGCCGAAGGCTATGGCGCGGTGCGTCCGGCCCGGGTTTGGACGGCGGTGGCCGAGGTGGCGGGACGGGTGGTGGAGATCCATCCCCGCTTGCGCGACGGGGAAATCCTGCCCAAGGGGACGGTGCTGGCGCGCATCGATCCGGTGGATTACCGGCTGGCCCTGGCGCAGACCCGAGCGGAGTTGGCGCAACTGGCGGTTCAGGAAGAGAACGCCCGCGCCTCGTTGATCATCGAAGAGCGCAACCTGGAGCTGGCCCGCCAGGCCTGGCAACGCAAATTGAAACTGGTCCAACAGGGCACCGCCGCCCAGAGCGCCGCCGACGAGGCGGAACGGACCCTGCTCGGCAGTCGCGCCGCCGTGCAAAATTTAAAAAACAGCCTGTCGCTGATTCCCAGTCAACGGCAACTGTTGCAAGCCAAGAGCGACCGCGCCCAACGGGACCTCGAACACACCGTCATCCGCGCGCCGTTCAACCTGCGGGTGGCCAATCTGCGCATCGAGGGCGATCAATATGCCGCCAAGGGACAAACCCTGTTCGAAGGGGATGCCGTCGACCGGGTGGAAATCGAGGCGCAGGTGGCCCTGCCGGAGCTGCGGCGCCTGTTCATCGGCCGTTCCGACATCCGGACCGGGGCCCTGCGGCTGGCGGCGCAACTGCCGGAAATGGCCGCCTTCGATCCCCGGGTGCGGCTCGATCTCGGCGATCACGTGGCGGAATGGCGGGCCGGTTTCGTCCGCTTCAGCGATGATGTCGATCCGAAAACCCGCACCATGGGCGTGGTGGTGGCCGTGGACCGGCCCTACGACAAAATTATCGCCGGCTATCGGCCACCATTGACCAAAGGGATGTTTTTGCAGGTGATTCTGCGCGGCAAAACCCAGGCCGGCCGTCTGCTGGTGCCGCGCTCGGCCATTCGCGGCGATGTGGTGCTGGTGGTCGACGACCAACAACGGTTGGAACGGCGGCCGGTGGAGGTGCTGTTCAACCAGGGCTTTTTCAGCGTCATCGCCAAAGGGCTGAAGGCCGGTGAGCCGGTGGTGGTCTCGGACCTGGTGCCGGCGGTGACCGGCATGCGTCTGCAACCGCAACTGGATGAGGCGTTGACCGCCCGCCTGCTGGCCGCCGCCGGAGGAGATTCATGATCGCCTGGTGCGCCCGCCATCCCACCGCCGCCAACCTGCTCATGGCCGCCATCATGATCCTGGGCCTGGTGGCGCTGCCGGGCCTGCAACGGGAAACCTTTCCGGAAATTCAAAACGACCGGGTGGACATTCGCCTGCCCTACCCGGGCGCCAGCGCCGAGGAGGTGGAAGACGCCCTCTGCCGGCGCCTGGAGGATGCCCTGGAGGGGATCACCGATCTCGATGAAATGCGTTGCGACGCCCGGGAGGGGCTGGCCACCGCCAGCGCCATCCTGCGCGAAGGGGCGGACATGATGCGTTTCCTGGATGACATCGATGCCGAGGTCGGGGCCATCGATGATTTTCCGGCGGGGAGCGAAACACCGGTGATCACCGAGTTGGGCCGTACCGAACCGGTCATCTCGGTGGCGGTGACCGGCCCCGAGGAGCCGGTGGCCCTGAAGGCCTACGCCGAACGGTTGAAGGCGCGGTTGCTGGCCCTGGAGCAGATCGCCGATGTGACGGTCAGCGGTTTTTCCGACCATCATCTCCGCATCGAGGTGCCGGCCCGGCGTTTGCGCCAATACGGCCTCTCCGCCGCCGACATCGCCAACGCCGTCGGCCGCCACAGCGTCAGCGGTCCCATCGGCCGTCTGGAGGGGGAGGACGAGGATATCCTGTTGCGCTTCGACGACCAGCGCAAAGAGGCCGGCGCCCTGGCCGATCTGGTGGTGATCTCCGGCCAGGAAGGGGCCGCCATCCGCCTGGGCGAGATCGCCCGCATCGACGAACGGTTCGACCGCGAAGAGGAAAAAATTCTCTTCAACGGCAAACGGGCGGCCCTGCTGGAGATCGCCAAAACCCGCGCCCAGGATATTTTGACGGTCAAGGAGACCGTGCAACGTTTCGTTGAGACTGAACGGTTGCGCGCCCCCCGGGGGGTGACCCTGACCTTGACGCAGGATCGCGCCTCGGTGGTGCAGGACCGGTTGCAGATGTTGTTGAAAAACGGTCTGCAAGGGTTGCTGCTGGTTTTTCTGGTGTTGTGGCTGTTTTTCGATTTCCGCTACGGTTTCTGGGTCAGCATGGGGTTGCCGGTCTCCTTTCTCGGCGCCCTGTTCCTGCTGCCCCTGGTCGGGATCACCATCAACATGATCTCCATGGTCGGCCTGTTGATCGGCATCGGTCTGCTGATGGACGATGCCATCGTCATCGCCGAAAACGTCGCCGCCCACCGCGGCCGGGGGGCGTCGCCCCTGCGCGCCGCCATCGACGGCGTTCAGCAGGTGGTGCCGGGCATTTTATCCTCATTCGCCACCACCCTGCTGGTTTTCGGCTCCCTGGCCTTCATCACCGGTCGCATGGGACAGATCCTGCGGGTGATGCCCATCGTCCTGATCGTGGTGATCTCCGTCAGCCTGCTGGAGGCCTTCCTGGTGTTGCCCAACCATCTGGGACACACGCCCGCCGGCGGGGACGGGGACCCATCCCGCCTCCGGAACCGTTTCGATGCGGGGTTCGAACGATTTCGCGAGACGGTTTTCGGTCCCTGGCTCGATCGGGCGCTGGAGTGGCGGTATGCCACCCTGGGCATCATTCTCATGTTATTGCTGGCCGCCATCGCCATGCCGGCCGGCGGCCATATCAAATTCGTCGGTTTCCCGGAGCTGGACGGCGATCAGGTGGAGGCGCGCATCCTGCTGCCCCAGGGCACCCCCCTGGCCCGCACCGAACGGGTGGTGGACCGGCTGACACGAACGGCACGGCAGCTCGATGAACGGTTTCGACCGCAACAACCCGGCGGCCAACCGTTGATCACCAATCTGATGGTCGTTTATGGGCAAAATCCCGATGCCCATGAAAACGGTCCGCACGTGGCGCGGGTGATGGTGGACCTGCTCGGCGCCGAGGTGCGCGGCACCACCCTCGACACCTTTCGCAACGCCTGGCGGAACGAAACCGGCGAACCGGCCGATGTCATCGCCATCAACTATACCAAACCGACCCAGGGACCCGGTGGCCGGGCCATCGATCTCCGGTTGCAGGGTTACGACCTGCACCGGCTCAAGGCCGCCGCCGCGGAGTTGCGAACCTGGCTCGGCGCCCATGCCGGCGTCCTGGACCTGAGTGATGACCTGCGCCCCGGCAAACGGGAGTTGCGCCTGCACCTCAAACCGGGGGCCGGGGTATTGGGGCTCGATGCCAAAACCGTCGCCGACCAGGTGCGCGGCGCCTTCCAGGGGGTGAAGGTCGATGAATTCCAGGTCGGTCCGGAACGATATGAGGTCAATCTGCGCCTGCCGCCCGCGGAACGTCTGGGACCGGCCGATCTGCAAACCTTCGACATCATCGGTCGCCAGGGGACGCTGGTGCCGCTGTCGATGGTGGCGGCAATCGAGGAGGTACGGGGTTGGGCGCGCATCCACCGGGTGGACGGGGTGCGCACCATCTCCATCCAGGGGGATGTGAACCGCGATCGGGCCAACGCCCGGGAGCTGCTGACCCGGGCCCGGGCCGATTTCATTCCCGGCCTGCTGCACCGTTATCCGGAGATGACCTTCGATGTCCAGGGCGAAGGCAAGGAGACCGCCGAGACCGGCCGGACCATCGTCCGCAACGTCTTGTTGGGACTGGTCGGCGTCTACATGTTGCTGGCGTTGCAGTTCGGCGGCTATCTGGCGCCGGTGACGGTGATGTTGGTGATCCCCACCGCCCTCATCGGCATGGTGTTCGGTCACATGGCCCTGGGACTGGACCTGACCATGCCCAGCATCGTCGGCATGGCCTCGTTGTTCGGCGTGGTGGTCAACGATTCCATCCTGCTGGTGGTGTTCATCCGCGAAGAGCGGGCCAAAGGGGTGCCGGTACCGGTGGCGGCCAGGCGCGCCGGCCGCGCCCGTTTCCGGCCGATTCTGCTCACCTCCATCACCACCGTCGCCGGACTGGCGCCGCTGCTGCTGGAAAAAAGCCTGCAAGCGCAAATTTTGATCCCCATGGCCGCCAGCCTCGCCTTCGGTTTGACGGTGGCCACCCTGGCGGCGCTGTTTCTGGTGCCGGTGGTCTATTGCATTCTGGATGATCATGATCCGCTCGGAGAAGTCGACGAAGAAAATGGCGAACCGCCTTCGCCCTGACGGCGGGTGATGACCGGACTTCCGTCCGTCGAAAAACATGGTATCCTGACCGGCGGGATGGAGCGGTGATCGTCCGTCCGGGCGTCATTTTCATGAATCGTTGGGAGTCCAGGGACCGTACCATGAAGAAAATCATGCAGATCATCGACAAGATCCGTTTTTTCGACGGATTGAACCCGGTGGAAAAAGAGACCATCGCCAAGCTGGATATCAAAATATTCAAATATGCCGCCGGTTCGGTGGTGATCAAAAAACGCCACTCCAACAACGATCTGTTTTTCATGATCAAGGGCACGGCGACGGTGACCGGTGAAAAATCCGCCGTCCTGGCCATCCTCAAACCGGGGGATGTGTTCGGCGAGGTGACCTTTCTGGAGCAGGGATTGCCGAGCACCGCCAATGTGGTGACCAACAATGTATCCATCATCATCCTGCTCTCCCGGGAGGCCTTTCAATCGTTGCCCATGGACCTGCAACACAAGTTGAAGGACAAATTGATGCGCATCATCCTGCAACGCATCTCCGAGGCGGCCAATCCGCCCGCCGATCTTTTGCTCAGTACCTCCAGTTTCTCCTGGTCCCAATCCGACTGACGGGCCGGGGCCATGGTCCCCGGTCGGCTCCCGGCATTCGGTAATTGTTAAATGGTTCATTCCGGGATCCGCCGCGGCGCGAAATCGACATGACACGAGAAAAAAACCCCAACACGGCGGTCGTCGATACCCTGGCCGAACCCTATCCGATCCTGCGCCGGTTCACCCACCGCATCGTTCCCATCCTGGTGCTGTTCATCACCATCATGGTCCTGACCACCGCTTTGGCCTCCCGGACCGCCTTCGAACGCATCTACCTGAGACTGGCCACCATCCGCGCCGAGGGTATCGCCGAAGGGGTGAAACGGATCGCCCCCGACAGTTGGGCGCGGCTGTTGTCGGGACGTCCCTTGACAGCGGCGGACCTGGCGGCCCTGGACAACGCCTTCGAGGATGAACGCCAGGAGTTCAACATTTCCCGGCTCAAGGTCTATGATCTCGACCGTCGCACCATTTTTTCGGAAAATCCGAACAAAATCGGTCAACGGGAAGATGGCGCCGGCCTCAACTCCGTCCTCGAAACCGGCAAGGCCGTCATCATCAGCAAACCGGGCCGGAACGATCAACCCTTTTATGAACTCTATGTGCCATTGATCATCGAGGGTCGCATACGGACCGTTTTCGAGCTGTATGAACCGATGACTTTTCTCGATGAAATCCTGGCGCAGACCGTCCGGCCGGTGGTGCTCTATCCGGGTCTCCTGTTCATCGTCTTGATCGTCTCCCTGGCCATCATCGTCCGCCATGCGCAACATGACATCGACCACCGCACCCGCACCATCAACCGGTTGCGGGAACGCCTGGAGAGCCTGGTTTCCCGCAGCGCCGTCAGCGCCGTACGGCGGGCCGGGGCAGCGGCGGACATCCCCTCCGAGCAGGTGGCCTGCACCCTGTTCTATTCGGACATCCGCCGTTTCACCAGCTACTCGGAACGCCACAGCCCCCGGCAGGTGATTGAATTTTTAAATGATATCATTGGCTTGCAGGTGGAAATCGTCCATGGGTGCGGCGGAGACGTGGACAAGATGATCGGCGATGCGGTCCTGGCCCGTTTCCAGGGGCCGGACAAGGCGGCCAACGCCGTGCGCGCCGCCATCCGCATCCAGGAGGCCCTGGTCGCCGGCACCTACCCCCGTGGCATCGGCATCGGCCTGTTCAGCGGTTCGGTCATCGCCGGCGGCATCGGCCCCGAAGACCGCCGGGACTACACCATCATCGGCGATGCCGTCAACGTCGCGGCGCGGCTCTGCACCCTGGCCGAGGCCGGGGAAGTGGTGGTCGACGCCGACACCCTGGCGCGAGCGGGGACCGATGGGTTCGGGCCGGTGCAATCGGTGTCGGTCAAGGGCCGGGACGGTTTGCTGAACGTTCACAAAAAAACGGTGGTCGATTCGACTCCCGTTACTTGAGTCGAATACCTTTCGACAGCCCTTTACAGTTCATAAACGAAAAAACGAACCGGGTTGTTGGTTCCCATTCCTGGAAAACGCCCGGCACGATCGGAATTTGGTTTTCCGCGCCGTCGATGGCAAGGAGATGAGGTGCTTTCCATCATCTCGGCAAATAATTTCCCGTCAGCTCCACTTTGGCCATTTGGGACGTTGGTCCCATACGGAGGATGATTCGCCCACCACCCTGATTTGGAGCGGAAAATCATCGGGCCTCGCACCTTATTAAAAATACAGGAATTCTATTTTCCGATGTGATCGGTCCCGAATGATCAAAAACAACGGATGGTTCCAACTGAACCGAGTTAACCGGACTTGATATTTTTCAACTCAACGACGTCTGTCACCGGCAAAACGATACCCCGATTCCCCCCAATATATTAGGAAAATTTATATCGACGAAACCAGTAACGTAATGATATCAATAAACATGCCTGTGAATCATCCATGATGGATCGGAAGTGTGGTTTCCATTGATGCGGGAAAATCCACAATGGGGGTGGGAGACGATCATGATTCCTGGAAGATACCTGTTGATTTTGTTGTCGGTCGTCATCGGTGTGGTCCTCATCTTCCTGGCGGGTGATAAAATCAGCTACCGGTCGGGTGGTGATCGAAAGGAGACTTCGGCTCACAAGGGGTTGGCGATGCATCCCCCGTATCAAAATTATTCTTTCGGTGCTCCCACCGAACCGATCATCGATTTCGGTATCCAGCCCCTGGCGGTTCCCACCGGCACCATTCCCCTGGTCATGGCCCACGATCGTATTTTGCACAGACAACTGGAGGAGCTGGGCTTCACGGTTCGTTTTCACTCTTTTTTCAAGGGTCGCGACATCAACCATTTTCTTCGCCGTGGCGACCTGGAGGTCATGTCGGCCGGGGACATGCCCACCGTTCGCGCCGCTGCCGAGCTGGATATCCGGGTGGTGGCTCTGGCCAAGCAGGCCTTCGCCTCGGTGGTGGCGAAAGAGGTCCTCTCCATCACTGAGTTGTACGGCCGGCGGATCGGCAATGCCACCGGTTCTTCAGCTCATCAGGTTTTGCTCAAGGGCCTAACCGCCCATGGCATGCTCGAAACCGACTCAACCTTGACGCCGATGCCGGTCAATAAAATGATACGCGCCCTGGCCGATGGCGAAATAGCCGCCTTTTCCGCCTGGGAGCCCACCCCGACCCTGGCATTGGCCGCTCATCCGCAGTTCCGTATTATTTTTCGGGCTTTGATCTACAGTTATCTCTATGTTTCCGGCTCCCTGGCACGGACCGGGCCAGAGGTCTTACGTGCCATCCTCGCCGCCCATCTGCGAGCAATCCGATGGATGTCCAGATCGGAAGAGAACCTGCGACGGGCCTGTCGTTGGAACCGAAAAGAAGCGGAGGATTTCATCAAGGTTCCCTTCCCCCTGACTGATGCACAATGTATGCACATCAGTCGTCGGGATCTACTCGATCCCAGCCCGAACGCGATGATCCCGAAACAGAACCTGGGTGGAGATGGACACATCGCCCAGCAGTTCCGTTTCCTCGTCGCCATGGGAAAGATCGACGCCACCATCCCTCAGCAACGGGTGCTGGCTCGTTTTGAAAACACCCTGCTTCAAGAGATCATCGCTCATCCTGACCGTTATGAAATCCTCACCTTTTCCTATGAATAGACGGATATGAGGTACATGGACCCTTCCCACAGGCCATCCACTCCTTCGACGCCCGCCGGTCCTCCCGATGCTGAACGGCAATCGCCGGGAGACGGACCATTGCCCCGTTTGGGCAATCGCATGGATTTTCGTATCGTCGCTTCCAGCAGCCTGCTGTTTTTGTTCGTTTTTTTGTTTGCAACCCTGATTTTGCTCCATGGGGTGCCCTTGACGACCTTTGCCGGTTGGGTCGGTCATGAACGCCAGCGGGCCTATCTGACCCTCAACATGCTCGCCGATCTACAGAAAAGGCGGCTTCTCGACATCATTCAGGAGCTCCGTTCCGATGTTCGGGTTCTTGCCGCCAACGCACACCTGCGGAAAATGGTTCCAGAACTGAAGGCCACCCTCCCCAACACCCCCTCCCGGGAGGATTTCGGCAACCATCTTCAGAAAAACCTGTTGAAAACTCCGGGTTCCGAAAACCTGAACGTCTGGCTACGGACGGTCGGAGAGACCTATCGGCCCTGGCGAACCGTGCAGTTGATCGACCCCGTTTCCGGGACGATCCTCGCTTCGACGAGAAGGGAGCGGATCGGTCAACGGTTCCCCGACCGGGCCCTCCAAGCCTTGCTGGAAGGAATCCGACGCACACGGCAGGATTATGTCAGCGACTCGCAGGTTACCCGGGATCCACCGGTTTTTCTGGTTGGGGTCGCCATCCACGATCATCAGGCCCCCCCAACCGCCATTCTGGTCATGGAGGCCGATATCAAACATCTGCTGCTGCCCCTGCTGAAGGCCGGGGGGCCATGGCGAAGCGGTGAAACCCTGCTGGTCAATCAAAATGGCGACTATCTCTTTCCGCTCCATTTTCCCTTGGCCGACGGCAGCCGGCCACGGTCGATGCAACACCGAATCATGGCCCAATCGGTACAACTGGCTGTCGAGGGCAGCGAAGGCATCATCGAAACCAACGACTATCGTCAGGTCGAGGTTCTCGCCGGCTACCGGCATATCCGTCTGTTTCCGGAATGGAGCTGGGGCATGGTTGTCAAACTGGATCGTCGGGAATTGTTCGCTCCCATGGAGCAGGCGGTCGGGCATTTCTGGGCAGTCGGTCTGGCGGCCATGGTTCTGTTCATCTCCATCACCATCTATTATACCGGTCAATTGACCAGACCCCTGCGGCAACTGACCGCCGCGGCCAGAAAAATAGCCACTGGAGACCGTACCGTACGAACCGGCATTTCAAGCAAGGATGAAGTGGGGACCCTGGCCGTGGCCTTCGACAGCATGCTGGAGGTGGTAACCGATACGCTTGAAACACTCGAAGAGAAGGTTGATAAGCGTACCATCGCCCTCACTCGTGAACTTTCCGTCCGTATCCAAAAAGAGAATGCCCTTAAAAAAAGTCAGACCCATCTCCGTAGCCTGCTGGACAATCTGCCGCAAAAAATATTTCTCAAGGATCTCAATCTCAACTATGTCTCCTGCAACATCCGTTTGGCCAATGATCTCGGTATCCGGCCCGATAAGATCGCCGGTTGCAACGATCATGATTTTTTCCCATTGGAGCTGGCGAAAAAATATCGGCGTGACGATCGGCAGGTGATCCAATCGGGTGTCACTCACCATATCGAAGAGGATTATCTGCAGTCGGGGCGAATGATCTCGGTGCAAACCGTCAAAACGCCGGTCAAGGATGCCCATGGCCGAATCACCGGTGTCCTGGGTATCTTTTGGGACATCACCGAACGCAAACGGGCCGAAAAGGCGTTACGGGAAAGTGAACGGTACAACCGGGCACTGTTCGAACAGAGCCCCATCGGCCTGGCCCTTTGCCGAATGGACGGTGTCCTGGTGGACATCAATCCCGCCTTTGCGGCCATCACCGGCCACGACATGGAAACGATCAAGAAGCTGACCTACTGGCAGATCACCCCGGAGGAGTATGCCGACGACGAATCCCGTCAATTGGAGTCGCTCGCCAGTACCGGCCGCTACGGTCCCTATGAAAAGGAGTATATTCACCGGAACGGTCATCGCGTGCCGGTGCGGCTTTCCGGCATGATTCTCGAACAGGGTGGGGAACGGTTCATCTGGTCCAGTGTCGAGGATATCACCGAGCGCAAGCGGGCCGAACAGGCCCTGGCCGAGAGTGAGGCACGCTACCGGGCGCTGTTCGAAGAGACCATCACCGGCATGGCCCTGCATGAGATCATCATCGATGCCGAGGGTCGGCCAGTGGACTACCGTTTCCTGGAAATTAACGCCCGGTTCGAGATCTTGACCGGTCTGCAGAGAAAAAAAGTGGTCGGCCGGACCCTGTTGGAGGTTCTGCCCAATTCGGAGCCGGGCTGGATCGAAAAATATGGTCAGGTGGCACTGACCGGAGCGTCCATCCATTTCGAAAAATTCTCCAGGGAGTTGGACAAATATTTTGAAATATTCGCCTTCCGGCCGAAACCGATGCAGTTCGTCACCATTTTCATTGACATCACCAACCGAAAACGGGCGGAGGAGGAAAAACGGCTTATGGAACAGCATGCCCTCCGTTCCCGGCAAATGGCCTCCATCGGCCTACTCGCCTCCAGTGTCGCCCATGAAATCAACAATCCCAACAACTCCATTGGTTTCAATGCCGCCATTCTCCGGGCGGCCTGGGAGGATGCGTTACCGGTCCTGAACGAATATTGGCGGGATCGAGGGGATTATTCCCTGGGCGGCCTGCCGTTTTCGGAGATGCGTGAAAAGATGCCGAGGCTATTGGGCCTGATCGAGGCCAACTCCGATCGAATCAAAAAAATCGTCGAAAATTTGAAACATCTGGCCAAGCCCGACCAGGGGGACCTCAATGAGGTGGTGGATCTCCGTCAAGTGGTGGAGATGGTTCATGCGGTGCTCCTCGGTCAAATCCGCTCGATGACCGATCATTTTTCCGTAGAGATCGAGGAACGGCTCCCGACCGTCCGGGGAAATGCCTCCCAGTTGGAGCAGGTGGTCCTCAACCTGGTGATGAATGCCCTGGAATCCCTGCCGGACCGTAATCATGCGGTTTCCCTGACTGTCCATGCGGATGATCCGGAGCAATTCGTCATTCTCCGGATACGGGATCAGGGAGTCGGTATTCCAACGGACGAACTGGGCAAGATTTTTGATCCTTTTTTTACCACGAAAGGCGACACCGGTGGTACCGGTCTGGGTCTCTCCATCTCCCACAACATCATCCGCGGTCATGACGGCCACATCGAAGCCCGGTCCCGGCCCGGTCAGGGCACCACCATCGACGTGCGCCTGCCGGCCTTCGTTTCCGAGAGTGGAAAAGGAGAATCGACATGAATCCATCAGCCTCTTCCAGCCTACCGGTCATCCTGGTGGACGACGAGGAGGACCTGCTGTTCACCTCCAGCCTCATGTTGCGACGGATGGGGATCGCCACCACCACCCTTTCGGACGGGCGGGAACTGTTGCCCCTGCTGGAGCGGCTCGGCGGTGAAGCGGTGGTGGTCCTCGATCTGATCATGCCGCATGTGGCCGGAGAGGAGTTGCTGCAAAAACTGGTCGAACACCATCACCACATACCGGTGATCGTCATGACCGCCGTCCGCGGTGTGGATATGGCGGTTTCCTGCATGAAGATGGGAGCTTTCGACTATCTGGTCAAACCGGTGGAGGAAAATCGTTTCACCTCCTGTGTCTCCCGGGCGGTGGAACATGTCGGCCTGAAAAACCGTGTGGACCTCCTCAAGGACTATCTTGTCAGCGACCGGCTGGACAATCCCGGGGTTTTTGCTCACATCATCACCCGGTCGAAAAAAATGCGCGGTATTTTTCAATATGTCGAGGCGATCGCCCCGTCCCGTGAGCCGGTGCTGGTGACCGGTGAAACCGGTGTCGGCAAAGAGAGCCTGGTTTCAGCCATCCATCGGCTTGGCCACAACGACGGTCCGCTCATCACCGTCAATGTCGCCGGATTGGACGACCCCATGTTTTCCGACACCCTTTTCGGCCATCGAAAAGGGGCTTTCACCGGCGCCGACAGCCATCGCGACGGCCTGATCGCCAAAGCGGCGGGCGGGGTGCTTTTTCTCGATGAGATCGGCGATCTGGAACCTTCCTCCCAGGTGAAACTGCTGCACCTCGTCCAGGAGCGCCGTTACCGCGCCCTCGGATCCGATGTGCTCCTGGAGACCGATGCCCGCATCATCTGCGCCACCAACCGCAACCTGCGCCAGGCCATGACCGAAGGCACCTTCCGGGCCGATTTGTTCTATCGTCTCTCCGCTCACCAGGTGCATTTGCCACCGTTGCGGGAACGGCCCGAAGACCTGCTGCCGTTGACCGGTCATTTTCTCCAGGAGGCGGCCCGGGAGATGAACAAACGTCCGCCCACACCACCCCCGGAGCTGTTCACCTTGCTGACCACCTTCCCCTTTCCCGGCAATATCCGCGAACTGCGCGCCATGATCTACGATGCCGTGGCCCGTCACCGCTCCGGGGTCCTCTCCATGGAAAGTTTCCGCACCGCCATGGACGGTACGCAACAGATCGAAAGAGACATGACCATCGATGATCCACTGTTGACCATTTCCAGCCGGTTTCCCACCTTCAAGGAGGCGGAATCGTTCCTCATCGACGAGGCGTTACAACGTGCCCAGGGCAACCAGGGTATCGCCGCCGACCTGTTGGGACTTTCCCGCCGCGCCCTCAACAAACGCCTCTCCCGCCGGGATACATGAAACAACCGTCGCACCCCTCTGTGGCCATCAAAGGGGTGCGCCATTTGTTCCCACCCGGTCCAATTGGACCACTCATCTGATAACATATTGATATTATTCGATCATTTATTTGCCACATAGTGTCACCCTGCAACCGGTGAAGATCTTGCGGCGCACCCCTCCCAACGATGAACAGTTGGGACATGTTTTGAAACGTCTTGTTTTCATTGTCGAAAAAAATCCACCCGTTTGGAACGAATCATGAAGTAATAAAAGGCAGAACGCCATCCTGAAACCGTCCTCTCGGGGGAATGGGTGAAAGCCGACGAACATCACCGGGCCAGCTCGTGGATGAAACCGGGATCAGTGGGAAGATGATTACCCTTGGAAGGAGAAGAGTCATGGAGGCAGAACGTTGATCGCCTTGAAACCGCCTCGATGCTCCTTGCTGACCACCAAACCGGAT
Organism: uncultured Magnetococcales bacterium; assembly: GCA_964344355.1. Lineage (GTDB taxonomy): Bacteria > Pseudomonadota > Magnetococcia > Magnetococcales > CAYFNE01 > CAYFNE01. The sequence continues at coordinate 15,061 of CAYFNE010000113.1, forward strand.
TTCGACGGCCATTCCCTTCCCGCCGAACATGAATGTGAATTGGGAAAATGGTATGCGGAGCGGATGGCCCGATCCGGTCCAAAACCGATGCAGCTCTGGGAAGGTGGTTTTACCCATGCGCAACTCCACTCCCTGGCTCGGGATATTCTCCATTCCTCCGCCCTGGAGGGAGATTCGACCTCATTGACGGCAATGACCCGATTTCGGGGCCTTTGGCAAAAATTGGAGCAACTCCAGGAAGAGTTGCAGTTGATCGACCACCAGAATGGACTGCAAACCGAATTTCAAGAGGAGTGACCAGGTAATGTTCGAATGGCTCAACAATTTACGGGTGGGAACCAAACTATACGGTACTTTCCTGTTGGTGGCATGTTTTACCGCTCTGGTGGGTTTGACCGGCAATCACTTCATCGACCGTGTGGGTGAGGAAGGAGAGAATATCGGTAAAAAACTGGCTCCCCTGGCCGATGCCGCCATGGAGGTGAAACTGACCGCCACCGAGGCTCACCTGGTTCTGGAGGAGATCATCGGCGGCGATACTTCGGAGGATCCGAAACAGGTGTATGAACTCCTGGAACGATCG
>CAYFNE010000114.1:0-15435 GCA_964344355.1 uncultured Magnetococcales bacterium
CTCGCCTGCTGATCGGGTGAACCAGCAGGACGTGCTTCCCCGATCGCTTACTGTTCAGGAGAACGCAACCCCTGAATTGGTGGATGCCGTAAAATCAAACGACGTAACAATTTCTGCTGCTGCAGAGGTTGCCAAGCTCCCAAAACAGGAACAAAAAGAAGTCGTCGCCCAAGGCGCCGGATGGTAGTGGTACCCTATGGAGCATTTCCGAAATCAATGCAAATCCTGTGATTTTCTGCTTTTCAGTCTTGGCGCCGGAGCGGCGCCGCTCAGACCGCCGAGGTGGTTACGCCGAAATTGATCTTATGCATCAACTTCATGAATGGGATGTTGACCGGAGGTGGCCTTCGTAACCAGTGTAAACCGGCACCGGCGGCATCTGTCATCTGGTCAACGGGCAATGGTGGCGGCGAAGATTGCGGATATGCGGCAAGGAGCCAGAACGGACATTCAACCTTCGGTGATATCGCCGGAGGTTTCGCAATCCAAGGCCGCCGAACTCCTCAACGTCCCAGCCCGAACTGTCCGGGCCGCCAAGGCGGTTCAACGGGATGGGACGCCGGAACTCTGTGAGGGTGGCGACTGGGGGTTCAGGCCGGTCCATTGCAGTTCATGTCGATTCATTGCAGATCATCACGGTTCACTGTGGTACGCTGATGGGGTACACAGTGATCTTCTGGACCAAGTGTGATACATGTGCTCAAACAGTTCGCATGTCGAAGGTTGCGGTGATTTGCGGGAGGATTTTGCCATGGCCACTGTTTTTGATGTTGCGTCGTACATCCTGTCCAAAGTAAGCCCGATGACGGCAATGAAGTTGCAAAAGTTGGTCTATTATGCACAGGCATGGTCAACCGTCTGGGATGGGGATCGGCTCTTCCCTGAACGGATTGAAGCCTGGGCAAACGGTCCGGTTTGTCCGGAGCTTTTTCGTGTTCACCAGGGGCAGTTTCACGTTGACGGTATGAAGGGCAACCCGGGGAATCTAAGCCGAGCGCAAAAAGAAACGGTTGATGCGGTCCTTGATTATTATGGTCCAAAAAATTCCCAGTATTTGAGCGATCTAACCCACATGGAAACCCCGTGGCTGGACGCTCGTAAAGGGCTTTCCCCTGGTGAACGTGGTCAAAATGAAATCACCCTGGCGTCCATGGAAGAATACTACAGTAGTCTGCCCGCGTCTTCAGGGCAGGCATGACCAGAAAGCGACCAAGACAGCTTCGGGCACTGCCCACCGACAAAACCCCCCGCCGACAATGTTCAGATTGTGACCTGACCAACCACCAAAAGCCCACATGGCGATTGTCCGCCATGGACATGGAAGGGCCGTTTGGTTGGGGTGAACTCATGGGGGCGGGGATTTTTTGGGATGAAATCTTCCCCAAACTCAAAGAGTTTGAATCGATGACATGGGGGGAGATCGAAGGGCGGCGGCATCATGCGATTTCGGTGGATGGGTTGAGTAGAAAAGCCAGAGCCAGGTTGAGAGAAATCCAGATGGATGACATCGATGAAGTGTTTTCTTTCGCCCTGGCCGGAACCCACCGGATTATAGGGATTCGGGATCGGCATGCCTTGAAAATCCTGTGGTGGGATCCACACCATCAAGTTTGCCTCTCAAAAAAGAGGCACACGTAAAGTCACCCTTCAAGCAGCCATCCGCCCCCGCCGAGCCACGTTCCGGAAAATAGCTCTCCGGGCTGCACCCGGGTCTACGTCCTGACGTGGTTAGGGCTCGGGATATCCACAGAAGCCCATTCCACGAGAGGCAAAAAATGCCACAGGCGAGGGAACACATCTGCCGTACTTTAAGGGGGTGGTTCTGCTTGTGTGGCGTAACTGCTTGATTTAATTGGCGTCCCCAAGGGGAGTCGAACCCCTGTTACCGGCGTGAGAGGCCAGCGTCCTAGGCCACTAGACGATGGGGACCGGGTGATGATCGAACGCGGCATTTTTACCGTCATTTGTTCACCAGGGCAAGTGTTTTTTCGGTTTGTCCCGGGTGATGGGGGGGATCGGATCAGACCGGTTTGATGGGAATGATGCTGGCACGGCGACGTTTGCCCGCTTTTTCAAGGGCTTTTAAATACTCTTGCCAATATTTCTCCTGGTTGACGCCCAGATCGTACAGGGTGTCCCAGGCATAGACGCCGGAGTCGTGATCATCGCTGAAGTGAAACTTGACCGCATAGTGACCGATGGGGGTGATCTGTTTGATGGTGACGTTTTGCTGGCCATCGATGAGTTTGGCCTGGTCCGGGGTGTGGCCGCAACATTCGGCGCATGGGCATTTCACCCTGAGATATTCCATCGAATAGTCGAATACTTCACCGGTGCTCCAGGTGATGATGACCTTTTTTTCCGGACTCTTCTGCCGAATCTCGGTGGGAATCTGTTTGCTGCCGTAAGACATTGCGTTCACTCCTGAGTTTTCAAGATGATCGAATCGGTTCGGTCGGATCGGCCCGACCGCCGATGTCGGGTTCGGGGGCCATGTCGGCCAGTGCCTCCAACTGTTGCCGCGCCCGGCGGTAAAGTGGACCGGGCGGCAGCAGGGTGGTTTGTTCCGGTATCGGTCGAAAACCGGTCAGATGCCGTTCGATGCGTTGCCCGGACCGTTGCCGTTCCCGGGCCGGCAACTTTTCCAATCCCAGGGCCAATCCCTCCAGGGCTGCCGCACCATCCTCCAGGCGGCCGGTACAACAGAGGATCACATCACAGCCGGCGGCAATGGACCGTTCCGCCCGCTCGGCCAGGGTACCACTCAAAGCCCCCATCTCCAGGGCATCGGAGATGACCAGGCCATCAAATTCCCAGGTGTCCCGCAACACCCCCTGGATGATCGGGCGGGAACAGGTGGCCGGTTGCTCCGGGTCAAGGTCGGTGGTGATCAGGTGGGCGGTCATGAAGGCGGTCAAACGCGGCATCAACACCCGGAACGGCACGAATTCACGCCGCTCCAATTCCGACAGGCCCTTATATACCACCGGCAGGGCCACGTGGGAATCCACTTGTGCGGCCCCATGACCGGGAAAATGTTTACCCATGGCCAGTACGCCCCGACCCTGGAATCCGTCCAACCAGGCGCGTGCGAAACGGATGACCGTCTCCGGGGTATCACCAAAGGCCCGTTCACCGATGACCGGATCGGCGTCGGTTTCGAGGATGTCCAACACCGGCGCACAATTGACGCCAATGCCGAAATGGGCCAGTTCCATGGCGTTTACCTGCCCGGCCAGGTGGGCCAGGGCCAAGGCCCGTTTCGGTTGCCGGCGGGCCAGATGGGAAAACGACAAGGGCGACGGAAACCGGGTGAAGGGATCCCGCAACCGTTGCACCCGCCCCCCCTCCTGATCGATCCACAGGGTCGGCGGTGGTTGGGCGGTCTCGCGAACGGCGGCGATCAACGCCCCGAATTGCCGGGGGGTGTCGATGTTGCGTGAAAAAAAAATGATTCCCGTCGGCCGGACCCGCCGCAGGAACCGCTCTTCATCGACGGTCAGGGTCGGACCCGAGAGACCGATAACCAGGTGGCGTTGCGGTTGTAACTGTGTTTTCATGGGTGATCATGATCTCCGAACGACGACATTCATGGCGGCGCGGTGGATGGGGATTGGCCCTGGTGGTTTCGTCCGGCGTCATCTGGTATTTTTCGTCCGCTCCGGTAGTGATGCCGGGACCGTCGTTTTTTTTCAAGGATAAACTGTTCCACATCCTCACCTTCGGTCTGTTGGCGGTTATCGCCTGGAACGCCTTTCGACCCGGGACGCTCCCCGCTCGAAGCCACCTGCTGGCCTGGGGGTATGCCGTGCTCTATGGCGCCCTGGATGAATGGCACCAGTATCATGTACCGGGGCGCCAGGCCGATGTGTGGGACTGGCTGGCGGATGTGGTGGGGGCCACCCTTTTTTTGTGGATCGCCTCCCGTGCGGCGGCCAGGGGACCGGTGTCGGTGAAACCGTTGGAAAATCGGGTGCGATAATGACCAAAAAACGAGCAGCCGCCCTGTTCAAGGCCCTCCATGACGCCAATCCCCGGCCCCGGGGTGAGCTCCGATATGAAACCCCCTTCGAACTGCTGGTGGCCGTGGTCCTGTCGGCCCAGGCCACCGATGTCGGCGTCAACCGCGCCACACCGGCCCTGTTCGCCGCGGCCAATACCCCGGAAACGATGGTGGCCCTCGGCGAGGAACGCATCCGTGAGTTTATCCGCAGCATCGGCCTGTTCAACAACAAGGCGAAAAACATCCATGCCCTGAGCCGTCTGCTGGTGGAAAACCATCAGGGGCGGGTGCCGAAGGACCGGGCCGCTCTGATGGCCCTGCCGGGGGTGGGACGCAAAAGCGCCAACATCATCCTCAACGTCGCTTTCGGCCATCCGACCCTGGCCGTGGACACCCATGTGTTCCGGGTCGCCAACCGTACCGGACTGGCGGTGGCCAAAACCCCGGAGGCGGTGGAACGGGGATTGTTGAAGATCATTCCCGATGAATACCTGTACAACGCCCACCACTGGCTGATCCTGCACGGGCGCTATGTCTGCAAGGCGCGCAAGCCGGACTGTGGGACCTGTTTGATCCGCACCTGGTGTCGGGAGGGTGAAAAGTGGCGTGATTCCGCTTGATTCGCCATGGCGGAATCCGTTCATTGTCGTCGACAGGATCAGAAAATGTTGTCCAGTTTTTGAAACAGTTTTGATTCCCGTTCCAGCAGCATCTGTTCGGAACGGAAGGAGATCATGGTGCTCTTCCAGGCGTGCCGGGCCGCCTTCGGTACCAGATAACCGCCAAATTTTCCGGAGTCGGCATAGAGATAATCCTCGGGGTTTTGCTTGGATTCCTTGATGTAATAAGCGAACTTGCGGGGAATCTCCTCCTGCAGGTTGACCATCTTCACCGTTTTTTCCGTACCGTCTATCTCGTTTTCCAGCAGGGCTTCCATATTGCCCAGGTAGTAGATGTTGTACCCCTTGTCGCTGAAGATCATCACCTTTTGGGGAATGCTGCGTACTTTCCGGTTGCCTTTGGTGAAGCGGCTGACCTTGTCGATGTCATAAAATTCCCGGGTGCGCAGGTTGATCACGTCGTCCAGATGTTTGACCAGCAAAAAGATCAGTTTATCCTTGAGCTTGTCGCGCAGGCCGAAGGACAGGTTGTTGAGAATGTCGCGGCTGAACTCCAGGACGATGGTCTCTTCGTTGGCGACGATGCTGGCGGTGCGCAGCTTGGGGCTGAGAAAGGAGACCTCCCCGAACACCGCCCCCGGGACCAGCTCGGCGATGGGGTTGACATTGGGCCGCTTGTAGACCGAAACACTGCCGGTGAGGATGATGAAAAAGGATTTTCCTTCGTCCCCCTCATTGATGATCGGCTCCAGGGGATCGAATTTTTTGAAGATGGTATCGTCCAGCGTGGCGATTTCCGCTTTTTCCTCTGGGGAGAAATCGGCGGAAAATTTGATTTTGTCCAGAAGTCTCACATCAAACATGGCCCATTTTCCCGGTTTGCTTTCATTAAGAATTTAATGAATCATATCAAACAATTATAACATGAATGGGTGGCTTGGTCAAGCGTGGGGCCGGCTGGGTTCGACGATCAGCAGGGTGACATCGTCGAACCGTTCGCCGCTGGAAGTGTCGACGGTGGCGGCAATTTTTTGCAACCGTTCGGCGGTCGGCAGACCGGCATGACGGCGGATCACCTCCTGAAGACCCGTCTGTTCCAAAGGGGTGCCGTTGGCATCTTTGCCCTCCACCAGGCCATCGGAATAGAGATACATCGTTCCCTGTTGAAGATGATGGGTCATTTTGGGAAAGGTCCGGTCGGCGATGATGCCCAGCGGCAGGCTTTTCAGGGGCAGGGTCTTGAAACGGTCTTCGCCCAGATGGACGATCGGCGGCGGATGTCCGGCGTTGGCGAAATGGACGCGGCCATTGTTCAGATCATAAAAGCCGACCTGAACGGTGACGAACATGCCCATGGTGCCGATGCCGGCCAGCTCCCGATTGACCGCTTGGAGAATGGCGGCGGGGTCGGAGACGTTCCGGCCGAGAAAACGGAGCAGACTGGAGGTTTTGGCGGTCAGCAGGGCGGCATTGATGCCCTTGCCGGAGACATCGCCGATGGCAAAAAATATCGTGTCGTCGAACACGGGTACAATGTCGAAAAAATCCCCGGAGACCTCGCGGGCCGGGACGTTGATACCCTGGACCGGATAGGCGTCACCGCGTTTTTTCGGGAAAAAACTTTTTTGCAGGGCGCTGGCCAACTCCAACTCTTTCCTGACCCGTTCGCCGTGGAGCTGTTTTTCCGCCAGGTTGGCGCTGTGGATGGCCAGGGCGGCGGAGGAGGCCAGGGCCGAGAGTACGGATCGATCCCGTTCCTTGAAACCGTCGGCGTTGTTTTTTTTGTTGATGATCTCCATGACGCCGAAGGTATCGCTGCCGATGCGCAAGGGGGCGCACAGGATCGACCGGGTAACGAAGCCGGTGGTGTCGTCGATCCGGCCACTGAAAGTCGGGTCCCGGGAAACATCGGCCACCCGTTGGGAGACACCGTCGCGCAGTGTGCGGCCGATGATGCCTTCGTGGGAGTCGATCACCAGACCGGTGATGTCGACCGGCCCCACCGCCGCCCGGCAGACCATCCGTTTGCCACCCCCTTCACGCAGGAACAGTGAGGCGGCCTCGGCTTCCAGGTAGGTGGTGATCTGCAGCAAGCTGTTGAACAGGGTCTCCTGGAGATCGATGGAGGTGGCGAAGGCGCTGCTGAGACCGGTGATCAGTTCCAACTGTTCCTGCAGGTGCGGTTCATCGCCCTCCCGGACCATGGCATAGAGGGAGTTCCGGGTGTAGGCGTTGCCGAGGTCGGGATCCCCGAAGGGGAGAAAACGGAAGATGGCCAGTCCGAGATGGAGCAGGTCGCCCCGGCGCAGGACGGTGGGTTTTTCCATCCGCTTTTTGTTGAGCCAGGTACCGTTGCGGGAGCCGAGATCGGTGGCGGTGACGGTTTGAAAATCGGCGCTGACCTCAATTTTCAGATGGTGGCGGGAGATGCCGTCACATTTCAAAACCTGGCTGTTGTCACCATCCCGGCCGATGGTGGTCTCACCGGGCGTCAATACCAGCAGGGTCGGTTCCGGGGCGCCATCGATGGCCAGCAGGGCCGGGGGGTTTTGTTCCCGGGGGTTGTTCAGGGGTTGCCGCAACCGCATCACCTGGGAATCCGACAACCGCAGGGTTTCCAATGGATCGTCCACGATGTTCCCTTTTGCTGGGAGGCCGCCTGGTCCCTATGGAACGGCCCCGGGAGGTTACCGCCTCCGATTGGGCGATATTATCCCGGTTTGCTGCGGAAAACCATCACCGTTTTTCCGAAGGGGCGATGATGGCGCCGAATCGAATCCGGCCTCCGGGAGTTTCCAGCCATTATCGGGCGGTCTTTCGGACCGGGTGAAACGGATCAGGCCGGCTGTCCGCCAACGTGAAACCCCGCCTCGTCATGGGGATATTCATCGAAAAAAGTGGTGAAGATGGACGATTGGTCCCAGTGAGACCGGTTCCACGTCACCTACCGATCCACTTCCCCACCAACCGTTTCAACACCCCTCTCTCTTTCACCTGGTGCAACCACAGGTTGAGCCAGTTGATCCAGGTGTGGTCATCGCGAGGGGTCATGATGCCGAAATCGTCGCGAGTGTAGGGCTGGTCCGGTGCGACGGCGTAAAGTTTCGGGTGGGTCCGGGCCGCCAGCATGGCTTCGACGTTGTCGGTGATGATGACATCGGCCTCGCCGCGCAGGATGCGGTCGGGGATGGAGAGGTTTTTTTCGAAGACCCGGATCGTCGCCCGTTTGATGTTTTTGCGCAGGAAGGTTTCATTGCTGCCGCCGGGGTTGACGGCGATGCGGACCCCTGGTTGGTCGATGTCGGCCAGGGTTTTGAAACGGTCCTTGTCGGCCTTGCGGACCAGCGGCGATTTGCCGACCCGCAGATAGGGGTCGGTGAAGCCCACCCTGGTCTGCCGTTGCAGGGTGCGGGTGATGCCGCTGAGGGCGATATCGGCCCGGCCCTGGAGAAAATCCGGGACCAGGGTTTTCCAACTGGTGGCGATGAATCGCACCTCGACCCCCAGGTCTTCACCCAGTTGCCGGGCCAGATCGATGTCCAATCCTTCATAGGTGCCGCTGGTGGCAATGAGATGACTGAACGGTTTGTAATCACCGGTGGTGGCCACCACCACCTGGCCCCGTTGGAGGATCCGGTCCAGGCGGGAGGGGGTTTCGTCGGCAATGGCGATCTCCATCCAGCCGGCCAGGAGGATGAACATCAACCATGGCAAGGATTTTACGGATTTCAACATCATCTGTTCCCTCGTACCGGCCGCCGCCCGGTTTTTCCCGTTGACCGGCCCGGCTGGCAAATGATCCAAACTGCGGACGGATGATCAACCCCGATCATCCGCCGCCACTCTCCATCCCCGTATCGCGCCGGAAAACCTGTTGGTTGGCCAGACGCAGGCGGGTGGCCAGTTCCGATCCGACGCCGATCAACAGCCGATAGGCGGTTACCGGATGGATTTTCAACAGGTTCAGCAGCGCCTCACAACTCAGCACGTAGACGGTCATCGGCCCTTCGGCGATCAGGTCGGCGGCCCGGGGTTGGTCGTCGAAAATGGACATTTCGCCCACCACCGTGCCCGGACAGAGGGTGGCCACCCGCCGTTTGGGCTGATCGTAAAAACCGACCATCACCTTCGCCCGCCCCTGCACCAGATAAAACATGCTGTCCCCCGGTTCGTCCTGACGGCAAATGTACTCACCGGCCTTGAATATCCGCCGTTCCAGATGCGCCTCCAGGATCGGCCAGTCCGTCTCTTTCAATACCGCGTTGAGGGCGTCCACTTCTCGGATGCTGATGGTTTTTTGATAACGTTCCGAATCCAGCACCTGGTCCAACAGTTGATCCTCGGCCCGGGCCAGGGCGCTCTCCACCGAATCGAAAAAGGTGACATCGAGATCGTCGCCCAGACCGGTATCCATGGCGCTGACGAACAGCTGAACTTTTTTCTGTTTGCAGATGCGGGCCAATTTTTTCAGGATGCTCAAACCGGTGGTATCGATATAGGCGATGAGATGAAAATCGAGGATGACGTGGGTCACATCGGTTTTCAATAAATTTTCCACCGTCTCCGAAACCTTGTCGGCGGTGCCGAAAAACATCGCCCCTTCCAGCTCGAAAATTTGAATCCGGCTGCCCATGTGGCTCAAGGTTTTCACTTCCACCTGGTTGCGCTGCACATTGGCCCGTACCTTGTCGCCCCGATATTGACCGTGAAAAATATTTTTGCCGATGCTGTGCAAAAACAACAGGATATAGAGTACCGCGCCGAGGATGATGGCGTGGAACACCCCGACCTGGAGCATCACCGCCATCACCAGCAGCACCAGCAGGAAGTCGAAAAAATCCTGGGGATAGGATCTGGAACGGCCACGGATCAATTTGGCCGCCAGCCCCAGGCTCCAGCGGTCGAACAGGTTCAGGGACAGGACCATCAGCACGGCGGCGATGGCCGCCTTGGGGATCATGGCGATGACCGGGTGCAGGTAGAGCAGGACGGCCATGGCCAGCACGCCGCTCAGGGCCTGGGAGAGGTTGGTGCGGCCACCGGAGCGGTAGACCGCCTCGGTACGGGTGATGCTGCCGACGCTGATGGCGCCGCCGAACAGCGAGGCGGTCATGTTGCCGATACCCTGGCTCATCAACTCCCGGTTGGGGTCGGATCGTTGCACCATCAGGCGATCGGAGGTGATGCTGGCCAACAGCGTCGCCAGGGAGATGACGAAGGAGAGGCTCAGGGCCAATGGGGTCATCTCCAGCACCAACGGCCAGAACGCCAGGCCGTCCCGGGTGGCCAGGGCGTAAAATTCCATTCCCTGGTGGGGGGTGGGCAGGGATCCGGTCAGGGTGCCGACGACCATGCCTTCACCGACGGCCAGGCCCAGGGTTTTCAACAGGAAATGGAGCAGCGCCCCGGCGAGAATGCCCAGGACCGGCGGGGAAAAGCGGACCTTTTTCCAGCGTCCCCAGACGATGACGGCGGCGGTGGTCAGCCCGACCAACAGGTTGGCGAGGTCCAGGGAGGCCAGGAAAGCGTCGAAATCGACCGGCAGGGTATCGGAACCGATGCCGAAAAAAAATTCGAACTGTCCCAGGAACACCAGGGTGGCGGTGCCGTTGAGCAGTCCGGCCAGCACCGGGTGGGGGATGTATTTGGCGATGTTGCCGAATCGCAGCAGGGCGAACAGCACCTGGAGGAATCCGGCCAGGAATACCGAGAAAAAAAGCAGGGTGATGATCTTGTCGGTGGTCGCCGCGTCCAGTATCCCGGAAGGGGGGGGTGAATCGTTCCAGGAGGAACACCAGCACCGACGACATGATCAAGGCCGACAGGGAGAAGGCGCCGTTGTGCATGATGCGCACCGGGCTGAAAAAGGCGGCGGCCAGATTGGCGAAGGCCAGGGCGACCAGACCGGAGACGACGCCGGCGGTGAGATAGCGATCGCCCAGGGGGGCGAAGGCCAGGGCGCCATAGGCGATGCTTTCCGGTACCGCCAACAGACAGGCGACCAGGGCGGCGGAGGCATCCCCTTTGAGGTGGCTCAGGGAGATCGAACGCATTTTATGGGCGATAAAACGCAACAGGGGCTCCTTGGCCGATGGTGGCCGATCGAAGGGGTGTTTGGTGCAAATGACCGACATTTTCCATGCAAACGGTGGCGATGTATAGGGTAGGCGCACCCCGGTCCATTGATCCGGTCATGTGGGCGTCAATCCCGGCCTTTCCGTCCGGAACCGCTCCTTTTGGGACGTATTGGTCGTTTTTCGAATACCCTCAACGGTCGAATCGTGGTAGTTTTCAGGGGGAGAACCGGTTCACGGGGAGGCGCCGGGTGAGCCGGAGGGGGGCGGTTGCCGGTTTGGCATCGCCCAACGCACCTATTTCTGGATGAAGCGCATGTCTCATCTTGCTCGAACCATTCGGGTGATCGTTGCCGGGCTGATCACCCTGACCGGGGTTTTCTGCGTTCCACATCTTTCCGGTTCCGCCTTGGCCGCCGGCGGTTCCCGGGCGGAGGCGGACCAGTTGCGGTTGCAACGGCTTTTGTCATCGATCCGGCAGCAAAAGGATGCCACCAGGCACAAAAGAAACACCGACCAGTGGGGGGTGTGCATCAAGGGCGACTGCATCAATGGCGAGGGCACCTTCGAATATCACAACAAGGATCGCTATGAAGGTCAGTGGCGCAACGGCAAACGGCATGGCCAGGGCACCATTCATCATGCCAAGGGTCACGAGACCACCGCCACCTGGCGGGATGGCAAACGGGTCGGCGTCGCCCGGAAACATCTGAACTTTGCCAGCTATATGGCGGCGCGGGATCGGCAGCGGGCCGAAAAAAAGGTGCAGCGGGCCAAGGAACGGGAGTTGGCGCAACAGGGCGCCGGCAATTCGGACTTTCTTTCGGCCAAACTGTTGGCGGGGGCCATCGGTTGTGTGGAGGGGAATTGCACCAATGGTGTCGGTACCTACACCTATGAGGAACGGGATTTTTATACCGGGGAGTGGCAAAATGGTCAACGCCATGGCTTCGGCAAATATCAGTTCAGGTCGGGGGACTGGTACAGCGGCAACTGGAAGTTGAACAAAAAACATGGCCAGGGCACCTACTATTTTGCCGACTCCGGCAAAAAGATCATCGCCAACTGGCAGATGGGCAAAAAGCTGGGCCGCGGTGTCATCGTCTCACCGGATGGCACCAAGCGGATCGTTCGTTGGTAGGGACGTCCGGTTTGTCAATGGGACCAATCAATCTTTGCAGTCAGGGAATGAAATCCATGCGTTCATTTCGGGCACTATTCGTTTCCGCGGTGGCCCTTTCGGCACTGCTGTTCACCGCCACTCCCGCCGAGGCCGAAACGGCGGCCCCGGCGCCGGTCGTCCGGAGCGTGGCCATCGCCAGCGGCGGTATGGGTGGCATCTATTTTCCCACGGCGGGCGCCATCTGTCTGAGCATCAACCGCAGTCATGGACAACATGGCGTTTTGTGCAATGTGCAACCGTCGGTGGGATCGGTCTTCAATGCCCGCCAGGTGAATGCCGGTCGGGTAGAGATGGGCATCGTTCAATCCGACGTTCTCAACCATGCCTGGAACGGCGCGGCGCCTTTTCCCGCAAAGCTGGACCGGTTGCGCAGTGTGGTGACGCTGTTCGCCGAGCCGGTGACCCTGGTGACCAGGCGGGCCTCCGGTATCAAAACGGTGGCCGACCTGCGCGGCAAGCGGGTCAATCTGGGTGAAAAGGGGTCCGGTCAGGAGCGGACCGCCATGGATATTTTGCGGGTTTGCGGTGTGGGTATCGACACCCTGGCCTCGGCGCAACGGTTGCAGCCGGCCAGCGCCGTCAGTGCCATCGCCACCAATGAGTTGGATGCCTTTTTCTCGGTGATCGGCCATCCCAACGAGCGTATCTGGCAGTTGTCGGAGCAGTCCGACATCGCCATCGTCCCCCTTGGGCCGGCCTGCCGGCAGGCGATGTTGAAGGCCAATCCCTATTATGTCCAGGCGACGGTTCCGGCCGGCATGTATCGGGGCGTGACCACGGATGTGCCCACCATCGGCGTACAGGCGACGTTGGTGACCCATGTCGATATTCCGGAGGAGACCATCGCCGCCGTGACCGGCCAGATCGTCGAAAAACTGTATCGATTCCGCCGCTTGCATCCGGATTTCGATGCGCCGGATCCGCGGAGTCTCTTTTCCGGCGTGGTGATTCCGGTGCATCCGGGGGTGTTTCGTTATTTCAAGGAAAAGGGGGTGATGGAAAAAAGCCATTTTTTCGATCCGGGCGCCCACTCCATCCACCTGACCTTGTTGCGCGGCATGACCGGGGCCAAGGCGGAGGGGATACGTCTTTCGGCGAGCAGTCCGATGTGGTTGACGCGGATCCCGGTGGAGGTCGGCGCCGCGGATGATCTGGAGGCGGGCCTGACGGTCAGGGCGATGACGGTCCCGGCCGCCGAAGCCGGCGGCCCGATCCATTGGATCGTCAGGCCGGATTGAGGGGGGAGGCGGGGAAAGGAAGTGTCCCTCTTCGTTATCAGTCATGCGGGCCCGGGGGAGTGCTCCCCGGCACTCTGATTCGGGTCACCCCTGCCGACCTTTTCTCTTCAGCCTCGACAACTCATTCTGGAACCGCTGTTCGACCGGCATGAGTTGAATGGCGTTTTTGTAAGCCTCTTCAACTTCCGTAAACGGGTGCCGCAACCAGTTTTTGATGCGGCCAAGTTCTCTCCATGCCCAGGCATGCCGGGCGGGGCCGGCGTCCATCTGAATTACCCGCTCAAGAAGCTCCCTGGCCTCCCGGAGTAGCCGCCCGTTCGTACTTCTGTCACGATTTTTATGGAGAGCGTCCTGCGCCAACACCATTTTTGTCTGAGCGAACTCCAGAAGCGCCCTGGCATCTTGCAGAACGGCATCTCCAGCCCTTTCGAAATACCGGTGAGCGGTTTTTTGTTTTTTGAGACGACGCGACAATATCGCCGCATCGCAGGCATCTCTGCTTGAAAGATATTTTGGAAGGTTGTTTAAAATTTCCTTGGCTTCCCCATCCATTCTTTCATTGAGAAGCATCTCAATGAACAGGTTGCTTACGTGGGGAACGAATGCGTCGGGCGCACAAGATACGAATTCATCAAAGCACCGTCTGGCCTCATTGATCTCGCCGTCAACTCCCAGGAGGCGGATCAACTCAGCGGTCAGGGAGGGGGAGCCGGGCTGTTGTTCCCAAGCCTCCTTGATCCGGTTGAGTGAATCATCGGTGTTGCCAATGGCCCGCAAGTGAGCTGCATCGCGCAACGCCGAAATGGCGACATATTCCGGATGGGCGGGAAGGGTGACCCGGAAATAGCTCCTATCGACATCAAAATCGAATCTTGGCTCCGGGGAACCGTTGTCGTGCATGGCCTTGAATAATTTTGGCAGGCCGGTTCCCCGTCCTTCAGCCAACTTGACTTCCTTGAGAAACTCGCCGATTCTCCTGTTTCTCGCCGGTACCGGGGGCATTGGACGGTTTGGGGCCAGATGCTCCTGGTTGATGCCATGGACAGGGCCGGGATAACTGATTATCTCAATTCTGTCCGAGTATAAATAAACCTTGATGGGCTCTTGGGTGCCTTCATATCCTCGATGGTAAACCGCATTGACCAGGGTTTCCCTGAGTGCTTGAATCGGATAACTGACCCAACCTTTCACGAGGAATGAGTGGGCTTGTTTTTCAAAATGCTGGCTTGAAATATTTTCAAGATATTGAAGGGCGTTCCTCAATTGATCGAGAATGCCACCCCGAAAAATCCTCTCCTCGATGACATTTCCCGCACCATCCGCGGCGAATTGCACGATTTCAATCCTGACACCCGGGAACCATTTCTCCGGGTCCGTTGAAAACATGAGTATGCCGATGTTTTTCGGGACATCATATCCATTCACCGCCGTAGATATCCGAAACTTTCTGTAAAGCTCTTTCTGGTCGGTCTCCGCCAGCAAACCGCTATTGATATCATTTAAAAACTCTCTGACTTTCGACTCTCTTAAATCTTCAATGCGTGCAACCAGTGAGCGCCTGTCATCGAAAGGAACGCGGGCCGTCATTTGCAGGAGTTGCTGCAATACGCCATTCTTCTCCGCATCGACTGTTTCTGATCCAATCCGGACATGGTATTTACCATTCCCTTTCGGTCCATCCGGTGCTTTGTGTGGACGTATGTCACTGCCTGGAACCCAAATGACAAGAATATTTTTTGCATCTACCATTTCTGGAGAAAATACCGGCTGGTATGGCGGGTCGATTCGGTTGCAGTTTCCCCGGATCCATTTCTGGATCGCATCGATCTCCTTTATGTCAATGCCTTTTACAGGCCTGACCGCAACACCATTTTTTTCCGCCACGCCGATTACGATGTAGCCCCCGTTCAGATTTTGGAGATCATTGGCAAAGGCACAGATCGACTTGAGCACCTGGTAAGCGGTTGTTGCCTCATTCCATGAAGCCTTGAACTCAATTCGTGGGGATTCAACACCACTCTGATTGAGCAGATCTTCGATATTGACGGTTAACATCGGACTCATGAACCCTGTTCCTCCAGGAACTCCCGGTGCCTCATGGCGATCGTGGGCAGGCGGTTGTTGCCCGTCTTTTCATTTTCTGATTCAACGCAATCCATTACCGAATGGGACCAGCTCGGCAATCATCCCGTTTTTTCGCAAAGCGATCCTTGTTGGTCCGTTCGTGAAGGCGCACGATCCCCTCTCTCAGGATCCGTTCGAATTGGGTCGTGTATCGTAATGACCTAACCCGGTCTCGCTGGGAACAAAACCCACT
>CAYFNE010000115.1:0-15287 GCA_964344355.1 uncultured Magnetococcales bacterium
AGTGGGTTTTGTTCCCAGCGAGACCGGGTTAGGTCATTACGATACACGACCGAATATCCGGAACGATCTTAAACAGATCAAACTTGCTCAATTGTCGAGTCCAAACGGCACCGTTTGGCAGGTAACAGACCCCACAAAAAATGCATCCAACAGGTTGAAATTATTGGAAATCAAGAAACCGTCTCCTGTCGTGAACATGTCTTAAGATCCTATATACACGGCTATTTTTCGTGTTGTGTGTAATGCTTTGTTTTTGCGCAACTTTCATGGGCAATGTGTCTAGGAGGTGTCAAAGTCGGGCGTTGATCTTCTCCAAAAAGGTAGACAAATCATCAATTCGCAAGATGAATCCTTGACATTGATGGCCTCTATCCACTGGTATTGGACGGGATACGATTCAATGGGGCCCAAAAGCAGGGCGGTTTGAACAAGTATTGAAAACCATTTCAATATTTGCTGCCGCTTGTCAAAAATTCTTGCCAGACAAGCCTGTGAATCATTATAAACACCGTTCAATCGACCTGGATGGCTCGGATAAAGCCGTAATGGCCGTTGCCGATGTCGACGGGGACATATTGAAAAACAGGCCGTTTCATGCGTTCCATTCTATTCATCGATCCTTCTGATGGGCATTCACCCTTTCCCATCGACCGTATACAGGGTTTTCCCGATTCCGATGTGGTGTCGGTATCGGACCTGGCGGAAAGCGAACGGTTGTTGCGGGAGAAACGGGCCGGTTTTTTTCTGGCTATCGTGGTTCTCGGAGCGGCGGACGGTTCGGCGGATCCCTTCATCGGCTTGTTCCATGACCATGATCTGCCCTCGGTGCTGTTGACGGAGACCGATTGGTCGGATTCCGGGGATGATCTCAGCAAAAAAGGGGTATTGGCGCGATGGCGCCGGGATGATCCGCAGACGATCCCGGCGTTGCGCCATCTCCTGGAGCGATTCTGGAAAAACGGCGCCATCAGGGTCCTGGTCGTTGACGGCTCGAAAGAGCGCTCTTCCGCATCCGTCCGCCTTTTCCGCCGTTTCGGTTTCGCGGCCGTGGAGAGGGTGGATCCCGGGCAGGCCCTGCGGCGGGGGGATGACGGGAAACCCCGCCTGATCGTCGTGACCCTCTCCCCGCTCGACGGTGATGCCCCCGGATTCATCCGCAATCTTCGCAACCGGTTTTCCCGGGAAATGGCGGCCATCATCGTCCTGGTGCCGGAGGGGGATTCGAATGCCGCCATGTCCCTGGTCGAATCGGGAGCCGATGATTTTCTCACGGGATCCCGGTCCGACGACGCCTTGATGTTCCGCTGCCGGCAACAGGTCGAGCGGCTGGAACGGAACCGAACGGTGGAATGGTTCGAGAGCCGGCACCGGCTGGTCATGGACAATGCCCTCGATGCCATCATCACCACCGATGGCGACGGGCGGGTGCAGGAGTACAACCCGGCCGCGGAAGCCCTGTTCGGTTATTCCCTGCCGGACATTATCGGTGGCCATATCGCCGATTTCATCGTCCCCGACAGCCACGAGGAACCGTTCCGCGAGGCCTTGGCCCACTATTCGGCGATGGGCGCCACCCCATCCGGGGTGCGCCAGCGCATCGAGATACCCGGTTTGAAGGCCGATGGCCGGATCATCGACCTGGAGGTGGCCCTGGCCGCCCACAAACGCTCGGATGGTCTGTTCTTCAGCCTGTTCGCCCATGATGTCACCTCCCGGAAACAGTTGAAAAAGTCACTCATGGAGACCCTGGAGGTCGCCGAGGCGGCCAGCAAGGCCAAAAGCGAATTTCTCGCCAACATGAGCCATGAGATCCGCACACCGATGGATGCGGTGCTGGGTTTCACCGATCTGGCCCTGACCTCATCGCTCTCCCCCAAGACCATGGACTACCTGGCCAAGATCGAGAACGCCTCCCGGTCGTTGATGGGCATCATCAACGATGTGCTCGATTTTTCAAAAATATTGTCGGGTGGGCTGGAACTGTCGCCGGTCAAATTTGATCTGCACGATCTCTTCGATCGCCTGGCGGACCTGTTCAGCAAGCAGGTGGCGGACAAGGAACTGGAACTGGCCATCCTGGCGCCGGAAAAATTCAACGAGGTGTTGTTGGGGGATGTGATCCGGCTGGAGCAGGTGTTGATCAATCTCATCCGCAATGCCATCAAGTTCACCGAGCGGGGGGATATCGTCGTCGCCTGCCGACCGGAAAAGGGGGAAGGGGGCCGTTACCGGCTCGATTTCAGTATCAAGGATACCGGCATCGGCATTCCCGCCGATGCCCTGCCCCACCTTTTCAATCCCTTTATCCAGTTGGAGCCGGCCGTGGGGAAACAGGTCGGTGGCACCGGCCTGGGGCTCTCCATCTGCAGTCAACTGGTCACCCTGATGGATGGACGGATCGGTGTTGAAAGCCGGCTCGGGGTGGGCACCACCTTCACGTTCAGCGTGATGGTGGAACACCACTCGGCCAATAAACGGCGCGTCCAATCCATTCCGGAACGGTTTTTTGGTCAAAAGGTGCTGGTGGTGGATGACAACCCGGCCTCGGGTGAACAGCTGGCCCGTCTGCTGCGCTCGGTCTGCCTGGATCCGGTCGTTTTTTCCTCCGGTCCCGCGGCCATGAAGGACATGGTGGGAAAAAGCCGCGCCGGGGAGGGGTATCTGTTCGCCATGGTCGATTGGCGGTTGTCCGGCGAGGATGGCATCCGCCTGGTGGGGGAGACCCGGGCCGAGGTGGCGGCCACCCGGCCGCTACGGCTGCCCGGCATGATCCTTCTGTCCCCCTTCGGCAAGGAGGGGGTCAAGGTTCGGGGAAAACAGGCCGGTTTCGACGGGTTTCTGGAAAAACCGTTCACCCGTTCCCGCCTGATTCGGGCCATCACCGGCGTGGAACATCAAGTGGCGGAAACGATGGAACGGCGCTCCCATGTGGTGCTGGGACTCGCCGAGGAGATCGGGGAAAAGATCGGCGGTACCCGGGTATTGTTGGCCGAGGACAACGAAATCAACCGCCAGGTGGTCCTGGAGCTGCTTGAACGGATCGGCATGATGGTGGAGGTGGCCGCCGACGGCCACGAAGCGACCGCCATGCTCAAACGCTATCCGTTCGATCTGCTGTTGATGGACATCCGCATGCCCGGATTGGACGGTTGTGAAGCGGCCCGGCGGATCCGCTCACAGTCCCGCTTCGACAAACTGCCGATCATCGCTCTCACCGCTCACTCGCAACCGGAGGAGATCAAAAAATATCTTCAGGCCGGCATGAATGCCCACCTGAACAAACCGGTTCGTCCGGAACGGCTCTACGGGGTCCTTTCCCAATGGGTCGGTCCCATCACCGTACCACCGGAACTGCCCGCCGCTCTGCGCGGGGATGCGCATCTGCCGGACATCCCTGGCCTGGATACCGCGGCGGGCCTGGAACGGGTGGCCGGCAATGTCAAACTCTACCGGCGCATCCTGGCGCGGTTTCTGGCTGAAAACGAGTCGGCCGGCGAGCGGATTCGGGCCGCATCCGCCGCCGGGGACCTGGAAACGGTGCGCTGGCACGTTCATATCATCAGAGGGTTGTCGGGCAATATCGGCGCCACGGCCCTCCATGAGGCCGCCGGTCGTCTGGAGTCCACCCTGGACAAGGGGGATCCGAACGCCCGGCAGGCCGCCCTGCGTGTTTTCAACAACCGTCTGCGGGTCATCCTGGAGGGGTTGAAGGGAGAGACGCCGGCCAGGACCGCCGAGCCGCCGCCGGTCGTTACGGAAACCGTCCCGGTGGCCGATGCCGACCGGCGGCGGTTGGCCGTTTTGCTGGGCG
Source organism: uncultured Magnetococcales bacterium (assembly GCA_964344355.1). Classification (GTDB taxonomy): domain Bacteria; phylum Pseudomonadota; class Magnetococcia; order Magnetococcales; family CAYFNE01; genus CAYFNE01. The sequence goes on from CAYFNE010000115.1 coordinate 3,812, forward strand.
CCCTGGCGCGGCGGTTGGGCAACAATGGCATCGATGTGGAGGAGTGGCTGACCGGGCTCAAGGGGATCCTGGCCGCCACTCCGGCCCTCCCCCTCTGCCTGGAGATGGAAAATCACATCGAAAATTATGATTTTCCGGAGGCGTTGCAGGTGATCGAACGAATAGCCGGCTCCTTCGCCGTCACGCCATCCGACCAACGGTTGCCACATGGCAAGAGCGACCGGAAAAAAATATTGATCGTCGAGGATCAGCGCAGCAATGCCGATATTCTCAAGCAGATATTGATCGATTATGACCGGGCCGTCGCCCTGAACGGTACCCAGGCCCTGAAGGTCGCCCGGTCGGACACACGGCCGGACCTGATTCTGCTCGACATCCTGATGCCGGAAATGGATGGTTACGAGGTGATCCGGCGCTTGAAGGAAAATGAACGCACCCGTCGGATCCCGGTCATTTTCGTCACCATCAAACAGAGCCTGTTCGATGAGAGCAAAGGGTTGGAGCTGGGCGCCATCGATTATATCGTCAAACCCTTTCATCCCGGAACGGTGCGGCAACGGGTTCACAACCATCTGATTTTGAGTCAATACCGGGAACATCTGGAAAAAGAGGTCGATACCCGGACCGCCGAGTTGAGCCGGGCCCTGCGCGAGTTGCAGGAAAAACGGGCACAGTTGATCCACACCGGCCGTCTTTCCGCCATGGGGGAGATGGCCACCGGCATTGCCCACGAATTGAACCAACCCCTCTCCAGCATTCGTCTCTGGCTGCAAAACCTGCAGTTCATGTCCCGCGGCGGCGACCGGGTGCCCAATGAAAAAATCAATGAAATCAGCCTGTCGGTGATGGGGCAGGTGGATCGGGCCGCCACCATCATCAACAACATGCGCGCCTTCGCCTATGGGGAACGCCATTCTCCCGCCAAGACCATCGATGTGGCGCCGCCGACCAGGTCGGCGCTCTCCTTCTTCCGCGAACAGTTCCGGGTGCATGGCATCACCTTCAGCTTCGATGTGCCGGATGGGTTGCCCGGCGTGAAAATCCATGCCAATCATTTCGAGCAGATCGTCGTCAACCTGCTCTCCAACGCCCGTTATGCGGTGAACAAAAAAGCCAGGGCCGACAAACGGTTTGAAAGACGAATCGAGTTGCGCCTGTTTCAGGGGTCGAACCCGCCGGCCGTGGTCTTGACGGTCAGGGACAACGGCATCGGCATGTCCGAAACGGAAAAGGCCCGTTGCCTGGAGCCGTTCTTCACCACCAAGAAAATGCGGGAGGGGACCGGACTGGGGCTCTATATCATCCATGGCATCATCACCAGTGCCGACGGAAAAATCCAGGTCGAGAGCGATCCGGAAACCGGCACGGTGTTCCGGGTCGACCTGCCCGGTGCCGGGACCGTGGGGAACTGAACCATGTTCAAGGCCAAGCTGCTCGTCACCGATGATGAACCGGAGTTTCTCAACGCCCTGAAAACCGGTCTCGAATGGCTGGACTATACCGTCCACACGGCCTCGAACGGGGAAGAGGCCTTGAAAGTCCTCGACACCTACCGGGTCGATATCCTGATCACCGATCTGCGCATGCCCGGCATGGACGGTCTGGAACTGGTCGAACGGGCCAAAAGCCGCTTCGGCAACCTGCGGTTCATCATCATCACCGGTCATGGGGAGATGGGGGACGCCATCGGCGCCCTCAATCTCGGGGTCGGGGTCTATCTGATGAAACCGCCCGATCTGGAAGAGCTGGATGAAAAAATCAAAACTCTGGAGCAGGAGATCCAGCGGCAGATCGAAACCGAGGCGATGTTGCGGTCGCACCGGGACCAGTTGGAGGTCAAGGTCAAGGAGCGGACCGCGCAATTGCAGGAAAGAGAGACCCACCTGCAAGCCATTTTCGACAACGCCCTGGATGCCATCATCATCACCGATGACCGGGGGTTGGTGGAGGAGTTCAACCGCACCGCGGAACGGTTGTTCGGTATTTCCCGGGCCGACGCCATAGGCCGGGAAATCGCCGATCTGATCATGCCGCCGCATCATCGCCGGACCCTCGGCAAACTGTTGCTCGATCCCGTGGTCCCGGCCGAAGAGTTGTCAAGGGCCGGTCGCCGGATCGATCTGCCGGGTTTGCACGCCGATGGAAAGATCATCGATCTGGAGGTGGGCCTGACGGGGTTTTCCCGGGAAGGGCACCATTGTCACATGGCCTTCATCCACGATATCTCCGAACGGAAACAGCTGTTGCGATCGTTGGAGGAGGCCCTGGAGGCGGCCCAATCGGCCAACAGGGCCAAAAGCGAATTCCTGGCCAACATGAGTCATGAAATCCGCACGCCCATGAATGCCATCACCGGTTATGTCGGTCTGGCCCTGGACAGTGATCTGCCGGCCGAGGCGCGTGATTTTTTCACCAGGATCAACTGGGCCTCTCAAACCCTGTTGCGGGTGATCAATGACATTCTGGATTTTTCCAAGATCGAAGCGGGAAAACTGATGTTGGAGCCGGCCCCGTTCGATCTCCTGGAGTTGTGCGATGTGCTGACCGTGTTTTTTCGCCGGGACATCGTTGAAAAAAATCTTGAAATGAACCTGTGGGTTTCCGACGCCTGTCCCACCGGGCTCATCGGCGATGCCACGCGCCTCAAACAAATCCTGATCAACCTGCTCAGCAATGCCATCAAGTTCACCGACCGGGGAGAAATCGCCATCAAGGTGGAACCGACCAGGCTGTCACCCGATCGGGTCCGCCTGGAGTTCGCGGTCCGGGACACCGGCATCGGCATGTCTCCGCAACGGATGTCGCGCCTGTTCCTCCCTTTTGAACAGGGGGATGGTTCCACCACCCGCAAACAGGGCGGCTCCGGCCTGGGATTGAGCATCTGCAAACGCCTGGTTGAAATGATGAACGGATCGTTCAAGGTGCGCAGCGAACCCGGCATCGGCAGCGATATCCGTTTCACGGCGGAGTTCGGTCGCAGCGAGCGGGCCGAATCGCGCCGGATGATCGTGCCGGAATGTTTTCGCGATCTCCGGGTCCTGGTCATGGATGACAACGAGACCGCCCGGGGCATGTTGGTGGAGGCCCTGCATGCCTTTCAGTTCAAGGTGGTGGCGGCCACGTTGTCCTTTCGGGACACCTGGGAGGAGTTGCGGGTCGCCGCCGAGGCCGGGGAGTCCTATGATCTGTTGCTGCTGGATCAACGGATGCCGGACGGCGGCGGGGAAAAAACGGTCCAGCGGCTGTTCGAATCCCTGTCGGCCGTTTCTCCGGCGACGCCCTTTCCCAAGATCATCCTTTTGACCGTACAGGGGGGTGAATCCGTCCATCGCCCCACCGAAGGGTGGGTCTGGCTGTCCAAGCCGATCTGCCGCTCATCGCTGTTCGACGCCATCATGTCGGTCATCGGCCAGGAGGTCGCCGATCCGCAACGGAACGGGTGCGATGCCAAAAACCGGGAGGCCGAAAAACGGCTCACCATCGAACAACGGATCGGGGAAAAAATCGGCGGCGCCCGGGTGTTGCTGGTCGAGGATAATACCCTCAACCGGGATATCGCCCGGGCGGTGATGGAAAAAGCGGGGTTGATCGTGGAAGAGGTCGATAACGGTCGGGATGCGATCCACATGGTGGGTCGGACCCACTACGATGCGGTGTTGATGGACATCCAGATGCCGGATATGGACGGTTTCGAGACCACCCGCCGTATCCGCCGGGACCGGCGCCGCCAAAACATCCCCATCATCGCCTTGACCGCCCACACCTTGAAGGGGGATCGGGAGCGGTGTCTGAATGCCGGTATGAATGATCATGTCGCCAAACCCATCGATACCGGCAAGCTGTTCTCCGTATTGGAAAAACAGATCGATCCGGCCACACTCACCCGTCCCGCCGGCCGTGTGGCGCCGCCCATCGAACCGGCGGCAGGGTCCCGGGAGCCGCTCCCGTTCACCCTCGATGGCATCGATATGCGCCAGGCCATGAAACGGTTCATGAACGACCAGGCGGTGTTCAAGTCCATGTTCCTGAAAATCGGCAGCCATCAACGGGTGGTCGAGGAGATCCGTGCCGCCCTGGGAAAGGGCGACACCGAGCGCGCCTTCCACCTGGTCCATTCGATCAAGGGCATGGCCGGCAATCTCGCCGCCGAGGAGCTGCACCGGATGGCCATCGCCCTGGAACGCCGGATCATGAGCGGAGAAGGGGAGCCGGTGGTGGAGCTGGCCCGTTTCGAAGAGGCGTTTCAACGGATCCTGGTGATGGTGCAGGGCCTGGAGTCGGCCGATCGGGATCCGCCTCCATCCACCACCACGGCGCCGGTGGCCGAAGGGACCATCGACGGGGAGCGGGTGAAACCGCTGGTCCGAAAACTATCCCAACTGCTTGAAAAACGCGACATGGCGGCGCTTTCAACGCTGACCTCCCTGAAGGAGGCATTGGCGGGAGCCGGGGTTCAAACGGAGCTGCGGCGTCTTGAGGAGTTCGTCTTCAATATTGATTTTTCCAACGCCAGGACGGCTTTGGAGGGCCTGGCGCGGCGCTTGAGTATTCCCTGTTGATGAACCGGGAGAAAAAGAGACATATACTGGATACATGAAAAAATATTCGATGATGAAATGAACGATCATGGCTATCAATCAAAAACGACGGCAGCAAAAATTGACACGGCAAAAAGCCAAAAAGAGAGCACATAACCAACGCGGGGGACTCCGGGCCGAGCTTTCCATGGCCATGAGATTGGCCCGGGCCGCCCGGTCGCCCGTCGATCAGTGCTTCCAAATGACAAACCTGTTCCAGAACGGCATGGGCAGCATCATTTTCAGTCGGAGGATGGCCAATGGCGATATCGCCTCCGGACAATTTTTGGTCGACATATGGTGCCTGGGCGTCAAGGATGCTTTTTTTCGGATCGGCCCGGCCGGTGATTATGAATCATACATCGAGCAAAACCGGGCTCGATTTGAACTGGAACCGGTTCATCCATCCTGTGCCAAAAAAATAGTCGAGTCCGCCGTGGAATATGCCAATAAATTGGGATTGAAACCCCATCCGGACTATAAGGTTGCCAGCCTTCTGTTCGGCGATGTGGACGCCTCTCTTTGTCCGACGGAATACCGGTTCGGCAAGGACGGCAAACCGCTCTACATGGCTGGACCGAATGATACGGTTGCAAAGTCAAGACGTATTGTCAAACAGTTGAGAAAAGTCTGCGGTGAGGGTGGTTTTCACTATATCATTGGGACCGATGATCCGGATATGATATTTTGAGGCTGGTCGTCAACGATAAAACAGGGGGCGGGATGGCCATTCGGCGGGGACGTAACCCCGCCCTACCGCTACCGGCTTGTTCCGAATCTCAACCCGCTTCTTGATAATGCAAAATGAATTTTCAAAATATTACCGTTCATCCGGTTTGTTCAAGGTCAGCCGATGCAGGCGCCGGGCATGATCATCATGGGCATCGATGATCATCTGCCGGGCATTTACCGTCACTTTCATGAAACCGTGCCGGCTGACGGCGAACCGGGAGTGGGGATCCCGTTGGTTCATTTGGTAGAGCCGGCGGCCACCGGCCCCGGATACCACATAAAGGGGCTCTCCCGGGGGTTGAATCATTTGTAGATTATGATCGTGGCCGCACAGATAGAGGTCGACGCCGGTGGAAATGAGCACCGGATTGAACCAGGAACTGATCGTTGGCTTGATGCGATGCGGGCCGTTGGAACGGAGGGGGTGGTGTCCCGCAACCACTTTCCAGAGGGGTCCGTCCGCTTTGTTTTGGAAGGCCCGCTTTAACAGTCCCACCTGTGCCGCCTTGGAAAAATCGTCGCCGGTGGTATCCAGAAAGACCACCCGCAGCAGCGGTCGTTGGCCAATACGGCCAAAATCGCGAAAATAATAAAAAGAGTCCATGTGCCATCGACCCGATCCCCGTTTGGCATAGTCGATCTGGGCCCGGCGGTTGCCCAGGGCGTCATGGTTGCCGAGAATGGCGAAAAAGGGGGTTTTACTCAGGGTGGCACCGGTGTAGATCGCCTCGAACTTGTCCCGCCACTGGCGGTCATCGACCGATTCGACCCCCTCTTCGTAGATGTTGTCCCCCAGCAGCAGGACGAAATCGATGCCATCCCCTTGCCGGGCCACCCGCTCCATGGCTTGTGCCACCCGCCGCTGGTTGTGATCACCGCTGCCCTGATCGCCCACCGCCAGAAAAACCAGTTGTGAGGCCCCTTGCCGGTTGCTCCCCTCGGCGGCGGTCAGGACGGGTTGAAACACCAGTAAAAAAATTCCCAAAAGGGAAAAGCGGAAAAAAAACATGACGTAACGATCCGGATTGGTGGTGGGGAGGGGGGTCCTGATTTCGGCAAGGGTAGGAAAATGTCGAGCCGTTGTCAAAATGGATCCATCGGGTGAACGACCTGGAACCGGGGGGAATGAATCGCTCACCCCATTTTTTCCCGAATCCGCTCCACCAGCCAGGCCGAAAAGGGCGGGGCGCAGGTAAAACCGGGGGAGACGGCGTTGAGGACATGGAACGAGTGGTGGTCGCCCTGGAAGAGAAAATCCATCACCAGACGGCGGCTGGGGAGGTGCAGCAGTTGCGCGCGAATGCCCGGACGGCCCCAGTGCCAGCGCCAGCCGGGATCGAGGCGGGCCAGATGGCCGGCAAGGTCGATCAGGTTTTGTTTTCGATATTTTTTCATCTCCTGAACGGCCAGGCGGCGAAAGGAGAAATCGTTGCCCAGGAATAACCGGGCCTGGCGGTAAAGGATGGTGAAAAACTCGTCGGTGCGAAAATTTTCCATTCCCTTGTAGTGTTCGCGCCAAAAGGCCGGGATGGCCGTCGGACCCACCTTGAGGCGGCCATCGACGGTCAGGGTGAAATGGACGCCGAGAAAGGGATTGTTCAGATCGGGCAACGGATAGATGTTGGTTTTCAAGGTCCCCGGGGCGGCATCGCTGTACAGGTAGAGCCCCTTGAAGGGCAGGATGGCGTACTCTTCGGCGAAACCGAAGGCCCGGGCGATGCGGTCGGCCTGCAGACCGGCGGCATTGATGACATAACCGGCCGACACGGTGCCGCGTTGGCTGAGGATGTCGTTGCCGGTGCGGCCCAGGAAGAGGCAACCGGTCCAGATATCGATGTTGGCCGCGTGCGCTTCCGCCAGCAGGGCGCGGATGATCTGCCGGGGATCGATGACGGCGGTGGTGGGGGAGTAGAGGGCCACCTGGTGGGTTTTCACCCGCGGTTCGATCCGTTTGGCCCGCGCCTCGGTGAGGATCTCCAGATCGACGCCATTTTTTTCTCCCCGTTGCGCCAGCGTCTCCAGGGTGGACCGCTCGGAGGCGTCACGCATCACCACCAACTTGCCGCACGGGTTGATTTTCAACCCCCGCCGTTGGCAATAGGCCCGCCAGTGCCGGCAACCATCCCGGGTGAAACGGGCCTTGAGACTATCGGCGCGGTAATAAAAACCGGCATGCAACACACCGCTGTTGCGGCCGCTGGCGTGCAGACCACAATCGGACTCTTTTTCCAGCAGGAGGATGGTGGCCTTTGGAAAACGGCGGCGGCAGGCCAGGGCCAGCGAGAGACCGATGATGCCACCGCCGATGATGAGAAAATCGCAGGTTTTGATCGCTTTTCCGGGCAAATTTTCCTCCGTTCGGCCGGTCATGGCCACGGTTCGAAAAGTGGGAACGGCCCTGGCCGGACCGTCGACGATCCGTCCCATCGGACCGGAAGTGCGGCTGGCCGACGGAAGAACGCACACCCCGCCGCTGGCCGCCCAATCGGCCTTTCTGGAGCCGCCAACCGGCGATATCCCTATTTTTTGAAATAAATTTCCGTTGCGCCAGCCCACGGGTGGGGCATAATCGGCACTGGGATCCAACGGACGGTATATCCGCATGAGCGATTTGCCAACGGATTGGTATGAACGACTTTGAAAAAAATTTGATTCAATTCACCGGTGATCAAACCCTGCGCTCGCAAAAGCTGGAGACGGTTCAGCTCAATCTGGGGTTGCGCTGCAACCTCGCCTGCAACCATTGTCATGTGGCCGCCTCCCCCGACCGCCGCGAGAGCATGTCCTGGCCGATCATGGAGCAGGCCTTGGACCTGGTGGACCGGGCCGGATGCCGGTTGGTGGATTTGACCGGTGGGGCGCCGGAGCTGAATCCCCATTTCAAACGGCTGATCGATGCGTTGCGGGAACGGGGTCTGCGGGTGCGGGTGCGCACCAACCTGACCATCCATCTGGAAGCGGAAATGGTCGGACTGGTCGGTTTTTTGCGGGATCGGCGGGTGGCGCTGGTGGGCTCCCTGCCCTGTTACCTGGAACGCAATGTCGATGCCCAGCGTGGCGCCGGCACCCATGAGCGGGCCATCGCCGCCCTCGCCCGGTTGAACCGTCATGGTTATGGCATCGAACCGGACCTGCCCTTGGACCTGGTGTATAATCCCGGCGGTCCTTTTTTGCCGCCGGCCCAACAAAAGCTCGAAGCCGATTATCGGCGAGAGCTGAAAAACCGCCACGGGGTCTTTTTCAGCCATTTGTTGACCATCACCAACATGCCCATCGGCCGTTTCCGGGCCGATTTGCGTCGCCTGGGTGGCGAGGCGGCCTATTGGTCGTTGCTCGACCAGTCGTTCAACCCCGATACCCTGGCGGGATTGATGTGCCGCAGTCAGATCAGCGTCGCCTGGGATGGCCGTCTTTATGATTGTGATTTCAACCTGGCCCTGAACCGGCCGGTCGAACCGGCCGGCGGCGACCACGTGGCCGGTTGTGATCCCGGCTGTCTGGCGAACCGACCGGTGGTGACCGGCAACCACTGTCTGGCTTGTACCGCCGGCAGCGGTTCCTCCTGTGCGGGGGCCCTGGTAATGACGGAAACGCAGGGAGGGGCCCGGGCGGTCGGGGGCCGGATGTCGGCTCCCCCTTCCTGATCGGCATCAACCGCCAGCGGAGCGGGATATGGAATCACAGCCCATCAACCAACGAATCCACCAGACGCAGGCCGCCTATGTGCCTGAGGAGGATCGTTTGTTGTTCAAGATCAACACCCAGCATCGGGAGGAGTTCCGGTTTTGGATGACCCGCCGTTTCATCAAACGGTTTTGGCCGGCCTTGAGCCAGGCCCTGAAAAATCATCCGGACATCGCCATGCCCAGCTCGCCCGAATCGCGTAACGCCATATTGGATTTCATGCAGGAGAACGCCTCCTCCCAGGCCGATTTTTCAACGGAATTCGCCCCGGACCCGGCCGTCACCCCCCTGGGTTCGGCTCCGGTGTTGATCAGCCAGGCCCGCATACGGGCCGGTGGCGGCAGCGGATTCCTGGTCAGTTTCCACCCCACCGAAGGGTATGGCATCGAAGTGGCCATGGACGCCCAATTGCTGTTTTCCTTCCGCCAACTGCTCTCCGACGCCATCTCCCAGGCCGACTGGGACCTGAGCACCAAAAAACCGACCGCCGCCAGAAAAGATCCCCTGGAGGCCCTGGCCGTTCCGAGAGTGAAAAAAACGCGTCAGTTGCATTGACGTTTTTTTACGGAACTGTCTTGCCCCCCAGTGCAATTGAAATCGAAAAACGGTGTTTGGCTTTGAACTGTTAAACGGCTCTCCCCGGCGTTTTCGGGCTGGGTGTCAGGTGCAGCGCCAGCAGGTAGTGCGAGAAATAATCGAGCAACCTTTTTGGCCGCTTGTGGATTGTCCTGGAAAATGTAGAGGCGGATGCCATTCAAGTTGGCCCGGGCGCGTCTGCTCCAGGTTACCCTCTTTTTGGGAGAGGGAGCTCGGTTTCAGTCCCCCAGCTTTCAACCCACTCTTTTATATCCTCGTGCGGAATGCCTTTCTCGGTCTCAGCCTCTTCGAGACCCGCCTCGATCTCGCGTATTTGCCACTCCCGGAGCTTTACGGCCTCGGGATCTTCGGGGGCGGTCTCCAGAAAGACTTTCAGCGCATCCTCCCGAACCGTCTCCAGCCGGTAAGCCACGTCAGGGTTATGAAACTCCCGGGCCACGCGCATGATCAAAACTCCCCGCTCGTATAAAGGCGTTGACAAATGCCGATGACGGTACATATCCACGGCACTGTATCATTTTTCCGGATTTCAAGCGGTGAAAAATCCGCCGGGCCATTTTTCCAGGGAGGGGGATCGGGAAAAATGGATGCGCGCCGGCCTGAATGGCCATCTGCCCAAATCGGTCCGGGGCCGGGAGTTTTTGGCGTTTCGAAGAGTCAGCCAGGGAAGAGGTTTCCCTCTGCCGGTCGGAGGCGGGGAATTTTTTTGCATCGATTTGCCGTTGGGCATGTGATAATCAAAATATGGAAGGCGGTTTGGGCAGAGGATCCGATAAGGAATAGCATCCCATGAAGTTGAAAGTGATTGTTCACGAAGCGGAAGAAGGCGGTTATTGGGCGGAGGTGCCGGCAATATCCGGGTGTGCCACACAGGGGGAAACCTTTGAAGAGTTGCTGAGCAACATCTATGAAGCCGTGGATGCATGTTTGTCGGTCGACGTACAGGACATACAGACGAACGGCCAGAGTCGGGTTATGGAGATTGCCGTTTGAAGCTCCTGACCGGTAAAGAGTTGGCTCGTTTGCTGGAGAAAAACGGATGGGTGTTGCAACGGGTGCACGGGAGTCACCATGTTTACACCAAACCGGGGCATCCCGCCCGAATCTCTATTCCAATTCACGGCAATACACCAATAAAAAGGGGATTGTTGCATCACCTGTTGAAATTGGCACAAATTGACAAACGATCTCTCTGATTGTGAGTTCGGGACCGATCAGACTGCCTTACACTTCACGACGCACCGTAGGAGCGAGCTTGCTCGCGAAAAGTCCCGCACGGAGCTTTGATTTGCCTGGTTCGCGAGCAAGCTCGCTCCTACAGGGGTTGGCCAAAGTGGAAGGGGATCGGGAAAAATAGAAGCGCGCCGGCCTGAATGGCCATCTGACCAAATCGGTCCGGGGCCGGGAGTTGCGCACGGACCTGGCGCGTTGGCTGGCCCCGGAGGGCGACAACCCCGGGAAAACCCCGAAACCGCTCGATGTTTCACACTTTCACTGTTGAACAACAGGTCATTCTGCAAACGAAACGGTTTCATTCAACAGATGTGGGCAAAGTGGAAGTCCTGGTCAGATGGATATTCGTTGACTCTGCCAGGAAATCGACACCATCCTTTTGTTGTTTTTTGCACCTCACAGTTCGCCTGTTCCGCCAAAACCGGCATTAACTATTGATGAATGACCTGCCTTTTCGAGCGAGTGATTCCCGTCTCTCCTGACTTTAATGTCCTTCAACCTTTGATGGATTCATAGTTACCTGTTGCATGGTAATATATACCTGCCTGCCGCGCATTTTATCGTCCCGTCCAATATTATAAATAATAGTGCCATACACAGACCACCCTGAAGTAAATTTGTGGGTTGATGAAAGCAACAAAAAAACTTTCATG
>CAYFNE010000116.1:0-15168 GCA_964344355.1 uncultured Magnetococcales bacterium
TGGCAGAAAAAATTCTGACGCGGGAGCCTGGGGTTTGCCAATCGCTTACAAAAAAACGCTGGGCCGAACTCAACTCGGAATCAAAGGTGATTCAGGGGACCATGGGGGAGATTTTCAACCGCTACATGGCCGAAATCGCTCCCCAGAAAGCGCCACGAACCTATCAGGATAACCAAGCTGAAATCAAAAATTTACAGGGTGTTTTTGGGGAAATGCTTCCTGAAAGCATCAAACCGAAGCATGTTTACGCCTACCTGGACAAACGGGGGAAAACAGCCTCAACCCGGGCAAACCGTGAGATTGCCCTACTCTCCCACGTTTTTTCCATGGCCATCAGATGGGGGATCGTCGAAACCAACCCCTGTCGCGACATCAAAAAAATATCCACCCCAAAACGGAACCGATATGTCACCGATGCAGAGTTTTTGGCCGTCAAGGAGGCTGGAAACGAAACCATCCGTCACTTGATGGATTTTGCCTATCTGACAGCCCTCCGCATTGGCGACATCCTCGAAATCCACCTTTCCGATCTTCAGAACGATGGCATCTTGATCGAAATCAACAAATCCAGACGGGCAGGCATGGCGGCCAAACGCATCCTGATTGAGTGGACACCGGAACTTCGAGAGTTGGTGGAGCGGATTCGATCCCAGAACAAGCTGGTCGGTGGTCTGCACCTGTTTCACGGCCGGAGCGGGAAACCCTACACCCGATCCGGCATCCAAAGCATGTTCCGTTCAGCCAAGCTCAAAACGGACGTTGAAGACTTCCATTTCCACGATATTCGGGCCAAGGCGCTGACCGACGCCAAACAGCTTGGCATGGACGCGCAACGTCTGGCCGGCCATGCATCAATTCAGATGACGGAACACTACATAAAGCGGCGGACGGTGGAGCGGATAACCCCGATTCAGGAGCGAATCAAGGGAAAGGCCGGAGGGTAGGCCAGGGAAAAAAATTATACAGTATAATTGCATATGGCCATTTTATATTATACAGGCCAAGGTAGAGAGCGCGTAACTTATTGATTTAATGGCTGGGCTGCCAGGATTCGAACCTGGGAATGCCGGAATCAAAATCCGGTGCCTTACCGCTTGGCGACAGCCCAACAAATGATCGACGGGGATTATACCCCAACTGCCCACTCTTCTGTAAAGGGATGGATGTTAAAGGTGCGTCCTTGATGGATTTGCCACTGCGGATGGCTGGTTTTCAACCCGTTCAGCGCCCGTTGCGAATGGTGTGCATTCGGGAAAAGACCAAAAACCGAAGAGCCGCTGCCCGACATCAATACCGCCGTGGCGCCGCTTGTTTTCAAAGCGGCCACGATTTCATCAATGATCGGCGCCAACCGGCAGGCCGCCGGTTGCAGATCGTTTTCCAGCAGGTCCGACATGTGCCAATCCACCGTTCCGGGCAAGGCCATGAGTGGACGGGAAAGATTGAATTGACCGGCCAGGGCCTTGAAAACGCTGCCGGTGGATAAGACCACCCCCGGGTTGACCAACAACAGTTCCACCTCCGGCAGGGTCGGCAACGGGGTCAACCGTTCCCCCGCCCCCTGGGCCAAAGCGGCCCGGCCACCGAGAAAAATCGGCACGTCGGCCCCCAGGGCCACACCGATATCGATCAATTTTTCCAGCGGCAGCCGCAACTCCCACAGGGCGTTCAAGGCCAGCAGCGTACTGGCGGCATCCGAAGAACCCCCACCGAGCCCGGCCCCATGGGGGATGTGTTTTTGCAGATGAATATGGGCGCCGCGTCCGGTCCCGGTTTCACGACGCAACGCCACCGCCGCCCGATGGACCAGATTTTCCTCGATGATACCGGTCACCGGGGGATCACAGGTGAGGGACAAAGGACCGTCGGTGGGGGTGATCTCCAGGATGTCGAACAGGGGAAAAAAGGTCATCACCGTCTGCAACAGGTGATACCCGTCGGGCCGACGCCCCACCACCCGCAAGGACAGGTTGACCTTGGCCGGTGCGGAAAAACGCCACGACCGGCCCGGGACGGTGACGGCCGGTTCCATGGTCATCCTCGGCTCTTCCGGACGATTCATGAAGGATTACCGACTCTTCCCACCGGATTCCGGTCGAACCGTCCGATATCCCGGCGGTAACCGGCCGATGGTGAACCACTCGCCGGCAAACGGTTCCGAGGGGAGTTGCCACTTTTTCAAGCGATATTTCAGCTTGATCGTCGACTCTTCCCCATTCAACCGACTCCGGGCCGGTTTCAGGGTGATGTCCACCTGATCGGGCATGACCGGGTGGACCCCTTGCCGGGAGGTCGTTTCGGCAGTGGTGGGCCACGTATAGACAACCGACCAGGAGTAGCCCGATACATTGTGGCGGGAACGTTCCAGGATCCGCCCGCTGGCGCCATCCAGCCGCAGGCGTTCCCCGGTGGCGGTCATCAAATCATCACTGCTGTCACCCCGTATCCCCTCGCCGCCGCCCAGGCCGGTCAACACCTCGATCAGTCGCCGGGGTTCCATCCAGATGCCGGTCAGGTAGGCCAAACCCCGGGCATTGGACGGCACGATCACCGTCTCTTTGCGGTTGGCATCCAAAAAATGGATCTCCTCCTCTCCCAACCACAGGGAGAGGACGATCTGTTGAAACGGACCGAATACCCGCACCCGGGCCCGCCGATCCCCCTCACCACGCACCACCAGGCGATGACGACGCCCGCCATTTTCACTCTCGAAATCAAAAAATCCCTGCACCAGCCACTGTTGCAGTTGGGCACGACGGCTCGATTGTTCCCGTTGATGCAGGGCCAACAATCGTTGCAGGGCCGTTCCTTCCAACACCGGCGTTGAGGGACCGGCGACACAGCCGGCCATCATCAGGGAAGCCAGACACACCCACGCAATGACCGTCCGGCATGAGGGGAGCACAGGAAAAATCCGCTCAGGGCTTGGGCGCATGTTTTTCGATCTTTTCTTGGATCGCCTTGTTTTTCTTGTCCAACTTCAAGGCTTCCCGCCAAGCGGCCAAGGCCTCTTCGATCCGGCCCATGGCCTGAAGGACATCACCCAGATGATCACGGATGGTGGGATCGTCCGGTTCCAACCGGACCGCTTCGCGCATGCGTCCCACCGACTCCTCATACCGTTTGAGACGATAGAGCACCCAGCCGAGACTGTCGGTGATGAACCCATCGCCCGGCGCCAGACGGGTGGCCTTTTCCAACAGCTTCAAGGCCCGACCCAGTTTTTCATTGCGGTCGGCCCAGGAGTAGCCCAGATAGTTCAGGGCATGGGCATCGTTGGGGTTTTCCTTGATATAGATTTCAAGATCCTTCTCCGCCTCCGGCCACCGCTTCAACTTGTCCAGGGCCATGGCGCGGTTGAAACGCAACCGGGTGTTCTTGGGATCGATCTTCAACCCCCTGGTGGCGGTCTCCACGACGCCTTCATAATCCTCCTCCGGCAACAGCAGAACATTCACCGCCACCAGAAACTTCAGATTGTCCGGATCGGCATCCAGCAAGGTCCGTACCCGTTTGATACCATCCTTGCGCCGGCCCTGGACCGCTTCGATATAGGCCAGACGAATTTGCGCCTGGGAGTGGAAGGGCTCTTTTTTCGAAACCTTCCTATAGGCCTCTTCAGCCTCCTTGTCCCGATCGAGGGCCTCCAGGGCTTGCCCCAGGTAATAGTGGATACTGCCGTTTTCCGGACTGGTGGCCTCGGCCAGCCGCAACTCCTTCAAGGCTTTCTCATATTGGGATTGACTCATCAGGATCAGGGCGCTGGTCAGGCGCGCCTGAACGCTGTCCGGGGCCAGGCGGGTGATGGTCTGAAACTCGTCCAGGGCCGCTTTTCGATTGTTTTGATTCAGGAACAGGCGTCCCAGACGGCTGTGGACCGCTTTGTTGCCGGGATGGCCGTCGAGAAATTTTCGATAGATCTTTTCCGCCTCCTTGTCCCGGTTCAACTCCTGCAAGGTCGCCCCCAGGGCCAGAACCGGCTCCAGTTGATCCGGAGAGAGTTTCAAGGCCTTGCGAAACGGTCCCAGGGCCTTTTTCAGGTCGGGAATGTGAACATAGGCCCGTCCCAAGGCCAGGTAGGCCCGCCAGGCGGTCTCCTCGTTTTTCAAGAGCGGCGCCAGGGTACGCCGGGCTTTTTTTGGTTTTTTCAAACGACCGTACAGTTGCGCCAGCATCATCCGTGCCGGCGCATGGCTGGCATCGCTCTTGATCAGCGCCTCATAATGTTGGGCCGCCTCCTTGTAGGCGCGGGTGGCGGTGAGCAGTCCGGCCAACAGTTGACGGGCCTTGGTGTTTTCCGGCTCCCGCTCGACCACCTCCTTGGAATAGCGGATCGCCTGTTTCAGATCGCCCCGTTGGGTGGCCAGATGCGATATCAACATTCGGGATTCGACGGAACCACTATCGGCTTCAGCTACCCGGGTCAGGGCCTTTTCCGCCTCTTCCCAGCGCCGTTCCCGCAACAAAAGTTGGCCGATCACATAATAATAGTAGATCCGACCCTTCTTCCCCAGCCCGGGGGTCGGGGAATCGAAGGAAAACCGCTCGGCCTTTGCGGGTTTTTCCCCATGCAGGGAAGAGGCATGCGCATCCATCGAGACACCGCCGACCAGAATGGCCATCAATAACGGAATAACGAACCGGCATCCCCAGCGGAATGCGGCCCACCGTTCATGAAACGAGCGGTCTGTCACGGTCATGTCGCCACCTTGCAAATCACCTTTTCAACCGAAAAAATGTTTCAACCTGCGGATCGGCCCGGGTTTCATCAGCGGGTCGGTTTGCGATCCACGGGGAATCTAACATGGCCGGTGAAGCCAGGTCTATCGTTGGAGTTGCGGAAAAACACCGAAAAAATGGCTACGGAGAGTCGAACCGGGGTTCGTCATGGGCGGGAGTCCCGGACCGGAAGGGATCGATCCTGTCAGGCCGGCCCGGAGGCTTTGGCGCCGGCCATGCGGATCTCCTTGACCAGGCTGTCCAGGTCCAGATGATACATCCGCGACACATCGGACAGCGTATCCACCTGGGAGGCCAGGCACTCCCCACAGTTGATCCCCCGGCGGGCAAGAATGACGACCAGTTGTGGATACTCACGAATGAGTTGCGCCATATTTTTCTTCAGATCGATTTTTTCCATGGTAAACGTCCGTTACCCACAGCAACCATTGACCGAACTCCCCGACGAATCAACCGGTAACCGACGGTCGACCGCAGAGGGGGGAGAAAACCGGTAGAAGAGACCACACGCCAACATCCCACCATTCCATATCTTGCTCTTGACGAAACACCCTGTTAAGATGCCATATTCACATGTGATCATCCAGTGTTTAATCTTTGGTGCAACATTCGGTTTCTGACCGTCACCGACGAAAACCTTTCCGATCATATCCAGACAAAACCTTACCGACGCCCTGTAAGGAGAAGACCGTGGCACGGAAAAGCACGCTTGGCCAAAAATCACCCCAAACCGGCAACAAGGTTTCCCACTCCAACCGCAAAACCCGGCGCGAGTGGTTGCCCAATATCCAAAAAAAATCCCTCTACAGCGTGGCTCTGAACCGTCACATCCGAGTGACCATCCCCACCTGTACCCTGCGCTCGGTGGATCGGGCCGGGGGGATCGACAACTATCTGCTCAGTGAACCGACCGACCGGCTCTCCCGAACCCTGCGCCGGCTGCAGACCCTGATCCGCAATCGCGAGCGGGTCGCCGGCTGAGTCGCCGATCCCCGCACCGGAACGGCAGAAAAAAACGAACGATGAAAAAAAACGCCCCGGCAACAGGGGGCGTTTTTTTTCGTGTTCGTTCGATGATGGTTCTCCACCTTTTCACCCGACCGGCGACAAAACCCGCGAAGGTCTCCCGAAAAAACGCCCTTCAAGGCGTTTTTTCGGGCCGTCCATCCGTGGACCGCATGAGGCTTTCGAAAGGTTTTTCAACAGCCTTTTCAGGCACTTTTTCGGGTGAACTCCGACATGGGACCGTCGGCGCTGATAAATTTTTCCATCATGCTCGAACCGGGATTGAAAGAGATGGAGCCGGTTTCGAGCAACCGTTCATCGTAGGCGCTGTTACCATCCGGGATGACCCCTGCCCCGAACAGGGCCAGGGGGACCGGATCCGAATTGTGGGTCTTGGTGCTGATCGGTGTCGGATGATCCGGCAGGGCAATGGCGCGAAAGGGCCCCCTGGCCGCCATCCCTGCCAACACCGGTCCCACCACCTGCGCATCGAAATCCTCGATGGCCTGGATTTTATAGTCCAGGCGTCCGGCATGTCCCGCTTCATCGGGAGACTCCACGTGGACGAACAGGATGTCATGGCGGGTCAACCCGTCCAGGCAGGCCCGGGCCTTGCCGGCATAGTTGGTATCGATCCATCCGGTCGCCCCGGGCACGTGGATGGCCTCGAAACCGATATGGGCGGCGATGCCCCGCATCAGGTCCACCGCTGAAATGATCCCCCCCGAAAGACCGAACCGATCCTTGAACGGGGTCAAGGCCGGTTTACCGCCATGGCCCCAAAGCCAGATGCTGTTGGCCGCCACCTTTCCGGCCGCCACCCGTTTTTGATTGATCGGATGATCGGCGAGACATTTCCAGGAGGCCCGCATCAAGGCGCCGATGGGGGCGGCATCCTTTCCGGATGGCAGATGGCCGACGATGGGACGGTCGGATATGTCATGGGGGGCGGTGCAGGTCAGGTCGGCCCCGCCATTTTTCCAGACCAGCAAATGGCGATAGCTGACACCGGGATGAAATTGAAACCGTTCGTCGCCCAGCTCCCGGTTGAGATGGTCGATCAAACCGGCCGCCTCGGGGGTGGAGATGTGACCGGCGGAAAAATCGCCCATCACTGAATAGTCATCACCGAGATTGACCAGGTTGCACCGAAAGGCCACGTCGGCCTCCCCCAGGTCGACCCCCATGGCGGCGGCCTCCAGGGGGCTGCGGCCGGTGTAGCACCGGGTGACGTCATATCCCAATACCCCCAGGTTGGCCACATCGCTGCCCGGGTAGTAACCTTCTGGTGTATTCAGGGACCAACCACCCACCCCTTCCCGGACCATCCGGTCCAGGTTCGGGGTTTTGGCGGCCATCAGGGGTGTCCGGCCGTCCAGCCCGGGCAGGGGCCGATCACTCATGCCATCCCCCAGAAATACGATGAACTTCATGCCTTTCTCCAACGAAATCAGGGCCTCCCGAGCGGGTTACTTCAGAAGATCCTTGACCACCTCCCGCTCTTGACGGAGTTCATTCAACACCTTGTCGAATTGTTGTTGCGCCCAGGGTGACAGGGTCAACCCTTCCACCACCTCCTGTTTGCCGTTGGCATCGGTGCGCAGGGGCAGGCCAAAGATCAGGCCGGGATCCGAACCGTAGGAACCGTCGGAGCGGACGGCGGCGGAAAACCAGTCCCCTGCCGGGGTCGGGTTGATCAGGGAGCTGACATGATCCAGGGCGGCGTTGGCAGCGGATGCGGCGCTGGAAGAGCCCCGGGCGGCGATGATGGCGGCGCCACGCTTTTGCACCGTTTCGACGAAGGTTTCCCGCAACCAGGTCTCATCGGTGATCACCTCGGTTACCGGACGACCCTTGACGCGGGCGTTCTCGAAATCGGGATATTGGTTGTTGGAGTGATTGCCCCAGATGACCATGTTGGACACCTCGGTCACCGCCACTCCGGCCTTGCCGGCGATCAGGTTCATGGAGCGGTTCTGGTCCAGGCGCATCATGGCCGAAAAACGGTCATTGGGCACGTCGCTGTTGCTCATGGCGATCAGGCAGTTGGTGTTGCAGGGGTTGCCCACCACCATGGCCCGCACATCATCGGCACCCTTGTTCAAGGCCTGGCCCTGGCCGACGAAAATGGGACCGTTGACCTTGATCAGATCGGCCCGTTCCATTCCTTTGCCCCGCGGCCGGGAACCGATCAAAAACGCCCAGTTGACCCCATCGAAGGCCTCTTCGGGACTGTCGGTGACATCGATGCGCTCCACCAGGGGAAAGGCACAGTCGTCCAACTCCATCACCACCCCCTCCAGGGCTTTCATGGCCGGGGGGATTTCCAGAAGTTGCAGGCGAATCGGCTGATCTTTTCCAAATAGATCGCCGGAGGCGAGGCGGAAAAGAATGCTGTAGGCAATCTGGCCCGCGGCTCCGGTCACGGCGACACGAATCGATTTGGACATCGTAATCTTCTCCTGTTGAATGGTGCGTGACGTTAATTTTTCCGCTCAGGATGACCTACAGATCGCCGGATCGCAACCTATGCGTTGCCCGATCCAGACAATTTTTCACCCCTCCCACCCCTGGACACGAAAAAGATGGAGAATGCCGGCCAACGGCGGGTATTGGTCACGCGGACGAAAAAAAGCGTTCATAAACAAAAATTTGCAAGAAAAAAAAATTTTTTCGGATTTTGGCGGAAATGTGTTCGCTTAGGACTTCTCCCCGCGAGGATATTCTGTTATATTGCCGGTCCCCTGAGTCGGAGAGGGTCTGTTCGACCCACCATCGGGGTCCCTCATGCGGGGCGTTAGCTCAGTTGGTAGAGCAGCAGACTTTTAATCTGCGGGTCGAAAGTTCGAATCTTTCACGCCTCACCAAAAAAATCAACGGCCTGGACGGGTCTTCGTCCAGGCCGTTTTTGGTTGGTGTGACCTTTGAACAAAGTTTGGAACAAAATCTGTGAATCCATAAATAAAATGAGTATTATTTCATGTAAAGCGGCGCGCGTTTTGGCACCGATCAGCGTTTCTCTTGTCACCCATTTTCGTTTTAGCCGGAAAAAATAGGCGCTTCTCCTGTCACCCGCACCCACCTTTCGCAGCCGAAAACTTGACCCTTCTCTTGTCACCACTCATTGCTGATGAGCGTCCGATGACTTTTTAGTGTAAAGCGGCGCGCGTTTTGGCACCGATCAGCGTTTCTCTTGTCACCCATTTTCGTTTTAGCCGGAAAAAATAGGCGCTTCTCCTGTCACCCGCACCCACCTTTCGCAGCCGAAAACTTGACCCTTCTCTTGTCACCACTCATTGCTGATGAGCGTCCGATGACTTTTTAGGAGATAGCGTGTTCGCGGATATCGATGAGATTTGGAGCAATGCGCTGGTACCAACGGATGCGCAGGAATTGCTCCTTATCATAACCCATGGCGCGGAGCATTTCATTGTGGCAAAGAGAGTCCAGGACCCGGAGGACCGGGGGTTCGTCGGCCTCAATGTCCAGACGGGAGCCTGCCAGACGGATCATGTCGTCTTCGGTCGGGGATGGGGTGGCGATGATTTCTTTCTCAAGACCGATGAACCGTCTGGACAGGTCGGCGTGAAGCCGGGCGGTTTTTGATGTGCCGACCACCAGATCGACGGCGGAAAAGAGCGTCACCGTGGTGGCAGCCAGGGCGGCGTAGAGTTCGCCGCCCTGGCCTTTGAGTAAAGCCAGTACGGTAGCCGAGCCGAATATGACCGAGATGGCGCTGGTAAATGTAGCCCAGCGATCGAAGAACATTCGGCGCCGATTATGGTAACGAATGGATCGGCGTACACCGAACAAAAGATTATGAATCCTGTGGTCTTGCCCGGCTTCCGTGTTGGTCATTTTTGGTCTCCACCTTTGTCCTGACCAGGAGGCGGCGGGGGTGGATGTGTATCCACGATCGTGGTGGTGCGCGGCCTGCCGCCGTCACTGTAGCCTTCACTGTAGTCGTTTTTCCTGCCGGGTGATTCTCTTGGCCCCGGGGGTGGCGCTGGCACTGGTTCACGCGGACCTTCTCTTTTAGACATTGTAAGCCTCTTTCGCAAATTAATCAAACATTGACACAAGTGGTTCAAGGTTGTTGCTGCAACCACCCTGCCAAAACCAGCCATTTGTCTGGTTATTTTTCAAGAGGCACTGCTGTTTGCAAAAAGCCGCCCCCGAAGTCTACCGGGGACGGCTTTATTGGTCGCACGAAAAAGGGTCAGTGAGAGTACAAGCTCGCCCTACGTCGGCGGACCATTTGTTCGACCTCTTCCGGCGAGGGCTCGTGGCACTGGGTTTGCAGCCAATCCTGCAGATTGAGCGTCAACGTTATGTAAATCGTCGCGTGTTTTGGCGTTAAATGTTGACCAGCCTTCTCGCTACTTACAACCCACACGCCCCCTGGCAACCGCCAAGCCCGTCAAACAGGTTCCCTCCGAACCAGTCGTCGGGACCGGACACGTCCACCTCGTCAAGCGGCTTCAGGGATCGATGTAAATAACACGATCCGGCCGAGATACCCCTCATCCCGCCACGGATGGCACGGTCAACCGTCACTGCCTGCCTCCATCCTTCCGGGTCATTTTGCTGCAGCCACCGCCATTCTTCTCGCGACCTATTTGGGCAGATCGTGCAGGCCGATCTGGGAGGGGTCGGATATCCGTGCCTGTCAATCCAGACAAGACAATCGTAGCGTCTCATTTTTTTTTCAATGAGAGGCCAAGAGAATTGCTGCCAGGCCTTGCTGGGCTGTCTTGCTCTATGGCGCTCTTCCCAGGATATTCCGATGACCTGCTCTACCCACGCTCCTTTCGGCGCCCGCTGACCCTTTTTCAAACCAAGAACCTCTTTACGAATGTACGAATCTATCGGGTCAATTTTGTAGTTTAACGTGCATTGTCTGCGCACCCTGCCAGCAAAGCCTTTCTTGCCTGGGACATATAGAGGTATGCGACCATAAGCATTATTCTTTCCTTGAGCGCTTTCAAGCATTTCTGTTGCCAAATTACCGGCGGATACGATGAGGACCGGGAACGGCAAATCAGCTTTATTTTGAAGCCATCTTAATTGCCGATATACCGGTGCCGGTTCGCACCCCGTGTCCGCAAAAATCGCCGCATCTACCGGCTCCAACTCCCCGCGTTTGATCATGTAGGCGATAGCGCTGGACTGGACACCGGCACCGAGAGACAGGATTCGGGCTGCAGGCTTGTCGTTAAGGGGAATCATGTGCCACCTCCGCCGGCGATTTGGTGCGGGTTTTAGAGGTTACTGATCAACAGCTCCACCACCTGCCCCCGCTTGCGGATGGAGTAGCTGGTCTCGATCTCCTCAATATAGAATCCACCAAAAACCCGCCTCACCTCCGGATGATCGTTGAGGGACAGGATAAATCGGCCTTTGATGGTGGCCAGCTGGGTTGACATGGCCTCAAAATCCGACCGGCTGAACATGCCTTTGCCATAATAATCCTCGTAACCCCAATAGGGCGGATCGAGGTAAAAAAGCGTGCCCGGCCGATCGTAGCGGGCAATCACCTCCTGGTAAGGAAGGCGCTCGATGGTCACCATGGCCAAGCGATGACGAACTTGCCGAAAAAAACGCTGCAACACCTCCGGCCTGATGCTTTTGCCTTTCGTCGGGGTGGTCGGGAAAGAGGTGCTGTCCGGCTTGCCGCCGAACCGGGCGCGCTGCAGATAATAAAATCGGGCGGCGCGGTCGATGTCGGTCAAGGTGTCCGGAAGCGTCCTTAACAGTCGTTCAAACTCCTCCCGGCCGTATAGATGGCTGTTGATGGCCTCGGTCAATGCATCCGGGTGTCGGCGAACCACCCGGAACAGGTTGACCACATCGCCGGATAAATCGTTGATCACCTCAACTTTTGGCGCCTTTTGGCGAGCGAAAAATACCCCTCCCATACCGATAAAGGGTTCGCAAAAACAATGATGGTCGATGACGTCAATACGCTCGGCAAGCCGTTTGGCCATGTAGCGCTTGCCGCCCACCCATGGAGCGAGTCCCGTCAAAGGATCGACGCTCCACACCTCTCTTTGATCGCCCACGATCCCTGTCTCCTTTTGACGCTCGCGGGCGCTCTGCTGATGGACTCTCGGTCCTTATTTGGTTGATGGTCTTACATTTTCTGCATTTGATTTCCAGCTTCGCAGCCCTTCCCCGGGCCAAAAGCTGACCGCATTGTCCGCATCTGATATCTTGCATGGCTCTTGCTACACATTCCCCGCCGCCTGGATTGCATTCCAGACGGTAGCGGGGTGACTTGTCATGCGAGATCGCCATCTCGCGGTCGGGCTGCGACAACAGCCCGACCCCCGCGTTAAAACGCCCTACCCCTCAAAAACCGCCTTTTCCCAACCCGTCGCCTTCTTTTGCCACAACTCACCGTTGTCAGTGGTCTGGATATAGACGGTGCCGATCGGGGCTGAACCGTCCAAATCGAAGGTCTCCGGGGGTTCCTTGCCGCCCGTGACCACCGCCACGTCCCGGAAGATCATGGCGGCGGCGCGGGAGGCGCGTTTCAGGAAGGGGATCACAGCGCCGAATGCGGCGTGACCATGGTGCGTACCGCTTTCACGTGGACGGCGTTGTTGGAGCTGACGCGCAGGCGCAGCACCTGGGCGGCGCCGGTGCCGTCCAGGTCGATATCGACATCGAGGCCGGGCATGGGGCCGGTTTTGTTGACGTCGCTGACGCTGGTCAGGACCTTGCTGGCGTCGGCGCCGGCATGACCGTCATGAACAGCGGAAATCCGGCCGCTCCACATTATGGAAGGATCGGCGGTCTGAGTGACGATCACATGGTAGACGACATTGCCGACGCTGTCGGCGGTGAGACTGTCGATGGTTCTTGTCGTCGTGACGTCGTTTTCCTCGAACACCTGGGCAATCAGGGCCAACAAGCCGTCATGTTTGGCCAACTTGGTATTGAGAGGGTCCGTGGGATCGAAATGGACGCCAGATGCGGGATCGGCGCCGGAGACCGCGTCGAGCTTGCCGATGGCGGCGGTCAAGTCGTCGTTGCTGGCGATCTGGGTGACGGATGTATACTGAGGCAGGATGGCGCCGCCAGCCGGTTTGCCGGTATAGCCGCGATGGTTGACCACCTCGGTACGGTTGCGGAGATTGGTCGGCTGCCAGCCATCGGCGCGATAGACCATCTCCATGCCTTCGCTGGTCCCGGACTTGATCAGAATGGCATCGCCGACGTCGGCGGCGTTTTCATCCTCCACCAGGGTCGCATCGACGCCAACGGTGCCCTGGACGACACGCACAGTGCCGCCGTCACCACTGATGGCGGTGAACAGGATGCGGGTGCCGTCGGCCACGGCCTCGCCGTCGATGGTGCCGCTGTTGACAGCGGTCTCGGCGGCGGCCAGATCGGCATACGGGGTATCGTCGAGCAGATCGGCGGGATCTTGCCACGGCATGGAGATCCGGGCGGTGTCCACGTCATCCTGGTCGGGAATATAGACCCATTTGTCGGTCCCGGTTCCGGCCGCTTTTTTGCGGTAAAGCCGGCTGGTGTCGCGGTCGGTATAGAGCGATCCGAGCGGCGCGGTGTCGGCCTGGCCGCCGGAGGCGCCGGGAAGACCGTTGCCGGACAGGGTGTAAACGCCGCCGGCGTCGAAACCATACTTCGAGCCGAACGGAACAGGTGTGCCTGCAATCGTCGCCATGAAAAAAATCTCCCATTCAGGTAAAAATGCCGACTTTTGATGTCCTGACGATCAGGGCGTCGGCGTGGTTGTTGGTGATACGTAAAACGACATCGTCGCCATCGCCATCGACGGCGAGATTCCAAGGGATATCGTCACCGATGCCGCCATACTCGCTGAAAAACACCACCCCCGACTTGCGGGTGCAGCGGACCAGACTGGCGTAGGTCACCGTCCCCGCCGAATCGGCCAAATGAATGCGCCAGTCCACGGCGACATATTTGGATGGCATGGGGACCCGGTCGGCCTCGACGGTGGCTCCCGGGGTTGCCGTGACGCTCCTGGTGACCGGACCGAAAGGCCAGCCGGCGGCGGAAAGGATTGGCGGCGACGAAAAGCGGAACGACTCCTGGCGCACGGTGAAACGAACGCCACCCCCTGAAGGGGCGATGCGGATCGTCTCCTGGTGCAGGGTGACGCCGATCCGATCGTCGCCAACGGAAATACGCACCGGCGTGCCGCCGATCGAGACCCGAATCAGTTCACCACCAGTGGAAACACGTACCGGCTCACCATCGACGGAGACATGGATCGGGTCGCCATCCATCAGGGCGCGCTCGTACCGAGGGTGATATCACCGACAACGGTGAACGAGCCATACATCAGCGTCGTCACGATCGGCGGGTCGTCCGGATCATCCGGTGGAATGACTTTTTGGATATCATAACGATACGTGCCGGGAGGGATGCCGGTCTTGTTGGAGGGGATCATCATCTGCCCCTCACCCCTGCTGGACGCTTCGTCATCGGGAAACGTGACGCTGTGTTGCAGTGCGGCGTCTCCGTCCACATCGCCAGGATGGTTTTTCAGGGTGATGGACAGGACGTTTCCGGTGATGTCGATCGGATTGCCACGACCATCGTCAAAGGCGATATCAAACACCCAGGTGTCACCGCGAAAGCGTCTTAGATTGAGCTGTTCGCCCACGTCTTTTTCTCCTCTTTTTTATGCTGCGGCCGCAAGGGCGTCAGCCACCGTCGCGGCCGCCTCGATGGCGGCTTTTTTCTGATGGTATGTGGCGCGGCGGCTGTCGACGGCGCTGATGGTGGCGTTGACCTCTTCCATGGACATCAATGCCGGTTGGTTTTGCCAATGCTGAAAAGCGGCCATGACGGCATTACGCTGATCTTCCTCGGATGCCGCAGCCAGGATATCGGTCCGGGTCTGCCCTCTGGCCGTCTCGATGAGCGCCTGCTTGACCGCCTCCAAGGTCCGATCGCTCACCGTCCACGTCCCCACCACCCGATCCGCTTTCACGGTCAAATCCGGGCCGGTGAGGGATTGGGTGGTGTCGTCATGGGCCGGTTCGCCCCCCTCGACGGGATACCAGCCACGGGCAATTTTTTCAGCATCCGACAGGGCAGGAAAGTTGCTGATGTTGTTCCAGGTTTTCGGCAGAGCGCACGGACCTTCGACAACCATATTGTTTTCCACTCGGCAGTAGAGCATCTTGTTCCCCTATTGAAAATCAATCAGAGATGTACGGAGCAGCAGGCAGGCTGCCTGAAAAATCACCATCCCAACGGGCCGTCCGGGAAAGGCGAATCTCATCAAAATGCGCATTGCCATCCCGTTCTGCCGCAACATGCGCACCCAGCCCAAAACGCCATTGATTGCTTGACCCGATCAAATCGGTGTTGCCCGACTTTGACACCTCCTGGTACATGATCCATGCCTGGTCAAGTTAGAAC
>CAYFNE010000117.1:0-14929 GCA_964344355.1 uncultured Magnetococcales bacterium
GCATGGCAGAAAAAATTCTGACGCGGGAGCCTGGGGTTTGCCAATCGCTTACACTGGCGCGAAACCAAGCCTGGAGGCGCGCTGTGCCTTGCTGGTGCAGATCGGCGATTGCCAGTTCCAGGACGGCAGCCCATAGGGCGCGTTCAGGATCGTCTTTCCGGACGGTGGGGAGATTGGTGAGCATGGCGGGGGTGTCCATGGGATGCTTCCTGGGGGTGGCAGGCAGAAAAAACCGCGAAGTCCGTTCAAAGGTAGCACCAGGGTAGCACCAACAAAAAACGACTTGCACGGAAGTTCGTGCAAGTCGTTGATTTATTTGGTGGGCCGTCACAGGCTCGAACTGTGGACCCGCTGATTAAGAGTCAGCTGCTCTACCAACTGAGCTAACGGCCCGGAATGGTCTGCGGGATTGGGGTTCCGGTGATCCCGGGAGTTAATCTGACACAGGTTTCGAGTGGGGTCAAGTTGATGTCGCGGCCTGTCCATTCCAGGGTCTTGTCAATGGCCTGAAATTGACATGCTTTCCATTATCTTTATGATAGTAAAAAACTTTTTAATTTAACAGATTTTCATCACCTCTTCCCGGATGGGGAAAGAGCCTGAACGGGTGGCAGAGAGTTCCCACGGCCCTTATCAACCTGCTGGTGGCACCGGAAACCAGGGCACATCACACTTTTTTTCGTTAATGGCGCGCTTATCCTGTGCCACGGGACCATTTTTTTCTTAGAATGAGAGATAATGGCGGGTCGGGACGGTTATGACCCATACTACGGATTCCGCATCAGTCAACCAGCTCATGACCGATACACAGACCAAAAAACTGGCTCCCGGTGAATATCTCCTCACCGACCCCGTCCTGTTGCAGGATTTGCGGCTGGCACGGGACGTCAATGTCCGGAACTCCAGCGCCATCCTGGTCAGACGCTTCACCCTGATCACCCCCAAACTCCTGGCTGAACTCAAGGCCCACGGCATCCAAACGCTGTTTGCCGAACCGATTGAAAAAAAAACGGTGCTCGATTCGGTGCAACACATGGAAAAAATGTTCACCGTCATCGAAGATATCGTCGCCGGAGCCATCGACAGCATCGACGATGTTGCCGACTCCTTTCAAAACCAACAGGAAACACGCAAGCTCGAACAATTGGTGCGCAATAACCTGAACGACATTCAACAACTGTTCAAGAACGATCCCACCGAAAAACTGCTGGCCCTGACCAAACACCACAGCAGCACCGCCCGGCACAGCATCATCGCCAGCTTTCACATGATGGCCCTGGGCCGGGAGCTGGGATGGGATGAATCGAAAATCGTCAAAGGGACCGTGTCGGTCTTCAACCACGATGTCGGCAAGACCAAAATCAATCTGGAAACCCTGGACTGGCCGGGTCGCCTGAGCCATGAGCAGTGGAAAAAAATGCAGTGCCACTCCCTGTTCGGCGGTCGGTTGCTCTACAAACCGGGGGAAAAACCGGATCTGGCCATGCTGACCGCCCTCCTCCACCATGAGTGGTACGCCTATCTGGAGGGCAAAGGCTATGGCGGTCTGACCCTGTTCGCCGACTTCATCAAACGAACCATCAAGCTGGATATCCCGAAAATCGTCTCGAACCTGAAACCGGACGACCTGGACATCATTCAGGCCTCCTCCCTGGTGGACATGGTTTCGGCCCTGGAGGAGCGGCGCGCCTACAAACAGGAATTGGACTCCTTCAAAGTACTGATCATCATGAACTCCGACGCCAAACTGGGCCATTTCCACCCGGACCACTATGCCGCCTGGCATCGGATCTACACCCGTCAACACCCCTATCTGCTGACCCGGGGCAAACGGGTGGGCCTGCCCCGGGAAAAGGAAAATCGGGTTTTCCGGCCCATCCAGTCCAAACCGGTCCCCTCCCTGTCATTGCTCACCTACCACGAGTTGGAACAACTCGGTTTTCTCACCGTTCTGCGCAACAGCGGCGTCGATGTGGACCGCATCCGCCGGCGCGGTGGCATGTTGTTGAAAATCATCCAACAACTCAAACAGGAAAAACGGTTGAGCTTCGATTGTTCCACGGAAGCCCTGGTGGCGGCGGGGGTCAATCCGATCAAAAAGGAGATCACCCCGGAAGAGGAGGTGATCGAACTGGACGCCTGGCGGGAGTGGTTGACCTGGCGGGACCTGGAACGCACCGATCTGCTGCCCGGTGTCAGGGCCTGCCATTTCGACCTGAAGGCCATCCGCGCCGAAGGCGGCATCTCCCCGGAACGGCTGGTCCGGCGCGGTCTCAAGGTCAACCACAAAAAATTGAAGGAGTTGGGCATTCCGCTGCTGAAACCGTGGACCGTGCGCCTGCCGGGCAGCGAAAACCGGTTGACGGCGGAAGACCTGAAAAAACTGGGGATTACCGATCAACAACTGGAACGGGCCAACTGTCTGAAACAGGTACAAAAGGTCAAGAGCAGCGTACCGATGGCCTGGCTCATCGAACGGGGTATCCCCATCGATACCCGGGAACTGTCGAAAAAGGGCATCGACCCGATTCGAAAAATTTTTTATGACATCCAGGTGATCGAGGAGATCGATGCCACCCGCGCCAAGTTGATCTTTCTGCGCGAGGGGGATGATCTGCACTCCCTCAACATCGCCAACAGCAGCGGCAACCTGGAGACCATCCAGGACCTGCTCTACAACAAAATCGGCCAGGTGGTGATGGATTTCGCCGACCTGATCGCCCTGCCCGATTTAACGCATATCACCATGGGCGGTCATTGGCGGGGCACGATCCATCATTGAATGGACCTCCCGCCGAACCGCTGCCGAGCGGAAAGAGGGGCGAAGGTTCTCCAATGCCCCCTCGCCGGTACCGGATCACCAAACGGGACAATAAACCTCATTCCTTCTTCCCGCCCCCCTTCATGATGGCCTTGAGCAGATCCATGGGCCCCTTCTGGTTGTCCTGGCCGGCGCCGGCGCTACCGAACGGATTTTTGGCCTTTTCACCGGCCTGCTCCTCCCTGGTCAGGTCCTTTTCCCAGGCCGTCTGCAGGATGTCGAGTTTGTCGCCGAAGGCGAAACGGGTACGGGGCATGGTCCCCGAACGGGTGGTGTCGACCTTTTTCATTTGAAAAAATTGAAATTTCCGCCCTTCGAACACCCCTTCGGCGGTCATGTTGCCGACAAAATCGAAAATGACGCCGCTGTCCAGGGTGTGGCCGATGAACACCAGCTCACGGCCCCCATTCATCAAATGGATCTGGGTCAACCAGAGGTCCGGATAGGATTTGGCGGCCAGTTTCGTGAAATGTTTGGAAAATCCCTGGCGGTTGCCGATCCGCTGACCGGACAGCACCTCCAGGACCAGTTTTTTGATGCGGATGTCGGCCTTCAAGTCCGCCAGTCGTTTGATCTGCTTTTCGTCGGCCTCGGTCTTGGCCGGTTGGGCGAGCATTTTTGACAATTTGCCCTTCAACAGCCGCTCCTGGGCGCGCAGGGCGGTCACCTCCTGGACCAGTTGATTCTCCTGATACCAGATAAGTCCATAACCGATGACGAACAAAACCAGGGCCGCAGTCACCATGGCGAACGCCTTGTAGGCATCCAACCAGTCGTTGCGGACCGGGAAGAGGTCTTCCTGATAAAGATTGATCCGGGCCCGCATCAGGTGACCTCATCCATCATGCGCAACGCCTCGCCCAGGGCCGGCAGGACACGATGCACCGTCTCCTGGTCCAGGTCGAGATTGGATTCGAACAGCGACAGGGCCCGCAACAGTTTGACCCGAATGTTCAAGCGGGACCCCACCCCATCGCGCAAAAAGGTTTCCTGATCCGGCATGGCGGCCAGATAGAGGGCTTGAATGGGGGATTGGGTATAGTTGCCCTCGATATAGTCCAGGGAGCGTTGCACCTCGGCGGCGATGTTTTCGGTGACATCGATACCCAGTTCCAGGGCCTCCTGACTGACGGCGCTGACGCGGCGGGCCAGATAGAGTTTGTCCTCCCGGGCGACGATCAAACTGCCCGCCTCCCCCTTCGGTGGATAATAGAGCATCGCCACCCCCTGGCCGATCTCCGGCAGATGGGCGGCGATGTTGTTCAAGGCCAGTTCCACCACCTCGATGGCCTGCATGTTCAAACGGGCCCGGCGGCCGGCCTCCAGATAGGCCCGCACCACCTCCTGACGGGCAGCGATCACATAGACCTTGCGCTCCGGGGCCATGCGGATGGGATCGGGAATGTAAAAACAGTCCACCACCGCCTCTTCCAGGGGAAAGTCCAACCGGTCGCGGACGATCCATTTCATGGCCGTGGCCAGTTCCGATTGTGGCACGTCGGCCGCATCATTGGGGAACAGGTCATAATCCTCGATACGCAGGCAGACATTGAACGGCACTTTCAGCAATTTGTGCGTTTCCGCCAGTTGCCGCAAATGGTGCCCGATATCGGTCCCCTCGGGCCACGGTTGCCAAAGGCAGGTGTCGATGCGCGGTTTTTCCCCGCGCACATCGTTGACCCGGACGACGGCGAGGCCCTCCTCATCCCAGCCGAGGCCGACCTGATCATCGTGCCGGGCCTGACGATGGAAAAATCTGGCGAAGGGATTTTTCATGCCGCCCTCTTCATTTGGATGACGCCCCCTGGATCAAATCCCACAGGGGCAAAAACACCCCCATGGCCAGGATCAACACCATGCCACCCATCATGAGGGTGATGATGGGCTCGATGACGCTGCTCAGGGATTTGACATCATATTCCACTTCCTGCTCATAAAAAATGGCCACATCGTCCATCATCTGGTCGACGCTGCCGGACTCCTCGCCCACCGCCAACATCTGGATGACCAGGGGCGGGAACAGGCCGGTGGCGTAGGCGGACTGGACCAGGGTTTCGCCCCGTTCGATGCCGCGCATCATCTCCCAGATTTTTTTGGCCACATAGCGGTTGTCCACGGCATCGGTCACCGATTCCAACACCGTCAGGATCGGCACCCCGGAACGGGAGCCCATGGAGAAGGAGCGGGCGAAGCGGGCCAGGGTACCGCGTTTGATGATGTTGCCGACCACCGGCAACTTGAACTTGGTGGCGCACCACCACAGGTCGCCATCGGGGGTTTTGATATAATACATGAACGAACCGACACTGCCGCCCAGGCCCAACAACAACACATACCAGTAATCGGTGGCAAAATGGGAGCTGGCCATCAACAGTTTGGTCTGCCAGGGCAGTTCCAGCTTGAACGAGTCGAAAAATCCAAAAAAATTGGGCAGCACGAAGTAGGTCATGACGAACAGGGCCGCCAACATGCCGCCCATGATGAACATGGGATATCTCAGCGCCGACTTGATCTGTTTGCGGGTGGCGTGGTCCAATTCCAGATAGCGGTACAACTGGGTGAAGGCCTCCTCCAGGCGGCCGGTCTGTTCGCCGATCCTGACCATGTTGCTGAACAGATTGCTGAAAATTTTCGGATGTTCCGCGAAGGCGGAGGAGAGCTCCATGCCGGCCTCCAGGCTGTGAACCACCTGTCCCAGGGCCTGATAGAGCATCTGGTTGTGGACGCCGCCCTGGACCCCCTGCACGGCGCGGCTCATGGGCACGCCGGCCCGCACCAGGGTTTGCATCTGCCGGCACAACATCACCAGATCGTCGACGGTCGGCGGCCGCTGGCCGAGCAGGTCGGCAAAGGCGCCGACGCCGGCCTTTGGGCGCACCGGGGCGATTTTCAGCGGCGTCACCCCTCGTTGCAGCAGTTGGTCGGCGATTTCGGAAACGGAATTGGCCGGCAGCTCGCCGCTCACCAGCTCACCGCCTTTGCCCCGCCCCTCGAAGGTGAAGGCCCTCATCGAACATCTCCCGGGAAACGGCCGGTCAACATCTCATCATCCCCTCTTCCAGCCCTTCCCAGTCCAGGTCGCCGCCGAGGCTGATGGACTCCTCCAGGGAGGTCACGCCTTCGACGGCCTTTTCCAGGGCCGCCAACGGCAAGGGCACGTTGATCTTTTGCTGCCGGGCGCGGGTCATGAACTGTACGGTGTCCTCCTGGCGGATGGCATCGGTCAGGGAGTCGTCCACCTCCAGGATCTCCCCGACCGCCAATCGGCCCGAATAGCCGGTTTTCATGCAGTGTTCGCAACCGGCGCCACGAACGAAGCGGGCATCCAGGTGGTGCGGGGCGGCGCTTTTCAACCAGGCCCGTTCATGGGCGGTCGGTTGATAGTCGGTCTTGCAGTGGACGCAAACCTTTTTCACCAGCCGTTGCGCCAGCACCCCCAACACCGACGAGGCGACGGCGAACCCCTTGGTGCCCATTTCGAACAGACGAATGATGGTGGACGGGGCATCGTTGGTGTGCAGGGTGGAGAGCACCAGATGGCCGGTGAGGGAGGCGCGGATGGCGATATCGGTGGTCTCCTCATCGCGCATCTCGCCGACCAGGACGATATCGGGATCCTGACGCAGGACGGTGCGCAAGATGGAGGCGAAGGTCAAGCCGATCTTGTTGTTGACCTGCACCTGGTTGATGCGGTCCATACGGAACTCCACCGGGTCCTCGACGGTGATGATTTTTTTCGCCGGCGTGTTCAGCTCCGCCAGGGCCGAGTAAAGGGTGGTGGTCTTGCCGCTGCCGGTGGGACCGGTGACCAGGACCACGCCATGCGGTGAATGGATCCAACGGTTCAAACGGTCGATGATGAAATGGGGAAAACCCATCTGGTTCAAGCGAATGATGCCGCTGGATTGATTGAAGATACGCATCACCGCCGATTCGCCGCTTTGCGTCGGCATGGTGGAAAGACGCATGTCGATGTCGAAATCATCGACCTTGAGGCTGAAACGGCCATCCTGGGAGAGGCGCCGTTCGGAAATTTCCAGGCCGGCCATCAGTTTGAGTTTGGAGAGCAACGGAATGGCGACGCTTTTTTCACGGATCACCTGTTCGTGCAACACGCCGTCGATGCGCTTGCGGATGCGCAACACGTGGTGACCGGGCTCGACGTGAATGTCCGAGGCGTTGCGGCGCACGGCATCCTCGAACAGGGTCTGGATGATCTTGACCACCGGCGCATCCTGGACGATCTCCGACTGGACGAACTGGGAGAGGTCCACCCGGTTGCGGTTCATCTCCTCGCCCAGTTCCTGCATCAGGCCCTGGATTTCGCCGGTTTTGCGGAAGATGCGGTCCAACACCTGCCGCATCTGTTTTTCCATGATCAATCCGACCTCGACCGGTCGGCGGATGGTCTGACTCACCTCGTCCAGCGCCAGCAGGTCGGTTGGATCGACCATGCCGACCAATACCCCGCCCCCGGCCCGTTTCACCGGCAGGGCGCGCAGGCGGCGGATGGACTCTTCATCCATCAGTTTGACCGTCTCCTCCTGGATGGGCAGGGTGCTGAGATCGAGAAAGGTGACATTGACCCGGGCGGCGAGAAAACGGCCGAAATCGACCTCGTTCATGAAACCGAGATCGATCAACGCCTCGCCGAAACGGGCGCCGGTGCGTTTTTGTTCCTTGAGGATCTCCTGGAGCTGCTCGAAGCTGATCTTGCCGGCCTTGACCAGCAGATCGCCCATCAACAGTTTGCGCCGTTGATTGTTGAGAAAACCGTCCAGTTTCTCCTTGGTCATCAACTGCAGGGCGATCAGCGCCTCGCCCAGTTTGACATCCTTGGCATCCTGGTAACGGAGGGCCCGTTTCAGGTCTTTTTCGGAGATGAGCTTGGCCTCGACCAGGATGTCCCCCAGTTTCGGTCGCCGGGTCATATTGGTTGGCAGCACCATTCATGACCTCCCTGAAAATGACAACGTCTCCCCATCATCGCCCCTCGGAATCACTCAAGGTCTGCAGGCGCGAACGGGCGAAATCGCGCACCGACGGTTCCAGGGCGGCGCTGCCGACCGCTTGACGGTAGGCGAAGGCGGCCGCTCCCCAGCGTTGCAACCGATCCTGGGCGATGGCCAGCCCCAACCACCAGCGGCCCTGCTCGGGCTCCAGGCCGATCAGTTGCCCATAGAGCCGGGCCGCCCGTTCATGATCGCCCCTTTTGGCCCGCCAGGCGGCCCGGGTGCTCAAACGGTCCAGCCGATTGCCGCCCTCGTCGGGCAGTTTCGACAATATCTCGCCGGCCGCCGGCAGGTCCCCCACCGCCAAGGCGGCCCGGGCGCGCAACAACGCCTTTCGTATCCGGTCATCCCGGCTTTCCCGCCGGGTTCGTTCCCGTTTCGGCGCCGGTGGCGCGGATGCCGCCGCACTCCTGACCGGCGGCGACCGCAACCGGGCGGTGGCCGGTGGATCGGGATGCCGATAGCGCGGTTCCCCCTCGGTCGCCACCTCCGGTTCGACGACCGGCTCGACCGTTTCTTCGACAGGGGGAACGATGGTTTTCGGTTGCGGTTTTTCAGCGGTTTCCATCGCTGGTGCGACCGGCGCCGGGGGGATGACCGTCGTCACCGGCGGACTCGGGGACGGGAGCGGTTTTTTCTCCGGTTCCCCGATGGTCAGCACCGGAACGGCACCCTTTGGCCCGGGCGATTCCATCTCCGCAACGATGGTTGCAGAGGTCGTTTTCGCCTCGACCCGCACCGTTGCCGGGCCGTCGACGGCCAGCGGCGTTTCAACCTGGACGGCCACCGTGCGCGGTGGTTCCGGCCCGGCGGTCGGTTCCTTCACCGCTGCCGGAGGTCGTGGTTCCGGGACGACGGTCGGTTCCTTCATCGCCGCCGAAACATCGGCGATCGCCAGCGGTGGTTCGGTTTTGACCGACGATTCCGGTTTGGCCGGGACCGGTGGCGGCCGAATCGGTTCGACCACCGGCCGGGTGGCCGGTCCGGGCGCCCGCCGTGGAATCTCCATGCCGACCAGGGCCGCCAGTTGCATCACCCCCGGCACCCGCAACAGGGATCCGGCCAGGTCGGTATTGGCGGAAAAACCGGCCAGCAGGCCCGGCCCCCACCAGACGATGGCCGCCAGCAGGGTGACGATGAACACGATCGGGATCAGGCGCGATGGGGGAGATTTTTTCCGGGAACGTTGGACCGCCGGGATCAGGAAGGGCGCCTCCATCTCCAAGGACGAAGGCTCCTCGCCGACGGCCGCGCCCGGTTGGCTGGTGGCGACGGTGTCATCCCCCTCATCGGTCAGCAGGCCGGATTGGGCGCGCCGCTCCTCTGCCTTGCGCTGTTCGAGATTGACCAACACCTTGTAAAGCAAACTCAACGGCTGTTTTCCTTACTTCACCGTGATCAACGTCTCCCCCTCTCGACCGTTTGCCGACCAGGACGGGCGGTGATCGATGATCCGGTTTTTCAATGAATGACCGGCTCAGGCCGCCAGCCTGAATGAGGAGATACGCCGCAACCAGCGGCTGACCAGACCCGGGTTGGCGACGCCATCGGTATCGATGGCCGCCTCCTCCACATCGTCGCGGCGCACCAGGCGGTCGCCCCGGCCAAAGGCGGCGATCAAGGCCTTGTGGGCGAGGATATTGACCAGACGCGGTATGCCACGGCTGTATTTGAATATACTGCGGCAGACCGCTTTGGAAAACAGGGGCCGTCCACCGCCGCCGGCCACCTGCAACCGGTGCAGGATGTAGCGTTCGGTCTCCTCGGCATCCATCGGCGGCAGATAACAGGAGAAGGTGATCCGCTGTTGCAGTTGCCGCAGATTGCGCTGTCCGGCCAACCGTTCATCCAGCTCCGGCTGGCCGAGCAGGACGACCTGCAAAATTTTCTGTTTTTCCGTCTCCAGATTGGTCATCAGGCGGATCGCCTCCAGGGTTTGATCGGAGAGGGTTTGCGCCTCGTCGATCAACAGCACCACCTTTTTCCCCTGGCGGTGGAGGGTGATCAAATGTTGGTTGATCTGCCTGATAAAATATTGAAACCCCTTTTGGGCACCGGTAAAACGGATGCCCAGTTCATCGGCGAAGGCCTTGTAGGCGTCGACGGGCCCCATCAGCGGATTCAAGATGTAGGCGGTGATAAATCCCCGTTTGACCAGGGAGGAGAGCAGTTTGCGGCAGAGCAGGGTTTTCCCCGAGCCCACCTCGCCGGTGATCTTGATGAACCCCTCCCCGGACAGCAGGGCGACGGTGGTGGTGTTCAAACTTTCCACCACCCCCTCGCTGAGGAACAGAAAGCTGGTATCCGGGGTGATGCGAAAGGGATATTCCTTCAGACCGAAATGGTTCAAGTACATGGTGCGCTCCAATGCCTGCCCCTGCCCCTCCCACGGCCGACATGGCGTCGGAAAGAGCTGGCGGCCACCCCGAGTTCAGTTGATCATAGGCCCGATCGGGCGAAGATTGCCAACGGCGCCGGCCGGCGATGACCCGGTGGCGATTACCAGCCAGACCCCGTGACCGCCCGTACCGGCATCCGGTTCCCGGTGATTTCAGGATGGCCCGTTGCGGTCCCCGGGGAATCATACCAGATTTTTTTCGCGCGCCGACTTGAAAAAATACCCCGTCCCCCCGGAATGACCCGCGGCCGCATCAGGATGACCAGTTCGGTTTTTTTCGAGACCTTCTGTTCGTGGGAAAACATCTTTCCCAACAAGGGCAGGTCTTTCAGGACCGGCGTACCCGCCTCGCGGGTGACGGAGACATCCTTCATCAGGCCGCCGATGATGACGATTTCGCCATTGCCGGCCCGCACCATGCTGTCGGCCTCGCGCACCCGGTTCAGGGCCAGGGGGTAGGTTTGGGTTTGACTGCCGAGCACGATCTGTTTGTGATCGGTGGTCACCTCGCTGACCGTGGGGTGGATGTGCAACATCACCTCCAGATCGTTGCCGATCTGCGGCGTGACATCCAGGGCGATGCCGGAGAAGAAGGTGGTGAATTTGGGGATCAGGGTCACCGAGTTGTTGCCACTGCTGGAAGAGCTGCTCTCGGCCTCGACATCGGTGACGAACAGTTCATCGCTGCCGACGCGGATGACCGCTTTTTGATTGTTCAGGGTCGCCACCCGCGGGCTGGAGAGCACCCGCACCTCGCCCTGGGTTTTCAACAGTTCGATGAGGGCGGTGAAATCGCTCAGGTCCAGGGCGGTGGCGAAGGCGCCGCCGAACATGGTCCGGGCCAGGGGGTCGGTCAGATCGGAGGGGGAAAAACCGGCCGTGGCGCTTTCGGAAAATATCGGGTTGACGGTCGGATCCCCCAGCAACGAACCACCGCCGGTGGTGGCCATATGGCTGGTGGAGCGATCGCGGTGCGGCAGGACCACCCGCCAGTTGACGCCGCTCTGGAACCCTTCGTTCAGTTCCACTTCGAGAATTTTCGCCTCCAGGATCACCTGCCGTTCCAGGGTCGATTTTTGCCGTTTCAGGAACCGTTCCACCTCGCGCAGCTCGCTGGGATAGGCCCGCACCAGGACGTTGCCGGTCTGCGGAGTGATCACCACCCGGCGGCCATGGATGGTTTTGCCGCTGTCATCGCGTTGCGCGCAACCGAGCACGGCGCTCTTGGAGGCGGGATTCCAACTCAACAGGCCTTCGCCGCTGGGACCGGCCGGCGCCGCCGCCGTACTCGACGCCGCCGCGTCCATGGCCGCCAGGCCGGTCAAGGGGGGTGCCGCCGGCGGGGCCTTGGAACCGGTGGCGGCGCCGCCCGATCCGGAAAAGCCCATGCCGAGGATGCCGCACAGGGAGTAGGTGAACTCGCCCCAGAAATGGAACCGTTGATTGGTGACCAGGGAGCTGCCGGAGGTTTCAAAGTTTTGCGTGCTGGTCTCCTCGCCGCCGCTGTCGGAGGAGGACGAGGCGGAGACGGTGGTTTTGCCGGAGCTGACCCGGGTCCGGGTCACCCCTTCCCGGTTCAGGCGCAGATAGTTGACGTGATATTGACGGCTTTGCAGGCGCGCCGGGTGGATGAAATAGCCCAGCTCGGTGCGCTGGCAGTCGAAATCATACATGCGGCAGGCGGTTTCGATGGCCTGCGGGATGGTGGCGTGGAACAGTTTCAGGGTAATGTCGCCGCGCACCTGCGGATGGACGATGACGTTGAGTTCCGACCCTTCGGCCAGTCCCATGAAAAAGGCCTTGGCCGGGGTATTGTCCACCACCACATCGATCAGGGGACCGACGGCGAAGGTCGTTGAACCGTTGCGACCACCGCCGGCGCCGGACCGGGGGCCAATGGGCGGCAGCAGGGTGGCATCGACGCTGGCCGGGACCCCGTTGAGACGGGCGGTCCGTTGGGAGCGGACGTCTTTCCTGGATTTGTCGACCGTCACCGGGGCGGTTTCCGGCAGCGCCGGGTCGGGGGCGATGGCCAGCCGTTTGCCACCGGAGCCGGCACAGGAAAACAGGACCAGGGCGAGGAGCCCCGCCACCCCCGTTTTCCAGACGGCCGACAACGATCCGGACGTTACGCAGCGGACCGCCTTATCGATAGCAAATACCCTTCTCAACATGTTTTCCCGCTGTCATCGTTTGGCAATGGCGGACAATGAACGCTCATCCGTCCGGTTCCGGACGACGGCGCAGCGTCATGCCCACCTTTTTCAGGTCGACGGCGATGCCGAGCCAGATTTTTTGATTGTAGGCCCGTCCCCAGACCCCATCCTGGCGCACCTCCAACAACTCGAACCCTTCCACCGTATCGCCCGGTGAGAGGATGCGACCGTTGATGATGGCGATGCCGCCGATGTCGGCCACACGCACGAAGCTCAACCGCCAATTTTCCTGGATTCCCGCCGATTCCGTGACCTGTTTGAGGATCTCCGGTGACGGCATGTACAGCGCCCCCGGCGGTTTGGACGGATCGGTCAACCGTTGAGCGCCGGCCGCTACCGGCAACACCAGGAGCGCCAGCAACGGCCACCAGGGCCGGATGCGGCGATCTTCAGCCACCGATCAACCCTTTGCCCATGCTCAGGGTGAACAGACGAATGGTGGTGCGGGTTATGGGATAGTTCATGGCCTCATAGCTGGCCTCATCCCAGTAAAAGACCCAGGGATAGCCTTCGATCTCCTTGAAAAAAGCCAATGTTTGCAAAAAACCGGCCTCGATTTCCAGCTCGATGTCATGCCGGAAGATGACCGCGTCCTCCTTGGGACTCTCCGGCACCAGGGCCGAAGATCCGGCGGATCCGAGCTGAATGGGTTGAATCTTGGAGGCTTCCAGGCGGATCAACTTGATCTCCGACCGTTCGGCCAACAACCGTTTCAGCGCCGTCAACATTTCCGCCGGCTGGATCAACGATCCCGCCGCCTTGCCCAATTTTTTCACCAGTTCCCGGCGTTCCTTCTCCAACGCCTGAATCTCCCGGTTGCGCAGGAGAGCCGGATCGATTTTTTTCTTTTTGCTGGTGGATTTGGCCACCGAGTCTTTCAACTCCGGTAAACTTTTGAGCAATTCACCCCGAACTTTATGCAAAACCCGCGCCGTATTTTCATAGGGTAACAGCACAAAATTTTGCCAGGCCATCGCCACCATCAACAGGGCGATGAGCAACATCATGGTGCGTTTGCGCGGTTCCTGGGCGTCGAAACGCATGGCCAACCGGTCGACCGCGGGAGGGATTTTAATTTTTATTTTCAATGGATGGCTAACGTATATTTTTTATGGTCGAACGTCTTGTTTTATCCTGTCCAAGACAAGCCAGACACAAACTGACATCATACTGTTACAAAACTTCACAATTTTAATACATTTTATACAGCTCGCAACCAACTTGCCAATGATATATTTTGATCCGTGAATAAATTCAATACTCTTCCCGCCAGGACCAGACCGGCACCAGGCCGATGTTTTCCAGGGCGGTGAGAACGTCGGTGTCGTGGGTTAATGTGAGCCTTGAAATATCCAATGCCCCCTGGGTAAAGATCGCGCCATGCAATTCATGGCTGTCGCCATTCAACTTTATTTTACTGTTGGGCGAATTGGGCTGGGCAACGACGATGCCATTCATACGCACCGGATCGGTCCAGTCGATATCATTGGTATACGGCCCGGAATAGATATAGAGCGAAAAATGTTCCGGATCCCCGCCGCCCAAGCCGTTATCCCAATTGAGATCGGTATTTTGGCTGAAACGGACATACTCTGAGGCGATGTTGACCGGTCCTGCGCGCGGATTGGTCAACAAGGGCGTGGTGTAATTGATAAAAACTTCCCCCCGACTGCGTGTTATCCACCATTGTTCGAAAAAATAGTTTCCAGGTGTCAAAAAAACATCGACATTATCACCATAAAGTTGCAGCCGGTCGATATGGACATCCGCGCGATCGATAAAATTGATGATAGCATTATCGGAATACGTCCTAAAGCGCCTGATATTAACGGCATTGACACGAGGCGGTTCCGCATCCGGCCCCCCCTGAAAAGTGACCTGAGTGTTATCATCGCCGGAATCATTCACGAAATCATCGATATTAACGGCACCACCACCGGTAAAAAAAATGCTCGTCTGGTCATCCCGTACATCGAAATCCTGAATATTGACTTCACCCGTATTATCAAAGCGGATAACGACACCAGATGCTCGACTGTCATAGATTAAAACTCGATCGATATGGACCGTCGCCCCATCCTCTATCGTGACCCGCGCCCTATCCGCCTTGCTGCCACTGGTGCCGATAAAAAGGTTGTCTATATGTACATCGCCATCTCCCCGGATGGTCAATTGCGCA
Organism: uncultured Magnetococcales bacterium; assembly: GCA_964344355.1. Lineage (GTDB taxonomy): Bacteria > Pseudomonadota > Magnetococcia > Magnetococcales > CAYFNE01 > CAYFNE01. The sequence continues at coordinate 14,627 of CAYFNE010000117.1, forward strand.
TCGTCACCATCAATGGTGATGTCATTGGCCTCGAAGACTCCCGGACCACCGAAACACCAATGCTCATCATCAGAAATGGTAAAATCACCATAGGCCATCTTGGGATTGTCTGCAGAACAATCATCGATCACTGGCGGTGGATACCAGGACGGTGGCCAGGTTGGCTGGGTGGGAAATGCCGGCCGGGTGGGAAATGTGGGATATGTTTGGAAAAGGGAAATGGCATAATAGTGATAACGACCGGTGAAAATCCGGTCGTGTATCGTAATGACCTAACCCGGTCTCGCTGGGAACAAAACCCAC
>CAYFNE010000118.1:0-5331 GCA_964344355.1 uncultured Magnetococcales bacterium
AGACCGAACGCTGATAAAGCTCTAGAGAAAAGCGTTCGAATACAAGGTATTAATTTTACTTAGTGGGCCGATAACGATTGCCTGCGCCCAAACGCGATCGGTACGGGGGGCATTAACGAACGTTTTATAGCATCCCAAGACACCGCACGCGGCGGTTCCAGTGCGCTAATCTACCTCAAACACCCGCATAATGACAATGGTAAAATTCAGCCGAGGGAGAGTTGTACTGAAACCACCCTGCATTAAATCTTATCATTTTGATAGTTGCTAATTTTATTTCGTTTTCGTGCCCATGGCGCCGGTAAAACAAAACAAACCTTCCTTTAGCGGGTAAAGGGCAAACTTAAACGATCAACGCACTGTATCGTTATATTGAGAATCGCCGGCGGACGGCCAGCAGAAAAAGCAGGAAAAATGTTATCCCGGCCAGGGATTGAACCAGGGCCAGCCCCCTCAACGCGATTGGAAACCGTATCAGCGCCCCCGGCAGCCAGGAAGAGGCGCCATCCGCCTGAATGTCACTCCAGACGGCGAAAGGACGCAGCATCTGTTCGACGGAAAACCGGAACAGCTCCACCCAGGGCGGATCCAGTCCGGCCGCGCCGGCCACCAGGGCATAGACCGGCAGAAAAAACAGCGGCAGCGCCAACAACCCTGCGAGGGGACGGGTCAAACACCGGCCATGGTCCGAAATGAGACCATACAATGCCGACACCACCCGGACACCACCGCGCAATTCACCGCGGCGATGGCGGCTGCGCCACTCCAGCGAAAAAAACAGGGATTGCAACGCCCGATCATGAATCCGGCCCATGGCCAGCCGCAACGTTCGATAGGCACCCGGCGCATGGGCACTGCGCAAATCCTCGAACCGGGCCTCGTCACAGCGAAAATCCTGGTGCAAGCGGCTGTTGTGAAACTCCGGCGCCCGCACGAAGACGGCGCGGCTGAAATCGGTGCTGTTTTGAAACAGGCGGTTGTTGAAATTGGCCCGGCCCTCGAACACCGCCCCTTCGAAGGAGACATCCTGAAAGCGACAACCCAACTCCCGCCCCGGGTCCCCCTCGAAGATGGCATTGCCCGAAAAACGGCTCCGGCGAAAATCGGCGAACTCGGTAAAATCACTGCGCAAAAACAGGGCATCCGCCTGGAAAAGGACCCCTCTGAACGAGGTGAAACGGAACCGGACACCATGAAAATTGCCACCGGCCAAAAACCGGGCGCCATCGAAACGGACCCACCAGGAAAAATGACAATCCTGAAAATCGGCCACCCCGTGAAAGACCGCCCCTCCGAACAACACATGCGATTCGGGGCGTTGCCCGGTGAAACAGTGGCGCAATTGAATGCCGCCGGGGAACACCACCCCGGAGAGATCGATGATCCCCCCCTGCCGGTAACAGCGATGGATATGATCGGTCACCTCATCATTGAAGGCCTGGACGGCGGCCGGATTCCAGCGGGCCTTCGGGCTGGGATTGCCCGCCTCGTCCCACATCGGCAGATGATACGGACACCACCGTTTGCCGGCAAAGGAGATCAGCCGTTCCTCCGCCACCGGGAAGGTACAATGCGGGGAAAAACCCTCAAGGATGACATCATAGTCATCGAATCGATGATGACAGGTCACTGTGTCGCCGCTCGCCGCGCCAAGGTTTCGTTGGAAAGATCGGCATCCTCCACCAACAGGAAGGTGAACTCCGCATCACAAAAACGCAATCGATCGCCGTGTTTGATCCGGACCCGCTGCTGAACCCGATCGCCATTTTTGAACGAGCCGTTGGCGCTGTCCAAATCCTCCAGCCAGAAAAACCGGTCCTGGAACTCGATCAGGGCGTGGTTGCGGCTGATGTCCGGCAGGTCCACCACCACGCAGCCGCACTCCTTGGGAATGAACTCCGCCCGACGGCCGATGATCGTGGAACGGTGGGTGATTTCGATATCCGCCGTCCCGCCCCCCGACCCCTCTTTTACCGGCCGCAGGGCGGCGCGTGGCTGGAGGTCGGACCGGGCCTGTTCCGCCACCTCGAAAAACAGTCGGTTCAGAGAAGGGGGATGGGATGCGGTCGGTTTTTTTTCCGCCACCGACGGGCCTTTCATCGGGACATCCGCCTCCAGCTCCGTTTTCGGCCTCAAAGAGGGAAAGTCGGTTTCCGGGACGACCTTCATCAGGGAAGTGGCCTTGGCCGCCGGCATTGGTTCCACGGACGATGGTTGGGGATCGGGCCGGGTGATGAGGGTCGTCTCCGGTCCGCCGACCGTCTCCCATGGATAGCGGGGCTCACCCGGGTCACCGCCGGGGGATTTGGACCGTTTACGCGGCCGATAGAGCAACAGCCAGAGCAGGGCCAGGGCCAAAAAACCGAAGACCAGCCGCCGCAACCAGGCCATCTCTTCCCCGGTCCCCTCCTCCGCCGCCGGCACGGTGTCCACCGTTGCCGGCTCGACCGGCGCGACCGGCCCGGAAACCGGTCCGCCAGCCGCCGCCGGTCCGGCATCCGTGGTGACAGGGGATCGTTCCCCGGTTTGCGGGAGTGGCGACGGGGGTTGTTCCAAGGGCTCCGTTGGTTCCGCTCTTTCGGTGACGGCCGGCGCTATCGCGACCGCTTCCGCCGATGAACGATCGACCGGCGCCTGCCGCTGTTGATCGATGGCGGTGGCGGACGGTTCCCCGGTCCCCGGGGGCAACGGGGGCTCCATAGCCGCTGGTGGCGATGGCGCCACTGCCGCCGGTGGGGGGGGTTCCAAAACCGGACCTTCCTCCGGTTTTCGTCCTTCCGGGACGGGTGGGGGTTCCGGCGGCTCCGTCACAACCGGAACCGCCAGCGGTATTTCATTCACGGTCACCGGCAGCGGGGCCGGCTCATCGACCAGCACCTCCGGCGGCGATGGTTCAACCGTCCCGGATGGTTCGACGGGGACCGATGCCGGGGCGGGCGCCACCGGCCGTTGCCCCGGCAGGGCCCGTTGCAATATTTCCAGCAGGGAGGCCGCTTCCGGGGCGACCGGCGCCCCGCCCCCGGTTTCCACCTGCTCCTTCCGCTCCGCCGGCCGGTTCAGGTGGTCGCGGATGCGGTTGAACACCGCCCAAACATCCTCGGCGGCGAACGCCCGGAAATAGGCCCCGCCGGTTTTCAACGCCAGGGTTTGCATCAACTGGTAGTCGCCCCGCTCCGAAAAGGCGATGCCATAGATGCGAATACCCTCCGCGGCCGCCTCGGCGGCCAAATCCTCCCGCAACCAGCGGGCCTTGACCCGATCGCGATCGGCATTTCCGGTATCGACGACACCATCCGACATCAGCACGATCACCTTGGAGGCCTCGGACCGCCCATGCATCTTGTGCATGTAAATGGCCCGTTCCATCGCCGCCGGGGTGTTGGTGTGGAGTCCGTCGAAAACCAGCCTGGAGAGAGAGGGCCGCACCCGTTCCGAGAGCCGTTCCGACACCGGCAGAAACGGCATCGCCACCCGGACTTGACCATCGAACAGCAGCAGGGAGACCCGGGTTCCGGGCAGGAGATTGTGGATGAAGGTGGCGGCGGCTTTTTTGGTCAAACGGCCCGGATCATGTCTTTTCATGCTGCCGGAGTTGTCCAGGACCAGGATCAGGTCCATCGCCACCGGGGACGACACCGGTTCGGCGACCGCCAGCAGCGGGTGCGCCCAGACCGCCATCAGCAACCATACCGGGAAGAGACGAATCATCCCCACCATGGATCACCCCCCGACCGGCCCCTGGACCCGTAAACCGTTTTTACGGGCGAAGTAAAAAAATCGTACAATGGGATGATCGCCAATGCGGACCCCGTTACGACGGGACCGCCGGGTTTCACATCACACTCCGGTCTGGTCGGCAACCGCATATGCCCACCGGGCGACCAGACCGGGATTTTGCTGAAAAAATGCGTAACGCAACGCACTTACGAACAATCCCCCGGCCTTTTGCCATCGACCCGGACTTGACGATTTATTGACACACGAAAATCAACCGTGCGTTCAATTGACCAGCCACAAGGCCCAACAATATGACAAGGCCATGGAAGCAAAAAGAATTTTTCCGACATAACCAGCGGTTTCCATCCAAGTCATGGCATTTCTCCTCATTCATTCAAAGGTAGGCTTTTCCCGCCAGCCGATTTCGCGGATCGGCGGCATCGTTATCACAAACCTTTGCAGGAGCGGTGCCAAACGGTATGAAATGCACCGTTGGATGACCAATTGGATGTTACTGAAAGATAGTGGGAATTCAGCCTTTCTTTAATTTGTAGTTCAGGTGGGCGATGCACTCCTCCGCCACCTCATCGACCGGCCGTTTGTCGTTGCCCTTGAGCTTGACGCGCTGACTCACACAGGAGGTCAACTCGGCGGCCTTCCGCTGCAGATCGGCCATGGCGGTCAATTTGACATCGCGAATGACCCAGGTGGCGGCGGTGGCCAGTTGGTTGTCCTCGTGCGCCTGCCGCCACTCTTGCGGATTGGCGGTGGTCAGCGTTCCCCCCTCGTACCAGTTTTTCAGTCCCTCTCTCCCGCCCGGTCTCCTTTTGATGGGATATTTCAATTCGGCCATGCACTGGGAGGCCATCGCCTCGACGCCGGCGAACCGGTTTCCTTCCGCCACTTTGCGTGAGACGCAACGGTGCAGGGCCGCGGATTTTTCCTTGAGATCATCGCGCGTGCTCAGTTTGACCTTGTTGATCAACCATCCGGCGGCGGTGGCCAAACGGTTTTGCACATCCGCATCCCGCCACTGGGAACCCTTGACCGTGTGCAGTTTCCCGCCCTCATACCACCGTTTTTCCCGTTTTTGGGAGGGGTCGGCCACACCGTTGCCGGACACCATTTTTTTCAACTCCTCCCGCAGACTGGAAACGGAATTTTTGACCAGCAATATCTCCTTGTGGGATTGATCGACGGCCTCCTGCACCCGTTTTTCCTTGGCCCGGGCATTTTTTTTCAGTTCGTTGCGCAACCCGTTGATGGTTTTTTTCAACTGATTCATCCTGGCATTGGAACTGTCCATCACCGCCTGAATTTCGGTCCGTTTTTCGCGGGTGCTTTTGTTCAGCTGGTTGCGCAGTTCATCGATGGTGCTCATCAGCCGCCCCATCTCCGCGTTCGAGGCGTTCATGGCCACCTGGATTTCAGCCCGCTTTTCACGGGAGGTTTCATCCAGCCGTTTCCGCAACGCCTGGATGGTCCCCTGCAGTTCCGTCATCCGGGCATTCGAACGGTCCATCGCCGCCTGTGCTTCCGCCCGTTTTTCACGGGAGGTCTCATCCAACTGCCGCTTTAACGCCTGGATGGTCCCCTGCAGTTCCGTCATCCGGG
>CAYFNE010000118.1:5431-14880 GCA_964344355.1 uncultured Magnetococcales bacterium
CATCCATCGCCGCCTGGATTTCCGCCCGTTTTTCACGCGAGGTCTCATCCAACCGCTGCTTCAACGCCTTGATGGTCCCCTGCAACTCCGCCATCCGGGCATTGGAACCATCCATCGCCGCCTGGATTTCCGCCCGTTTTTCACGCGAGGTCTCATCCAACCGACGCTGCAACGCCTGGATGGTCCCCTGCAACTCCGTCATCCGGGTATTGGAACCATCCATCGCCGCCTGGATTTCCAATCGTTTCTCGTGGGAACTCTTTTCCAGCCGTTGCCGCAGCGCCTTGATGGTGGTCTGCAATTGCCTCATCTGGGCATTGGAGTCGTCCATCGCCCGCTTGATTTCGTCCCGCTTTTCCCGGGAACCGTCATCCAACCGTTTGCGCAACCCCTTGATGGTCTCCTGCAGTTGACGCAGCTTGCCGTTGGAATCGACGATGGCCCGCTGCAGGCGTTGATCCTTTTCCTGGACGATTTGCGCCAACTCCCCGCGCAGGCCGGCCAGGGACCGTTTCAACTGCTCCATCTCCCGTTGGGAGGAGACCTCCGACCGTTGGGCCCGTTGCGCCACCTGGTTTTTTTCCCGTTCCAACAGGTCCAGGTTGCGGCGCAAGGCCACCAGGGTGTCCTGAACGGTTTTTTCCCGCTCGGCCAGCGCCCGTTCCCGCCCCCCCTCATCCGGCGCCGGTTGTGTCGGGTCGGACCGCAAATGGACCATGGCGGCCGCCGGAGTCCGGTTTCCCTTTTGCGGACCCGGACCAGCCGTGACCGACGGATCGCCCGCGAACCACCAGCCCATCCGTTCCATGTCCTTGAGGGCATACAGATTATCCAGCTGGTTCAACACCACCGGCGTGAAATAGGCGATCAGACAGGCCAGGAGCAGGCCGGCCACCTTCAACTGTCCGGACAACGATGCCGGATGCCAGCCGGACCAGTATTCCCGTTCACCCGCCCCGTCCGCCGTTTTGGACGACTTGGACGCATCGATCATTTTGATGCACTGGCCACCCAACTCCATCTGGATATCCGCCAAACCCGGCGGAATACCCAAAGGCAGGGACAGTTTTCCCAAAATGACCGCATTGAGGGTGGGGACGATCTCCTCTTCGACCACCTTTCGATCCTCCGGGGAGATACGGACGGCCAGGGGCAGCCGCTCCCTGAGAATGATTCGAAGCCGGAGAAAATGGCGTTCATCGATGATTTCCAGATGGACGATATCCGCCAACGGAAACCGTTCCCATCGGAGGGCATCCTCGGAAAAAAGGACCAGGCTGTGATTGGAAAGGGCGAAAAAACCGCTCTTTTTCCTGAAAACGGGCAAAAACCGTCCAATCCGCCCCTCTTTGGAGGCCCGGACGGCCAGAAGAACGGTCTCATTGACAGTGGATTTGATTTCGTTTTGCATCGATCGACCTTCAATACGGTTGAAAGCACTTCGTTCATCCGGCCAACGGGGCCCCACCCCGCCAGGGATGGGGCCCCGATAAAAGTTCGCTACGAGCCGGCCGGATTTTCAGTTCTCGATGGACCCGGAACCGGTTCGGCGGATGACAAGGATGTTTTGAATAAAAGAAAGAACGGTTTTTTCCTCATCGATGCTGGACCGGGAGCCGTTTCAGGCCATTTTTTCCCATGAGCGGAGGCAACGGCAGCACTTGAACCGCTGCACGCCACCGGGCCGCAAGACCCTTCAGGCCTGGCCGATAGACGCCGAACCGATCGGTTCGGCTGCGGGAGCCGCGGCGGTCCACCCGTATTCAGCCGGTGTCATCCCATTGCCACTCCTGACATAAACAGTATCGGCGAACCGGTTCTCCGACGCAATATCTCTTTGCCCGCTGCCCATGATACCGTCGCCCCCCCGGGTAATGCGGTCCGATGAATCGAAAATTCCTTTGGTTGGAACATGCAAAAAATGCTCCAGAGTTTGATTGAACAGGGAATCCGACCCCCTGCCCTCCCCGCACCGTGCCCCGTTCAACCCGGGTTTGCCGCGACCGGACGATGGAAAAGGCCTTTTTTCGTCTGTTTCCGGTTGAGTCATCCCCCTCTTTCGCGGAGGATCCTTTCCCCGTCCCCCCCTTGTGATGAATCGTCCACGGGTGTACAAAAAATCCCACCGCCCCGACGATGAGAGTACGGTCATGTTGACCCTGAAATGTTCCGCCTGCCGCCGCAAGCTCTGGAAATATCAAAAACTGGGCAAGGGAGCGGTCCTGCGCTGCCACAAGGACCGGATCGTGAAACGGTATCAGGTCCAGGAGCGGGAGGGAAAAATATTTTGTGCCTGCGGCCAACCGGTGGGTATCGACAAAGGGGATCATTTCAGCATGGATCGAAAAACCTTCACCTACTCCGGTCTCAAGGTTTCAAAATTGAAATAACCGGGAAAACCGTCCCCACCCCCGAACCGCCATGCCAACGGGAACGACCATGATTCGAAATGACTCCGGAGAGCGATGCATCGGCATCGATTTTGACAATACCATCGCCCGTTATGACCGGGTTTTCGAACGGACCGCCATCGATTGGGGGTGGTTGGCGGCAAAAGACGGACCCTGGAACAAAAACCGGGTGCGTATCCGTGTGCGGGCCCTGGAGGACGGGGAACAAAAATGGCGGCAACTGCAGGCCCGGGTCTACGGTCCCGGCATGGCCGGGGCCGAGTTGATGCCGGGGCTGGAACAATTTTTTTTGCGTTGCCGGGATCAAGGGATGCCCCTGTACATCGTCAGCCATAAAACCCGATTCGCCAGCGCCGATGTCGAGCACACCTGCGATCTGCGCCAGGCGGCCCTGGGCTGGATGGAAACGCAGGGATTTTTTGATCCGGCGCGGTTCGGCCTGCGGCGGGAAAACATTTTTTTCGAACCGACCAGGGCGGAAAAGATCAACCGCATCGCCCGGTTGCGTTGCAGCCATTTTATCGATGATCTGGTGGAAATTTTTTTTGATCCCGCCTTTCCCGACGGCGTGGAACGGTTTTTGTTCAGTCCCGGCATCAACAGCGGCGGCGTCGGACCATATCGCCTGTTCGACCATTGGGAGCGGATCCAGGCGGCGATCTTTGCCGAGTGATGCCCGGGCCGGAACTCATATCCCTGGCATCGAAGCTGGCCGGCGACACGGTTGTTACCCTGGAACCGCTGTGCGGCGGCGGCAACAACCGTCTGTTCCGCCTGCGCACCGCCAGCGGCGCCCTGTACGCCCTCAAACGGTACCTCCAACAACCCGGCGATCCCCGTGACCGGTTCGGGGTCGAAACCGGGGCGGTGGGCTTTCTCAATGATCAGGCGGTGACCGGCGTGCCGCGCCTGCTCGCCCGTGACCGGCCATCGGCGACGGCGCTCTATGAGTGGATCGACGGTCAACCGGTTCACTCCCCGGGCGCCGTCGAGATCGATACCCTGCTCGAACTGATCCGCAACCTGAAAAAAGTGGGCGCCAGCCCCGCCTCCGGCCTACAGCCCCCGGCCTCGGCGGCCTGTTTTTCCGCCACGGCGCTGTTGCGGCAGATCGAACAACGGCAGCACCGGTTGCAGCCGGTCCTGGCCGCCGAACCGTCGTTGCGCCAATTCATCCGGACCCGGTTCACCCCCCGATTGGCCCAGTGGCGGCAACGGGCGGAACACCGCTACGCGCGGTTGGGAATCGATCCGGACACCCCGGTTCCCAAACCCCACCGCACCCTCAGTCCATCGGATTTCGGGTTTCACAACGCCCTGGCTGCCCGGGATGGACGGTTGGTGTTTCTGGACTTTGAATATTTCGGTTGGGACGATCCGGTGAAGATGGGCAATGATTTACTGTTGCATCCCGGCATGAACCTTGCGGAGAACCGGACAGGCCCGGACCGACCGGCGGAACGGTTGTTGCGGGGATTGGAGGATATTTTTGCCGATTCCTTTTTTTTCAGCCAACGTCTCCGAATCCTGTTTCCGCTGTTCGCGCTGTGTTGGTGTTTGATTTTGCTTAATGAATTCATACCAGACCGCTGGGCGCGGCGGGCGGCGGCCAAGGGGCTGGATGTCAACGATGTCGATGAATGGCAACGGGTGAAACGGCAACAACTGGAAAAATCCCAGCGTTTGTTGTCGAACCTGACCGGGGAGAAGTGGAAATTTTTGCATGGATAAATCACCGCCGTTGGACGAACGTTCCCAGGCGCTGCGCAAACTGGTGTTGCGGGCCATGGAAGGGGGTGGACGGGGTCATCCCGGCTCGGCGCTCTCCCTGATCGAAATCATGCGCGTGCTCTATGACGACGTGTTGAACGTGCGCGCCGGGGATCCGGCCTGGCCGTTGCGGGATCGTTGCATTCTCAGCAAGGGGCACGGTTGTCTGGCCCTCTACGCCATCCTCGCCGATCACGGTTTTTTCCCGATAGAGGCATTGGATCAATTTTGCCGGCGGGACAGTTTTCTCGGCGGTCATCCGGAACGGGACCGCATCCCCGGCGTCGAGGCCTCTACCGGCGCTTTGGGGCATGGTCTCTCCATCGGCCTGGGCATGGCCCTCGCCGCCCGTCTGCAGGGCCGGAACCATCGGGTGGTGGTGGTGCTCGGGGATGGTGAAATCAACGAAGGCTCGGTCTGGGAGGCGGCGATGGCCGCCGCCAAACACCGCCTGCAGCGGTTGACCGCCCTCATCGATTACAACAAATTGCAATCCTACGGTCCGACCGCCGAGGTACAGGAGCTGGAACCGCTGCTGGACAAATGGCGCGCCTTCGGCTGGTGTGCCCGGGAGGTGGACGGCCATGACGTGGCGGCCCTGCGGCAAACCCTGACCCGGCCGGAAGAGCCGGGAAAACCGACCGCCATCCTCTGTCACACCATCAAGGGCAAGGGGTTGCCGATGGCGGAAAACAACCCCGCCTGGCACCACAAATCGCGCATCACCCCGGAGATGTTCGAGCAACTGCGTCGCGACCTGGAGGCGGGCTGATGCGCAAAACCTGTTTGAATCAAGTCCATGAACTGGCCAAACGCGACCAGCGGGTGGTGTTCATCGGTTCGGACCTGGGCGCCGGCACCCTGGACCCGTTCAAGACCGAGTTCCCGGAACGGTTTTTCATGGAGGGCATCGCCGAACAAAATGTCATCGGCATGGCCGCCGGCATGGCCATGGAGGGGTTCATCCCCCATGTCAACACCATCGCCTCGTTCCTCACCCGCCGTTGCCTGGAGCAGGTGGCCATCGACATCTGTCTGCATGAACTGCCGGTGCGGTTGATCGGCAATGGCGGCGGCGTCGTCTATGCGCCCTTGGGTCCCACCCATCTGGCCACCGAGGACATGGCCCTGATGCGCGCCCTGCCGAACATGACCGTGGTGACCGTCGCCGATGCCGAGGAGATGAAACGGTTCATGTCCACCTCGCTGACGTGGCCGGGACCGATCTACATCCGTCTGGCCAAGGGCGGCGATCCGGTGGTATCCCGGCCGGGGGATGGATTCACCATTGGCCGCGCCATCACCCTGCGCGAGGGAGAGGACCTGCTGCTGATCGCTTGCGGCATCATGGTCCATCGCGCCCTGGCGGTGGCCAACCGGTTGGCCGATGAAGGCGTTTCCTGCACGGTGTTGAACGTTCACACCATCAAACCGTTGGATGACCGGGCCATTCGTGACCGGGCCATGGGTAAAAAATGGGTGGTGACCCTGGAGGAACACAGCCGCATCGGCGGTCTGGGCAGCGCCGTGGCGGACTGTTTGCTGGAAGACGGGCCAACCCCACTGCCAGGATTATTACGACTGGCCCTGCCGGACCGGTTTCCGCATCTGTACGGATCCCAGGACGCCATCCTGGCGGCGGCGGGGTTGGATGTCGATGGGATCGTCGGGCGGATTAATCGGGCCATGCTTTCGAAATGACGATTCGCCTCTGCCCGCAACAACCGCAACAACAAAGGCACATCCATGGCCACTCTTTACAGCAATCTGAAATTCACCCTGTTTCCCAAACATCTGCAAGCCCTGCGCGATGGGACCGTTGAAGCGCCGGTACACATTCGCATCAAACCCACCAACCGCTGCAACCATGATTGCTGGTATTGCGCCTACAAGGTCAGCAATCTGCGTCTGGGGGAGGATATGGTGGAGTCGGACAGCATCCCGCCGGCAAAGATGGATGAAATCACCGCCGATATCATCGACATGGGCGTCAAGGCGGTCACCTTTTCCGGGGGCGGGGAGCCGTTGCTGTATAAACCGCTGCCGGAGACCGTCGAACGGTTGGCCAAAGGCGGCGTTCGGGTGGCGACCCTGACCAACGGCACCAATTTGAAAGGACGCATGGCGCGAGCCTTCGCCGACCATGGCACCTGGGTGCGCATCTCCATCGACGCCTGGGACGACGCCAGTTACCGAAAGGCCCGGGGGTTGCGCGATGACGCCTTCAGCCAGGTGGTGCGAAACATGCGCGATTTCTCCGCCCTCGACAGCCGTTGTGTACTCGGGGTCAGTTTTATCGTCACCCCGGAAAACCATACCCACATCCCCGAGGTTTGCGCCCTGTTCAAGGGGGCCGGCGTCGATCATGTCAAACTGTCCGGTGTGGTGGTGGCCAACGAAGGCGGCGACAACAACCGTTACCACCGGGACATTCATCTGCGGGTGGCGGAAAAGATCGCCGAGGCGCAATCCCTGGCCGATGACCGGTTCAGCATCATCAACCATTATCATGAGTTGGAAGAGCGGTTCGACAAGTCCTACACCACCTGCCACTTTTTACAGTTTTTGACCGTCATCGGCGCCGATTGCCGGGTGTACAGTTGTCAGGACAAGGCGTATACTCATGGCGGTCTGATGGGTGATATCCGCGAACGGTCCTTCAAAACCTTCTGGTTCTCCGAGGAAAACCGCCGACGCCTGTTCAGCCTCGATCCCTCCCGGGAGTGCCGTCACCACTGTGTGAGCCACGAAAAAAATCTTGCCATCCAGGGCCATCTGCAACTGGATCCCGATCACGCCCTGTTCGTCTGAAAAAACATGTCCATTCAACATCGAAACCTCTCCCGACGAACCGTTCTCTCCGGGCTGTTGATGACCGCCGCCGTTCTGGGGGGGTGCGGTTATGATGGTTGGCGGTTGTGGCATCCCTGTCCTCCCGGGCCGACGCCGGATGCCATCCGCGACGATCCCCTGGTCAAACGGGCCTTTGACGGACTGGATTTTCAACAGGTGCGGGATGTCCATGTGCATTTGATCGGCACCGGCGACGGCGGCAGCGGCATCCGCGTCCATCCCGATATGCGCTCGCCGTGGCATCCGTTGCGGATGATGGCCTTCAAGTCCTACCTGAACGCCGCCTGCCTGGAAGAGAACGGCGCCGTCGATGCCGGTTATGTGCAACAACTGTTTCGGTTGGCGAACGATTTTCCGCCCGGGTTCAAGTTGATGTTGCTGGCCTTCGACTGGTTCCATGATGAAAAGGGTCGGGTGGTGGAAAATCTCTCCCCGTTCCATACCCCCAACCGCTACGCCGAAACGGTTGCCCGCCGCCATCCGGACCGGTTCGAATGGATCGCCTCGGTGCATCCCTACCGCGCCGACGCCCTGGAAACCCTGGAGTGGGCGGCGGCCAACGGCGCCAAGGCGGTCAAGTGGTTGCCGCAGGCCATGGGCATGGACCCCTGGTCGGACCGCTGTATTCCCTTCTATAAAACCCTGGAACGATTGAAAATGCCGTTGTTGTGCCATGCCGGCGAGGAGAAGGCGGCCCCAGGCGGCGGCGCCCAGGAGTTGGCCAATCCGTTGCGGTTGCGCAAGGCCATGGAACACGGGGTGCGGGTGATCGTCGCCCATGCCGCCTCCGCCGGCCGGCACATCGACCGCGACCGGGGTGAAAACGGACCCGAGGTGCCGGGTTATGAACTGTTTTTCCGCCTGATACGGGAAAACCACTATCCGGGTCTGCTATACGGCGACATCTCCGCCATCGTCTTGAGAAACCGGGAACGTCCTTTATTCAAAAAAATTCTCGAACAACCGCCGGAACAGCTGCTTTATGGTTCGGATTTTCCCCTGCCGGGCATCATCCCCATCATTCGCCCGGGCCGGTTCGTCGATTGGGAATTGATCACCCCGACTGAGGCCGAAACCCTGACCCGCATCCGTCATTACAATCCGATCCTGTTCGATTTCGTCCTGAAACGGAGCCTGCGGCACGATGGCAAACGGTTTGCGGATGTCGTTTTTGAAAATCGACGGGTTTTTCAGCTATAAAAGAATCCGGACCCCTTTCGACCCCTCTCCCAAAACGGAATCGACCATGGCCAAAGTTGACTTCATCAGCGCCCTGCACAACCGCACCAAACGGGATTATGTCCAACGGGTGGTGGACCATGACAAGGCCGAATGCGCCACCATCGCCAAACAGTGGGGGCGGGACTATTGGGATGGCGACCGCCGTTATGGCTACGGCGGTTACTGGTATGATGGCCGCTGGCGGCCGGTGGCGGAAAAAATGGCCCGTCATTACGGCCTGAAGGCCGGCGACCGCATCCTCGACATCGGTTGTGGCAAGGCCTTTCTGCTCCATGAGTTCACGCAGGTGGTGCCGGGCATCCGCATCACCGGCCTCGACATCTCCCGCTATGCCATCGACCACGCCAAGGAGGAGGTACGCCCCTTTTTGCAGGCGGGCAACGCCACGCAACTGCCTTTCGCCGATGATTCCTTCGATTTTGTCTTTTCCATTCTGACCCTGCACAACCTCTACTGTCATGATCTGGAACGGGCGTTGAAGGAGATGCAACGGGTGGGTAAAGGCGATAAAAAACTGTTCGTCACCGAGTCCTACCGCAACGAACGGGAAAAGGCCAATCTGCTCTATTGGCAGTTGACCTGCGAAGGGTTTTATACCCCCGATGAGTGGCAATGGTGGTTGGATCGGTGCGGGTATGCGGGGGATGTGGATTACATCTTTTTTGAGTAAAAATAAAAAGAATTACACACCAAAATATTAAAACTAAATATAAATATTTTTAATGTTACATTAATCAGGTTAACGTGATACTCTGAAGTCGTTTTCGTTCGTCCTTTTGTTTATCTTTTGAGCAGAGGAGGCACCGTAACATGAACTCAGAGTATTCACAACAGGCAAAAAAGATCAACCTTGATTTCAATGTTGGCTTCAAAAAGCCAGGTTTGTTTTCAGGAGCACTGGTCGTTATCATTGCTTTAGCCTTATACTTTGTAACGCCGGTTTGGCCTGTTGACTTTTCCTCAATCACAAGGAATATGGAGCTATCCTTACAAGCACACCTAAGAAAAATTGATTTACCTAACTATAACAAACAACCAGCACCAGAACAACGACCAGCAATAGTCGAACAGCAACAAAAAGAACGAACTATTGAGACATGGAAAAACAAAAAAGAAAAAAATGAGGATATTGAAGCACTCAAGAGAAAGGTTCAAGAACTGGAAAAAATGCTC
>CAYFNE010000119.1:0-14785 GCA_964344355.1 uncultured Magnetococcales bacterium
ATGGTATCCATCAACCGCCACATGGGAAAGTGATGGACCTGTTTGTCTTCCTCCTTTTTCAGGTGCTCGAAAAGATCCTCCCTGGCATTGAACCAAACCCGCCACCGCAGTGGATCGGCTTCATCGGGATTTGTGGATTCAATACTGCCGAGGGTACCGACCAGGGTCGTCAATCGTTGCTGTCCATCCAGAACCAGGGAGATCATGCCTCCCTGGGATAATTCTGGAATCCGTACCGGCCCGACCCAATCCACGGTTCGGAAGGCATCATTCGTTTCCCAGATCAAAAGACTACCGATGGGATATTGACAACGAATGCTGTCCAGCAGATCCAACATCTGCTCCCGTTTCCAGACGAAAGGCCGCTGAAAATTGGGGATACGAACCTTTCCGGCCAACACATCCCGAATCAAGTCGAAAATAAAAACGATTTCCGACTTGATCTCCGGTGTCGGTCCCTGTCCAATCCCCATTTTTTCATATCTCCCGAATGATCATGGCCAGCAGGTCTTCCAACTCACCATGCCCGTCCCGCTGTTGAAAGGCGGCCACCGTCAAGGCATCCGCATGATTTTTGAGAAGATTGATGATCCCATCCCCGAACCCCCGGCGCAATGTCCGCATATCGGCATTGCCGACCGAAGCATAGAGCGTTTCTTCTTCTGCGGTCAGTTGAGCCGGAAGGCCCCTTTTGATTGGAAAGTGATCGCGCTGATCGGGTGCCAACCGCAATAATGCCGCCAATCGCGAATGATGCCTGTGCCCGGGTCCGTTACACCAGCTTTCGAAAACCGGATCGGGAAGGTAATTTTCAATGGATCGTTTTTTCAGGATACAACAGGGAATCCCATGGGAATCACACATCTCCCGCACCTTCAGAGCCTGCCGGGAAACTTCCCCGGGTACCGTGCCATCACTGTCGGTAAAAACAAGGATACGTGCCGGAATATTCATTTTTCCGGCTTCTTTCATGTGATCATGAACCAACTTGGGCACCTCGCCAATGCCACCACCACTGTCATATTTTAAGGCCTGGGGAACCGTTTTCCTGAACGACTTGAACCGCTCCGAGGCCAATATTTCAATGACCGCATCCAAAAACAGACCATCGGTAAAACGATTTTCCATCAAAATGATCAACGGCTGACGGAGATAGATTGCCGCCACTGCTGGCAACATTTCCAGGTCAGGCCCCTCTTTGGGACTTGCCGTGACGATGAGGCACTGAATATGGAGGTCCGGGTCATGGCGGTTCCAGGCGGTGTTTTTTGCCGCCTCTTCGAACAGTTTCAAATAATGGCTGCGACACCCTTTGAACCAAGGTGTTTCTTCAACGATATCCGGTCTATCCACCTCCCATTCGTGTAGCGCCTCATCGAACAGGGAGAGAATACGATCGAAAAATGGGAACAAATCGGGCTCTCCGAGTGCCACCGGATCGAATATGACACGCATGAATCAGCTCCTACCCCCCTCATTCCCCTGTTTGGAACGAGCTCGCCCCAAGGCGCGAACTTCCTGATACCCTTCTGAAAAAATACCATCCGGCCACCAGTCCACATCGCCGTTTTCCCGGATATCGATCCGTTTGACGGTGCTGTTCCCTTCCGGGCCATCTTCGATCCAATAGAGGGCCACGAGACCGGGATCGTACACCCCTTCGGAAATCCGTCTACGAATGCGCAACAGAAGGTTTTCCGAATGCGTCTCCACCAAAACCTGCCCCCGGCCCAACTTGGCCGTCTGCAAAAACAGGTCTCCCAGTGGCGCCTGCGCCGCTGGGTGCAGATGCAGTTCCGGTTCTTCGATCAGGTCGAAGAAGGGCTCTTCCGGAGTGAGATGATGTTTCAACTGCTGGACCACCACCGGCAGAATATTTTGCATACCCTGACCGGCATCTTTCAAATTGATCCCCGTCGTCCGGCCTTTACCGAGAACGATCCGGGCGATACGCCGGTCCGAATCCAGGCTGACATGCCAACCATCCATGTGCTGCCGGTACCAATCCCCAACCCGATCCACCAAACCATCGACATGGACCAGATGGTTGATCATCCCCTGTCCGAAAAAATCCATGGGCTGCGGGGGACCCACCTCATAAATTCTTTCAGCCGGGATACGGATGGGTCCGAGATGTTCGATCAGATCATCGAGAAAGGAAATTTTATAACGCCATCGATCGAACAACGGTTGGTGCTCCGCCGCCGCCCCTCCCGTCATCGGCGCCGGCAGGATACCCTTGAAAGGCACCCGGCCGACACCGGCATAGTTCGCGGTGATATCGGCGCCCGGTACCCAACGCCAATCCAGTTCCGTTGCCGGGGCGGTCAGACGAAATCCGGATACCACGGGATATTCACCCGGCCGGCCCGATACGGGAGCCGGATCGAGGAAATTTTGAACCGTGACATCCAGGAGGAGTTTTCCCTCCCCATCCTCTTCCAGGCCCAGGGCGAACTTGACATGACCATGCGTGGAACCCCCATGGATCAATTCACGAAAAGAGTGCCCAAAGTCGATCTGGTCCACTGAAGTGGGAAAACCGGTACGAACTCTTGAAGAGGCGGCCCGGACAAGCAGCCGTATCAGTCGGAGCAGTGCCGATTTGCCGCTGTTATTCTTGCCAAAAAAAAGAGTCAGTGGCCGCAATGTCAAGGATACGGGCGCTTCGAAGGCTTTATACCTTTCACAGCCGAAAGAACACACCTTCATGGACCTGCTCCCCTCGTTCGATTTTGACCGGCAACCCTTTCAAACGTGGCCCGATTTGACCAAATGAAAGCACCAGGATTGATGGGAACCACAATCCGCCTGAGCGTCAACGCTGTGATGAGGCGATGATAGCGAAGGCCGGATCATGAAATGAACCGAGTCTCTCATATCGGAGACAACCAGGGAAATGGTGTTCATGGGACGATGTCCGGCAATCGTACAATTACCCTTTGGACTTCAAGTAGGCCAGCAGGGCCTTCTGAATGGGGGTGAACTGGTTGCGGACTTCGATCAGGGCGTCCCGGGCTTCGTCCCACTCCTTGTTCCGTATCCGTTCATAGAGGGTACGGGTGGCGCGCTGGATCTTGGGAAAGATGGTGTTGGCCATGCTGCCCTTGATGACATGGGCGGTGGCGCGGGCGGTTTGAAAATCGCGATCTTCCAGGTCCTGCTCGATGGTCTGGAGCAATTCCATGAACTGTTTCGAGAGCAAGTCCGCCACCTCCTGGAAATCCTCCTCCGGCAGGCCGATGGACTCCAGGGATTTTTTGATGGCGTTGAGATCCACCCCGGATTCCGGGGCGGTTTTTTCCGGGACGCTTGTTGCGACCGGACTCCTTTCCGGTGAGCGCGGTTCGAGCGCCTCCGGCAACGGCCCGTCGATCACCACGGCGGTGGCATACCGGTCCAGCACCGTTTGCAGATCGGTCTTGGTCACCGGTTTGGAGAGGAAATAGTCCATGCCACTGGCGGTCACGAGTTCGCGGCTCTTGGGGGTGATGTCGGCGGTAAAGGCGATGATGGGCACCGGTGAGTGCCCTTGTTCGCCCTCCCAGGCGCGAATGGCCCGGGTGGCCTGATAGCCGTCCATGACCGGCATCTGGCAATCCATGAAAATCAGGTCGTATTCCCGCGCCTTGACCAGGGCGAAGGCCTCACCGCCATTGAGGGCGGTATCGATATTGCCGGCAACGCAACCGAGGCTGATCAGCAGGCTGCGGGCCACGGTCAGATTGGCCTTTTGATCATCCACCAGCAGGATGGCGGTGAGATAACTGCGTTGGGGCCGGTCGGAGTGATGAACATGCGGCAGGGCGGCCGATTTTTCATCCTCGGCCCGCTTGAGCCAGTTGATGGCGGCGTTCAACCGCTCGGCACTGATCGGTTTTTTCAGGCAGATGGCGGTACCGGGCATCTCCGCCGCCTGGTCCCAACCCTGATCCATGAGATCGGTCAGCAGGATGAAACGGGGTTCTCTCTCCACCCGCAACAGTTTGCGAAAGGTCCGGCCATCGCTACGGCCCGGTTTTTGATTGAAAATCAACAGGTCATAAGGACGGTTGTGTTTTTCCGCCTGATACAGCACCTCCGGGGCGGTTTCGGCGTCGACCATATGGTCGAGACGCGCCCCACGCGGCACCAGGATGTTTTCCAGCAAGGTTTGCTGCAATCCATCACTGGCAACGGCCAAAATGCGCAGCCCCTTCAACGCCGCCGCATCCGACCCTTCCCCCACCACCCGTTTTTGCCGCTCCAGGAGCACGGTGAAGTGGAAGACCGAACCGCTGCCGGCAAAGGGATTGACATCGACCCCGATCTCCCCGTCCATCCGTTCCACCAAATGTTTGCAGATGGCCAATCCCAGGCCGGTCCCCTCGTGGGGACGGGTGCTGGAGCCGTCCACCTGGGTGAACTGGGAAAATATATTTTCACGATGTTCCTTGGAGATGCCGATGCCGGTATCCCGAACCTCGAATAAAAATTCCACCCGTTCCCCCACCTGTCCCACCGGTCCGCCGTGCAACTCCACGACCCCCCCTTCCGGGGTGAACTTGATGGCATTGCCGAGCAGATTGGTGAATATCTGCCGCAAACGGGTGGAATCCCCGCGCACGGCGGTGGTGGGACCGCTGGGAAAAAAGGCGGTCAGTTCGATCTCCCTGGCATGGGCCAAAGAGGCCAGGGTCATGGCCACCTCGTCCACCAGTTGCCGCAAATCGAAATCCACCTGATCGAGGGAGAGTTGACCGGCTTCGATCTTGGAAAAATCCAGGACATTGTTGATCAGGGTCAACAACGCCTTGCCGGAACCATACGCCAGCTCCACCTGCTCCTTGGATTGAATGGCGAGATCACTGTCGCGCAACAGCTCCAACATGCCGAGCACCACGTTCATGGGGGTGCGGATTTCATGGCTCATGGTGGCCAGAAACTGGCTCTTGGCCCGACTGGCCTCCAGGGCCTGGTCGCGGGCCCGGGCCAGGTCGGCGGTCCGTTCGCGGATTTGCCGTTCCTGATTGGCGGTCATCCGTCGCAGATCGATATGGGTCCGGCGCAATCGGTCGAGCATCTCCCGGAAGGTACGCGACAAAGCGCCCACCTCATCGTCACTGCCGACCCGGGGTACCTCGACCCACTCTTCATCATCAGCGGCGATCCGCTCCGCCACATCGGTCAACAGCCGGATGGGCCGGGTCACCCCACGCACGGCCAAGGCGATGATCACCCCCAGGCCGACGGCCACCAGCATGGCAAGGTTCATGGCCTCATGGAAATAGTCCCGGGATTTGTTTTCAATGGCCGCATGAGAGGTCACCGCCCCGAGGATGAAATGACGCCGCCGGTCCCAGGGGTCAAAAAACAGCTTGCACCAGGCCAGTCCCGAATGGCGATCGTCCAGGTCGACGGTTCGGGTGGCCGATAAAAATTCGTGATAGTCTTCGTTGCCGGCGGCATGATCGCCGGGAAACGACGCACTGAAATCCACCTGCGGATAGTCCCGGGCCAAACCGTCGCCGCGACCCGCTTCGACCATTGGATCAGCCCGACCGTCTGAAAAATGGAGATACGCACCCCCGTCGGTGGCCAAAAAGTATCCCACCTCGTCCGGAGGTAGACGCATGGGATGGAACAGGCGGTTGAAATCGGTATCGATCACCACCATGCCGATGCTTTCACCGTCGATATTTCGAACCGGTTTGGAGACCCGGAGGATCGACACCCGGGCATCGCCATCACCATCTTTGCGGAGGGGATCGACATCGGAGATGTATTGCCGGTCGGGGGGGGTGGCCAGGGTGCGAGAAAAAAAGGGTTGGGAACCCATCCGTTGCAGCCCCTCCCCGGAGACGGTAACGATGGCATCGGTCTCACCCCGTTCCATCCGCAACACCTCTCGCCCCCCATCGGCCACGCCGAGGAGGCGAACCTGCCGGTAGGCGGGATTGTCGCGCAGGATGGCGGTGGACCAACTTTCCAGGAAAAACCGGGCCTTTTCCACATCGGCTCCGGCGTCGCTGGAACGGACCGGCTCCAGGAGGGCTCGGGAATGATCGAACCGCGCGAGATTTTCCACGTCCCGCCGTATGGCATCCAGTTTCATCAACAGCCGTTTCGACTGCCAGTGCAACTGAACATCGAGTTCCCGGTAGGAGTCCTCCTTGAGCAGTTTATCGACGGAAAGAAATCCCAGATAGGCGACCCAGAGCACTCCCAACAGTGTGAAAAAAAAGGCCAGAAGGGCAATTTTGGCGGAAACGGTGGCTTTCATGCGGTCTGGCGGAGAGGATCAGTAGATATACAGTTCGTCGAACTTTTGGATATGCTCCAAGAGATGAACGGTGGCCCGGGAGGCCGCTTCCAGGGTTTGGGCGTCGCGGATGTCGCGGTTGTCGTTGATGACGCTGTTCCAGACCTCCAGATGGTAGTAGTCGATTTGCGCCGCCACCGCCGCCAGGGATTCCATGGAGGTCAAATTTCGTTCAGCGATGTTTTTCAGCTTATCCGCGGAAGCGGCGTTCAACCCCTGGGCACGGATGATTTCGATGCCCTCGGCGATGGCCGCCGGCGGGGGAAACAGCGGGTCGGCGCCCGCGGGGTCCTCCACATGGTCCCGGTCGATGGCCACACAGTGGCGAACACAGGTGGAGAGAAAGGTCCGCAGGGCGAATTTGTGGCCCCGTTTGCTGTTGATGGTGGAGCGTCTCTCATAGACGGCGAAGATCATCACCAAAAAGGCGCCCTGGAGACAAAACCCGATCAATTGTGGCAACAGGCTGGTGCTCAAATCGGTTTCGGCGTAGAGCAGCAGGGTCAAAAAGGGTGCGGCGGCAAAAAAAATCGCCAGAAAAATCAGATAAAACAGTACCAGACCGCGCACGAAGGAGACCGGCTGTTTTTGCATCGGCAACTTCACGAAGCTTCTCTCCCAGTTTCTGTGTTCTCATCAATCACGACCTGACCGTCATAGTCGCAAATTGTCCCGGCAAACGCCATCGAAATTCGCCGCCGACCCCTTGGAAAAAGGTCCATGGCGACGAAAACGGCCATGGTGTTCAGTGGATGTGGCGATCGGTCTCCATGAGGAAGGATTCCGGACGTTCTCCGAGCAACATGATGGTACCGGTCCGGATCACCTGCAACGGATCCAGGTAACGGAACTCATAGACGCGGCGGATGCGCAAACGCCCCTCCCCATCCCGTTTCAGGCCCAGGTAGGAGAGGGAGATGGTATCATCCAACAGCTGCACCGACATCTCCCGACACCCCCGCCGGGCCAAGGACAGGGTGCGTTCCCGGGCCTTCATGCTATCGTACCAGATGACAATGATGCCGATCAAAACAATTAGTATAATCGTCTCCATATTACCGAGGATAAATCATCTTTCCGAGTTGCGCCGTCCCCCCGAAGGAGGGGAAAATGGATGGATCGAAGAACAGGGTCCGACTGGGATAACACAGCCGGCGGGGATGGGAAAGAGGAAACGGGATGGCATTGATCGGTGTTCGGGATGTGGCCATGAGCTACGGTGGACCGGCCCTGCTGGATGGGGTCACCTTTTCCATCGATGGCGGCGAGCGGGTCTGTCTGGTGGGACGCAATGGTTCCGGCAAGACCACGTTGTTGAAATTGTTGGCCGCCGAGTTCCCCCCCGACCGGGGAGAGATCATCCGTCAACGGGACCTCACCGTCGCCCGGTTGGAGCAGGAGGTGCCGGATGGAACGGCGGGAACGGTTTTTGACGTGGTGGTGGCGGGTTTGGGCGACACCGGTGGTCTGCTGACCGCCTGGCGGCAACTGGCCCCGCGCCTGGCCAGTGCCGATGCCGCCGCCCTGGCGGAGATGGAACGGTTGCAGCAGGCCCTGGACCACGCCCATGGCTGGGACGCGCAAACACGGGTGGAAACGGTCCTGTCCCGGATGAAACTGGTGCCGGATCACTCGTTCGCCGCCCTGTCCGGCGGTTTGAAACGGCGGGTGATGTTGGCGCGGGCCATGGTCCGTGAACCGGACCTGCTGTTGTTGGACGAACCGACCAATCATCTGGATGTGACCGCCATCCAGGGGCTGGAGGAGATGTTGAACGGGTTCACCGGCGCCTTGCTGTTCATATCCCACGACCGCATGTTCCTGGACCGCATGGCCACCCGCATCCTGGAACTGGACCGGGGGCGGATTCGCGACTGGCCCGGGAGCTACGCCACCTACCGGCGCCGCCGCGACGCGGTGCTTGAGACGGAAGCGGCACAAAACGCCCTGTTCGACAAAAAACTGGCCGAAGAGGAGGTCTGGATCCGTCAAGGCATCAAGGCGCGCCGCACCCGTAACGAAGGACGGGTGCGGGCCTTGCTGAAAATGCGGCAGGAACGACGGCAGCGGCGCGAACTGGAAGGACGGGCCACCATGCGCCTG
The DNA here is from genome assembly GCA_964344355.1 of uncultured Magnetococcales bacterium. GTDB lineage: Bacteria > Pseudomonadota > Magnetococcia > Magnetococcales > CAYFNE01 > CAYFNE01. Next base: position 8,405 of record CAYFNE010000119.1, read on the forward strand.
GAACGGGGCGAACAGTCCGGCAAACGGATCATCGTCGCCGAAAATCTCCAGTACAGTTATGATGGCCAACCGTTCATCCGCGATTTTTCCACCGTCATTCAGCGTGGTGACAAGATCGGTCTGCTGGGGGCCAACGGTTCCGGCAAGACGACGCTATTGCGTCTGCTCCTGGGCCAGCTGCCCCCCGACAGCGGCCACGTCGAAACCGGAACCCGGTTGCAGGTGGCCTATTTCGATCAATTGCGGGCCGAACTTGATGATGACAAAACCGTCGAAGAGTCGGTGGCCGATGGCCGGCAACAGTTGACGGTCGATGGCAAATCGCGCCATGTGATCAGCTATCTGCGCGATTTTCTCTTCAGTCCGGACCGCGCCCGCTCACCGGTGGGGGTGTTGTCGGGCGGCGAACGCAACCGTCTGCTGCTGGCCCGCCTGTTCCTGAAACCGGCCAATGTGCTGGTGTTGGACGAACCGACCAACGATCTGGACATCGAAACCCTGGAACTGCTGGAATCGCTGTTGGTGGACTACACCGGCACCCTGCTGCTGGTCACCCATGATCGAACCTTTCTCAACAATGTCGTCACCAGCACCCTGGTTTTCGAGGGCGATGGACGCATCAGCGAGTATGTCGGCGGTTATGACGACTGGCTGGCGCAACGTCCACAACCGGCCGTCGAGCCGAAGGTGGAAAAAAAACCGACCGCGAAAAAACCCGCGCCATCGAACCGTAAAAAAATCAGTTTCAAACAAAAACGGGAGTTGGAAACCCTGCCGGGTCATATCGAAGCGTTGGAAACGGAGCAGTCCGACCTTCATGAGCAGATGGCCGCCGCCGATTTTTACAAGGGCGATGGTCAACAAATCGCCGCCGCCCGGGAACGATTGGCGGCGTTGGAAGCCGAATTGGAAACGGCCTATGCCCGCTGGGAGGAGCTGGAGGAACTGGCGGGATGAATCCTTGAGCGGAAAAAACCAAACATGGCCAGGCAATCACCCCGTTACCGGCACGATGACCGGCGGCAACAAAAAACCATCATATAACAATCAGTTAGACAGTGACAACTTTCAGGTCGCTTTTTTCACTTGCCTTAAACCACAACCTGGATTATCTTCCCGCCTCCTTTAACATTTTTTTCTTGTGACTTGATTTTTCAATTCACATAAAAACACAACGACACGCTAACGGGAGGGGTACGATGAATCGGACACACCATGTTTATATGACCGCCCTGGGTCTGGCCGGCCTGCTGGTGATCACCACGATGCAAACCGCCGAAGCCAAGGTGAAAAAGTGCAAGAAGGATGCGCAAAAAGGCGCCATCTGCCTGATGCAGGTGGAAGATCTGCATCCGACGCAGTTTTCCGTCGGCAGTATTGCCGTCGACTGCAAAAGTGCCAAAATTGAAAAAAAATACGAGAAGAAGAAGTTGGATAAATATCTGTCCGCCGAAAAGCGCCTGGTCCCGGCCGCCATCGGTCCCGATGGTGGATTTTACATCACTGACCATCACCATCTCTCCACCGCCGTCTACCGCGCCAAGTCCGGGGACTGGTCCGGCAAAAAGCAGGATGTTTATGTCCAGGTTCTGGACAACTATACCGGTACCGGCGTCAGCATGCATGAGTTTTGGAGCATCATGGAGATGCAAAAAAATGTGTGGCCCTATGATGAAAACGGCAAAAAGGTCAAAAACTACGAAGAAAAACTGCCGAAGATGGACGTGGGCGACCTGAAGGACAACCCCTACCGCTCGCTGTCCCGTTGGACCCGCGAAAGCTGTGGTTATGTCAAAGCCGGCAAGGATCAGTGCACTCCGCTGGAGACCATCGACGGCGCACCCACCGCTCCCTATTTCATGGAGTTCTACTGGGCACGCTTCCTGCGTGATCAGATCAAAAAGGACAACGACCAACTCAACAGCCCGAAAAAGGCGACCAAGCAGTACAAAAAAGCCATTGCGGCGACCCTGGATCTCGACAAGACCAGCAAATTTTTCAAATCCCAGGGATTGGACGCCAAGAACTACGGTCAAAACACCGAGGGCAACCACTACCACCTGGAGTTTTCGAAAAAGGGGTGTGAGTCCTGGTATTTGAATGGAAAACAGGATAACTGATCCCGCCCGAAACACCGGATGCATTACCCGCAAACCCGGAGGGCAGGTCCCTCCGGGTTTGTGTTTTCATGTCCCCGCCATTTTCTCAAGCCATTCGGTGGGGACGCAACCCTGCCGTAATCGTTCGATCCCTCTTGCCAAAAAAACTTTTCTGTAGGAACCAGCTTGCTGGCGAATCTTTGGAAAACAGACCGTTACGCATCTCCCATTCGCGAGCGGGCTCGCTCCTGCAAGGGGGTGTCTGAACGGTTACACCCCGCCCTGTCGACCATAAAGCGGGAAGTCTGGAATACGATCGCTCCCGGTCTCATTTTCATTGACCCGTTCCGAAGCCGGATGCGGTTCAATATCAAAAAAAAATCAATCCCGAATCGTCACCTCCTGTGAGGTGATTTGGCCATCATTGATCAAAAAACCGTTCATTTCCAGACAGCCATCGGTGCTCAGGGAAACGATCAAATACAGGGCGTCGGCATAGTGGGACTGTTTCAGGTCTTCCGTGGAGGGTTCGGCGGGGCTGGTGGGGTGGCTGTGGTAGATGGCGGTTACCTCCAGGCCCTGTTCGCGCAGTTGTTTGAAAACCCGAATCTGCTCGCCGGGATCGGCCAGGAAGCGCCGGGTTTCCCGTAACTGGTTGGTCAGGGGGTGCCATCCCCGTACTTCGCGACCGGTTCCGGAGAGGATACCGACGCACTCTTCGGGGGCGGTGCGTTGGGCATGGCCAAGAATTTTGTTGACGATGACGCGCGGAATGACCCACATTTTTCGGACCCTCTTGTAGAAAATTGCCGGCAGCATCACTTCTTGCCGTGGTCGGAGTATGATATACCCGGGAGATGTCTTGTCTCACGGATCCATCTTGCGGGTCAATCCGAATGGTATGAAGGCCTATCTGCAACGTCTCAATCCGGCCACCGGTGTGGTATGGTACTACTCCCTGCAGATTCAACGCGATTTGTTGGGGCGGTGGCAGGTGATCCGCGAGTGGGGCCGCAGTGGTTCCCCGGGCACCCTGCGGCAATGTCCCTTCGATGAACATGGCGATGCAGTGGCCTCCATGACCTCATTGATGGATCAGTTGATCGAAAAAGGCTATCAGGTGGTGATGCGCGAGGGTCTCCATTCGGCCTTGGCGTCTTATTTGGATGAAGGAGATGAAGGGTGACACTGTTACATGAAATCGTGGCGACCGGCCCGCTGGAGGTCAACTGTCAAATACTGGGCAACAAAGAGACCGGCGAGGCGATTTTGATCGATCCCGGCGGTGATGCCGGGGCCCTGTTGCAACGCCTGGGCGTACTGGGCCTGAAATTGACCCACATCATCAACACCCACGGTCACTTCGATCACATCGGCGCCGTGGCCGAACTGCAGGAGGCCACCGGTTGCCAGTTCTGGCTGCATGACGCCGACCGCGATATCGTCGCCAACGCCAAAAATCACGCCGGCACCTGGGGGTTGCCCTTCAACGGTCCGCCGACGGTCGATCGTGGACTGGCGGATGGGGAGACCCTGGAGGTGGCGGGCCTGAAACTGGAGGTGATCCACACCCCCGGCCACACCCCCGGCGGTGTCTGCCTGCGCTGGGCCGAGGGCATGGCCGTCGGTGACACCCTGTTCGCCGGTTCCATCGGTCGCACCGACCTGCCCGGCGGTGACCACGGCCAGTTGATCCATTCGATCCGTTCCCGGCTATTGCCCCTGGGCGATGATATCGCCTGCCACCCCGGCCACGGCCCCTCCACCACCCTGGGCCGTGAAGCCCGCTTCAATCCATTCATCCAAGGGGGTGGTTCGTTTTTCGGGGATAATCTCGGGGGATTGTAAAGGTCGGGAAAGTGCCAGCAGATGCGGCAAAGGAACTGCGAATGTTGCCTGGTGATGTCCTGTGCCCGGTGGGAGGCCCCGGACGGGACGCCATGCCATGAGCCGCCTTGGATCATCCCGGGAATATAGGGATGCATGCATCCCCTTCGGGTTGGACCATTCCCCCCTGGCAAACTCCCCCGGGAGGCATTTTCACGGGGGATGTCACAGGAAACCCGGGGAGATCGGGTCCGACGCACAAGACGGAACGCCCTCTACACGCTTCCCGGGAATCTGAACCGGCAGACGGGAAGAACCACACAATCGTCAGATCACGTCTTGCGTCGGATCAACTCTTGTCAGATCAGTCGAGATTCTCTTCCACCCACTCGTAGAGCTTGGATTTGGGCATGGCGCCGATCTTGGTGGCTTCGATCTGACCGTTCTTGAAGATCATCAGCGTTGGAATGCCCCGCACGCCATACCGGCCTGGGACGTTGGGATTGTGGTCGATATTCAACTTGGCGACGACCAAACGCTCCTTGTGGGAATCGGCCAACTCTTCCAGGAACGGTCCGATCTGTTTACAGGGTCCGCACCATTCGGCCCAAAAATCCACCAGAACCGGCCGTTGCGCTTGAAGAACCTCCTGATCGAACGTGCCATCGGAGGTTTGGATGATGTTGTCACTCATGGTGTGGGGGGCTCCTCGGAACTCTCTCATGACGGATTCACAAAAAATTTTTACAATGGGTTTAAGCGATCCCCACCACCCTTGTCAACCGCCCTCATGCACGTCCCCCTTTGACAAGTGCATCATCCGTTTCTATAGTCAGCCGCATCTCGCCATCCCACGCGCGGTTAGCTCAGCTGGATAGAGCGTTGGCCTCCGGAGCCAAAGGTCACAGGTTCGAATCCTGTACCGCGCGCCAGAATAACCTTGAATTTTCAGCCTGTTACAGCCATTCTGAGGTGCCTCTCAGAATGGCTTTTTTCATGGTGTTGCCAGATATTGCCAATTTTTCACACAGCTTGGCTTTGATCCGGCTGAAGCCTGGTAATGTTCACCGTGGCTCTTTTTGCCTCTTCTGTGGCCTGGACATAGTGCTGATCCGTTACACGGGTTCCGGGCGAATGACCAAGCAATGCCTGCAAGACACGTTGTGGTGTCCCTTCCATGGCCTGACGTGTTGCATAAGCCTTCCGTAGAATGTGAGGTGTGATCTTCAACGGCTTTCCGTTCCGTATCAGATTGGCACGTTTGGAGGCTCCTGCCATGGCCTTTCGAACATTGTCCCGTGGCTTGTCATGATCATCCTTGGCCGGGAAAACATATTTTCCCTTCTTGGGCATTTTTCGTAACATTTCCAGCAGTGTGGCACTAACGGGAATTCTCCTTTGTGACCGCAATGTTTTTGGTGTCCATCCATCATGAGGCTTGATTTCAACCCATCCATTCACCTCATCTACACAATCCCATGTCAGGTTGAATGCCTCTCCAGCCCGGCAGCCGGTTTCAGCCAAAAACCAAACCACTGGCTTGGCTGACTCCACGAGAGCATTGATAAACACCTCTATTTCGTCTTGTGTAGGGATTTCAACGACCTTTTGAATCTCGGGGATTGGCTCAACGGTTGGAACTTCTGAAATGAACTTCATCCTTTGAGCCCATCTCAATATGGCCATCAATGTTCTGACTTCACTGTTGACAGTCGCTCGGCTTTGGGTACGGCTGCAAGCCAGACGTGCCTCCTGAAATTCTGTAATTTTTTGTTCGTTGATATGATGGAGTTCCAACTTTCCAAACTGATTGAGAATGGACTTGATCCTGCTTCGATCAGTGGCGATTGACTTTTTTCGTTTCTTCCATGTCCTAACCCGTCCTTCCTCATGCTCCAACCATTTCTGCACTACCTGAGAAAAGGTGACTCCTGAACGTTTAGCTGCAGGTACAAAGCCCAAAGAGAGGTTCTCCAGTCCCTGTTTTAGTTTCCGGGCAACCTCTTCAGCTTTTTTTCGATTATCAAAGAGCTTACGTCTCCGTTGCCCGTTTGGAGTCAGCTTTGCCGGGATATCCAATTGCCACTTACCGGTTTCCTGGCCATTACGGACATGGGGACGTACAGTCAATAGTCCAATCTTCTTCGTGTTCATGCGCGTTTTCCTTTTGACCCGCGCATCATCCTGGTCCAATCCTATCATTGAAGGGCCTCTTCCAGAAAGTCTGTTGGGATTGGAGAGCCAATTCGTCTGTTCTTCAGGTAAGCAATCAAATCCTCCCGGAGGTAAAGCCTGGACCGGCCTGGACCACGGTAGACGGGTAGTTCGTCTTTTGGGATTCTCCTTGCAGTATCCACAGCACATCTGAGTAATGAAGCCACATCTTGGATAGTCAAGAAGTCTGGTCGTGTATCGTAATGACCTAACCCGGTCTCGCTGGGAACAAAACCCACTC
>CAYFNE010000120.1:0-14718 GCA_964344355.1 uncultured Magnetococcales bacterium
GCATGATGTGCTTGGTAAACCTGGTAAATTTGGTTCCGGCTATGCCGGGTTAGGATTCCAACACCTGGACAATCCAACCCAAGGAGGAACTCGATGCAAAGGCCAGAAGAAGTGACAGCAATGCTTCAACTGCGTGCGAACCCCTGGCCGGAAATCGGTCTTTTGCCGTATTTGTTGGGGGTGGACGGCGAAAAAAAGCATAAAACCGGTTCACCCGGTGACTTTTATCAATTGGCGCGCTTGCGCCCCACAATTCCCCGCCCGGGAAAAAAGGTGGTGGATTTCCGGAGCTTGGCATGTCTTGCATAAATGACCCACTATTGCCATTATGGGTGGTTGATCAAGGGGGGACTTCGCAAAAAAAACAGTTTCCATTCCACCTCCTCCGCGGAAGAGGACGCATGAATACAGATCATTCCATGGCCCGTGCCGCTTTCTGGCCGACCCTGCTGCTGAGCCTGTTCTGGTTGACCGAGGGTTGGACGGCGGTCTACTGCGTGGTCGACTTCGGTGGCAAACGCTGCCGCTATCCCGATCTCGTCTCCTGCCAGAAAGCGGCGGGAAAAAAAGGCAGTTGCGTCCTGAATCAGGAACGGATCGCCGCCCCGGTCGGCGGCTCCCCTTTCTGTCTGGTGGAAAACTGGCGCACCACCTGTATTTACCGCGACCTGGCCAGTTGTGAAAAAAAGGCCGTTCATCATCGAACCTCCTGTATTCCCAACCCCAATCTCACCGCCCCGGCAATAACTCCGACTCCCGGTCGGGATCAGGGGGAAGACCCGCCGGGCGATGGCAATCCTTGGGAAAAACTCGCGCCGAACCGACCAGCCACGGAAGCGAAACAGCCGTTCGGGGAGACCCCGGTTCCCCATCCGGGATTCGGCGGCGGATCCGATTATCTGCCGAGTCCCGACTACAAACCGCGTCCGGGATACCGCTAGCGATCGATCTCAAGGGGCAAGGGAGGGACGGTTCATGGAGAGGGAAGAGACTTCGACCACGGCGGATCTGCTGGCCTGTCACGATTGTGACGCCTTGTACCGGCTGCGCTCCCTGAACCCGGGCGCCAGTGCCCATTGTGACCGGTGCGGCGCGGTCCTCTACCGCCATCGGGCCAACAGCCTGGAACGCACCCTGGCCTTCGCCCTGACCGCCCTGGTCTGTTTCACCGTCGCCAACGTCAATCCGGTGTTGGGCCTGAATGCCGGCGGACGCATCCAGGAAACCACCCTCTTTTCCGGGGTGACGGCGCTCTATCAGGAAGGCATGTGGATGTTGGCGGCCCTGGTGTTCGCCACCAGCATGCTGTTCCCCCTGCTGACCCTGTTGACCATGATCTATGTGCTGCTGCCGCTGAAACTGGGCCGCCAGGGTCCCGGCGCCACCCGGATGTTCCGGCTGCTGTTGACGGCCCTGCCCTGGAGCATGGTCGGGGTCTACATGCTCGGCGTACTGGTGGCGGTGGTCAAACTGGTCGATCTGGCCACGGTCATACCGGGCCTGGCCCTCTACGCCATCGCCGCCCTGATCGTCACCATGGTGGCCATGGAGTCCAGCCTCGACCGGGATACGGTCTGGCGTCGCATGAGCTGGTCACCATGAAAACGGCCCTCCAACCCACCGCCGCCGGTCACGGCCTGGCCACCTGTCACACCTGCGGCCTGCTGGTGCCGGTGGTCGGATTGAACGGCGGTCACGGTCTTTGTCCACGCTGCCGGTCGGCCATCCACCTGCGCAAGCCCGACAGCCTGTCGCGCAGTTGGGCGCTGATCATCACCGCCGTGGTGCTCTACATCCCGGCCAACGTCTATCCGGTCATGACCGTCATCCGTTTCGGCCAGGGGGAACCGGATACCATTCTCAGCGGCGTGCAACACCTGTTTGAAGCCGGCATGTGGCCCCTGGCACTGCTGGTGTTCGTCGCCAGCATCGTCGTCCCCCTGTTGAAACTGTCGGTGCTCAGTTGGTTGTTGATTTCCATCCAGCGCCGCTCCACCTGGGATCCCCGGCAACGCACCGTGTTCTATCGCGTCATGGAAACCTTCGGGCACTGGTCGATGGTGGATATTTTTCTCATTTCCATCCTCGCCTCGCTGGTGAAACTGGACGCCATCGCCACCATCGAGGCCGGGGTCGGCGCCACCTTTTTCGGCGCGGTGGTGGTGTTGACCATGTTCGCCGCCCAAAGTTTTGACCCCCGGTTGATCTGGGATGTTTTGGAGGAGGGTGATGGATAAAGGTCTATTGGATACCCCGCGGCCCGGGGAAATCGAAGAACCCACCCCTCCCCCTCCGCCACCACCGGGGGGCACCCCCACCACCGGCACGCCACCGCCGGCCCCCATCCCCCTGGCCACCGAGCACCCGGGTGGCGGCGGTTTCCAGATGATCTGGCTGTTGCCGCTGGTGGCGCTGCTGATCGGCGGCTGGCTGGCTTATAAGACCCTGTCGGAACGGGGGCCGATGATCACCATCACCTTCAAAAGCGCCGACGGTATCACCGCCGGGAAAACCCGCATCAAACACAAGGATGTGGAGATCGGCAAGGTGGAGTCCCTACGCCTCAGTGATGATTTTTCCCATGTGATCGTCGAGGCGCGTCTGGTCAAGGGCACCGAAACCTTTTTGACCGGCAACACCAAATTTTGGGCGGTGCGTCCACGGTTGAGCCTCAAGGGGGTCTCCGGCCTGGGGGCGTTGATGGCCGGGGTGCATATCGAAATGGAACCGGGAAAAGGGGCGCCCAAGAACAAATTCAAGGCCCTGGAGCTGCCGCCGGTGGTGCGCACCGACGCCCCGGGGGCCAAATTCGCCCTGCAGGCCGATACCCTCGGTTCCCTGGACGCCGGTTCACCGGTCCATTACCGCGACATCCAAGCCGGCGAGGTATTGGGTTATGAGTTGACCCGGGACAAGAAGGGGGTGATCGTCCACATCTTCGTGAAAGCCCCCTATCACTGGCTGGTGCGGGAGAACACCCGTTTTTGGAAATCCAGCGGCATCGATCTCTCCTTCGGCGCCGAGGGTTTCAAGATGAAAACCGGCTCCCTGCAATCGTTGTTGGTGGGTGGCATCACCTTCGACACCCGGGAAACCCTGGAAGAGGGCAAACCAGCGGTCAGCGGCAGCTCCTTCCGCCTGTTCGATGATGAAACCGCCATCGCCGAACAGGCCTACAGTCAAAAAGTGTCGTTCGTCCTCTACTTCAAGGGTTCGGTGCGCGGGTTGAGCATCGGTGCGCCGGTGGAATTCCGGGGCATCAAGGTGGGCAAGGTCACCGATATCCGCATGGAATATGATCAGCGCAATACCACCTTCCGCATCCCGGTCCTGGTGCAGATCGAACCGGAACGGGTGATCGAAATCAGCGATGTGTCCTCCGATGCCGACAACTCCCCCTACACCCTGCTGGACCGGCTGGTGGAACGGGGTCTGCGCGCCCGCCTGCAGACCGGCAGTTATCTGACCGGCCAGTTGTTCGTGGAGTTGGACATGCATCCCGGCGCCCCCAAGACCCTGGTGGGGGAAAATCAGACTTTCCGCGAGTTGCCGACCCTGCCGACGCCGTTTGATGAGATCACCGCCTCGGTGACCCAGTTCCTGAAAAAACTGCAATCGATCCCCATCGACAAGATCGCCGACGAACTGCACGCCACCTTGAAAGGGACCAACCGCACGGTCAATGCGCCGGAGGTGATCGAATCCATCCAGGCCTTGAAATCCTCCCTGACGGTGCTGACCAGGCTGCTCGGTCATGTCGACAAACGGGTGGGACCGCTGTCGACCCGATTCGAAGGGGCGGCGGTGGCGGCGGAAAAAGCCCTCAAACAGGCACAGAAAACCATGGCCAGCATGGATGGGGTGATCAATCCCGAGGCGCCGTTACACTATCGCATGTTGGAGATGACCCGGGAGTTGGCCGAAACCGCCCGTTCCATTCGCATCTTCATCCAGATGATTGAAAACAACCCGGAGTCCCTGCTGTTCGGCCGGGACAGATAGGAGTATTTCATGGACAACAACCAGCGCCGGCCAATCCGGTGGATGATTTTGGCGTTCATGCTGTCGTTCATCACCGGCTGTGTGGGCGGCGGGTCACCCCCGACCCATTTTTATGTCCTCGACGCCACCGCCCAACCGGTGGAAAAAACCGCCGCCAGCACCCTGGTCATCGCTCTTGAACCCATTGAAATCCCAAAATATCTGGACCGGTCGCAGATCGTCTCCCGCAGCGGCGACAACCAGTTGGAGGTGGCCTCCTTCCATCAATGGGGCGGCGGGCTGACGGACAACATCTCCCGGGTAATGGCCGAAAATCTCTCCCGCACCCTGGCCAACGATCACGTCTACACCCTGCCGGACCGCGGTTTGAAACGGCCCGATTATCGTCTGCTGGTCACCCTGCTCCGCTTCGAGGCTGACAAGGACAATCGTCTGCTGTTGGATGCCCGCTGGCGCCTCGCCAAGGGGCTGCGCGGCAAGGTGGTGGCCTTGAAACGGTTCCGTTGGTATGGTCAGCCGCTACCGGCCGGGGACTATGCGGCCCTGACGGCGGAGATGAGCCGGGCCTTGGCCGGACTCGGCCAACGGGTGGCGAAACAACTCACGGCCATGCACAGTAGGCGTTGATTATGGATCCATTTCCGATTCAATGGGTGTCCACCCCGAACTTTCCGGCGATGAATGCAAGTCCTTCCGTATAAAAATTTTTCTTCGGATCAAAAATCCACTCGTTCTTGTGGTGACGATACAGTTCGCCGATGATGATCGACCGGTTGTTTTCCAGGATCGATGACCGGGGAACGGAATATTCAAATATTTGCTGTTCGTTTTTTTCGTGAATCAGGCGGATACGAATCTCCTCCAGCCGGACGAATGTCGACCGTTCTTCTTCATCATGGATGGTCACGACGAAGACGATCCGGTTGACGGTCTCGGCGAGCCTGGACATGTCGATGACGATCTGTTCGTCATCCCCATCTTTGCCACAGATCGTGCGGTCGCCGGAGTGCCGGACACCGCCACAGGCCGACTCCAGGTTGTTGTAAAAGATAAAATCCCCATCCTGGCGCACTTTGCCATCATCGCCGATGATGAACGCCGAGGCATCCAGATCGTGCGCCTGGTCGGCGTCACACCAACTCAAACCGAAAATCAGTTTGTTGCTACCGGCAACCAGGTGATTACAGGAGACCTTTTGACCGGTGATCAATCGGGCATTGGAGTGGTTTTCGCCAAACAGATCCCGACTCCATTCGGTAATGGTTTTATATCGATCCTTGGAAGCCAGGGAGAGGGACCGGTCCAGGGAGCGGCAGAAGGCGGTGGAATAACGGCCATTGACCCGTTCGCCGACCGGCACATAGGGATCGGTTTTTCCCTGCATGATGGCATTCATGCGATCGATGGCCTTGGTCGGGGCGGTACCGGTCACCGTTTTGTAAAGGGTGGCGCCCAAGGCATAAAGATCGGTCCAGGGACCTTGACCATCACTGGCGGTGCCATATTGTTCGATGGGGGAGTAGCCATGGCTGATCACCGCGGTGTGTTGATGGCACTTTTCCTCCAGGTCCTGGCGGGCCGAGCCGAAATCGATCAACACCGGTGAATAATCGGTGCGGATGAGAATGTTTTGCGGTTTGATATCCCGGTGGATGAAACCCTTGCGATGGACGATATCGAGCCCATCGAACAGTTGCACCAAAAATCCCCGGATTCCCTCCTCATCGGCCAGGTCGAGCTTTTTTTTGATGAGACCGTCCAGGGTCTCCCCCTCCTCATAGTCCATGACGATGTAAGCGGTATTGTTCTCCTTGAACAGCCGTCGAACGCGAACAATATTGAAATGATTGAATTGATTCAATATTTTCGCTTCCTGCAAAAATCGGGACAGTCCCCAGTGAAAAATGGATTCCGATTCGGGATCCACCAACAGTGTAGAATCCAGGTCGCGGCTCACCAGATTTCCGGGAAAATACTCCTTGATGGCCACATGTCCGCCCAACAGGGTGTCGGTGGCCAGATAGGTGATGCCGAATCCGCCTTTGCCCAATGTTTCTTCGATCTCGTATTCCTGAATGGTGGTAATGCTGTGAGCGGATGGTCGGTGATCGGTTTTGCCGGTGTTCATCGCCGGTGTCGAATCGGTATCCAACACCGTTTCCAATATCTCTTCATTTTCTCCCAGTTTATTGTTTTTCCATCCAAAAAATATTTTTTTAAACATGGTCACCCCCCATGAATAAACAGATTCAACCGGCCCCGCCCGGCTTCCCGGGAATCCTTTTCGGATGGATCGGGTCGAACCAGGGATCCTCCGACCATGAGTATGGTGATCCCCTCTCCGGCCCACACGGGTTGCCGTTTTTGACAACGTTCCCGAACATCCCGGCAAGGAGTGGCGGGTAGCCCGTCGTCAGCGGTTTTCCAATGGGAAAATTATGAAATGCCGGCCACCACAATTCAACCCGGATATTTCCCCAGGCAGTTCAACCAGCAGTAGACGTTTTGCGGATCCTTGTTGGTGAAGGCGACGACCGGACGGTTGGGGCCGATGGCAAAGGCGATGCTACCGGGATTGGCGCCGACGAAATCGATGGCCGGACCGTGGTTTTCGTCGATGACGGCCGCGGCCGGTCGGGGTTCACAGGAGTGATCGGTTTCCGCGAACAGCACCGACCGCTTCCAGGGCGAGGCGCACAAGGTGGCCCCGTAACCGAGCGGCCGCAACCGGGCGGAGAGGATCAAACCGCCCCGGGTTTCCCGGGCCAACCGCGACAGCGCCTCGGCATGGCGCAATATTTCCCGTTGGCAGACCGATGCCGGTTTTTGCCGTTGTTGCAGATGGGCGAAGAGGCAGGCCGCCTCCGGGGCGTCCTCCGGCGGTGGGCGGGCATCGATGCCGTCCCGTTGGGAACAGGCCATTCCCTCCGGCAACCAGAGGAGCAGGGCCGCCCGGTCCTGCCGGGCGATTTCCAACAGCAGATGTTTCAGATAGTTGCGGTAAAGTTGCCAATAGGCCATGCCACACCGCTTGAACTCCGGGTGGCGGCGGATCTCCTTGAGCAACATCCAGCCGATCAGGCTGGAGATGAAAGGAGGCGACGTATTGTGACCCTCAGTGCCGAACACCCGTTTTCCCAGCGGTCAAAAAGAACGGCATCGGTCGAAAACGGCTCATGGTGTTGCCCCTATTTGGGGGTGTCGAAACGGATCGACACCTCGCGAATGGCCTTGTGGGAGGCATTTTCAATGGTAAAAACGATGTTTTGATGGGGAATCACCTGCCCGGCCTGGGGGATATCACCCAGTTTTTCCAATAAAAACCCGGCCAGGGTTTCATAGTTGCCATCGGGCAGTTTAATGCCCGATTTTTCGTTGAGCGTTTTCAGGTCGATGCGTGGATTGACCAGCAAGGACCGTTCATCCAGGCGTTTGACCCATTGGGTGGAGGGTTTGTCCTCATCATATTCATCCTCCATCTCCCCGACGATCCGTTCCAGGATATCCTCCAGGGTGATGATCCCCTCGGCGCCGCCGAACTCATCGACCACCACCGCCATGTGGTCGCCGCTTTCGCGAAAGGTGAAAAAAAGGTCCTCGATGCTCTTGGATCCGGGCACGAACCGGACCGGATGGATGAACGGGGTGATGATCGCATCGTCGGCCTCGTGCATCAACTTCAAGGCATCGATGGTACCGACCACCTGATCCACCCGGCCCTCATGCACCGGCAGGATCATGTGCGAATGGTTCCAGGCCAGGTTCAATACCTCCTCGACGGTGGCCGAGCGGTGGACACAGATCACATCGATCAACGGTACGGCGATATCGCGCACCCGGGTTTCGCCAAAATGGAACATCCGCCGAATCATGGTTTTTTCCATGGGTTCGATATCGCCCTTGGCCGACGGCATGCGCAGCATCAGTTCAATCTCTTCCCGCAGGGTGAAGGGATTTTCTTCGTTGCCGCCCACCAGCTTGGTGAACAGCCGGGTCAAGGTGCTGAACAGCAACAAAATGGGATAAAAAAGATAGGAGGCGCCCTTGAGCACGAAGATGATGCGCGGGGTGAGATAATCGGCCCGTTGTTGAAAAACACTCTTGGGAACGATCTCACCGAACACCCAGATCAACGGCGCCACCAACACCACCGCCAGGCCGCTGTACTCCCGCCCGAACAGTTGAATGGCCAGCAGGGTGGCCAGAGAGGTGTTGGTGACGATGGCGATGTTGGTGCCCACCAGGGTGGTGGAGAGCAACCATTCCGGTTTTTCCAACATTTCCACCGCCAGTTTCGCCCCACTGGACCCCTTGGCGGCATCATGGCGCAATTTGATGCGGTCGGCGCTGACGACGCCGATCTCCGAACCGGAAAAAAAGGCCTCCACGATCAGGCAGACGATCATCAACAGGACAATGGTCGGGATATCCACGGTTCAGTCCGCCGCCTCCTGCTCTTGATGCACGTTTTCAGGCCCTGTTCCCGTCTCTTCGCCACTCTCCTTCACCATGCCGGTTTTCTTCACCTTGCCGGTTTCCTTTTCTTTACCGCTTTCCTTCACCTTGGCGGACTCCGCCTCTTTACCGGTTGCCTTTTCCTTGCCGCTCTCCTTCTCTTTTTTGCCATCCTTGGCCTTTTCCCGCTCTTTTCCATGGTCCGCTTGAACCGTTTCCAACGCCGGTTGCGAGTCGCAGGGGGGCTTTTCGTTGGCCCGGGTCTCCTCCTCGGTGATCGGCGTACAGACCACCTTGGTAATGCGGCGACCTTTCATGCGGCGGATGGTGAACCGCCAGTCACCGATGGTGGTCATCGCCCCTTCCCCCGGCAACTCCCCGAACTGATGCAACAGCAAACCGCCCAGGGTTTCGGCCTTGTCGGCCGGCAGGTCGACGGCCACCTGTTCGTTGATCTCCTGGATCGACAAGGCCCCATCCAGACAGATGGGCCCCACCTGGTTCAACAATGGCGTGTTCCCCTCCTGCGGATTCATCGACGAAATATTGCCGAAAATGGTCTGGAGCAGGTCCTCCATGGTGATGAGGCCGGT
Source organism: uncultured Magnetococcales bacterium (assembly GCA_964344355.1). Classification (GTDB taxonomy): domain Bacteria; phylum Pseudomonadota; class Magnetococcia; order Magnetococcales; family CAYFNE01; genus CAYFNE01. The sequence goes on from CAYFNE010000120.1 coordinate 9,051, forward strand.
GATGGCGCCGAACTCATCCAGGGCCAGGGCGAAGGAGCTTTTGCGTTGCCGGAACAGGTGGAACAGTTCGGCGGCCGGCTTGGTTTCCGGAACGAACAGCGATGGCCGCACCAACTCCTCGAACATCGCCTTGTCCGGCTCCTGGTTGCGCCGGTTGGGATCGAGCAGGTCCCGTACATGGAGGATCCCCTTGATATCCTCCGGATCCTTGCGATAGACGGGAATGCGCAAAAATTTGGCGTATTTGACCTCTCGAAGCAGTTCCTCCGGCGGCATGCTCAAGGAGAGGGTGAACATGTTGGCCCGGGGGGTCATGAGCTTTTCGACGGTCAGGTTGCCGAAATCGAAAATATTGTGGAGAAAGCGGCTTTCCACGCCATCCAACAGACCATCTTCGGTGGCCTGGTCGGCCAGGGTGCGCACCATGTCCTCGGTGACGATGCTGCCCTGGGTGCGGGCCGGTCCCACCAGGAAGGTGGTCAGGCCGTCGGCCACCCAGCGGACGACGATGCGCAGGGGGGTGATCAACTTTGAAAACAGTTGAATCGGCCGACTGATACGGGCGGAGAAGGCCTCGCTGTTTTTGACGGCGATGGTTTTGGGGGTGATTTCCCCCACCAACAGCAGGATGGGCAACATGACGAAAATGTTGACCCACCATTTTTCCTCGCCACCCATCACACGGATGACCATATTGGCCGAGAGTACCGAGGCGGAGACGTTGACCAGTTCGTTGCCGATGAGAATGGTGACGATGAGCCGGCGCGGTTCATTGAGCAGCGAACGGATCATGCCGATGGCCGGATGCCGATCCCGCCCCATCCGGTCGATCTGGATCTGGCTCAGGGAAAACAGGGCGGTTTCCGACCCGGAAAAAAAGCCGGAGAGCGCCAACAGCACCAGAAACAAAACGATTTCCAAAATAAAATAGAGATCCATCACCCTCTGTCCGAAACCCTGGCTTTTACCGATTGATCCATGTCACCCGTTGGGCGAAAAAGCCATCGGGCGATGGTGGCGACCTTCCATGCGGATGCGCCACGGCCGTGGCGAAACGGTGGTTGGCGACGGTTGTCGGACTCATCCATTCATGGAATCGTTGATCCGGCACGAAAAGAATAACTTATCGTGATATAAACCGCAAAAGACAAAATGGGCCGGTCAACGGTTGGGCGGCGGTGGATCAGTTGTCGCAGAGGATGCTCAAACAGTCGGGCCACCAGTAGACGGTCTGTTCATCCTTGCGGGTGAGGCCGGCGATGGGACCATCCTGGGAGAGGACGAAGGCGATGCTGCCGGGACATTTGCCGACGAAGTTGAGGGCGGAATTGTGGCGGGTGCCATATTGGGCCGGGTTGACGTCGATGGAGGGGAACATGTCATCGTTGGGATTCCAGGAGACCACCCTGCCGCGCCAGGTTTCGGCGGAGATCAGGGAGCCGAAACTGACCGGTCGCATGCGTTCCGACAGGATCACGGCGCCATCCATGCAGGAGAGCTGCGAGATCAACTCCACCAGTTCGATCAGTTCCCGTTTGCTCTCGAACAGATCGGTATTGCGTTTGTTGCGGTTGTGAAAAACAATCGGCGACGGTGGTTCGGCATGTTCCAGTTCCAGAAACCGCGCCAGCAGTTTGCTGCCCTCGGGGCTCTCTTCCAGGGGAAACCGTTTGTTGACCAGGGAATCGACGATCTCCATGGAGCTGTCGGGCACCCAGAGGAAAATACCCCCGTGTCCACGCCGCACCGCCTCCAACAACAACCGATCGACCAGGTCCAGGTAGACCTCCCAGTAGCTGTTGTCATATTCAATGAACTCCGGGTGCTTTTCGATGATGCTGAGGACGTTCCAGGCCATGGGACCCTTGGTGAAGGTGGTCGGCATGGGGTCGGACAGTTTGCCGGAATAGAAACAGCCGATGATCTCGTTGCCACGGAACAGGATCAGATGGCCCGGTTTTTTGGCGGTGACCGAAAAAATATCCAGGGGCGTCATGGCATAGGTCATGGCGTCGAACAGATGCATGCCGCGTTGGGTGAAAAAAATGGCGCCGAGGATGTACAGGTTCGAGGGACCCTGGCCGGGGGTCAACAGCAGCGAGGTGGTATCGGGATCGAAAGAGGGGGCGATGGTGGACAAAATTTCCTTGGTGAAGGGCATGGGCGAGGCGAAACGCAACAACATGCTGTCGTAGGCGTTGATCTCCTCGACCAGGGAGGCGGACTCCAGGAGGGAGACGCTGATCTGAGTGGCTTTTTCCTCCTTTTTTTTCAGGCTGGCCAGAAACATGATCTCCAGGATTTCCGAGACGTGTTCCTCCCTGGGCGGTGGCCAGGGGTCAATCTTGCCCTCGCGCTCCTGATGCCACTGTTCGAATACCCGCTTGATCAACTGCCGGTTGAATATGTCCTTGGACGTGTGTCCGCTGATGATTTGCTCCATCTCCAGTTTTGCCAGGCGTAAATCGTCCTCGGCCCGTTTGCGGATGATGAGGCTGGCCAGGGTGTTGGCGATGGCCTTGAGAAACCCCTCGCCTTCAAAGCGGTTTTTTTGTTCCGCCGGAATATAGAGGTTGATGATGCCCAACACCTCCCGGCAGTAAAGGATGGGAATGCAGTAGTGGCCATGGTCGACCAGGCTGTCATATTCGATTTCATGTCGTTCATCGAGGTGATCACAATAGACCGCCTGACGGGTACTGGCGGCGCGCCCGCAGACACAGCGGCCATAGGGCAGTTGTTTGCAGGCGATCAGCAGGGCGTCGGGCAGTCCCCGGTGAACGGTCAGGTTGAGGACCTGGCGTTGATGGTCGGCCAAAAAGATGCAACCTTTGGTTTCCAGGGCCAGCCAATCCAGTGAGAGTATCAGGTCCAGGGCTTTTTGCAGTTGCTCCTGGAGGGTCATGGGCTGGAGGGAAAAATCCAAAATGGTGTTGACGATATTGTGAATCTGATCCAGATGATGTCTTTGCAGATCAATGGTAGACACGGTGCCATTCCCTCATGAGCGATGATAAGACGCCTGCCCCAGGACGGTATATTAACAGTTTTTGCAAAATTTTTCACAAGAAGCGTCAAGGCCGGCGTTTGGATCAGGCTTCGATGCGGTCCAGGGCCTCTTTGACCACCGTCCAGGCCCGATGCAGGTCGGCCGGATCGATGCAGTAGGGTGGCAGCAGGTAGAGGACATTGCCCAGGGGGCGGATCAGCAGGCCGCGGTCCAAAAAATAGTGTTTCAACAGGGGGGCCACCTTGGAGCCGTAACCGGGGTCCGGCGTCGACAGGTCCAGGGCGGCGATGACCCCACATACCCGGGGGTGCAGGACCCGGGGATGGGCGGCCAGTTTTTTCAGCCAGTGGCGGTGGATGGTTTCGATGTCCGCCACCCTTTGCAAACTGTTTTCGGTTTCGAACAACTCCAGGGAGGCGACGGCGGCGGCGCAACCGAGGGGATTGGCGGTGAAGGAGTGACCATGGGCGAAGGCGCGGTCGAAGTCGGCGCCGAGGAAAGCCGCATGGATGGTTTCCGTACAGACGGTCACCGACATCGGCAAAAAACCGGCGGTCAATCCTTTGGACAGACAGATGATATCGGGGGTGGTGCCGGTCTTTTCACAGGCGAACAGGGTGCCGGTGCGGCCGAATCCGGTCATCACCTCGTCGAAAATCAACAGGATACCGGCCTCCCGCAACCGATTGCCCAGGGCCTGGATGAATTCGGGACGACACATGTTCATGCCCGAGGCCCCCTGTACCAACGGTTCGACGATCACCGCCGCACAATCGGCGCCGTACCGGTCCAGATAGTCATCCAGGGCCGCCAGGGCACGCCGTTCCCGTGCCGCCACGCCGTCGTCGCCCAGCCAGGTGCCGGGATAGGGCAAGGTATCAACGGGAAACAACATGTTTCGAAACGGTTCGAAAAAACCGGTGGTATAACCCGCCGACATGGCGCCGACGGTATCACCATGATAGCCGCCTTCGAAGGCGAGAAACCGGCTTCGTTCCCGGCCCCGGTTGCGCCAGTACTGCCGGGCCATTTTCAGGGCCACTTCGACGGCGGTGGAACCGTTGTCGGAGAAAAAAACCTTGGACAGACCCACCGGCAGTTTTTCCACCAGCCGCGTGGCCAGGGTGACGGCGGGTTCATGGGTGAAACCGGCGAAGATCACCTGCTCCAGTTTCGCCGCCTGTTCGGCGATGGCCCGGGCAACGACCGGGTGAGCGTGGCCGTGGGTGGTGACCCACCAGGAGGAGATCAGGTCCAGATAGTCGCGGCCATCCACACCCCGCAACAACGCCCCCCGGGCGGAAGCGATGGCAATGGCCGGCGGCGCGGTCCGTTCCTGGGTGAACGGGTGCCAGATATGGCGTTGGTCGAGGGTGATCAGGGGGTCCATGGGTGTTCCGGCGGGAAAAATTTTTCTTTTGGTCATTAATCTGGAACCGTCCATCTTGCGGTTTGCAGGGTGTTTCTGTCCAGGGGTTGCAGGGGGGGGATTTCCGCCAGGACCGGGACCTTTCCGTAGTGGATGATGGCTTGACGGTTTTCGGCGTCTTCCGGACCGTTGAGGATAACACCGAGCAGCGGCAGGCCACGCCCACGCAGGGCCGAAAGACTGAGAAGGGTGTGATTGATGGTTCCCAGGGTGGTGCGGGCGACGAGGATCACCGGCAGTTGCAGATGGACCATCAGGTCGATCATCAATTCGGTGTCGTTCAGGGGCACCAGCACGCCACCGGCCCCTTCGACGATGAGGGGTTGGTCGTCGATGGGCGGTTTGAAATCGTTCAGGGCGATTGAAATTCCGTCGTGTCTGGCCGCTTCGTGGGGAGAGCGGGGCGGGGTGAGTTCGAAGGTGCATGGGTGGAACCGATCCTTGGGCAGACCGCTGAGGCGCTGTGCCAGGGCGGTATCGGTTTCGCCGTCGAGACCCGATTGGATCGGTTTCCAGTAAGCGCCGTTCCACTGTTGCAACAGCCAGGCGGAGACGATGGTTTTGCCAACGCCGGTGTCGGTGCCGGTTATGAAAACAGCCGCTGGCGGTGGCGAAAGAGACGAACCGTTCACTTTTTTCATCCATTTTCCAAGGGTGTGTAAAAAGGGGCGTCAAGGCAATGGCGCTTAGATAATCGAAAAGCTCCGTAATTACAAAGAGGCACGTGCTTCAATCCTTGGCTTGGTCAATCGTGGATAGGCTTTGGGCATACCCTTACACACATCTTGACTTGCGATAATATGGCTCTTTTCTAAACAGAGGAGGAGAGGGCCAATGACCTGGGCAGAGGAAGAATTCAAAACGGTTGATCTTGGTAACAAGAGATTGAATAAACGTCTGTTTTTGCTGGCTGAGAGATTGTCTGAATCTCCTTCCGGTAGCATCCCTGCCGCCTGCTCCGGTTGGGCGGAAACCCAGGGAGCATACCGCTTTTTAGCCCAGGATGGCATTGGCTGGGAGGATGTTCTGGCTCCTCATTTTGAATGTACCATCAAACGGATGACCCCGCATCGTGTTGTGCTGTGCATTCAGGATACCACGGAGCTGGACTTCAACGGTCAGGAGATCGAAGGGATGAGGCCTCTATCCTATGAGTCCCAGCGCGGGATGTATTTGGTAAGCGATTGGCAAACCCCAGGCTCCCGCGTCAGAATTTTTTCTGCCATGCT
>CAYFNE010000121.1:0-14616 GCA_964344355.1 uncultured Magnetococcales bacterium
GATTTGACGTTAAATTCGAACGTCGAGTGTCTCATTTTCATTGACACATTCCGACCGAGCGGTTGTTGCGGCGCCATCACTCCCCGCCGGAGCGGGATCGGGAGCTGTTGATCGGTCTCGATGCCGACCTGTCCATGGGGGGTACCCACTTGGGACTGGCCATCAAACGGGGCATGCTGCTGGCCATGGATGAGATCAATGACCGGGGTGGGGTGTTGGGACGTCCCCTGACATTGATCGCCCGGGACAACCGCGGCATGCCCTCGCGGGGCGTCAATCATGTACGGGATTTCGCCAGCCTGGACAACCTGGTGGCGGTCATGGGCGGTTTTGACAGCGCCACGGTCAATGCCGAGGTGCCGGTGGCTCAAGCCGGCGGGGTACCCTTTCTCATTCCCGGGGCCACCAGCGCCAAGATCACCGATCATGGTCGGGGGCCCAACGTCGTTTTCCGGCTCGCGGCCAACGATGACCGGGCCGGTCCCTATCTGGTCGAGCAGGCATTGAAACGGTCCGACCGGGTGGCCCTGTTGTTGGAAAATACCATCTGGGGGCGCGGCAACGAGGCGGCCATGGGCCGGCATCTGCGCGAAAAAGGGTTGAAACCGGTCCATGTTCAGTGGTTCAACCGGGGGGAGACCGATTTCGTGCGTCATTTGATCCCCATCGAACGATCCGGGGCCGGGGTGATCCTCCTGGTCGCCAGCCCCCGGGAAGAGCGGTGGATCATTCGCAATCTGGCCCAACGGGCCGAACCGCTGCCGGTGGTCTCCCATTGGGGGGTCGGTGGCGGCCGGTTTTGGCGGCAAAACCGGCACCTGTTGCACCGGGTGGATTTGACCTTCCTGCAGACCGCCTTTCTCAAGCCGGGAGGTGGGCAACGATATCGCCGTTTGCTGCAACGGTATCGTCACCGTTTTGATCCGGAGGGAAAAACCGGTATGATTTTTCCCATGGCCACCGTTCATGCCTATGATCTGGTTCGATTGTTGGCCCGGGCCATCGAACAGGCCGGCGACAGTGACCGGCAAAAGGTGCGGGCGGCCCTGGAACATCCCCGGGCGGCCCTGGACGGGGTGTTGAAACGGTATGACCCCGCGTTCACGCCCGATCGCCATGAAGCCCTGACGGTGGCGGACTATCGGCTGGCCCGTTTCGGAGCGGATGGCGCGATCGTCCTGTTGGACGGGGATTGAGCACCGTTCAAAATCCGTCGTCAATCCGCCCCCTTTTTTTCAACGGAGCCATCCAGGCGGGGAGTCTTGGTTCGTGGTGTCTGAGATCCGACAACGAAAACAGTTGAAAAAAAGGCTGGTCTGGCAGTTTTCCGGCTTTGTCGCCCTGATCATGATCGCCATGACGCTCATCGTCTCCATGGTGTTCAGCGGTTATCTGGTGCAGGAGCGGCGTCACGGTTTGCAGGAGGTTTCCCGACATGAGTTGTTGCGTCTGGAACAGCGGGTGGACCATCTGGTGGAAAATGTCCGGCGCATGGCGGAAAACCATTTCGTCATCAACGGTCTGTTGGATCCGCAGGGGCGGGAAGCCTATCTGCCGAAATTGATCGACAATTTCGCCGCCGGGCGCGATGTAACCGCCTTCGCCCTGGTCGATTTCGATGGACAACCGGTTTTTTCCGACCGCGAGCCGGTGCGGGACTACAACGCATTTCCGGAGTTGCGCCGGGCCTTGACCCGCAATCGCACCGGTCTGTTCATCTCCCGGCCGGAAAAAAATCTGGTGGTGGTGGCCCCCGTTCATTTCTATGACACCACCCAGGGGGCGCTGGTGGTGACGTTCGATCTCGATGCCCTCATTTCCGCGGTCCTCTCCCCGGATGTGGGGTATGCCCACCACCTGTTGTCCGGTGGGGAAAAGCTGTTCGTGGATGATCATTATGATCCCGAAGCCGATTATATCGAGGTGGAAGCGGCCCTCGATTCCGGTTCCACCCTGTTCAGCGGGTTGGGTTGGGTGTTGCGGGTCGGGGTGCAGGTTTCGGAGTTTCGGCGGCCGATGTTTCCGGCCATCGTCCAGTTCGGGGTGGTCGGCATCCTCATTACCTTGATGTCGGTACTGGTCGCCGCCCGGATCGGCGGTAGTATCGCCCGGCCCATCCTGCGGTTGTGTGATCGGGTCGCGGAGTCCGGTTCGGCGGATGCCCCCTCCTGTTTTCCTCTGGGGACGGACGACGAACTGGAGGACCTGGCCCGGGCCTTCGACGCCCGGGCGCGGGATCTGCGGGCCATTCACGCGGAACTGGAAAAGCGGGTTTCCCTGCGCACCGCCGAGTTGAGTCGTTCCCGGCACTTGTTGCAACTGGTATTGGACAGCATTCCCATACGGGTGTTCTGGAAGGATCGCAACGGCGTCTATCTGGGTTGCAATCCCTCTTTTGCCCGTGCCGCCGGCCTGGAAAAGGCCGAGTCGATCATCGGCCGCACCGATTTCGACCTGGTTTGGAAAACACGCGCCGAGGCCTATCAACGGGAGGATCGACAGGTGATGGAATCGGGCCGGGCCCGGTTGAACTTTACCGAGTCACAGCCCGACGATCGGAAGGGGGTGCGTACCCTGCGGGTCAGTAAAACCCCCCTGACGGAGCTGGACGGTGAAATCATCGGTGTTTTGGGCGTATCGGAAGACATTACCGAACGGCAACGGATGGATGAGGCCCTGAGTGAGAGTGAACAGCGGTTGAACCTGGCGCTGGAAGGGGGCAACCTCGGATTTTGGGACGTCGACCTGGTCACCGGCCGGACGGTGGTCAACCGGCGTTGGGCGGAGATACTTGGTTATGAATTGAAGGAAATTTTGCCCATCAGCCGGGATTTTTGGCTGAAAAACATCTTTCCGGAAGATCGGGAGCGGGTCTTGTCCGTCGGTCGGCGCCATCGGTACGGGGAGTTGTCCGAATATGTGGTTGAATACCGGGTCCGGACCCGGAGCGACGAGGTGCGCTGGGTTCTCTCCAAGGGGGTGGTGGTGGAACGGGACGCCCGGGGCGGGGCGTTGCGCATGGTGGGCACGGTCATGGATGTGACCGGGCAGAAACGGTCGGAACTGGCCCTGGTGGAGGCCAAGGAGGCGGCCGAGAGCGCCAACCGCGCCAAATCGGAATTTTTGGCCAACATGAGCCATGAAATCCGCACGCCTCTCAACGCCATCATCAACCTCACCCATCTGGCGCAACGGACCGATCTCACCCCCCGCCAGCGCGGTTATCTGGACAAGGTGGTGACATCCGGTCATGTGCTGCTGGGCATCATCAACGATATCCTCGATTTTTCCAAGATCGAGGCCGGCCGGATGGAACTGGAGCGGATCCCCTTCAATCTGGATGATCTGCTGCACACGGTCGTCGACATCACCAGCGGCAGGATCAGTCAAAGGACCTCGATCTCCAGTATCGGGCCGATGAATCGGTACCCCGCTCCCTGAGTGGGGATCCGCTGCGGTTGAAACAGGTGTTGATCAACCTGGTCGGCAACGCCATCAAGTTCACGGAGAGCGGTACCGTGAAGCTGGCGGTGTCGCTGCTGTCCCGCCGGGGGGAGGAAGTGCGGCTGCGGTTCACGGTGAGCGATACCGGTATCGGCATCACCCCGGAGCAGCGGTCCCGGTTGTTCCGGTCATTCAGCCAGGCGGACGGGTCCATCACCCGCAAATATGGCGGCACCGGCCTGGGGCTGATCATCAGCAAACGGTTGGTGGAACTGATGGGCGGGGAGATCGACGTCGACAGCGTTCCGGGCCGGGGCAGCACGTTCCATTTCAGCAGCCGTTTCACCGTGAGTGACCGGGCCAGTGTGAACCGGCAGGCGCGGCAAACCGGTCCCGGCCCCGGATGGGCCGTGGATGGGGAGACGGAACCGGAAATTCGCGGTGCCCGGGTGCTCCTGGTGGAAGATGATGATGTCAATCAGGAGATCGGCATCGAACTGTTGGAAAGCCGGGGGATGACGGTTCGGGTGGCCGATGATGGTTCGCGGGCCCTGGAGTGGATCGAGCGGGAACCGTTCGATCTGATCCTGATGGACATTCAGATGCCACGGATGGACGGCTATGAAACCACCCGGGCCATCCGCCAGCGGGCCCGGTTTGAAAAATTGCCCATCATCGCCATGACCGCTCATGCCCTGAGCGGCGATCGGGAAAAATGTCTCGCCTCGGGCATGAGCGACTATCTGGACAAACCGATCGATCCCGAACGGCTTTATGAAATGCTCCAGGTCTGGCTGCCGGTCCGGTTCTGGCCGGCGGGTTCGAGGACGGTGCGACCGGCGGGGATCGACGGGACGACCGGGTCGGCCACCGGTTCTGCCGAACCACCGGTCCTGCCGGGTATTTCCCGGGACAAGGGGTTGTTTCACCTCGGTGGCAATGTCTCCCTCTATGAGGGATTGTTGAAAAAATTTTATCATGGGCAGATCGATGGCTTGGCCAAAATCAAGGGGGAGCTGGCCCGGGGAAGGGTGACGGAGGCCCGGCACCTGGTTCACCGGATCAAGGGGGTGTCGGGCAGCCTGGGGGCCGTCGAACTCCATCGGGCCGCCATCGACCTGGAAACCCGGTTGTCGGAAGAAAAAAAGGGGCGGGACCGGGAGATCGGGGCGGCCATGGAACGGTTCGAACACGACTTGGAGACGGTGTTGACCGGTATCGGCGCCTGGTTGCGCCAGCATTCCCGGTCGGAACGGGATGCGACGTCGGTGCCGATCCCGGTGTCGGATGCCGGACGGGTGAACGCCCTGCTGAAATCGATGACCGGGTTGCTGGACCAGGATTTGGGGGAGGTGATGAAAAGCCTGGAGCTGTTGCGCCCGCTCCTGGAGCGGTCCCCCCTGGCCGGACGGTTCGAAGCGTTGCAGCGGGCACTATTGGATTTTGACACCGACGCCGCACGGAGTATTATTCAGGGGATGATGCGGGGTTCGTGATCCGGGGGTGGAGGAGGGAGATGGTTTTGACGGAAGCGGAACGGGCGAAAATATTGATTGTCGATGACACACCGGAAAATTTGCAAATCCTGGTGGATGCCCTCAAAAGGGATCATACCGTGGTGGTGGCCAGGGATGGGGAAACGGCCCTGCATCTGGCCACTTCGTCACCGATTCCGGATTTGATCCTGCTCGATGTCATGATGCCGGGCATGGATGGTTATGAGGTGTGCCGGCGTTTGAAGACGGATGCCGCTACCCGGGAAATCCCGGTACTGTTCGTCACCGTCATGGTATCGGAGGAGGAGGAGCGCCAAGGGTTGGAGCTGGGGGCGGTGGACTATATCCACAAACCGTTCGCCACCTCCCTGGTCCAGGCGCGGGTCAACAATCATCTGCAACTGGCGCGCGGCAAAAAACAGTTGGCCCGGCAAAATGCCGAATTGCTGGAGGCGGCCCGGTTGCGCGAAGAGGTGGAGCGGTTGACCCAGCACGATCTCAAGGGTCCGCTGACCGCCGTCACCTCGCTGCCGGAAGTGGTCCTGGAGGGGGGCGGATTGAACGATAAACAGCGGCGGCTGTTGCGTCATATCGAGTACAGTGGATTTTTGATGTTGAAGATCATCAATCAATCCCTCGACCTCTACCGGATGGAGATGGGTTCCTATGTGTTTCAACCGGTTGTGGTCAATTTGATGCCAATCATCAAACGAATCATGCTGGAGAACGGTCCGCTGGCCGAAAAGAAGGGTTGCGGCCTGGAGCTGTGGGTCGATGGCGCCCCGGAGACCGGGGGCGGCATCAGAGTTCTGGCCGAGGCGCTGTTGTGTCACTCCCTGTTCTCGAACCTGGTGAAAAATGCCTTGGAAGCGGCCCCCGGGCACAGCACCGTCACCATTCGTCTCGATTCCGATACCGATGGGGCGGTCTCGGTGCGGATCCACAACATGGGGGTGGTGCCGGCGGTGATCCGCGACCGGTTTTTCGACAAGTTCATCACCCATGGCAAAACCAGGGGGGCCGGTCTGGGCACCTACTCCGCCCGTCTTTTGGCCCGGGTTCAAAAAGGGAGCATCCACATGGAAACATCCGAGGAAAGGGGAACCCTGCTCACCGTTCGTTTGATCGCCGCTTCCGGTCCGGGCACGATGGATGTTCAACGATCGACGGTGGCGCCACCGGAAATCGGGAAACGCTACCATGCCTGACAAACCCAAGATTCTGGTGGTCGACGACACACCGGAAAACATTCAAATCCTCATGGAAACCCTCCGGGATGACTATTCGGTGGTGGTGGCCACCGATGGGGAAAAGGCCCTGCGGTTGCTCACCATCGAACCCCGGCCCGACGTGGTGTTGTTGGACATCATGATGCCGGGCATGAGCGGCTATGAGGTCTGCCTGAAAATCAAATCCAATCCGGCCACCTGGAGCATCCCGGTGCTGTTCGTCACCGCCCTGCAAAAGGTGGAGGATGAGTCCCGGGGGTTGGCGGTGGGGGCGGTGGACTATATCACCAAACCGTTCAATCCCAACCTGGTCAAGGCCCGGGTGCGCAGTCATGTGGAACTGAAACATCACCGCGACCATCTGGGGGACCTGGTGGCGGCCCGCACCCGCGAGTTGAACCTGACCCAGGAGGTCACCATCCTCACCCTGGCCAATCTGGCCGAAACCCGGGATCCGGAAACGGGAGGCCATATCCGGCGCACCCAGAGTTATGTTCACCTGTTGGCCGAATGGTTGGCGGCCAACTCCGAACGGGGCGCCCGGTTGGATGCCACCACCATCGATCTGCTCTATAAATCGGCCCCCCTGCATGATGTCGGCAAGGTGGGGGTGCCGGACCAGATCCTCCTCAAACCGGCACGGTTGACGGCGGCGGAGTTCGAGGAGATGAAACGGCACACCACCCTGGGCTGGAGCGCCCTGCATGCGGCGCAAAAACGGCTGGGCGAAAACTCCTTTTTACATTTGGCGGCGGAGATCGCCCACTGCCATCATGAAAAATGGGACGGCAGTGGCTATCCACGGGGACTCAAGGGTGAAGAGATCCCCCTCTCCGGGCGGTTGATGGCCCTGGCCGATGTGTATGACGCCCTGGTCAGCAGACGGGTCTACAAATCGGCCTGGTCCCACCTCCGGGCCATGGAGGTCATTCGCCGGGGCGCGGGCAACCATCTCGATCCGGTCCTGGTATCGGCCTTTTTGCAACGGGAACGGGTGTTCCGGGACATCGCCATCGAGTTCGCCGACAGCCCGGAAGAGCGGGAAATGGTGGCGGCCCCGGCCTGACGGCCGCTGGTTCGAAAAGGACCATCGGTGGTTTGACGGCAACGAAAAGGTCGGAATCATTTGAAAAGGGTTTGCAATCCCGAGAGGGGGTGGGCATGAGGTTTTTCACCGGATGGTCCGGGTCGATGTGGTGGGTGGCGGTTTTGTCGTGGATCGCCGGCGGATTTTTTTCCGCGCCCCTCCTGGCCGGGGAGCGGGTTCGGGTCGGTGTTCATGAAAACGGTCCGGCCGTTTTCATCGATGCCGGCGGAGAGGCCGGGGGGTTTCACATCGACCTGTTGCGGGATGCCGCCGCCAAACGGGGTTGGTCCCTGGAATTCATCGCCGGCAGCCGGCGGGAGAACCGCGACCGGTTGCTGGCCGATGAACTCGACCTGCTGGTGGACGTCGATGCCGCCACCGCCGCCGCCCGGGGGTTGCAGACGGGGGCGCGGACCATCCTGTCCGATTGGGGGCGGATCTATGTCCGCGACCGGGCCATCCGCTCGCTTCCCGATCTCGACGGATCGCACATCGTCGGCGTCGCCGGCGATCCCCGCACCACCGGTTTGAAATCGCTCCTGGAGGCGATGGATGTCGCCTATACCTTTCAGGATGTGCCCTGGCACGACGCCGTGCTGAAACGGGTGGCGGCGGCCAAGGCCGATGCCGGGGTGGTGCCGCGCACCTTCGGTTTGATCAACGCCCGGCGTTTCGCCGTTCATGACAGCGGCATCGTCTGCTGTCCGCGGCAACGCCGGTTCGCCGTTGCCGCCGGTCGTCATGCCGATCTGCTCCGGGCCCTGGATGATCATCTGGAATCCTTGAAAGCGGACCGTCGATCCCTCTATTGGCGCTCGTTTCACGAATGGTATGGACGACCGGCGGAACAACCGCTGTCCGGCTGGGTCTGGGCGGGGTTGATGGCGGCGTTGCTGGTGGCGGCGTTGTTGGTGATGGGATTTTTGTTGCTGCGACGGCGCCTTGAACGCCATTCCGGGGCCCTGCGCCGGGAGATCAACGAGCGCAAACAGGTGGACATCCGCCTGCGGCAATCCTATGAACAGTTGACGGCGCGCAACCGCGAGTTGGAGAGCGCCCGGGAACAGGCCGAGCACGCCACCCGCACCAAGGAGGTCTTCGTGGCCAACATGGGGCATGAACTGCGGACCCCGCTCAACACCACCATCGGCATGCTCGACCTGGTGTTGCGCGATGAACCGGCGATCACCAGCCGGGGACGGGAGTATTTGAACCAGGCCAAAACCGCCGCCCTCTCCCTTTCCACCCTGCTCAACAGCATTCTCGACCTGTCGACCATCGACAAGGGCGAGGTCAAGCCGCGCAAGATGGTCTTCAATCTGCGGGAACTGGTGGTCAATGCCTGTTCCCTGCAGGCGGAAAAGGCCCGGGCCAAGGATATCGGCATCTCCTGGGAGATCGATGCGTCGGTTCCGAACCATTTCCGGGGGGATCCGGAGAGCCTGTCGCGCATACTGGGACACCTGCTCGACAACGCCGTCAAGTTTACCGATGGCGGCCGCATCACGGTCACGGTGCGGATGGTTTCGGAGACCGCCGGCGGTGAGGTGGTGGATCGGCAGGATGAAGCGGTCCATTTTTCGGTGCGGGATACCGGCATCGGCGTTCCCCGGGAGAAAATGGCCGCCATCTTCAACTCGTTCACCCAGGGGGACGGTTCCAGCAGCCGCCGTTATGGTGGCATCGGCATCGGTCTTTCCATCGCCAAACGGTTGGTGGCGTTGCTGGAGGGGCGCATCTGGGTGGAGAGTCCCGGTTCCGGCCAGGGCAGCACCTTTCATTTCCTGGCCCGTTTCGAATCCGCTGATGGTGATGAAACCGCCGTGGCCGCCGAAACCATTCCGGCCCACAAATCCCTGCGCATCCTGTTGGCCGAGGATGTGGCCGAGGATACCGCCCTGGCCATCGTGCGCCTGGAACAGCGCGGCCATCAGGTGACCGTGGCCCGCAACGGTCATCAGGCCATCGCCGCCTTCGACAATGGATTTTATGATCTGCTGCTCATGGACTTGCAAATGCCCGGCATGGATGGTTTCGCCGCCACCCGCGCCATCCGCGAGCGGGAGCGGAAAAAATATCCCGGCGCCCGTCTGCCGATCATCGCCATCACCGCCAGTTCCGATCCCGACATCCGGGACAAGTGTCTGGCGGCGGATATGGACGGTCAGATCGGCAAGCCCCTCGATCTGGGGAAGATGTTCACCGTTCTGGCCCGGGTTTCCCACCATCCGGCGCCCAATGCCGGGATGGTGCCCCCGGTCGAAACCGATGGCAAATTTCCCCTGCCGCCGCTGCCGGGCATCGATGTGGAGGCCGGTCTCGCCACCTGGGGCGGCGACTCGCGGGCCTACCGTACCGCCCTGGCCGGTTTTCGCCGGGGACATGCCGGGGATCTGCACGGTCTGCATGAAGCCCTGGAAAAAAAGGATCATGCCGCCGCCAAACGGATCAGCCATGCCCTCAAGGGGGTGGCGGGCAATCTGGCCGCCACCGATCTCGCTCGGGCGGCCACGGCCTTGGATGTGGCCCTGCTCAAGGGGGAAACCGATTTGCAACCCCTGCTGATCCGGGTCGAGGAGACCATGGCGGTGTTCATGGACTCCTGTGCCCGGTTGTCGCCCGCCACGGACGGGGGCCGGGCGGGGGGGCCGGAGACCGGATCCGACAGCGGAGACCGGCCGGATCCGGAGTTGATCGCCCTGATGGGCCGTTTTTATCAACAACTGGCCGATGCCGATCCCTCCGAGGCCGATACCACCCTGCCGGAGCTGCGCAGCGGTCTGGCCGGTCTGGTCGACGAGACCACCCTGGCGCGTCTGGCCGCCCAGGTGGAGGATTTCGACTACCGGGCGGCCCGGGAAACCTTGGCCGCCATGGCCGGTACCCTGGGCGATGCCTGGGTCGAGGGGTTGAAAAACGGTTCCTGACCCCGTCGGTCCGCCGAGCGGATTCCCGGCTTGAATCGGTGGCGGAATCGGGTAGAATCCGCGGGATTGCCTTCCGCTGAACCGATGTCGATGGGGAGGGGATTGATGACGGGCGCGCCGATGAAACAGAAAATACTCCTAGTTGACGATGAACCTTCCAACCTGCGGTTGTTGCACTCCATCCTCAAAAAAGAGCATGCCCTGATGGTGGCCCGGGATGGCCGGGAGGCGTTGCGTCTGGCGGCCATGGGACCGGACCTGATCCTGTTGGACATCATGATGCCGGGCATGGATGGCTATGAGGTGTGCCGATGTTTGAAGGCGGATGACGAAACCCGGGACATTCCGGTCATTTTCGTCACCGCCAAACGCGAAGAGGCCGATGAGGCCCTGGGGTTCGAGGCCGGGTCGGTGGACTATATCACCAAACCGATCTCACCGTTGGTGGTGGAGGCGCGGGTGAAAACCCATCTTTCCCTGCGCATGGCCCGCCGGCATCTCGAAGAGCGCAATGTCGCCCTGGAAAAGGCCCAGGCGGAACTGAAAAAACAGCACCAGGCCTTGCTGGAGGCCGATCAGTTGAAAAAGGATGTGGAACGGATCACCCGTCATGATCTCAAATCCCCCCTCAACGGCATCATCCTGTATGCCAACATGTTGTTGAAACAGGGGGGACTGGCAACGGCGCACCGGGACCGCATCGCAAAAATTCGCGGTTTGGGCCATCAGGTGATGGATATGGTCAACCTGTCGCTGGGGTTGTTCAAGATGGAGCAGGGCAGTTATGTCCTGGATGCCAAACGGGTCGACCTGTTGCCGATCCTCCATAACATCATCAGCGAATACGAACAGATCCGTCGTCTTCGGGAACTGGACCTGGAAGTGATGCTGGATGGGGAACCGGTGGCGGAGGGGGCCGGTTTTTTCGTTCAGGGGGAGGAGTTGCTCTGTTATTCGATGTTGGCCAATCTGGTCAAAAACGCCCTGGAGGCCTCTCCGGAGGGGTTTCCCGTCACCATTTCGCTGAATTCCCCGGCCGCCGGTTCCGCCGGGCCGGGGCAGGTGACGATTCATAATTTCAGTGTCGTTCCCGAAGCGGTTCGTGAGCGGTTTTTTGAAAAATATGTCACCTGCGGCAAACAGTCGGGAACCGGCCTGGGGACCTATTCAGCCAAATTGATCGCCGTGACTCAAAAGGGGGATATTCGCATGGAGACATCCGAGGAGGAGGGGACCACCGTGACCATCGAGTTGCCGGTCCAATGAGCGGGACGGCGGGAAAAAGGATTGGGGTATCGAAAACCGGGCCGGGCGCCTATCGACGCCTGCTGGTGGCCATGGACGGTTCGGTGCATGCCGAACGGGCCCTGGATCGAGCCATCGATCTGGCGAAAAAAAACGCCGGCGCCCGGATTACCATCGTTCATGTGCGTAATCCCGATCCATCCAACATTCGCACCTCGCTGGAAGCGGCCAAAAGTCGTTGCGAGGCGGCGGGCATTCCCATGCGGCGGCATATTCTCAAGGGGCGGGAGTATCGTCAGTTGGTCATCGAGGCCGGGAGCGGCCGGTACGATCTGCTGTTGATCGGTGCCAAGGGGTTGGGGGCCAACGACGAAGATGCCGTCGGCGGTATCTGTGAAATGGTGGCCCGGCGCTGTACCATCGATACCCTGGTGATCCGTCATCCCCACGAAACCGATGGAACCGGGGCCTGTGTGGTGGCGGTGGACGGTTCCAAACATTCCCTGTGGGGGGTGCGGGCGGCCCTGGTGCTGGGCGGACGTCAGCGGCGGCAAATCCATCTGGTGACGGTCTACGACCGGAACTATCATCAGGCCACCGTCGATGTCGCCACCCGGGTCTTGGGCCGTGGTCATGAGGCGTTGTCGGACTCGGGGTCGGGGCGGGTATTGCGCCAGGAGGTGGATGGCGTGGGGCTGTCCCGTCTCAGCGGTTTGCTGGTGAACGGGGTGGCCGGGAGCGTTTCCGGCCGCTCCCGGTCCGGGCTGGAACCGGTCAATCTGATCGGCAAGCCGGCGGTGGCCATTCGTGAATTCGTCGCCGAAAAAAAAGCGACGCTGCTGGTGGTGGGGGCCATCGGCAGCCATGCCGAGGCCGGCATGAACATGGGCAGCGTCACCGACAGTCTGTTGTCGCGTTCCTCCTGTGATCTCCTCATCTGCCGGTTGCCACGGGATCCGGGTAAAAAACGGCTGCAAGCAGGGGCTCCGGAACCGGCCCGCCCGGAAGCGGCGGGCGATGGGCCATCTTCCGAAACCGAACCGGCGGTCTCTTCCGGAAAGGCCGATCAAAAAACGGCCCAACCGGCCCGGGCGGCCCGGCCCCCTGCCGGCGGTCCCGCATCATCGAAGGGTGGGGAGAGCGGAACGGAGAAAATAACCGTTCCCTCCTGGAGTCCGGCCTTTGAAAATTTGTTGGCGCGGATTCCGGGTACGGAACTTCGGCAACGGGCGCGTCAGGCCATCCAGCAACGTGCCGAAACGTTGGGAATCGCCCGCATCGATGCCGATTCGGGGTTGGACCTGTTGGCACCGTTTCAGGCGGGCGCCGAGGGCGATCTGGCGTTTCTCGGCTTCGATGCCGACGAGCGGCAACGGTTGTTGCAATTTCTCGATGGGTGGAAGGGAGCCAGTGAGGGGAAGGAACGGATATTTGCCGATGCCGACCCGGGGATCGACCGGATCAGTTTGATGTCCGATTCAGCCGTTATTGCCATGGCCGGGGCCATCCCGGACCCCGGGCCGACTCCCAAAGCCAGTGATTCCACCGTGACCGATGAAACGGTGAAACGAAAAATTCTGATCGCCGATGATGAAGCCTTCAACCGGGAGTGGCTCCAGGAGATCCTCTCTTCCCATGGCGCCTGTGATCTGGTGGAGGATGGGCAGTCGGCGGTGGATCATTTCAAGGAATCCCTGGCCAGTGGCCGGCCCTATGATCTGATCTGTCTGGATATTGAAATGCCGCGCAAGGATGGCAACGAAGCCTTGAAGGAAGTTCGCGCCCTGGAAAATGAGTGGGGCGTGCCGACCGCCGGTCGCGCCGTCATCATCATGACCACCTCCATGGATGCCCCGGATGTGGTGTTCAAGTCGATGGGCGGTGGTTGCAATGAATACATCAACAAACCGATCGTCGCCGAGGAGTTGCTGCCACGCATTTCCAAACATCTTTCATTGGATGAGGATGCGCAACCGCGCGACAACGAACCGAGAACACCGCCCCCCGGCCATGAGTTCAATGCCCAGGGGTCGGCCAACGGTGCGACCGGGGCCGCACCCAAAGGGGAGTTGGATGAAAGTGTCGCCAAACTGGTGCGCCGCCTGGCGAAAAAGTGGGCCTATCGACCGGTACGCCTGCGGCCCATCGTCCAGGCCAAGGGTCACCCCCCGTCGGATTTGTCGAAAACGCTCGATGCGGCCTTGAAGCGGACGGTGGCGGGTGGCTGGAAGAGCGATGTCCAAGGTGCGGGCGAAGCGAGACGCGGCGGCGACGCCAGCCGCAAGGTCAACCTGGGCGGTGTCTATACGCCGGTGGCCACCGGTATCGTCTTGACCCTGGTGGTCAAGGATGATGGTGGCAAGGTGCTGGAAGGGGCCAGAATTCCCATCAAAAAGTCGGCTTTGCCAACGAAAAAATAGACCGGGAACCGGAAGAGGAATCGGAACCGACCCGATCAATCGCCAGATTCCCTTCGGATGGTCTTGACCCGGACGGAGAGGTTCGCCATACTCCCGGCACAATCTGTTTCGGCCGCCTTAGCTCAGGGGTAGAGCAGCTCACTCGTAATGAGCAGGTCTTCGGTTCAAATCCGAAAGGCGGCTCCAGGAAAATCAAAAGGTTAGACGGGATTCCGGTCTAGCCTATTTTTTTGTTTTCCGTCTGGTGTGTAGTTTGGCGAGCACTTTGAAAGTTGCTAAAACCTGAAACAAGGTGAAAAACCACCCCCTCAAACACCCCGGCAATTGGCTTTCCAGGGCGTAAGTCAGCCTGATATTCTCCATGCTGGTTTCCCATCTCCAGGAGACACAGCCCATGGACACCCCCGCCATGACCACCGATCCCTCTACCATCCGGGAAGACGATCCCGAGCGGGAGCTATGGCGCTCGGTCCTGGAACTCGCCATCCGGGATCTGTCCAACCTCGATGAAAAGCGGTCGGCTATCGGTTGGTTCCGGTCGAGACGAATGGACGTGGTATCGTTCGAGTGGGTATGCCTGGTTCTGGACCTTGAGTCGTCATCGGTCCGGCGGGCCCTGTTCAGGGGGTTGGTGGAACGGTTGGCTGCTTGAAGGGTGCGTCAGGCTTGGAAAGGATGCATCGTGAGCGTTTCTTGAAGCAGGATAGCATATTTCCTGGGCAGAGCATCGGACATGAACGCGCATTCAATGAGCTTGCCCGTAACTAG
>CAYFNE010000122.1:0-14310 GCA_964344355.1 uncultured Magnetococcales bacterium
TGATTTGACGTTAAATTCGAACGTCGAGTGTCTCATTTTCATTGACACATTCCGTGGTCTACCTGCTATTTCGCCAGAAGGCCTTTCTCCTGCCGGTGGGAATGGATTCCATGTTCGCCGTGGTCTGGACCATGGGGCTCCTGATCGGCATGGGCAACACGGTACACATCATGAGTTCCATGATTCCGGTCTTTCTGATGCCCATCGCCATTCTGGATGACATTCACATCCTGAGCGAGTTTTTCGACCGGTATCGCGCTGGCGGGGATAAACGCCAGGTTCTCATCGAGGCCATGCGGCCGCTTTACCGCCCCATGCTCTTCACCTCCCTGACCACGGCGGTGGGATTTGCCTCCCTGGCCTTGGCAGACATTCCGCCGGTGCAGGTGTTCGGTCTGTACATGGCTTTCGGAATCATGGGGGCTTGGCTTCTCTCCAAAACTATGGTGCCAGCCGTTATCAGCCTCATGAGCGATGAACAGTTGGAAAAGGCCCGCCTCCAGACGACTGGCGGACGTTCCCGGATTCTGGAAGGTGTCCTCAGGCCCATCGAGCGGCTCTCCTTTTTAAAGGCCCGCACCGTCCTGATCGTCGTCTTGCTGGCGTTTGCCGCTGGGGCGTCGGGGCTGGCTCATCTCCAGGTGAATGACAATCCGGTACGGTGGTTCAAACCGGATCATCCCATGCGGGTGGCGGACAATGTCCTGAACCGACTCTTCGGCGGCACCTATATGGCGTATCTGGTGGTCCAGGGGGAGGAAGCCGGGGCCATCAAAAACCCGAAAGTGGTGACCTATCTGGACCGGGTTCAGTCCCACATGGAAGCAGATCCACTGGTGGGCAAGACCTCCTCCGTGGCCGATATCGTCAAACGCATCAATCTGGTCCTCCATGACAACGACGGAGCGTATGACCGAGTCCCGGATACTCCGGAAGCGGTGGGCCAGTTCCTTTTCCTGTTCCAATCCTCCGGTGATCCGGACGATCTTGACAATTTTATCGACCTGGATGCACGCCAAGCCAACATCTGGGTCCAGATGAAGGGCGGCGACAACCAACAGATGCAACAAGTAGTGGATCGTCTGACAGCCTTTGTAGCCGCCAATCCCCCCCCGCAGGGAATATCTTTTTCCTGGTCGGGACTTACCTACGTCAACAAGGTGTGGCAGGACCTCATGGTGGTGGGCATGCTCAAGGCGATCCTGGGCAGTTTCGCCGTGGTCTTCGTTCTCTTGATCATAGAGTTCCGCTCGTTTGCCCTGGGTCTCCTGGCCATGATTCCACTCTCCATGGCGATCCTGCTGACATACGGTTTGGCCGGTTGGGTGGGCAAGGACTACGATATGCCTATCGCCGTCTGTTCCTCCCTGACCCTGGGGCTGGGCATTGACTTCGCCATCCACTACATGCAGCGATTTCGGCGGCGTTTCGCCAGAACGAGAGATCTTGAGGCGAGCCACAAGCACATGTTCGGGGAACCGGGTTTGGCCATCGCCCGCAACGCCATCGTCATCTCCCTGGGATTCCTGCCCCTGGTCCTGGCGACGCTCACCACCTATGTCACGGTCGGGGTGTTTTTCGCTTTGCTGATGATCTTCACTACCCTGACCACCCTGTTTTTCCTTCCCTCGGTTTTTCGGCTTTCCGGAGAACGCATCCTCAACGGAGGTTCGGCATGAAAGGAACACTGACTGTTTTGGTCATGGCTGCTTTATCTCTGGTTTCCCTGCCAGTCATGGGACAGGAATCCGCTTATCGGATCATGGAGAAATCCCAACTGGCTTTTTACTACCCGGGAAAATCTGTGAAGGCCCGGATCACCATGGACCTGATCAACCGGAATGGCGGCCGGCGCACCCGGGTCATGAGCATGATCCGCATGGATTTGGCGGAGGGGGGCAATCAGAAATACTTCACCTATTTTCACAAGCCGGGGGACGTCAGACGCATCACCTTCATGGTCTGGAAATATCCCAAGCGGGATGACGACCGCTGGATTTTCATCCCGTCGGTAGACCTCATCAGGCGTATCTCCGCTTCCGACAAACGTTCCAGTTTTGTCGGATCGGATTTCACTTATGAGGATATCTCCGGTCGCGACCTCAAGGATGACACCCATACCCTGTTGCGGGAAGAGACGGTTGATGGCCGCTCGTGCCACGTGGTCCAAAGCATTCCCAAAAAGTCCACGGAATACGCCAAACGCATCTCCTGGATCGACAAGAAGAGCTTTCTGCCGATCAAGGAGGAGTACTTCGACCTGCAAGGCGACAAGTACCGTGTTTTTTCCGCCAAGGGGATCAAGACAATCTCCGGGCATCCCACCATCACCAGGGGTGTCATGAAAAACCTCAAAACTGGGCATCGTACCGAAGCCATCATGTCGAAAATAGCCTATGACGTGGGCGTAAAAGAGAGCGACTTCAGCGAACGGCGGATGCGGCGTCCTCCCCGGGGCTGGCTGAAATGACAAATCGTGGAGAACGGTTCTCAGATGCCCTTCGAAGGTTGCTGGCCGGTGGGGGTCTGTTGATGATTCCCGTCTGGTTCTCATCTCCTGTAACCGCCGCAGTGGTTGAAGAGGAAAATCTGGAGATCAACGCAGCTCTCCTTGGAAACTTCTCACGACGGGAGGGGGATTCCCTCATCGGGGAGGAACGGCTTCGCATCGACCTGTCCGCCTGGCCGGAATCCTTTGAAGGCGCAGCCCGCCTCAAGGCGGAACTTTTCCATGATGCCGTTGACGGGGGAATCCACGGAGAGTTGCGCGAAGGCTATCTGGACTACTCCACCGGCCCATTCGATTTCCGTTTGGGAAGACAGGTCGCCACCTGGGGGGTTGGCGATCTGCTGTTCATCAATGACGTGTTTCCCAAGGATTGGGTGTCCTTCTTTGCCGGCCGGCCCCTTGAATACCTCAAGGTCGGCGTGGATGGGTTGCGCACCCGGTATTCCTCTTCACCACTCAACGCCGAGCTGTTGATCCTCCCCTCTTTTCAGGAGGACATCATGCCCGCCATCGGGCGCTTTGAGTTCACTTCGCTCATGGCGCCCGCCGCCATGTCCAATGGGGAAGATCCGGCCACCACCTTGGAGAATACGGAACTGGCCCTGCGTCTTTACCGGAGAATCATGGATTTTGACGTATCGGCCCATGCTTACCGGGGATTTTGGAGGAGCGGAACCTTTCCGGAACTTTCGGTTTACGGAGTCAGTGGGCAAGGAAACAGCCTGAACGGGGTCCTGAGTCTGGAAGCCGGATACTACCATTCCAGGGATGATCTGGAGGGAAACGATCCACTCATCCCCAACTCCCAATTCCGCCTCCTGGCCGGATACCAACGGCAGTTTGAAGGGGATCTCACCGTAGGCATTCAGTACTACGGGGAGATCATGGAGGATTACACCACGTACAAAAACGCGCTTCCTGCCGGATTTCCCGCACAAAGACGCTATCGGGATACCGTCACCTTGCGCCTTGAAAAGCTCTTGATGCACCAGACGTTGAGGCTGTCTTGGTTTACGTTCTATGGCCCGACCGAAGAGGATTATCTCCTCCAGCCGAAAGTGTCATACAAGTTTTCGGACCAGTTTTCGGCCGCATTGGGGGGGAATATCTTTGGCGGCGGGGAGGACACCACATTCCTCGGTCAGTTCCATAAGAATGACAACATTCACATGAACATACGGTATGACTTCTGAAATACGAAGATTACGGTAAAAGGGGCAAAACCCCGGGCAACGTGATTTTTGGAAAATTCACCTACATTTACCGATAGATGGCCGTAATAAAAAAGATTATAAACGCACAACCAACTGACAATAAAAGTGAATAAACTGGTTGTTTGAAATGCTTCCTCAAGTATCTCTGGTCGGTTTACTGTGTGTTGAAATAATGCATTACTTTCATAGAAATAGGTAAAAAAGTGGCGGAAACGATCTCCCGAAAAATTCTATCTGATTGAAAAACAAGCATATATATTTTTCTGGAATGGCTTGCCCGGGGTTTTGCCCCTTTTACAGATTACGGCACTAACCATGGGTTCGAACGATGGAAAAGAGGAATCGCCAGATCCCCAGGAAAGCCTTTTTGAACGTCTGACTTGGGCAAGAGATATCCTTGGTTTGGCTGAAACCGCTACAAGGGAGGTGATCGATCAAAAAATCAAACGACTGTTAAAGCAATGGCATCCGGACTGTTGCCAGGAGGATCCAGTCCTTTGTACTCGAAAGACACGTCAGATCCTCGAAGCGGCTGAGATCATCAATGGTTATTGTGAAAATTATCGCTATAGCTTCCGGCAGGAAGAAGTTGAGAAGCATCTGACAGACGCGGAGTGGTGGCGGAAACGTTTCGGGACGGATCCGATATGGGGATAACCAAGCTGTGAGTTTTATTGGGAGTCATTGATGGAAATCACTTTTATTGCCGCTCTGATCGCCGGGCTGCTCTCGTTTCTTTCACCCTGCGTCCTGCCCCTGGTGCCGGCCTACATCAGTTTCATGACCGGCGTATCGGTGGACCGGATCCGGGAGGAGGAAGCGGCGCACCATTGGGATGTCACTTTGCGGGCCGGGATCCACAGCCTCTTCTTCGTGTTGGGTTTCTCACTGGTTTTCATCGTCCTGGGGGCCTCGGCTTCAGCCCTGGGCCAAGCGCTGCTGGCCCATATGGAGACCCTGACCAAGATCGGAGGAGTGCTGATCGTCATCTTCGGGCTCCACTACATGGGGCTTTTCCGCATCGGCTTTCTCAACCTGGAGGCCCGGTTCAACCCCGAGAAAAAACCGGCTGGAATCTGGGGATCACTACTCATCGGTTTGGCCTTCGCCTTCGGCTGGACCCCCTGCATCGGTCCTATTCTGGCGACCATCCTCACCGTGGCCGGTGGCCAGGAGAGCATCGGCCAGGGGGTGGCTCTTCTGGCGGTCTATTCGGCGGGGCTGGGTATCCCCTTCATCGTGGCCGGGGTGGCCATCAACTTCTTTTTCACTTTTTTCAACCGCATCCGCCGCCACATGCGCAAGGTGGAAGTCGGTTCCGGGTTGTTGCTGGTAGTCGTGGGCGGGCTGATTTTTCTGGGGAATTTCTCCCTTCTCGGTATTTACCTACTGAGGTGGTTTCCCGGACTGGCGGAACTGGGATGAACAATGTGCCGATGCCATTTTGGGTCGGGGGCACTTCCGGTTGACCGCCGAGCAGAAGCAAACAGCTCGACATTTTGATTGACAAGTGCTGACACGTCCTGTATTCAAATATTATATTGAATATTTGACTAACGAGGTATGAACACTCCATGGAAACGCTGATATTGAGTCAGGAAAAGATCATCCGCCTCGGATTTTTCTTCGGGGTGTTTGTCCTGGTGGCCCTGTGGGAGATTGCCGCATCCCGGAGGGTATTGACCATTCCCAAAATCAGCCGTTGGGCCACCAACCTGGGGGTGGTGGTCCTCAACACCGTACTGCTCCGGTTGCTGTTTCCCACTGCTGCCGTAGGACTCGCCCTGGTAGGAGAGGAAAAGGCCTGGGGACTGCTCAACAACTTGAATCTCTTCCCATGGTTGGCCGTAATTCTGGGGATAATGTTGTTGGACTTCGCCATGTACATCCAGCATGTCGTCTTCCACGCAATTCCGGCCCTGTGGCGGTTGCATATGATGCACCACGCCGACCTGGACTACGACGTCACCACGGGCGCCCGGTTTCATCCCATTGAGGTCGTCCTCTCCATGGGAATCAAGCTAATGGTGGTTGCGGCCTTGGGACCACCCGCCGTTGCGGTGTTGCTCTTCGAGGTTCTGCTCAACGCCACTGCCATGTTCAATCATGGCAACATCCATATTCCAGGAGCGGTTGATCGTTTCTTGCGCTGGATCGTGGTAACACCGGACATGCACCGGGTCCATCACTCGGTGCATGCCCCGTTTACCAACAGCAATTTCGGCTTCAACCTCCCCTGGTGGGATCGTCTGCTGGGTACATACGTCGACCAACCACCAGAAAAGCATGAGGAGATGGAGATCGGTTTGGAGCAGTTCCGTGACCCGAGACAGGCCAACGCCCTGCTCGGAATCCTGATGTTGCCGTTCCGGGAAAAGTCCGGGGAATACACCATTAACCGAAGGTGGTAATCATGTTCGAAGCGGGAGGGAATCATGAACGTCTCCACTGCTGAGAAACGACCAAAGCCTGCAAGCAAAGCTCCGGGGCAGGGGAACGAAGCCGGAGGGTTGGGCCAAGCTGAACGCATCCAGGACATCATGGGCACGGTATTACGGATCTCTCTGGCGCCCATTACCCTGGAACGGCAACTGGAGAGAATTCTTGATGTCATCCTCGACGGCCGCTGGCACACCCTGGAACCGGAAGGGTTCATCCTCGTCATACCGCCGGCCCCCGGTCATGGTATAGTCGTCCATGCAAAAGACGGAAACGCCTCAAAAAAACGGGAAACAACCGCCAAGGCCATTCCAGGCGCCTGCCCTTGCGGTCTTCCCATGCCAACCTCTCCTCCGCAGGCCCTGGCAACAACATATGATCGTGCCGAGGTCATCCACCAAGCCAATCACTGGGGCGGAACGCATTACGCCATACCTATCATCTGTGAAGAATGCATTCTGGGAATCCTGATCGTCTTCCGTGGAAATGACGGGCCGAAAAACGAAAAGGAGGAAAACTTTCTTCTGTCCATGGCGGACCTTCTCGCCGGCATCATTCGCCGAAAACTGACTGAGAATGCGCTGAAGGAGAGTGAGGAGAGATTCCGCAAAATCCTCTCATCCGCGAAAGATGCCGTGGTAATGGTCGACCGTGAAGGCATCGTCCAGTTTTGGAACCCGGCCTCTGAACAACTATTCCAACAATCCGCCGGAAAATCCCTAGGCGGCAGAATCGATGACCTCGTCAAATTTCATTCTTGCCACGGAGAAGAGTGCGGGAAGAAGGGATCCGAGATTTCCCCAACTGCCTGGTTTCTCTCGACCACGGATGATGTTGCGGAAATGAGCATCACCCGGAGGGATGGGACGCATCTTCCTGTCGAGGCCACAATCTCCTCCACAACCACCCGGGGCCGGGAGTATTTCGTGGGGATCCTCAGGGATGTCTCTTCCCATAAGGCCATCAAGGCGGCGTTGGAGAAAAGCCTGAATCAGTTGACCGGAGTTGTGAACGGCGTTGTGGACGCCCTCTCCGGTGCGGCTGAACATCGTGATCCCTATACCGCCGGACACCAACAGAGAGTCGCCCAGTTGGCATGCTCCATCGCCCACGAAATGGGCTTGCCGGAAGAGCGGGTCGAGAGCATACGGACTGCCGGACTTCTGCATGACATTGGTAAAATTTCCATACCGTCGGAGATCCTCACCAAACCGGGAAGGCTGCACGAGGTGGAGTTCATGATGATGAAGATGCACGCCCAGGTTGGGCATGACATCCTGAAAAACATCTCCTTCTCCTGGCCCATTGCCCAAATCGTCCAGCAACACCATGAGAAATTCGATGGAACCGGTTATCCCTCAGGATTGACGGGGGAAGAAATCCTGCTGGAAGCGAGGATCCTTTGCGTGGCGGACGTCTTGGAGGCCATGGCCTCCCATCGTCCCTACCGGGCCTCGTTGGGACTGGAGGTGGCCATGGCGGAAATCACGGAGAAAAGCGGTGTTCATTACGACCCGGAGGTCGTCAAGGTCTGCCTGGGCATGTTCAGGAAGAAGGACGCCAAGGTGGGATGGACGGAGCATGGCCGTCTGCACTGTCTTTCCAAGTGGAAATGCTGAAAGGGGGATTCCATGGCTGTCAGTAAAAAAGATCCTGGATTGGTGCGTAACCCAACCAAGCGCCGGAAGGTGGTGGTTAGAATTGTCGCCGTTTCCGCTTTGGCTGTTTTCATGACGTTGGTATTTCTCAATCGGGAGCAGTGGGATACCGACAGTATCGGCCAATGGGTGGAAGCTGTCGGCCCCATGGCCTGGTTGGTTTTTATGGCCCTCTACGCCATTTCCACGGTGCTGTTTTTTCCCGGATCGGTCCTGACTCTTGCCGGCGGCGCCCTGTTCGGTCCAGTACTGGGCTCCTTCGTCAACCTGACCGGGGCCACTATCGGTGCGACCCTGGCCTTTCTGGTGGCCCGCTACCTGGGCGCCGATTAGGTACGGGCCAAGGCAGGGGAGCGACTTGAAACGATCCTGGAAGGGGTGGAGGCGGAAGGGTGGCGCTTCGTCGCCTTCGTCCGGCTGGTCCCGCTGTTTCCCTTCAACCTTCTCAACTACGTTCTGGGGCTGACTCGCATTCCCCTGCTGCCTTATCTGGTCACCACCTGGATCTGCATGCTGCCCGGCGCGGTGGCCTATACCTGGCTTGGCTACGTCGGTCGGGAAGCGGCGGCAGGTGGGGAAGACATCATCCGAAAAGGCTTGCTTGCCCTTGGACTTTTGGTGGCTGTGGCATTCCTGCCCCGTCTGGTCAAACGCTGGCGGGAAGGGAGTGTTCCCCACTGGTCAGTGGAGGAACTGCGCCACCGCCGGGAAGCGGGAGATCCCCTGACCTTGTTGGACGTACGGGATGCCAAAGATTTTCATGGCGAGGTGGGCCGCATTCCCGGGGCGATCAACATTCCCCTGCCAGAACTGGCCAACCACCTGGAGGAGTTGCGCAAATCCGGCGTTCTCGTTGCGGTGGTGTGCCACACCGACAAGCGTTCCGCCAAGGCGACCCGGCAGATGCGCGCCGCCGGGATGGAAGATGTCATTCTGGTGATTGGCGGCGTGAAGGCCTGGAAGCTCAATGGTTACCCCATGGAAGTTGGTTTGGAAACAACTCAAGGAGGAACTCAACCCCGTAACGGCCAACTCTAGGAAAGGGAAGGAACATGAAGAAGACGTCACGCCTTTCAGGCATTTTATCGTGCGTTCTGTTTGTCGCACTTTTGCCTGCCCTTGGCCATGGGAGCCAGGAAGATGCCAGTAGTCCCACCGGTAATCCTCGCACTGCTGGAACCCTTGAATCGATCCCCATGAAAGACAAGGGAACACCGGATGTGATTCCCGGAAGACAGGCTTGTCACGGAAAACCGAACGTTCCATGTGTGCTGGAGCTGGCCTTGAATGCCGCCAATGGGATCGACAAGGATTATGCCAAGGCGAGGATTCTTGCTTCAATTGCCCTGGTTCAAAAAACCATCGGGGATTCCGCCGCTCAAACGACCTTCGATGCTGCCTTGGGATTGGCTGCGGGAATACCCGACAAGACCTGGCGGGCGGACACCCTGGCCAACGTCGGAAAAATCCAGTCCGGGATGGGTGACCCATCCGGGGCACGCCATACCCTGGAGTCGGCCTGGCAGGCGGCCGAGGGCGTCGAGATCGACTGTCCGCGTTCGGCGAAACTCACCACTGTGGCCGTTGCCATGGCCGAGACGGGCTTGCTGGAGAGGGCTCTGGCCGGTGCCGACCGCATCGAGAAGGATGAGGATCGGGAACTTGCCCTGGCCACAATTTCCGAGATCCTCTTCCGTTCCGACAGGAAGCCACAAGCGCTAAAAATCGTCGATGGAATCGTCGCCTCCGCACAACGGGAGAAAGCCTACACCGCAATGGCCCTCGCTCTGGTGGAGGCTGGCAGGACCGAGGAGGCAATCGGGATGGTCGAACAGTTTGGCAGCGACCTGGCAAAAGCGCGTGCCTTTTCCATGATCGGGATGTTTCTGGCCAAATCCGGGGATGAGACCGAGGCTCAAGATGCACGTGATCTGGCTTTGGATTCGGCCAACTTCGTTATGGAGGAAAATCTGTTACCTGAGGCTTTTGCATGGGCATCCCGAGCACAGGCCGCAGTAGACGACTTGGAGGGAGCCCGCGAGAGTCTCGCCACTGCGTTGGAATCCGTCGGAGAGCTCAAATCGAAACGCACCCGCAACAAGGTCGTCGCGAAAATCATCGAAGCCGAAACGGACGTTGGTTTGTTCGACGACGCCTTGAAGAACGTCGAATTGATCAGGAAAAGATCCCGACGGAACCATTCAATGGTTGCCATTGTTTCGGCCATGGCTCAGGCAGGACATTACCATCAGGCGTGGAAAACCTTCGATTCCATTTCATCCGAATTCTGGAAGCAGCGGGCCATCCTAGTCATCACCTCGGCCCAGGCCGACCAGGGGCTTTTTAATGATGCTTTAAAGACTGCCGACAGGCTCGAAGACCGAACCGAACAGG
Organism: uncultured Magnetococcales bacterium; assembly: GCA_964344355.1. Lineage (GTDB taxonomy): Bacteria > Pseudomonadota > Magnetococcia > Magnetococcales > CAYFNE01 > CAYFNE01. The sequence goes on from CAYFNE010000122.1 coordinate 10,215, forward strand.
CCCGCATGCTGGCCCGGATTGCCACGGCCATGTCCAACCAGGAATGTTAACGCCATGTCTTCGAAACCGTCCACACGCATCTCTTCGGCCTCCATCCAACGCTCCCTGCCGAGGCATTACGCCGTTTGGGTTCAGTTCCTCAGTCTGGCCGCTTTTCTCTGGGCCTTCCTGGGTTGGCTCAATGAAAGCTGGCTCTTTTGGTTCGACAACCCCATCTGGTTGAACCGCTACACCGAGTACGCCATCATCCTGACTTTTGGCCTCTGGCGCATCCACTCGGAAAAACGCAATCCCTATACCCGGAAACGGCTCATCGTTCTCATTTCATGCGTCACCGTCCTCTGGTGGCTGATCCCGTGGCTACTTCCTTTCACCGAACCCTATGTTTGGTTTCTGGGACGCGAACCCGTCTTCCCCGACCTGCACACCCCGGGCACCTTGACCTTTTTCCTGACCCTGGCGGCCGTGTTCCTGTTTGGCCGACGGGTGATCTGCGGTTGGAACTGTCCTTGCGTTGCCATCCGGGAAACGGTGGGCTTCCCGTTCCGCAACAAGACCTTCCGGGGAGAATGGGCTTGGCGCCTGCGTCACACCAAATGGATTTATTTCATCCTCTACCTCGCCGCCATGGCAGCGGTCCTGTCACCCCTCAACAGCTGGTCCGCCAGTTACCTGGGGGTATTCGCCCTACTGGTGATTATCCCCTATTTCATCAGTATGCTGTTTTCGCCGCTTACCGGCAACCGTGCCTACTGCCGCTATCTTTGTCCTTACGGGGCTACCTTCGGTTTGCTCAACCGGGCCGGATTCTTCCGTATCGATTACAACACCAAAACCTGCACGGAGTGCGAACTTTGCACCAAGGTGTGCGATATGGGCATCCCGGTCATGCATCTGGGCAAGGAGGGGGGAGCTGTCGACAGCGCTGACTGTATGGGGTGCGGCCGGTGTGTCAGTGAGTGTCCCACCGGTAGTCTCGCTTTCCACGACGTCCGCAATCTCCTGCGACCGGCCTTCCACCAGGACCGGGACCGGTTGTGGAAACTGGCGGATTGGAGCCTTCGACCCGTCCGGTTGCGAGCGGCCTTGCTGGCCATAGTGCTCGCGGTGGTTCTGGTGGCCGCATGGCGGTTTTCCAGCCAAGTGGGTACCCACCTGGAATTGGTCGCCGGTCTGTGCATACGATGAAGATCATTCGACCCGTTTTGTTGGCCGCTTGGCTGCTGTGGTTCCCGGGAGTAGGCTGGTCCGGTATGGAGTCGGGTGTCCAGGGCAATGGCCTTTACGGAAACGAATGGACTCCGGATCCGATGCACGAATATTGGGATCCCGGCGCGTTTCACCAACCGGAAAAGGAACAGATGGAGGGGGTCTATCAGGCTGCCGAATGTATCGAATGTCATGAAGGGGTCACACCCGGGATCGTCAAGGGCTGGAAAACAAGCCGCCATGCCTCCCCAAAGGGGGGTAAACCCTCCGTAGGGTGCGATACCTGTCACGGCAACGACCACCAGGCACTGGTTTTTCCCACACCGGAAACCTGCGGGACCTGCCACGGATCGCAGCATGCGGACGTACTGGATGAACGCCGCTTCGGTTTTCCCAGCCACGCCTTGGCCATGGAGCGAGCCGTGGACGCAAAGCACTTCGTGGACAAGCCCAAGGCCGAGGTCCTTTCCTGTCTGCAATGCCATTCGGTTGCCACCAAGTGCGATTCCTGCCATACCCGCCACCGGTTCGATGCCGCCGAGGCCCGCCGTCCCGAAGCCTGCCTTACCTGTCACAGCGGTCCCCCACATCCTGACGACGAAACGTTTTTCAACAGTGCCCATGGCAAACTCTATCAAGAAGAGGGTGCCACCTGGGACTGGAACCAACCTCTCCGGAAAGGCAACTACAAGGCCCCCACCTGCGCCTATTGCCACATGCGCGACGGAAAACACCAAGTGGCCGACAAACCCATCTGGAAGTTCGGCATACGGGAAGTCAACCCTCTCACACCCCAGAACAGAGTTCGGCGAAAACGATGGATCGAACTCTGCACCGACTGCCATCCGCAAGATCGTTCCCAAAAGTGGCTGGCCGAACTTGACGAAGAACGGAAACGTGCCTGGAAAAAACTGTACGAGGCGGAAGACCTGCTGAAGGGATTGCGGTGGAAGGGTCTTTTCAACCCTGACGCCGGGGAGCGCCCCCCTTATCCAACGGATTGGCTGGATACCAAATGGCCCCGAGTTCGGATCGGCTTCTATGAGGGACAGGCGTCGGCCTTCTACAACGTTTCGCCCATCGAGCGGGACTATTTCGAGATGTGGTATTTCGACAACCTGCGGGCCTTCAAAGGGGCGGCCCATGGCTCACCGGACCATGTCCGGGAAGGCCACGAGCACATGGACCAAGCCCTGAAGAAAATTCACGAGGAGGCGAACATACTGCGCCGACTGAGAACAGAGGAGAAAGATGGTGGCGTGGATCCAAGACCTGTCTGGTTGCGGGGAGAGTATACTGAATTCAATCAGGATCAAAACTGATGCGTTCTTTTTTCGGCATCGCGATTGCTCTGGTCTGCTTGGCCCTGTTGTCTGACTTGGCAACGGCGCAAGAAGTCCCTATGGGACCCTTTCCCACCCACCAATGCGTCTCCTGCCACCAAAAGGAGAATCCTGATGTAGTAGCAGGATGGCAGGCCAGTCGGCATAGTCAGGTGGAGCCGGTCATTGACTGCGTGGCCTGCCACGGCAAAACCCATGATCCGGCTGTCCTGTCCAGAGCGCGCCACAACGCAAGCTGCACGAACTGCCATGGTGTAAAAGCCGGAGCAAAAATGACCCTCTGAAGCGATCGGATTTGCCGGTCGTGGCGGTGTAAAAATGCACCGCTTGGAAATCTCCTATACTGGTTGACTCACGTTAACCAGTATAGGAGGTGGGAGGGATGTATACCGTGGAGACTTACAAACGCGTACGACGATCCTGCCATGTCGAGGGGATGACCATCCGGGAAGCCTCCCGGGTCTATGACAAGGACCGGAGAACCATCAAGAAGATGCTCCGTTTTTCGATTCCTCCGGGATACAGACGGAGCCGTCCACCCGAAAAGCCCAAACTGGGTCCATTCATCGGCGTCATCGATCAGATTTTGGAAGAGGACAAGGTCACGCCTCGAAAGCAGCGGCATACCGCCAAGCGTATTTTCCACCGCTTGCGCGACGAGCACGGCTTCTCCGGCGGATACACCATCGTCAAGGATTATGTTCGGGCGAGTCGTCTACGCAGCCGCGAGATGTTTGTACCCCTCACTCATCCACCGGGTCACGGCCAGGCCGACTATGGTGAAACCTTGGCCATCATTGGCGGCATTGAGCAAAAGATACATTTTTTCGTCGTCGATCTTCCCCACAGCGATGCCTGTTTTTTGAAAGCCTACCCGGCGGAAAGCACCGAAGCGTTCTGCGACGGCCACAATGCCGCCTTCGGATTTTTCGGTGGCGTGGTGCAAAGCATGCTTTACGACAACACCACTTTGGCCGTGGCCGCCATCCTCGGCGATGGTCGGCGCAAACCCACACGCGCCTTCGAGGAGCTGCAATCCCACTATCTGTTCGCTCCCCGTTTTGGCCGTCCGGGAAAGGGCAACGACAAGGGGAAGGTGGAAAATCTGGTCGGCTTCGCGCGCCGGAACTTTCTGGTCCCGGTCCCCCGGTTTGACAGCTTTGATGATTTGAACAGCCACCTGGAACAACAGTGCCGGAAGCGCTTTGATGATCGGTTGCGGCGCCATAAAGGGAAAACAATCGGCCAACGATTCCAGTTCGACCAGGAAGCCTCTCTGCCGCTGCCGCCAAGCCCCTACGATGCCTGTGAAAAACGTTCGACCACGGTCAACTCCCAGTCTCTGGTGCGCTATCGGGGCAATGATTATTCAGTGCCGGTCCGCTACGGGCACCAGAAGGTTCAGGTGCGTGGCTATGTGCACGAGGTGGTCATCGCCTGTGGGGCGGAGGTTATTGCCCGCCATGTCCGCTCCTATGAACGGGAAGATTTAATCTTCGATCCGCTGCACTATCTTGCGCTTCTTGAGGAGAAGATCGGCGCCT
>CAYFNE010000123.1:0-14248 GCA_964344355.1 uncultured Magnetococcales bacterium
TCGTGGAAAACGGCAAACCGGTCGGTTTTTCCATCGATTTCATCAAAATGGCGGCGCAAAACGTCGGCGCCGAGCTCCATTTCATCAACGGTCACTCCTGGGAAGAGTTGTTGGCACTGTTCAAAAAAGGCCAGTTGGACATCCTGCCCGCGGTCTACCGCACCGAGGAGCGCGACGCCTTCATCGCCTTCACCGCCGGATATGCCGACAATCCATCGGTGTTGATCCTGCACGCCAACGATGAGAAGACCACCGAATTAAACCACCTAGCCGGACGCCCGGTGGCGGTGGTGGCCGGTTATGCCACCGCCCAGGTGATGAAAACCCGCCATCCCGACATCCGGCAGATGCCGGTGAAGGATGTCGCCGAAGGATTGAAGGCGGTCTCCATGGGCGGCGCCGACGCCTTTGTCGGCAGCCTGGGCGTGATCGCCCATGTGATGGAAAAAAATTTCATCCCCAACATTCGCATCGCCGGTGACGCCCGGCTCAAGACCCGCGATGAATCGCGCCTGCGCATGGGGGTGGCCAAGGATCGAATCCTCCTGCGCAACATCCTCGAAAAAGGGCTGGACGCCATCACCGCCGATGAAATCAAGCGCATCCGCCAGCGCTGGATGCCCTTCGTCGGCAACCGCCTGGCGGAGAAGGACAAGGTGAAACTGACCGGCGCCGAACGGCGTTGGCTGGCCGAACATCCCCGGTTGCGCCTGGGGGTCGATCCCGCCTGGCCCCCCTTCGAATTCATCGACGACGACGGGGTATACAGCGGCATCGGCTCCGGATATGCCGAGATCATCGCCCGCCGCCTCGACATCGACATGGAACCGGTCCCGGACCTGACCTGGTCGCAGGTGATCGACCGGGCCAAAGCCGGGGAGATCGATGTGTTGCCGACGGTGATGCGCACCCCGGAACGGGAAAAATATCTCACCTTCACCAAACCCTATATCTCCTTCCCGGTGGTCATCGCCACCCGGCGGAGCGCCCGTTTCATCGACAACCTGACCGACCTGAACGAACAGAGGGTGGGCGTGGTGAAGGATTATGTCACCGAACAGTTGTTGCGCCGGCACCACCCGGAATTGCAGCTGTTCCCCTATCCGACCCTGGCCAAAGGGTTGGCGGCGCTCAACGCCGGGCGCCTGGACGCCTTCGTGGACAACCTGGGCGCCATCAGCTTTGAAATGGGCCGGGCCGCCCTGGAGGAGATCAAGATCGCCGCGCCGACCCGGTTCAATTTCGAACTGGCCATGGCGGTACGCAAGGATTGGCCGGAACTGACGGCCATCCTCGACAAGGCCCTCGACTCCCTGGACAACCAGGAACGCGGCACCATCAAGAACACCTGGATGGCCATGGAGGTGACCTTTGGCACCGACATCGAAACCATCCTCCAGTGGGCGGTCCCCGTCCTCCTGGTGATCGTCCTGATCCTCATCCTGATCATGTACTGGAACCACCGCCTGGGCCGGGAGATCGCCGACCGCCGCCGGGCGCAAACCGCCCTGGCCAGGGAGCGGGAACTGTTGGTGACGGTCCTTGGCAGCATTCATCAGGGTCTGGTCGCCTATGACCGGGACCTCCGTTTGATCATCTGCAACCGCCGTTTCAAGGAAATCCGCGACGTACCCGAAGAGTTGACCCGGCCCGGCACCCCCTTCGCCGACTGGATCCGCTACGATGTCGAGCGGGGCGAGTTCGGACCCGGTGATCCGGAGGAACAGTTCAAGACCATCGTCGAGCGGGGAAAGCTATCGGGAACCCACCAGTTCGAACGGGTCAGGGTCGACGGCACGGTGATCCAGGTCGAGGGCGGCGCCCTGCCCGGCGGCGGTTTCGTCAGTACCTTCACCGACATCACCCAGCGCCGACGTCACGAGGCGCAGATCAAAAAACTCTCCAGCGCCGTCGAACAGAGTCCGGTGTCGGTGTTCATCACCGATACCGACGGCATCATCGAATACAGCAACTCCCAGTTCACGCGGGTGACCGGCTATGAGGCCGGGGAGGCACGGGGAAAGAAGGCGGAGATGCTGCGGTCCGATAAAAACGATGCCGGCCCCCACCGTGACATGTGGTTGAAACTCGGCAACGGTCAACCCTGGAGCGGCGTCCTGTTGAACCGCCGGAAAAACGGCGAATCCTACTGGGAAAGCTGCTCCATCTCGCCGATCAAGGACGACACCGGGAGGATCACCCACCACGTCAGCGTCGGCGAGGATGTGACCGAACAGACCAGACTGCAGAAAGAGCGCGATGACGCCATGCGGCTGGTGGCCGGCAGCATCCAGTATGCCAGCCGCATTCAACGGTCGATCCTGCCGCCGGAGGCGGAGTTGATGGCGGCCTTCGCCGACTGTTTCATCCTCTGGGAACCCCGGGACGTGGTGGGCGGCGACATGTACTGGCACCGCCCCTGGGGTGGCGGTTCGCTGGTCCTGTTGGGCGACTGCACCGGCCACGGCGTCCCGGGCGCCTTCATGACCCTGATTTCCAACGGCGCCCTCTCCGAGGCCTATCTGGAAACGCCGCCGGGGGATCCGGCCATCCTGCTGCAACGCATGCACCAGCTGATCCAAACCGCCCTGGGCCAGGACCGGAAAGGGTTGGGCAGCGCCGATGACGGCATCGAGATCGGCGCCTGCTACCTGGATGACCACCAGGGCACCCTGACCTTCGCCGGCGCCCGTTTCGACCTGTTCATCCTGCAGGACGGCGCGGTCGAAATCATCAAGGGGACCAAGGCCGGCCTCGGCTATCGGGGCACCCCTCAGGACATCCGTTTCCGCAACCATCGGCTCGACACTGCCGGCCGCGCCTTCTACATGACCTCGGACGGTTTGACCGACCAGATCGGCGGTCCGTTGAAACGGGGTTTCGGCAAACGCCGCTTCAAATCATTATTGGCCACCATCGCGAACCGTCCCATGGCCGAACAGAAAGAGATCATCCACCAGGCGCTGATCGACCACCAGGGGGATCAAAAACGGCGGGATGACGTGTCGGTCATCGGTTTCCGCAGCCACGGCTCGATGACCGGAACCGCCGACCGGAAAAGGGTCGACATGGACCCGGCCTTGTTGGTCGATTTCAAACCGATCGACGATGATCACCGACGCCTGTTCGGACTGGTCGACCGTTTGAACGACGCCATCGTCCAAGGGCGGGAGAAAAAAAACATCATCGCCATCCTCGACGAATTGATCGACTACACCGCCTGGCATTTTCGCCATGAGGATCGATTGATGCGGACCCACGGTTTTCCGGGGCAGGCCGAGCATCAGAAGGCTCATGACGCCCTGGTGGAACAGGTTTTGGCCATTCAAAAAAACGTCAAGGAGAACGATGCCGATGTATCGACCGATCTGCTGTTGTTCCTGTTGGAGTGGTTGAACGTTCATATTCACGATGCCGACAAAAAACTGGCCGACTTCCTGAACCAGGCCTTGAACGGTACGGCCGGGGCGGACGACCTGGGAAAACCAGTCCCCGCCGGTTGAATGGTTTCGTCAGCGGACAATAAATTTGTATTCTTTTACAAGTGAAAGATGTATTTTCAGGGAGAAACCAGATGATTGCCAAAGAGATGCTCGAATTCCGGGAAAAACTGGCGCAGCAAGGTATTCTGTTCTGCTACAGCGGCTATATGACCGAGGAGGTGCTCTCCGGCATCGGCAACACCCTGAAACACAAACTGGCCTTGGAAAATACCGACAAAAAGGTGGCCCGGGGGGTTTTTTCCCTGTTCGTGGAGCAGGTGCAGAACATCATCCGTTATTCGGCCGAGGTGGAGCCGGCCCCGCCGGAGACCGAGGAAGGCGAGGTCAAATTACGCTATGGCCTGCTCACCGTCGGTTTCAAGGAGGGACGCCATTTCGTCGCCTGTGCCAACATGGTGCCGCTGGATGATGTGAATCGTCTCCGGGAAAATTTGACCCGCATCCAAAACATGGATAAAGATGGCCTCAAAGCCCTGTACAAGGAGATCCTCAAGGGGGAAACACCCGCGGGCAGCAAAGGGGCCGGGGTCGGTTTCGTCGATATCGCCCGCCGCGCCACCCATGGGTTCGAGTTCGACTTTATCGAAGTGGATGCCGAATTCGCCTACTTCACGCTGAAGGCCTATATTTGACAATCACCGCCCGCCGTCAACCCGTTTTCAAGAGGTTTTTGCACCATGGACAACATCAAGATGGAGGCCACCGAACGGTCCCCCGCCATCGATTTCGATTTTTCGGCCAATCTTTTTTCCATCTCCGGTGAGTCCTACCCGGAAGACATCTCCCAACTCTACGGCCCGGTCGTCGAAGCGCTGCGCAACCATCTCAACGCCCAGGAAGGGGCGGAGATCACCTTCAACTTCGAACTGGTCTATTTCAACTCCAGCTCGGCCAAAATTCTCATGGGACTGTTCGACCTGCTCGACAGCGCCGCCGTGGAGAACCGGGTGGTCATCAACTGGCACTATGAGGCCGAGGATGACAACATGGAGGAGTTGGGAGAGGAGTTCGGGGAAGACCTGGAAAACGCCACCTTCAACATGATGCCGAAATCCTGACCGATGGCTTTCGATACCTTCGAGACGGAAAAGGCCATCATCGAGAGCGGCGAGGCGCTGCTGGCCAGCCAAAAAACCGGGAACTTCAAAGCCCCCTTCAAAACCCTGCTCGGGGATTACAAAAAGCTGTTCAAGGTTTCCCGCCGCCTGGTACGCATGAGCGACCGCAGCGAGGAGGGGCTGAAAAAGGCCAACGACAAGATCAAGGCCCAACAGGCGGAGTTGGAAAAGGCCCACCAGAAACTGGGTCAACACGCCGATCTGCTGGAGGAGAAGGTCAAGGCGCGCACCAAGGAGCTGGTGGCCACCCAGGGCAAACTGGAACGGCTGGTGGGTCTGGGCATCGCCCTCTCCCGGGAGCGCAACCAGGCGCGGTTCATGGAGATGATCCTCCAGGGGGCCAAGGAGTTGACCCACGCCGATGGCGGCATGCTTTTCATTCGTGATGGCGACGGCGATATCCTCAACCATGAAATCATCTCCATCGACACCCTGGAGTTGCAACTGGGCGGCACCACCGACCGGCCCATCACCCAACCGCCGATCCCGATGCGCGACGCCGGCAGCGGCAAGCCGAACTATTTCAATCCGGTGGCCCACGCCGCCCTCACCGAACGCACCGTTCATATCGACAACAGCTACGAAAACGACGATTTCGATTTTGCCGAAGTCCACCGTCTGGACCGCAAACACGGTTACCGCTCCATCTCCTTTCTGGCCGTGCCCCTGAAACCGCGCCAGGGGGAGGTGAGCGGGGTGCTGTTGTTGATCAACGCCCGCAAGACCGGCGCCGGACGGGTGATCCCCTTCACCCCGGAGATGACCGAATTCGTCGAGGCCCTCACCGCCCAGGCGGCGGTGGCCCTGGACAACAAAAACCTGCTGGCGGCCCAGGAAAAACTGCTGGACTCCATCATCAAGCTGACGGCGTCGGCCATCGACGCCAAATCCCCCTACACCGGCAGCCATTGTGAACGGGTGCCGGAGATCGGCCGCCTGCTGGCCCGGGCGGCCTGTGAGGCCGAAGAGGGGGTTTTCAGCGATTTCGACATGGACGCCGAGGAGTGGCAGGCCTTCCGGTTGGCGGCCTGGCTGCACGATTGCGGCAAGGTGACCACCCCCGAATACGTGGTGGACAAGGCGACCAAGCTGGAGACCATCTACAACCGCATCCACGAGGTCCGCACCCGTTTCGAGGTGTTGCGCCGGGACCGCATCATCGATCATCAACGGGCGCTGCTGGCCGGCGACGGGGATGAAGCCGGCCTGAAAAAAAAGCTGGAGACGGAACTGAAAGGCCTGGAAGAGGATTTCGCCTTCATCGCCGAGTGCAACGTCGGTGGCGAGTTCATGGTCCCGGAGCGGATCGAACGGTTGCACCGGATCGCCGAGACCACCTGGGAACGCCATTTCGACGATCGGCTGGGGCTCTCCCACGGTGAACTCAATCGCCTGGTCGATGTTCCACAACGTCCCCTGCCGGCCCGGGAACGACTGCTGGCCGACAAAAAAGAGCACATTTTCCCGCGCAATCCAGATGAACGGATGGACCATCTGCACCGCTACGGCATCAAGGTCAAACCACCGAAACATTTCAACAATGCCGGTGAACTGTACAACCTGGGCATCGCCCGGGGCACCCTCAACGATGAAGAGCGGTTCAAGATCAATGAACATATGATTCAAACCATCATCATGTTGGAACAACTGCCCTTTCCCAAACGCCTGGCCGGGATTCCGGAATATGCCGGCGGCCATCATGAAACCATGATCGGCAGCGGTTATCCGCGACAGTTGAAAAAAGAGGAGATGTCGATTCAGGCGCGCATCCTGGCCATCGCCGACATTTTCGAGGCCCTGACCGCCTCCGACCGCCCCTACAAAAAGTTCAAGACCCTCAACGAAGCCCTGCGCATCCTGAGTTTCATGCGCGACGATCAACATATCGATGCGGATTTGTTCGATCTGTTTTTGACCAGCGGGGTGTTTTACGAGTACAGTGGAACATTTTTAAATCCGGAGCAGATCGATGAAGTGGACATCACACACTATCTGAGTAAAAAGGGGTGATTCCGACCCTCATTCGCCAACCGGTTCCGGCACCGCCTTGAACGGCGACCGTCAGGAATTCCCATCATGATCGACCCCTCGACCAATGCACCGCCTTCGCGGCGTCGAATCCTCCGTTTTTTTCTCCCGCCCCTGGCCGGATTGATGATGATCAGCGGCCTGATGATGTGGGATCAATATCGGACCCACCAAACCATCCAGGCCATGAAACCGGCCCTCCACCGGCTGTTGAGTCTGGATGTCCTGCTGCACGAAATACAGAATGAACGCAGCCTGAGCGCCGGATTATTGGGCGCCACGGATGATTCCTTCCGCAAACCCCTGCTGGCCCGGAGGAAGACCGTCCGGGAAACGGTGGCCAACCTGCGGCAACCGTCCGAGCGGGGAGCGGACTCCAGCGGGCCGGGACAATGGGGCCGGCAGTGGCAACGGCTGATGGAACGGCTGGCGGCCTTGACCGCCATTCGGGATGCCGTCGATGCCGGTGGCGCCGAAGTGGGGGAAATCATCGACGGCTATGCCGACGTCAACCTGACCTTGCTGGCAACCATCGCCTCCTTCAACGCCGTTTTCACGGATCCGGCGGCATCCCGGGTCCATGTCGCCTTGTTCAATTTCATGCATCTGGTGGAGACGGCCGGTATCGAGCGGGCGATCCTGACCCATGCCTTCGCCCGGGATCGGTTGACACCCGGCCTGCGGGATCGACTGCTCAGGCTGCAAGGGGAGCGGACCACTCATACGGAACTTTACCTCTCCTTCTCCACCCCGGCTGAAAAAGCCCATTTCGAAACCATCCGAACCGAACCGGACACCATCGAAATCAACCGGCTGTGTAAACTGGTCATGACGGATGCCGGCAGCGGCGGTTTCGGCATTGATGCCCATGCCTGGCATGAAAGGGCCAGCCGGCGGATCAAACGACTGCATGACATCGAACAACGGTTGGAGAAAAGACTGTTCGTCGCCGTGGATGCGGCGTTACAGAAGAGTCGAAACACCTTTTGGCTCTACGGCATCGGTACCACCATCCTGATCGGCACCGGTCTGCTGTTGGCCCTGACCATCCTCAAGTCGATGCGGAATGTCCATCTTGAGCGTGAAATCGCCCACCGCAAACGGATCGAAACGGCGTTGGCCGACCAGACCCGGTTGTTGAAAATGGTCCTGGACAACGTTCAACAGGGGTTGGTGGCCTATGACAAGGATTTGCGACTGATCGTCTGCAACCGCCGCTTCCACGAAATTCGCGGCGCCCCGGAACATCTCTCCCGGCCGGGCGCCCATTTCGTCGACTGGATCCGCCATGACATCCAACGGGGGGAGTTCGGTCCCGGAGATGCCGAGGAGCAGTTGCAATTTCATCTGCAACGGGCCAGACGGCCCGGCACCCACCATTTTGAACGATCGCGGCCCGACGGCACGGTCCTGCAGGTGACCGGCAGCACCCTGCCGAATGGCGGTTTCGTCAGCACCTTCACCGACATCACCCGGCAAAAAGAGGCGGAACGGCAGCAGGCGATGTTGATGCGGGAATTGGCCTTTCAAAAGCAGGCCCTGGACCATCATGCCATCGTCAGCGCCACCGATCTCAAAGGGGACATCACCTATGTCAACGATCTGTTCTGCCAGATTTCCGGCTACGACCACGAGGAGTTGATCGGACGGAACCATCGGTTGGTCAACTCCGGCGTGCATCCGAAATCCTTTTTCAAAACGCTGTGGGGCACCATATTGAAGGGCGAGGTGTGGCACGGGGAGGTGTGCAACCGCTGCAAGGATGGTTCCCTGTACTGGGTCCGCGCCACGGTGGTGCCCTTTTTGGACGAGTCGGGCCGGGCGCAAAAATTTGTCTCCATCCGCACCGACATCACCGAGCACAAACTGGCCGAAGCGCGCATCGCCCGTTCCCTGGCCAGTCAATCCCTGCTCAAGCACCTGCTATCGCTGCCCATCCAGGATCATCCGATCGGCGAATTGTTGAACCGGGCCTTGGAGCTGATCCTCCACGCCGGCCTTCTGGACCTGCAGGAACGGGGAGCGATCTTTCTCACCAATAAAACCGGCACCGGTTTGGAAATGGCGGCCCATTCGGGCCTGCCCGCCAGCATGGTCAGCGCCTGCGGTCGGGTGGCCAACGGTCACTGCCTGTGCGGTCGGGTGGCGGTCTCGCGGGTGATCCTGTTCGCCACTCATGAGGCGTTGGAGAACGGCTCGGGTTGTGAAGAGACGGATGACCATGGTCACTATTGCGTACCGATCCGCTCGGAAGAGACCCTGTTGGGGGTGTTGACCCTTTATGTGCCGACGAACGCCCCGGACGATGCGGAGGTACGGGAGATCCTGCAGGCCATCGGCGACACCCTGGGCATGATCGTCGATCGCAAACAGGCGGAAACGGCCCTGAAAACCATGACCGACAAGTTGCGGGATGCGCAACGGATGGTGCGGATGGGCAACTGGGAACGCAACCTGGTGGACAACAGCGCCCAGTGGTCGGAGGTGGTCTATGAAATTCTGGGACGGCCCTTCCAAGACCGGGCCAGCTTTGAACAGGCCCTGGCGTTCATCGTCCCCGAGGATCGGCAACGGGTCCTCCACACCGTCGAGACCTCGCTGAAAAATGAGCGCGACTGCGTGGTCGAATACCGGATTCAACGGCCGGATGGGGAAATACGGCACGTCTACTCCGCGGGACGCATCACCGAACGGTCGGAGGACGATGGCCGCCCCCTGACCATGGCCGGCACCCTGCTGGACATCACCGACCGCAAACGGGCCGAGGAGCGCATCGCCCGCTCCCTGGAAAACCAGGCGCTGCTCAAACAGCTGCTCTCCCTCTCCATCGAGGATCATGGCCTCGATGTCCTGATGGAGCGGGCCCTGTCCCGGATCCTCGACATCTCCTTCACCGCCAGCGAACGGATGGGGGCCATTTTTTTCAAAAAGGCCGATGGCGGCCTGGAGATGATGGCCCAATCGGGGTTGCATGCCCATTTGACCACGGCCTGCCGCACGGTGGCCAGCGGTCACTGCCTGTGTGGGCGGGTGGCGGTCAGCGGGGAGTTGCTGTTCATCGACCATGTGGAGGATCGGCATGACATCCGTTTCGACGGCATGGCCGATCATGGGCACTATTGCGTGCCGATCCGTTCCGGCGAGACGATGATCGGCGTGTTGACCCTCTATGTGCCGGTCGGCCATCGGGATACCGGCGATGAGCGGGAGTTGCTGATCGCCGTCGGCAACACCTTGGGGGTGATCATCGAACGCAAGCGGGCGCAACGGGAATTGGTCAAACTGTCCACCGCCGTTCAATGCAGCCCGGTCTCGGTTATGGTGACCGATGCCGGGGCCACCATTGAGTATGTCAACGAAAAGTTTACTGACATCACCGGTTACCGTGCTGACGAGGCCATCGGACGAAAGACCGGCCTGTTACGTTCCGGCAAAACGGATCCGGCCTTGTATCGGGAGTTGTGGGAGACGGTGACGGCGGGAAAACCGTGGTATGGACGGATGCTCAATCGGAAAAAGGATGGCAGCCACTACTGGCATCAACTGGCCATTTCACCGATCAAGGGCGCCGATGGCCGCATCAGCCAGTATGTCAGTGTCGGCGAGGATATTTCCGATCAGATCACCTTGTTGGAAGAGCGTGACGAGGCGATGCAGTTGGTGAACGGTTCCATCCGCTATGCCAGCCGCATTCAGCGCGCCATCCTGCCGCGGCGGGCGGTCCTGGAGAAGGCCTTTCCGGAATATTTCGTGTTGTGGGAACCGCGCGACGTGGTCGGCGGCGACATGTACTGGTACCGTTCCTGGGGACGGGGGGCCCTGGTGGTCCTGGGGGATTGCACCGGCCATGGCGTGCCGGGGGCTTTCATGACCCTGATCTCCAACGGCGCCCTGGACGAGGCCTATCTGGAGACGCCGCCGGGCGATCCGGCGACGCTGTTGCAACGGATGCATCAGTTGATCCAATCCTCCCTGGGGCAGGATCGGGCCGACCTGGGGGATGCCGACGATGGCATCGAGTTGGGCGCCTGTTATATCAACGCCAACCGCAGCGCCCTGGTTTTCGCCGGCGCCCGTTTCGATCTGTTCATCCTCAAGGATGGCGTGGTGACCACCGTCAAGGGCAACAAGAGCGGGCTCGGTTATCGCGGCACGCCGCGGGAGGTGCGTTTCACCAACCATGAGGTCGATCTGGCCGATAATCCGACCTTTTACATGACCTCGGACGGTTTGATCGACCAGATCGGCGGGCCGATGAAACGGGGTTTCGGCAAACGCCGTTTCCGCTCGTTGCTCACCTCCCTGGCCGATACGCCGTTGGCCGAACAGGACAGCGCCATCCTCAAGGCGTTGGTGGCCTTTCAGGGGGCGCAAAAACGGCGCGACGATCTGTCGGTCATCGGTTTCAAGGTGCAGACGGCCAAGGATTCCCCCGCCAGGAGAAACCTGGAAACCCTGGATCCCTCGCTGCTGGTCGGCTATGAACCCATCGATGCCGACCATCGGCGTCTGATGACGTTGATCGGCAAATTGAATGAAGCCATCGTCCAGGGATATGACCGCACCCTGACCCTGGGCCTGTTGGATGGATTGATCAACTACACCTCCTGGCATTTTCGCCATGAGGAGCGGTTGATGCAGATCAGCGACTATCCCCACACCGACGACCACAAACGGGACCATCGCCACTTGGTCGAGCAGGTGTTGACCATTCAACGGGACATCCAGGAGAACCACAGCAACGTTTCGTCCCAGTTGATGCTGTTTTTATTGAACTGGTTGAACGAGCACATCCACGCCGTCGATCAAAAGCTGGCCGATCATCTCAACGGTGTCGCCGTCACCCCCCCCACCCCGGAACTTTATTTCGTCCTCGATGGCTCCTTGCTGGTCGGTTATGAGGCCATCGACGATGACCATCAAAAACTGGTCGATCTGGTCAATCAACTCCACGTGGCCGACCTCAGCGGCGCCGGCCGCCCGGTGACCATGGCGATCCTCGACGAACTGGTCGATTACACCTCCTGGCATTTTCGTCATGAAGAACGATTGATGCAATCCAACGACTACCCGGACCTGCGCACCCACAAGGCCGCCCACGCCGGTCTCATCGTCCGCATCCACGAAATTCAAAACAAATTCAAATTGATGGACGAACAGGCGCCATCGGAACTGAACGCCTTGGTCAAGAGTTGGTTGATCAACCACATTCATGAGGTGGATAAAAAGCTGGCGGATTTTTTGAGGAACGGATAAAATTGCTCCCGTTTGGTTTTGGCTGGGATGAGATGGTTTTGTTGTCGGCATGCTGGAGTCATTATTTTCGGCATATGATGTGCCACCAGGGCACATGATTTCAAGCAATAAATCAATCTTCAAGCAGTACGGTATTGTAATGGATGAACCCTGTCCGCGATTGCGTTCATGATGGCGTTTGATTTCGATGATCAAAGCATATGTGTAAATTTTGCGATTCATCGCCTGGATACGAAAAGACCGATGATGCGACCGACATCCGGATTTACGACCAGGTAGAGAGCCGGGAAAAGCATAAACCGGTATCGGATGAGGCCAAAATCATATGGCATAAAACCCATTGGCGGGGAAAGTGCCCGGGCAACATGTCACCTGAAACGGCGCATCAACTATTGAATAGTGGCATTCCTGAATTCCGCAAGGGGGAGTCGGACCGTCCCTATTCGATCTGGAACTTTCATGATGGAATCATTTATCGGGCACGGCACAATAATGTGGGTAATGCTTGGCATGGATATCCAACCTGCCAGGGAGTGGACCAGGTTCCAGGACATATCGAAAGGAAATTGCGCGAACGGGCAAAAGATCAAGGTTTCGGCAACGCCCAATTCAACCGATGGTATAAACAGAAACTGGATCGTTCCAAGTGACGCCAATCGGATCTCATGCCATGAATCCTGATACCACCATCCATGCTATGAGTTTTGGCAATGGCGATGGCCTGCATATCTCCATTGAATGGAAGCGGACCGACCCATCTTCCTGTTCAAGTGTTTCTGATGCCACATGGGGTTCTCTCCTGCTCCATGTTCACAAAACCCTGATTTGGGGTGAACCCGGGGAGAGTGGTTTTATTCGCCTCGAACGGGACTGGATTGATTTTTTGCGCCACCTCTGTGTTGCATGGCCGTATCTCGTCCACCAGCAGGATTATCCGGAAATATTTGAATTCCACCGGGATCAAATGCCGGACCATCCGGGTTTGTTCAAGGCACGTGTAGAGGAAATTTGGCGGGAAAAGGGAATTGGATTGCCGAATCAAGAGGACGATGATTCGCCATTACCCGATCAGCAGGAGGAAAATGCCCTCTTCGATTTCCTCCACCTCCATGACTTGACATCCGGCTTGCCCGGAACCGGCGTTGATCCTTTGGTACTTTTACGCCAAGGCGAGACCCTGTTGGCTGGATCCAAACACCAGGGCTGGAGACTGGATTGGCGTCGCACCATGGAAATACTTGAGAAGTTCGGCAATTCGATTGCATCCCGTGTGCGGCATATCCCGGACAAACGGTTACAGGACCTTCTCGAACGATGGAACAGTCGGGATTCGCTCGCCAATTCCCACTTTTGGGAATTGGCGGCCAATGATGAAGAAGGATCCCTGGCCGGGGATGCTCTGGGAACCGCTGGATCCCCCGATGAGAAACATGTTCCGATTTTGGCCGCCGCTGCACGCATGGTCGGCAATACCATGAATGCTGGCCAGAAGCGCCATTTGTTCAATCAGATTCGATCCATCGACGTATTGAACAGGGGCGATAATACCAAATTGAACGATATCAGAAGGGCCGTTCCAACCAATTTGTTTGAGAACTTGTCTCCGAGGGAACAGGGGATGGCATTGGCGCAATGGCTACGCCAAAAAAATGGTGTTGCCGATCACCGGGACCGGGTGGAACCGGAGACGATACTCACCGGATTGAACGTTGACCTGGTGCCTTTGTCAACGCAATCTTCGGTGGATGCCGTTGCCATTTGGGGTCAAGGATTGCGGCCCACGATTTTAATCAACCCACATGGTGCCCGTGCATGCCAGGCGACAGGACGTCGCTTTACCCTGGCCCATGAACTCGCTCATCTCCTGATGGATGTGGACCGGGAGGGAGATGTTCTGGGGGGCCGTGAACTGCCGGACCGTGCAATGGAAACACGTGCGAATGCATTTGCAGCGGAGTTGATCCTGCCGGAAAACCGGGTACATGAAACAGTGTCGTCCGTCCTTGACGAATGGGTCAGTTATCGCAGGATCAAAGCCATTCTCGATGAATTGAAGGACCGATTTGGTGCAAGTTACGAATTATCAGCCTGGAAAATCAAACACACCAAATTGTTGCCGGAGGCGTTGGAGCTTAAATATTTGAATCGACATCTCAACTCCATTTACAGACCCTATTGATCATGGACGTCCTATCAAGTCGAAATTGGGGGATGCCTTTAAAGATGCCCAGGAAGCCGAAATTACCGACACCGACATTGAAACCGTGCCAGACGAAAAATAATCAGAGAGTAAGCGATCGGGGAAGCACGTCCTGCTGGTTCACCCGATCAGCAGGCGAGACC
>CAYFNE010000124.1:0-14133 GCA_964344355.1 uncultured Magnetococcales bacterium
CTACACTAAACTATAAAGAGGTCGGTGTCTCGGTCACATTGGCACAGAGGGCTTTATACATCATGGGGGTCATGGCTTGACTCCGATCCGTTCCAAAAATTGACGAACGGCGAGGATTTGATACGGTTTGGCCTCCTTGCCCGGATGCGGTCCATGGAAATCAATGCGCTTGTTCCGGAGTATAAAGCCAACCCGGGATCCTCTTCCTTCGATGATTTCCGCTCCCAGTGTTTTGAGGCGTGCTTCTACCCGAATCCATTCAAGTGATTTCGATATCGGAGATTTGAAAATGGATTCGAGGGTTTTCGATGCCTGTTATTCACTGGTGAATGCTATCAAAAATGGCTGTCAAGGGCAATTTCCAAACGCAACCGTTTCGAAAAACAGCACTTTTCGGCAGGCCGAGTTGGCCCGCACGAGGCTGTTGAACGATTTTCCGACAACCTCGATAATTTCCCTTTACGACTCTTCATGAACGTGGCTGACCTTTTGAATGAACGGACCATTTTTGAGGAAATCCGGCGGCAGGCCGTTCATCTCCTCCGTCGCCTGCCGATAGCTTTTGTAGCTGTTCATGTATACCTTGAAATGGGGACGTTTTTTGTAGGTGATGGGTTTGATGTAAATGTCCCGTCCCTCCTGCCGATGCAGCTCCGCCAGGGGTTTCAGCCAATTGACGGCATTGCGGTAGATCAACATCAATTGCACGGTATAGTGTTCATCGTCGGTATTGGCCAGCCAGGTTTTCGTCGCCCGGATGCGGTCCTGTAAAAACTGTTTGGTCTCGATGGGGGCGACCGTTTTGACCAACGGTTTCGCCGTGGCCGTTTTCGGGAGCGGCGCGGTGGCGGGCCGGGACGGTTCCAGGGGGGCGGCCGCCGTTGTTGGCGCCGCCGGCTCCGGTGGCGGCTGGACGGTGTGGCTCACCACGGCCCGGGCGGTGATCATCGTTTTTCCCGCGGTCGGTTCCGACTCGGCTTTGGCGACCGGGACCGTTTCGGCCGCCGGGGCCGGCGGCACGATTTTTTTCTCGATGGCCGGCGCCGGGGTCAGCGCCTGGGACGGTGGGTTCAACACCGATGCGTGCGCATCGGGGGTGACGCTGGCCGGGGGAGCCGCCGCGGCGGGCGGGGTGACCGGCTGGTGTGACAACTGGGTGCCCAACAGTACTCCGGCCGGCATGGAGATGCCGAGAAAGACCGCCAGGTTGATGGCGATCTTGCGCCAGTTCCGCACCGGGGTGAAGGCGCTCTCCGCCGCCGCCTTGCGCACATGGTCGGGTTGCACCTGATCTTTTTTTTCGATGAAGGTGGCCAACAACGATTTGTCCGCCAACAGATTGACGCGCCGGCTCAAACCGTTGGAATAGCGCCAGATCAGATGGCAGGCCCGGGGATGGAACGGATTGGGTCCCCGGTAACCGCTGCCGCGCAGACGGTGGATCAAATATTCGCCCACCTCCTCCTTGGTCAAGGGGGAGAGGTTGAACTGATAGGAGATCCGTTCCCGGAGCTGGCGGATGGCGGGGACGGCGAGATTTTCATCCAGCTCCGGCTGTCCGAACAGCACCAGTTGCAACAGTTTGCTCCGTTTCGTCTCCAGGTTGCTCAACAGGCGGATCTCCTCCAGGGTCGCCAGGGGCATCCCTTGCGCCTCTTCCACCAGGATCACCACCCGTTTGCCGGCGGCATGTTTTTTCAGTAAATATACCTGCAGGGCCTGCATGGCGATGAAACGATCCGCCTGTTCCGGCAGGGGGATGCGCAGCTCCACGGCGATGGCGTGAAAAATGTTTTCCGGCGACAGGCTGGGATTGGCCAGGAAGACGGTTTCGACCGTTTTCGACAGGCGGCCCTCCAGCATGCGGCAGAGCATGGTCTTGCCGCTGCCGACCTCGCCGACCACCTTGACGATGCCTTCGCCGCTGTTGACGGCATATTCCAGGGCGTCGAGAATGGCCCCACGCTTGCCGCCGGTGTAGAACAGGCGGGTGTCGGGGGTGTTCATGAACGGATGGTCGGTCAAGCCGAAATGGTCGTGGTACATGTCGTGTCCGTGGACTTTGCCTGCATGGTTGGTGGAAACCGATCCCGGTGGATCGGCGTGAACCGATACCGGGTTACTGCAAGTTACGTGCCTGTGTTAAGGTGAAATGGACGATGAAAACGGTTCCGCGGGATGCGCCGTTCAACCGGGGGTGGGTATGGAAAAAACGGATCGAACGAAATCCACAAAAAAATACTCCGGATTCGTCCTGGTGGTGGATGATGATCCCGATTCGTTGAATCTGCTCGGTCATCATCTGCGCAAGCACGGTTTTCTGGTGGCGACCGCCAGGGATGGCGGGGAGGCCGTTCGCCTGTTCAACCGCAAACGGCCGGACTTGGTGCTCATGGATGCCCGGATGCCGGGCATGGATGGTTTCGCGACCTGCGCGGCGCTCAAGGCCGCCCCGGGGGGGCGGGATGTGCCGGTGGTGATGGTGACCTCCCTGGGGGATGATGAATCGGTGCGCCGGGCCTTCGACGCCGGCGCCGAGGAGTATATCTCCAAACCGGTGCGGCCGGCGGTGTTGTTGCGGCGGGTGGAGCTGTTTCTCCGTGACCGGCGGATGGTGAGGAAAAGCCGTCGCGGCATCGAGTCCCAGAACGCCGTCAGCGCCCTGCTGCGCACCGCCTTGAAACCGATGCCCCTGGACGAACAGTTGCGCATCGCCCTGGATTTGATCCTCGGGGTCTCCTGGTTGTCGGTGCAGCCGCGGGGGTCGATCTTTTTGGCCAACCGCGAGACCGGCAACCTGTTGATGGTCGTGCAACGCGGTCTCGGCAGGGAGCGCCGCAAGCTGTGTACCCGGGTTCCCCCGGGGGAGTGCCTGTGCGGAATCGCCGCGTCGAGCCAGGAGATCGTCTTTGCCGACGGTCTGGACGAGCGCCATGACCGCCACTGTGACAACATGATCGACCATGGTCACTATTGCGTGCCCATCGTTTCGCGTGGACGGACCCTGGGGGTGATCAATCTCTACCTGGATGCCGGCCATGTCCGGGAACTGGAAGGGGAACTGTTTTTGAAGGCGATGGCCGACACCCTGGCCGGGGTGATCGAACGGACCAACATCGATGCCGACCTGCGCAAGGCCAAGGAGGCGGCCGAGGCGGCGAACAAGGCCAAAAGCCGTTTTCTCGCCAACATGAGCCACGAACTGCGCAGCCCCATGAACGCCGTCATCGGCATGAGCGGCCTGGTCCTCGATACCGGTCTCGACAGCCAGCAGCGTTATTACATGGAGACCATTCAACGATCGGCGGGGTCGTTGCTCTATCTGCTGGACTCGATCTTGGATCTCTCCAAGATCGAGGCCGATCGCATGGTCCTGGAGCCGGTGGCCTTCCTCCCCGGGGAACTGGCGAAAAATCTTCAGGACATCCTGTCGATCTCCGCCGATCAAAAAGGGTTGGCGTTGACCTGCACGGTCGATGCCGACATTCCGGCCTTGTGCGGGGATGTCTATCGTTTGCGGCAGATTTTGATCAACCTGATCAACAATGCCATCAAGTTCACCAACAGCGGCAGGGTGTCGTTGACCGTCGATCGGGATCGGCGGCGGGCGACGTCGGCGGCCCGTTTCCCCCTCTACATCGAGGTGGCGGATACCGGCATCGGCATTTCCGAGAGCGACCAGAAACGGATTTTCGACAGTTTTACCCAGGCCGACGGCTCCTCCACCCGTTCCTTTGGCGGCACCGGCCTGGGCCTGGCCATATCCAGACAGTTGGTGGCCCTCATGGGCGGGGAACTGCGGGTGGAAAGTGTCCTCGATGAAGGCAGCCGGTTTTTTTTCACCCTGCTGTTTCCCGAGGCCGAGCCCGATGCCGAGGTCTGGATGGCGGGGAACGATGATTGGGCGGGAACCTCGCAGGAAGCCGAACGGCAGGCCAAACGGCCATTGCGCATCCTGGTGGCGGAGGATCTGCCCTCCAGCGTCGTGTTGATGAAAACGATCCTGACAAAGGCCGGCCACCATTTCCAGGTGGTCGGCAATGGCCGGCAGGTGTTGGATGCGCTGGCCAAGGAGACCTTCGACCTGATCCTGATGGACATCATGATGCCGTTCATGGACGGCAAGGAGGCGACCCGCCACATTCGCAGTGGCAGACTGGTCGGGGTGAATGCCGACATTCCCATCGTTGCCGTCACGGCTTCCATCATGAAGGAACAGCGGGGGGAATATCTGGCCAGTGGTTTCGACCGGATATTGTCCAAACCTTTTAAAAGGTCGGAATTACTGGATATCATTAATGATTACGCCAAACGGATCATTCGCAAAAAGAGTCTCAAACATTCAATATTACCCGGTGTTTCGATCGGTACTGAAACGCCGGTCTGGACCGGAGGGGAGGGGGATGACCCGGCGGAGACGACCGCGGAAGAGGGCTTGAACCAACGGCGCCAGTTTTTGGATTTCTGCTCCAGCCTGTTGACATCGCTCGGTAAAATGTTGGTGTCCGGCCACATGGCCGCCATGATCGGGCCGGCCGTGGAACTGAAAAATGGTGCCGCCCGCGTGGGGGCCGAGGCCCTGCGCCGTGAAGCGTTGCTATTGATTTTGGCACTGCGCAAAGAAGATATGTTTCAGATAGAGGGACTTTTTGATAGTCTACAGCACGAAGTGGACCGTATCAGGCGGTCGCTTCAAGGATGATTCCGGCAGTGATCGGCGTGGAAGGACAGCCGGTTCGATCCATGACATTCGAGTCGGGCAAAAGGGTTGGGGGTCATTACCCATGAGGATTTTAGTAGCGGACGATGAGCGTGATTCCTGGACGTTGCTCAAGGACATCCTGTCACCGTTCGGGGAGTGTGACCGGGCCGCCAACGGTCAGGAGGCGATCGAGGCCTTCGAGTTGGCGACGGTGACCAATGAACCCTACGATCTGATCTGTCTGGACATCATGATGCCGGGGATCAACGGCCAGGAGGTGTTGAAACGGATTCGCGCCGACGAGTCCAGGCGCCGGATCGATCCCGCCGACGAGGCGGCGGTTTTCATGATCTCGGCCCTGTTCTCCAAGGAGCAGCAGGCCGAGGCCTTCGCCAACGGTTGCACTACCTACTTGGTGAAACCGATCACCCGGGAAAAGCTGGTCGGCAAGCTGCAGGAACATTTTGAAATTTCCCTGCCCAAGGATTTGGCCCAGGGCAACGAGGATGAACGGCGCGGATTTTCCCGCCCCCTGTTCCACAGCCGGTCGCTGCTCTCCCTGACCACCGGCGAGGAGATTCCCGGGCATACCCGCAACGTCAGTTTCAACGGCATCCTGTTCGAACCGCTGGATCCCGCCATCCAGCCCGGGGCCGGCGTGGAAGGGTTGATCCGGGTGGCCCTGCACGATACCGCCGCCCTGGAGGACTCCTTCGTCGCCTTTCCCTGCGCGGTGGTGCGCTGCACCGATGAGGGCATCGCCCTGAAGATGACGCCACAGGCGTCGGCGATGTTCAGTGGCGAGGAGGCCGCGGGGCCGGGCAAGATCGCCGTCGCCCGTAGTGATGGCCGCATCGATACCGGTTGGGAAATCCTCGGGTTCAATGCCCGGGTGCCCGATGATGTCATGCAGAGCCTGCGTAATGGCATCCGCAAGCAGGCCCAGCAGGGGCCGGTGGTGGTGTGCTATAAAAAGGGCGATGCGGGTAGCCAGAACGCCTTCAAGGTGGTCAATGTACGCACCCTGAAGGAGATTCAAAAACTGGCCGGGACCGATGATTCCTGAATGGGGATGAGCCCGGTGGTCGATCGGCCGCGGGGTGTCCCCGGGCCGGGATCGTGACCGACGGAGGGGACGATGCTGAGTCATACCTTTCTGAAATTGTTGAAACGTCTCCTTTTTTTTACCGGCCTGTTCCTGGTCGCCTATGGCGAATATCTGTTGATGGTCCCACAGGGAATGAGGCACGATGTCGACCGGGTGCAGGTGCGGGTCGGCACCGCCGTGACCCATATCGGTTATGGCGGGTTGGCGGTGTTGGCGTCGGCCTTCATCAAAAAACGGTGAATGCGGGCGTTTTCGCCGACGGCGGCCCATAACCGGTTTGGCGGTCCGGAATGGCCCGGGGAGGGGCGGTTTCCGGATCGAGTGACAACAACGATAAACGCCGTGGTGTCCACGTCCGCCATTCCGCCGGTTTTGAACGGAGGCGGGGGGGCCGTGCCTGGCGGTTTCTCTTCGGAATGATGGACCCCATGTCTCTGTTGCAATCCATTCGACAACGACTGTTCCTCGGTGCCGCCGGCCAAAAACGGTTGCTGCTGATTTCCGATCAGCAGGCGATCGTCTATGACTGGGAGCAGGGGGTGTTCCGGGAGTTGGGACGTTTTCCCCAGGAGTCCCCGGCCATCGACGCCTTCGTCACCACCGTCGATCAACAACGCCAGGGTATGCCCCTGCACGTATTGGTGGACATCATCGAGGAAGAGTTGCGGCGGGAGGTGGTGCCGCGCCTGTGGGGCCGCAACCGCAGCCAGGTGATCCAGCGGCGCCAGGAACGGATTTTCCACGGCACCCCCTATCACCGCTGTGTCTCCCAGGGGCGGGACCGGGAGGGGCGGGAACGGCTGCTCTATTCCGGCCTGACCAATCCGGACCTGGTGGCGCCGTGGATGCGGGCATTGGTCGCCAACGGCATACCGGTGGCCGGCATCTGGTCGGTGCAGTTGATGAGCCGGGAACTGTTGCAAAAAATCAGCGCCCGTTCGGAATATGCCCTGTTGATCGGGGTGCATGGCAGCGGTTTGCGTCAAACCTTCTTTTTCCAGGGCCGCACCCTCATCAGCCGCATGACGCCCATGCGCACCGGCGCGGCGGGTGAGGCGCCGATGGCGGTGTTGCGGGATGAAATCGGCCGGACCCGGCAATATTTGAACAGTTTGCACCTGTTGCCGCGCGGGGTGACGTTGGACCTGTTCATCCTCGGCGAAGAGCGTCTCTCCGGGGTCGATGGCGCAAGCTGGAACGGGATCATCGGCCCGGATGGCGAGCTGCACCGGCCCGGTTTGGCGGCGGTGGCGGAAAAGGTCGGTTTGCAGGCCGGCCTGACGGATGTCGGGGTGGAAATGCTCTATGCCCAGCTGCTGTTGCGGCGTCCACCACCGAACCATTATGCCCGTCCCGAAGAGCTGGCGGTCGTCGATTCGGCGGGCGGTGGCCTGTTGCGGGGCCTGTTCGGCAAGGGTGGCGACGGGGAGCCGGCCCCGGAGATGGCCCGGGCGGCGCCGGTGCGGCGTCTGGGCGATCTGCTGCTGGAAAAGGGGGTGATCACCCGCGATCAACTGGACACCGCCCTGTCGGAACAGAAAAAAAACCGGGACAGCCTGGGCCGGGTGTTGGTGAAGCTGGGGTTCATCCCCGAATCGGTGATGCGCGATCTGTTGGCGGAGATGCTGCACCATGAGAGCATCGACCTGACGGAGATGCCGCCCCATCCCAGCGCCCTGGAGCAGGTGCCCAAGGCCTTCGCCAAACGCCATGGGGTGTTGCCGGTCCTCTATGATCCCGATGTGCCGAGCCTGGTGGTCGCCACCTCCAATCCTTTGAACGTCGGGGTTCTGGATAAACTGCAGGCCCGCCTGGGCGCCCGGGTGTTGGTCAAACCGGTATTGGCCGGGGAGGGGGAGATCGCCTCGGCCATCGACCAGTTCTACGGGTTCGAACTGTCGGTGGAGGGCATCCTCCGGGAACTGGAAACCGGCGAGGAGGACCTGGAAAGCCTGAGCGAAAGCGCCGACGGTTTCAGCCATCCGATGGTGCGGTTGGTCGATGCCCTGCTCACCGATGCCGTCAAACGCAATGTGTCCGACATCCATATCGGCCCCACCGCCGGTTTCGTCCGCGTCCGCTTCCGGGTCGACGGGGTATTGCGGCAGATTTACAGTTTTCACCGCAGCATTTTGTCGGGGTTGATGGTGCGCATCAAGGTGATGGCCGGCATGGACATCGCCGAAACCCGCCTGCCCCAGGATGGCCGTATCACCTTCGAGGTCGCCGGCCATTCGGTCAATTTCCGCGTCTCCTGCCAACCGGTCATCCATGGGGAAAACCTGGTGTTGCGGGTGTTGGACCTGCGCCAGGAGATCAAAACCACGGAACATTTGAACCTGAGCCCGGAGAGCCATGAATCCCTGATGGGGCTGTTGAAACGGTCCGACGGTTTGATCCTGGTCACCGGTCCCACCGGCAGCGGCAAGACCACCACGCTCTATTCCCTGCTGAACCATGTCAACAGTGAGGCGGTCAACGTCATGACCATGGAGGACCCGGTGGAATATCCCATGTCGACGGTGCTCCAGACCCATGTCAACAAATCGATCGGGCTCGACTATGCCGCCGGCATCCGTTCCATGTTGTGGCAGGATCCCGATGTCATCCTGGTCGGCGAGGTCCATGACAAGGAGACCGCCACCATGGCCTTGCAGGCGGCGATGACCGGCCATCAGGTGTTGACCACCCTGCACGCCAGTTCCGCCTTGGGGGCCATTCCCCGGCTGTTGAACCTGGAGGTGGCCACCGATTTCATGGAGGGCAACATCAACGGCATCATCGCCCAACGGTTGGTGCGGCGGTTGTGCAAGGCCTGCAAGGTCGAGGACCGTCCCTCTCCCCGGGAGCAGCGTTTGTTGGGGGTGGGCGGGGAACAACCCCCGGTCATCTACCGGTCCAAGGGCTGTTTCGCCTGTTTCGACTCCGGCTACAAGGGCCGTTTTCCGGTGATGGAGGTGTTGCGGGTCGATGAAGGTTTCGACGATCTGATTCATGCACGGGCCGCCAAGGGGGCGTTTCGCAAACTGGCCGCCGCCCGCGGGGTGCGCACCATGTTGATGGACGGTCTCAGCCGGGTGTTGGCCGGGGAGACCAGTCTCGAGGAGATCGACCGGGTATTGGACCTTTCCGCCCTGGAACCGCCGCCAGCGGTGGTTTCGGAACCGATGGAGGGTTGATCGGGCATGGCCAAATATTATTACAAGGCGGCGACCCTCAAGGGGGAGGTGCGGCAGGGTTGGTTGGAAGCGGCCAATGTCGGCGATCTGGAGCACCGGCTGTCGCGTCTCGACCTGCTGTTGATCAGCCAACGGTCGGGCCTGCGGGAACGAACCTGGTTCCGGCGCGATGGCATCACCCGCAAGGTGTTGATCCTGTTCTGCATGCACATGGAACAGTTGTTGCGGATCGGCGCCTCCATTCCCGTGGCTTTGGAGGAGGTCCGCGACAGCGTGCCCAATGTCCGTTTCCGCGAGGTGATCACCTCGATGATCGAGGATATCCGCGGCGGTAAAACCTTTTCCGACGCCATGATGACCTATCCGGCGGTGTTTCCGCCCATGTTCGTCAGTCTGGTGCGGGTCGGGGAGCGCACCGGCGAGATGGTCACCATCCTGGAGAGTTTGTCCGCCAACCTGAAATGGGAGGATGAACTGCTGTCGCGCACCAAACAGGCGTTGCGGTATCCGTTGATCGTCATCACCGTGGTGACGGGGCTGTTCTTTTTTTTGATGACCTATCTGGCCCCGAAGATGGTTTCGTTCCTGCCGGAGATGGGCGCGGAAATTCCGTTGCACACCCGTTTGTTGATCACGGTATCGGATTTTGTCGTCGAGTGGTGGATGTTGTTGATCCTGGCGCCGATGGGGTTTTTGTTCCTGCTCGATCAGGCCCGGCGCTGGAGCCCGGCGGTTCGATTGTGGCTCGATCGGTTCAAACTGCGCATGATGCTGTTCGGACCGTTGATCCACAAGGTGTTGCTGGTGCGGTTTTCCACCTCTTTCGCCTTGATGTACCGGTCGGGCATCCCGGTCCTGGAGGCGTTGGAGATCACCGGCCGCCTGGCCGGCAACAGGGCCGTCTCCAAGCGTATCCTCGATGCCAAACGCCATGTGTCCGAGGGGTTGCCGGTCAGTTCCAGTTTTCAGGAGACCGGCCTGTTCCCGCCGCCGTTGCCCCGTTTGCTGCAGGTTGGCGAGGAGGGGGGACAGTTGGAGGAGGCGTTGATCAATGTCAGCTATTTTTTGGATCGGGAGGTGCGGGAGACCGTTGATAATCTGCAGGCCATGATCGAGCCGGTATTGACCCTGTTCGTCGGTGTGTTGTTGGCCTGGGTCATTCTCTCCGTCCTGACGCCCATCTATGACAGTATCGGCCAGATGCAACTCCTGTGAGCGTCCGGCGGAACGGGGATCGGCGTTGTTGTTGATGCTGGCCCTGTTGGTGATGGCCATGACGGCCCTGTTTCTGGAGCGGCTCGACGGCGCCCGTTCCCCGGCCGCCACCCACCGGCGCACCGCCGGGGTGCTGGGTCAGGCCCGGGAGGCGTTGATCGCCCATGCCGCCACTCATCGAACGGCGGGGTTGCTGCCCTGCCCGGATCTGGATCTGTCCGGAGACGGTTTGGCGGATCACCCCTGTCCGGTTGCCGATGGGGTGCCGATCGGCTGGTTGCCCTGGCGCAGCCTGGGTCTGCCGCCCTTGCGCGATGGTTCCGGGGCCTTGCTGTGGTATGCGGTCGATCCCGGCCGCGCCACCCCGGGCGCCACCGCAACCCCGTTGCGGGTGCGGGGAGCGGGGGGGCGGATCATCCCGGCGGCGGCGTTGGTGATCGCCCCGGGCCGGGTGTTGGCCGGTCAACGCCGTCATACCGATCTCCCCGTCGCCCAACGCCGCCGGAACTATTTGGAGAGTGACGATCCCGCCGATGCCGATGGCGTCCCGTTTCGACTGGCGCCGGCGTCGTCCACCTTCAACGATCGGCTGTTGATGATCCCAACCCTGGAATTGCCAACCCTCGTCCGGCCGGGAGACGGCGCATGACACGGCGCAAAAACGGTTTTTCACAGCGGTCCGCCGAGGCGGGGTTCACCCTCCTGGAGCTGGCGGTGGTGATGGTGATCATCTCCCTGCTGTTGGCGGCGGTGATCGACGGCGACCGCGTGGTCGATGAGGGCCGCATCAAACGGTTGGCCCTGGACGTGGCCCACCTGCGCACCGCCGTGCGCACCTACGAGGATCTCTACCTGGCCCTGCCCGGTGACGATCCAGCCGCCTCCAAACGGTGGCCGGACAGCGGCGACGGCAACGGCGACGGCCGCCTGGACGGCCCCTGGTACGCCGCTTCTTCCAAACGCACGGAGACCGCCCTGTTCTGGACCCACCTGCAACACGCCGGCCTGTTCAACGGCGGCGACGGCCCACCGAAACACATCGCCGGCGGCCGCACCGGCGTCGCCGACGCCCCCCTGGGCCTCACCGGCCCGGCCATCTGCTTCAACGACCTGCCGGCCGACCATGCCATCGGTTATGACATCCAGTTCGACGACGGCAAAAGCGACAGCGGCCGCGTGCGTGGTGGCGGCG
Source organism: uncultured Magnetococcales bacterium (assembly GCA_964344355.1). Taxonomy (GTDB): domain Bacteria; phylum Pseudomonadota; class Magnetococcia; order Magnetococcales; family CAYFNE01; genus CAYFNE01. The sequence goes on from CAYFNE010000124.1 coordinate 11,397, forward strand.
AGGGGGTTACCGCCGGGGGTGGTTATCGGTTTGATTCGGTGGTGATGGTTTGTGAATTGATTTGATGTCCGGCCGTTCCATCAAGGTCGGACCGGATTTTTCGAAAAATGCGTGCCAAAAAAAATCGCGACCGCTGCGCGGCCAGAGGGGGCAAGCCCCCTCTGGACTCCCCCGCCAAGTGACCAAGGGTCCAAGCGTCAAGGGTACGTCCTCAGGAGGCGGAAGCCCAGGCCGCCGCCGCGGAGGCCCGGGAGGTTCCCGCCGCGGTAGGCGGAGCGGACGTGGGCCGGGTGGTCGTACCAGCCACCGCCCCGGAAGACGCGCGCGGAGCCCCCGCTACTGGAGTTGGCACGTTTCTTCTCCTTGTCATCGTATGAATTCGTGTATTCCGAGCAGGTCCACTCCCAAACATTGCCCAGCATGTCGTGCAAACCGAACGGATTGGCACGAAATTTCCCGACCGATGCGCTCACCAAGTATTCATTGTCACAGGGGAAGGCGTCCCAGGACAAGTCAAAGGCTTCTTTGGCCGCCGGGGTGAGTACGTTGGCATATTGGCACGCTTCTTTCTCTCCATCGCCCCAAAAACGTTCCGTTCGGGTCCCGGCCCGGGCTGCATATTCCCACTCCGCCTCGGTCGGCAGCCGGAAAGCGCCCTTGCCAATCCCGGACAACCATTCCGCATAGGCCACCGCCTCCGCCCAGCTTACCTTTACCACCGGTTGTTGATCGCCGTTCAGGGTATGCCCTCGGTACACTCCGCTGTCATGCTTCGGTTTGAACCGCCGATACTGGGCGTTGGTCACTGTAAATTTTGCCAGCCAAAAATCATCGACGCACTCCTCGTGGACCGGTTTTTCATCCGCGTCCCCCTTGTTGCTACCCATTTGAAAACAGCCGCCGGTGATCTTGACGAACTCGATGCCGGTGGTGGGTTCGGTCCAGGTTTCGGGTTTGGGGTTTTTGTTGGTTTGCGTGGGAACGGCTTCCACCGTCGGTGGTTCATCATCCTCTGGAACGGGAGGGGGGGCGTCGGTTTTGGGGGGTGTTTTGTTTTTTTTGGGGGGGGCTGTTTTTTCGCCTTTCAGTTCACGTATCCAGGCATCCACGGTCTGCGGGCGGTCTTTGCCCCGAATCTGCAAGGCATGATCGATCGCTTCGAGGAAATGGCGGGAATATCCGGTCGTTTTTCTTGTCGCCAGGGGCCGATAGGGGTCCGGTTCCTCTTGTATCCTGGCATTCGATCGTATCGATGCGTCGATTGGCGCTTTTCCGGTGATCGCCCGGAAAAGGACCGCACCCATGGCATAGATATCGGTCCATTCTCCCTGATGCCGGCTGCGGTTGGTGTGTTGTTCCGGCGGCGTATAGCCGGGAGTCATCAATATCGTGATCTCCGCCGAGTGGTCGCCGATGGCTTGTCTCGTCGCTCCGAAATCCAGCAACACCGGTGATCCATCATCACGGATGTAGATGTTGCCCGGTTTGATGTCCCGATGAATGAAACCGGAAACATGCAACTTTTTCAGGCCATCCAGAATCGGGAGGGTCAACGTCGATAGCTCCTGTTCGGTCCATTTTTTTCGGGCCGTTCGCCGTTGTTCCAACAGGTGCTTGAAACTGTTCCCTTTTTCGAAGGACATCACCATGTAGGCGGTGTCATTGTCTTCGAAAAACTGGTGAACCTGGACAATGTTCGAATGCCGGAAACCGGCCAGGGTTCTGGCTTCAGCGAGGAATTTTTCCAGCAGGTCATCATACTCATTTTGCCGGTCGCTCTCTTCGGGACCGACGGCGCTGTTCTCCTTGCGGACGGCCAGGTTGCGCGGGAAAAATTCCTTGAGCGCCACCAACCGTGCCAATTTGGGGTCCGTGGCCAGATAGATCAAACCAAAACCACCCCGACCCAGCAGTTTTTCAATCCGATACTGGCCGTGATGCAGGGTGGTCCCTTTTGGTAATGGATCGGCAAAGGTTTGGATCATCGGGCTTGTATTTTACGAGTGGTCGTTTCACTGGCAATCGGAAGCATGAAGCGTATCATGAAAATGGCGCGCCTGACCACAATCTTGATCGAAAAGTTGGTTGAGGACCATTGAATGAACGATCAAGGGAACGGGGTGGTGCAGGGAACGGAAACGGTAGGGCGGGGTTACGCCCCCGCCGAAATGGCCCGGGGCTGGGAGGATTTTTTGCCCAATCCCTGGTTGATCTCCTTGATTTTTTCCAGCTCCTCCAGCAGCAGTTCCATGGTGTGGAACAGGTCCATGGCTTGTGGGCAATGGCAACCGGGCTGGCGGGCGGTGGGACCGTTGCCGACCAGGCGGGCCAGGGCCATGGAGCGGTTGAGGCTGTGGTGGATGGTGTCGATTTGGTGGATGGTCAGGGACAGGTTGGTGGTCATGGTCGGGGCTCCTCGCAATCGGTGATGAGATTTATTGTGGGGGCGGTGGCGCGTGCCTGAAAACAGACCGGGCAAGGCGTCGCCCCGGGCTGGAGCCGGGTATGGTCGGGGCTGGAAAACCGGGTGAGGGGGGTTGCAGCGGACACGGTAGCGGCTCCCAAGAAAGATCAGGAGTGGGGAAAATTATTCCCCACGACAGAAAAGCAGGCACAAAAAGCCGCATTTTGTCGGAAGCGGTGACCGCTACAAGGTGTTTGAGCACCTGGGAGAAGTTTACGGCCCCTCTGTGCCAATGTGACCGAGACACCGACCTCTTTATAGTTTAGTGTAGGG
>CAYFNE010000125.1:0-14008 GCA_964344355.1 uncultured Magnetococcales bacterium
GCATGGCAGAAAAAATTCTGACGCGGGAGCCTGGGGTTTGCCAATCGCTTACTGTTGAATGGGGTGCGGTCGCCGTTCTTGTCGGCATGCCATTCCTCGACCAGATGCGGATTTTTTTCTCCGAAGGAGATCTTTCCGGACCGGACAGAATCCTGCCTCATTCAATCTCCCCGGATGCCGGTGGCCGGGAGGATCTGGCCGCCGCCTCCCTCAGCTTCCGGCCGGGTGTGAATTTCACTACCCGTGCGGCTGGAATGTGGATGATTTCGCCGGTGCGGGGATTGCGGCCGCGCCGGCCGGCGCGGATGCCGACGGTGAATACGCAGAAACCCGGGAAAATGACCTCTTCGTCCTCACTCAGACCAGCCTGAACCGCCGCCAGCATTGCGTTGACCGCCTTACGGGATTTTGATTTGCTCAAACCGGTCTTTCCGGCCACCTGGGCGATCAGTTCGGTCTTGTTCATCTTCGCTCACTCCCGAAAGCACGTTCATAAAGCCCCGTTCCCAGGATTGTCCGAGTCGAGGATCTTCTTGAACTCCTGGAATATTTCCGGCTCCTCCCGTGAGAGATAATCGGCAACCTCAGGGTTTTTCATAATATTCGCCAGGTACCCACGGAAGACGATGACAGTCAGGACATCATCGGCCAGTGAGTCCTCCGCCAGCTTGTAATCCGTTTCCAGGTTGACCATTTCGGTCTCGATTTTGGCCAGGTGCTCCGGAGACAGGCCATCGACCTGCTTGGGCATGTCTTTCTCCACGAGCTTGTCCTTGGGCGTGATGGTCAGCAACGCCTTGGCGTTGGTACCGGAAAAGTTGTTCGTCGCCACCATCAATTCCGCCACTTCGATCTGGCGATATTCATTCATCTTTCGCAAAACACGAAAGGTTTCCTGTGGGACGTCCCGCGTCTTCAGAATTTCCACCGCTTCCGGGCAGATGCCTCGTAACAGGTTGGTCTTCTCCTTTATCTTGTGGACATCAACGCCCAGCTTTCTGGCCAGATCCTCTTCGGAAGCTCCTTTCTTGATGGTTTCCATGATCATGAAATGTTCCTGGATGGTCGTCACCCGGCTGAGTACCCGGTTGAAGGTGACGGACTCGTCATCCGTCGAGAGCACGCAGATCGTTTCCGTGATTCCCATGTTTTCCAGGATCTGAATTCTCATGTGCCCATCCAGAAGGAGGTAATTTCCTGAACCGTCCTGATGTGCGAAAACCACAATGGGCTCAATGACGCCAACCTCCCGGACGGAAACCTCCGTTTGTTTGTATTTTGCGGTCTGGGATACATTGGGAGGCAAGGTCTTTGTCGGCATCAACCGACTGATGGGAATGGTTACTCCTCCCATCTGGAACGCCACTTTGACCGGCTTTTGTGTCATTTTTCACCTTTCAACATCAGGTTGACGCGCTTGTCCAGCATTTCAGGCATGTCAACCAAGCCGACCGCGCGCAGAATATTGGTGAAATTGGGATCGGCGCGCAGCTTTCTTATGGCCGAGGTGACGAACAGGATGATGTTTCGCATCCTGTCCGCCTTCCGGATCAACAGACGCCGGCGGTCAGCCTCCTGCTGAATGGCCAGAGCCAGTTTCTTGCCAGTGACTTTACCGTCCTTCTTCCCCTTTCTTTGCCCCCTCATATAGGGCCCCCAACGATAGCGCTGCTCCACGATCCTTTTCGCCTTCAGAAGGCTCCGTCCCCTCAATCCCTCTGATTCGTAGGCATTCTGGAGGGCCTCCTGGGCCTCTTTTTCCTCCGCCCCCGCAATGATCGATGCCACCGTGATCGGAATCCGCTCCTGCATGACCGCCCGGATCAGGCCTTCCTCGCCCTTTTCCAGCAAGGTGAGCATTCCGCCCACCGTTTTTCCGGACATGCCGATTTTCTCGCCAATGACCTCATTGGAATATCCCCTCTGCTTTAAAACCTTGACCGAGTGGAATTGCTCGAGTGGCCGCTGTTTCCTGCGGGAGAGGTTTTCCACCAGGCTCATGACCATGCACTCCTCTTCCGAGGCGTGGATGACCACGGCCGGGATCTCTTCCTGCCCCAGGGCCATGAACGCCTCCATCCGCCCCTGTCCGCAGACCAGATAAAAACGGGGGGGATCCGAGTGGGGCTTGGGACTGACCGTGATCGGCTTCTTGAGCCCAACGGCGGAAATGTTTTCCACGAATTTTTTGAACTCCTTCTGGTTCCTGGCTCGGGGGTTGAGGATGTCGATACTCGAAACGGGGATCATGCGAATGTCGGTCGTGTCCAATTGGTTCATGCGACTCTCCAAAAAGGTGCCCGTCTGGCCATGGAGAAGAAGAAATCCAGGGAGTCGAAGCGGTATGCATCAAACTCCCGGGCATTCTGCAGGGCCAGACGGATACCCTTCTTTTGCGTGTCAACGTTGGGGAAAAGGTAATAGTCCTGGATGTTTTCGTTCTCAGGGTCCATGCGGGCGGTGACGGTAATATCCGGCCGCAGGGTGGCGTCGAAGCGGATAAACCACCGGGAGGAGCCAGCCTGGGTTTGCTGACAGCGGGCGATGACCAGGGAGGAGGAGAACTCCGCGTTGACGGTAAGAAGATCACTTTCGAAATCCCGTTGAACGGTGCCGCCCAGGCCCTCGATCTGGGAGATGACGTCCGCCACCACCTTGGGGTGCATTTCCCGCAGGCGGCGGTTGATCTCCAGATAGCTGTAATCCCGGTCCGGGGTGAACCCCACCAGCTTGTAGGCCTTGAGAAGGCTGCCAAAGCGGCCTTGGTACACGCTGCTGGTGGGCATGTCGTCACAGTGGTCTATGACGACCCCGGAAAGGTAGCCTTTGCGCTTGTAGAGCGCTTCCAGAAAGGAGAGCAGTTCCTTGTCCGAGTAGCGGCGGGACCGGGCCAGGATGATTCCCTGGGCCTTGTAGAACATCTCCTTTTCGACCAGGGCATCAAACACATCCTCGGCGCGGATCCACATGTCCGGCGGGTTCTTGACCCGCTTTTCCTTGAGTTTGAAGGATTGGCGGTTGTAGATGTTGTTGCCGATATATTTCTCGTTCGTCAGAATCTGATTGACCGTGCCACGGTTCCAAGGGCGGCCCAGGTCGGTTTCAATGCCGTCTTCGTTCAGCCTTTTGGCGATTTCCGTTTCGGTTTTTCCCAGATTTACAAACTGATCGTAAATCCCCCGGACGATAGCAACTTCCTCATCCGTCCCCTTGGACAATATGACCCGTTCGGTCTGAAGGCTTTTTCTTTCACCGAATTTCAGCTCCCGCTGAGGTATGCCGTCCTGATCCACCAGAATGCGCCGCAACCCGAAACCGGCCATCCCCCCCTGTCGGTATCCGTGCTGGATCAGGCGGCACTGCCCCTGGAACACCTTTTTGGAAAGCTCCCGGCTGTACTCGCCGGCCATGACCCGTTTGACAACCTTGACGATCGTAGAGGACATCGTGCCGTCGTTTCTGAACTGCTCGGCACAGTATTCCACACGGATGTCGGCCTCCATGCACGAGTATTCATAAAAGGCGCTTTGATCCGGATTCTGAAAACGGCCCCATCGGCTGACATCATAGACGAGGATGACTTCGTAATCGGCTTGTCCGGTCTTTACATCCTCCAACATGCGTTGAAGGGCGTCTCGGCCCTCAACACTGAGACCGCTTTTGCCATCATCCGCGTAGGTACGGACAATTTCCATCCCATGGCTGTCAGCATATTCCTTGATCGTATCCTTTTGATTGTCCGTGGAATACTTCTGATGATCCGTGGACATTCGGACGTACTGGGCCGCCCGTATCAAAGGCAGGAGTTTTTGATTTTCATCCATCATGGGCGACAGGTCCCTCCAAAGCGGCGCAACCGTTGGTACGCTTCAAAAAAGTGAATCCAAGTCCAAACATCAAAGGTTTGCCTCGGCGTTTTGTGAGTTCGGTTCCCGACAGCCGGTCGGTGTGTTATCCGAGATGATCCGATCAACCTTTTCCAGTTCCTCCATGGCGAGCTGCATGGCGGCATGGACATCCTGATCGAATCCGGTCCTGTCTCTGCTTTCACAGGCGCATCCGGTGACCAGGCGTACCATGGCGGTCACTTTGACCAAATGATCCCGCAGAGTCAGAAATTGGTTTGACTCAAGGAAAAGCCCATCGCCATCAAGAAGTTGCTTGGCCATGTCCCGGGCATACTCTTGGGCCATGGCGCGTTTGACGGACCTGATGATTACCGAACCGATAGAACCGTCTTTTTTGTACATTTCATCGCAATATTCAATCCGGATGCCGGCTTTTTTGCAGAGGTATTCGTAATGCGCACCCGGATCGGCATCCTGGAAGTGGCCAAAACGACTGACGTCATGAACGAGAATGACCTTGTAGTCCGCATTTCCGGAGGTTACGTCGGCGAGCATCTTTTGCAGCGCATCCCGTTCTCCGGTATTGGCGCCGTTTTTTTCATCGTCCACATAGGTTCGGACGATCTCCATCCCGTGTTTCCCGGCATACTCTCGAATGACACCCACCTGGTTGTCGGTCGAGTGTTGCTGGCGGCCGGTTGATATCCGTACATATTGGGCTGCTGGGATCAGAGGAGGTCCCCCATTTCCCGCCGGCATTCCGTCTGAATCATCCATCCTTCTTCCTTCAGAAACTCGATGTGGCGCAACCACCTGTTTTTCATACGATTCCATCCCGGAACACACTTACCTCGGATCACCTGCATAAGTAAAGATGTTTTATCGGGTTTCGGTTATTATTTTCTGCTCGGTGCGGAGGTGGGGCGCAGGGGGGATTTTGGACCCGGGACGGGCGGTTCCCTGTCGATCATTGTTCTCGGGTGATGAGTGTCAACGGCATGTCTTGAGGCAGGTTGAATTGCTCACGATAGGCGTTACCGCTCATTCGGTGCGCCAGCTTGAGGTGCCAGGTCAACGATGGGAATTGAACGCCGCAAATCAGGCAGGTCAACGTACCCTCGATTTTTTTGGTCTCCACTTCAAATCGTCTTTCCTGGATAGGCTCCAATGGTGCGTCATCAATCGTGGCTGCCCGTTGAACAGGAATGGCCGGTTCCGGACGGCGTCCGCAGGACGGGCATCGATCATCCCTCAGCCGTCGTCGGACGGTTGCGAGCCACACATGTCCATCCAGGCAGATCCACCAATGTTTTTTCTGGCTGACCGCCGAGGTATCCAGGGGAGTGCGGCCACCATTTTTTTCCGGGTGCCATTGTTCGGCCAGGGCGGGATGATGATGGGCCAGACTCTTTTCCGGCGTTATCCGGCGGCCCGAACAATATGGGCAGCCATGTACATGTCTTTCGTTTGCAGCAACCTGCCACTCATGGTCCTTGGCGCACTTCCACCATACTTTCCGATTGGATGACGGCAGGAGATCATGCGGCGTGAGTTCTCCGTTTTTTTCGTGATGCCACTCCCGGGCCTGTTTGGGAAAAAGGCCAGCGAACGAGTATTCCTTCGTCGCTCTGACGCCGGTGCAAAACGGACAGCCTTTTCTCCTGATCCGGTCACGAACCGCACCTTCCCATTCATGCCCTTCTTCGCAACGCCACCAGACAGTCTTGGCGCTTCCGGGAACAACATCATCCGCTGTCAACGGAGAATTCCTGTCCGGGTGCCACGACTTGGCCAAATGGGGAAATCTCGCCGCCAGCGAACTGCCGGCCCCGGCTTTCGTGCCGGCGCAATAGGGGCATCCCCGGCCCCGATTCCTCAGAATGACCATCGTTTTCCACTCATGGCCGTTCTCGCAACGCCACCAAACCTGCCGGTGGCTCTTGTATCCAACATGATGAGGCGTCAATGGAAAGTTTCGGGTAGGATGCCACTCTTTCAGGAGGTCAGTCCGCCGCTCATGAAGACTTTGTCCGGGCTTTTGAAGTAACCGCCCGCAAAAATGACACCCTCTTCCACGCTTTCGGTAGGCGATCATGGCTTGCCACTCATGCCCAAACCGGCAGATCCACCAGACGCGCTGTTTGCTGTGGGGGAATACCTGGTCCGGTTTCAGGTCACCGTTTTTCGTTGGGTGCCACTCTTTGCGGATGTCAGGGCAACGTGCCGCAAAACTCTGCCGCGGGCTGGGTCTGCGCCTGGGACATTGCGGGCAATGACTACCTGCCGAACGGCCGCTGACCCTGGCTTGCCACTCATGCCCCTGGGCTTGGCATTTCCACCAGACCTTCTTGGCCGAACCATATTGAATGTCGAAAGGGGTCAGATCCCCGTTTTTCTTCGGGTGCCACTCCTTGATGAGATGTGGAAACTTCCGCCCCAGCACGTTCTCTTCCGACCACTTCCCCCTCGGCTTCTTTTTTTCCGGGCCCCACCTCTCCGTCATAAGCCTGGGACCGCTCTTCATGAATTTTGCCCGGGTTGTCGCTCTCAACTCCATGGTCAGGAATCATCATCCTGTTCCGTCCGTGGCAGGTGCCGCCCCATGGCGACATCCATGATGATGGAATAGGGCACGTCCGGTCGACCCTCGACCATCTTGCCAATATACGCCCACCGCTCAATTTGCGCCGAGGCTGAGCGCTGGTGAAAACCGCCGTAGCGTTTCGCCTCCTCGACCAGACGATGGGACAATGCAATATCGACGCGCCGCCCGGCGGCCAAATCCTCGTCGTTGTCCGCATCGATGATCCGTTGCGCTTCCTCCATGACCTCTTCAAGAGAGTGGCCTTCACCCCCTCGCGCCTGTTCCATGGAGAAATTGAGCATGGCGATAAATTTCATCCGCTTTTCCTCCTGCTTCATGTAAAGCCTGAGGGCATAGCAGACTACTTCGCTGACATTTTTGTACCGACCGCTCTCAACGCAGGAGTGAACAAATTTCTCCATTTCTGGCGTCAGTTCGATGGTGATGACCGGCATGATCTCTCCTTTGTAGTCATTGGCAGGGATCCTCATTCCATGAATGGAGAGGTTGAAGGCTGAACTCCAATCGGCGGTTGAGCGCCTTGGCCATCGCGTCGAGTTGCCTGATGAACGGAATATTGCCACTCTCCAGGCGGGAGACGGTGCGGACGCTCATACCCATACGTTCGGCAACCTCCCGTTGTGTCAGGTCGGCTTCAAGACGAGCTGCGATCAACATCAGGGATAGCCGGTACTCTGGGTTCTGGATTTCCTGTTCCCGCCGAAAGGACGGATCCTGGAGCCACCGTTTTTTGATTTTCTGGAAGGAGTGGGTCATCGGAGCGGCCTCAGGCGTGGAGATGCCAGGGGGAATAGCGACCGGTTCCAACATTTTTTGAAAGCAGGGGTCTCCGAGGAGACCCCGCGCCCCGCAGTCGAAACCGACAGGGGGAGTGGAACAGCCAGGATAGCATTTTTTCGGGTTCGTTCCATTATTTCAAGCCTCGTGGGAATCTCTGATTGCCAACCAGTTTGTATGATGCTGATCATGGCAGCCGCTTTTTCGCGTTGGCCACAACCTCGTCCAGGATGCCTTCCTCTTCGAGAAACTCATCAAAGGTACTGCCTCGGTGAGGATTGGCTGGTTTTTCATGTTTGCTTCTGCCCCCGGGCGACGGTACTTCCCCGTCGCAACGGCCAACATCGAATGGCAGAGCTTTGAGCCGGATCACCTCCCGGTAAAAAAGCCGGATGGCCCGAGAAACCGTGATCCCTTGGGCCTTCAGAATCGATTCCACTTCGCGTTTCAAATCCGCATCAATTGGCACTTCCACCACCGCCATCTTTTTCTTCGCCTTGCGTTTGGGCATGGGCATATTCTCCTGTTGGCAGTGACGGGCGTGGGTCAGGATGGCTTTGCGGCATGAGATTCGCGCGGACCGGTGTATTGCGCCAAGATCGATTTGAGCGACTCCGCGTTGATGGGCAGGTTCTTGGCCTCGGCCATGCCCAGAATGTCTATAAAAAAGTCGAGGCCCTCACTCGCCTTGGCTGTCGTTGCCGGATCCGCCTTGATGTCGTCGGCAATTTCCTGGATCTCGGCAAGGGTCCACGTTTTTCGGCTCATTTTCATCCTCCAGGGGTTTGGAATCCCTTGACCAGTACCTCCATACGAGAGACAAGTAAACAATAAAAGTTATTTTCTGAGAGAGGCTACCACGGCGCGTCCTTGAGGCGGTCCGATCTGGCGGGAGAATAAAAATGACCACCTGGAATTACCGCATCTGCAAGCATCCGGACGGGCATTACTCGCTCAACGAGGTGTACTACAACGACAAGGGAAAGGAGACCAGTATGACGGTGGAAGCGATCGGGTTTGTGGCTGATGAGGATGAAGGGCCGGAGGGGATCATAGGTTCCCTGAAGATGGCCCTGAAGGATGCCAAGAGGAGGCCGGTTTTCAAAGTTCCAAAAAAGTGGAAGGGATGATGACTGAAGACCAGGACGGAGATCATGGGATGGATGATCTGATGATGGAAGCTGCGGCTTACAGCGCCAAAATGTACAATGCTATCTCTGTCGGCACGGAGTTTTTCACCGAAACCGGCAAATGGCGGTGCACCGACAAAGGCACACGGGTCGTCGTGGCCATCAAGTTGGAACACGACGACGAAAGTTGGTACAACGGCCCACCATACGCGGTCGCCGAAACGGTTTTCGATGAATACGACCGGGAGGCGGTAGCGCTTACCAGGGAGGCGTATCTGGAGATGTTCGGCGAGGATTGAGGGTTTCAGCCCGTCATTCTACAATGAAATGGTGGCGGGCGGGTTCGATTCTGCTGGCCAGAAAATTGTTAGCCGGTGATCGATGTTATGGATTATACCCAACTCCTTCATGAACTCCAGCAGGCGAGCCTGTTTGACCTCTATCGGCTTCAAGCTGGCATCGGGAAAATGCTGGATCAGCCGGAGCGGATTCAAGCCATCAAACGGCGTCTCCGGCCAGATATGCAGGTCACCTATTTCGATGAACGTGAAAACCGCCTGATTCCCGCCGTCGTCGAGGAAATCCAGAGAACCCGCCTGGCAGTGCGCAACAAAGAGGATGGCCGGCGCTGGAGTATTCGATTCTGCATGATCAACCTGGATGGCGTCGACACCGACATCCATGCCAGCCAGGGCCAGGTGGACCGGAATAAGCTCAAGGTCGGTGATACGGTGGGATTCCATGATCGCCAGCAACGGGAGCAGTATGGGCAGATTGTCCGGCTCAATCAGAAGACGGTCACGATTCACACGAAGGTCGGGACAAAATGGCGGGTGGCGTACAGCTTCCTATTCAAGGTCATGGATGGAGAAGGTGGTCAGGTGCCGGATCCGGGACTGATCGAGGGTGAAGTTGTCGAGGCCGACGGGCACGAAGTAACATTGGAACCGGAGAGCGTGACGAAATCCGGTCCTGCCCCTGGCATCTGGGAGAAGCACGCGGACAAGGCGGACGGTTCGACCTCAGGTACCGCATCCCAACCAAGCCAAAAGGTCGGCAGGAACAGTCCATGTCCATGTGGCAGCGGCAGGAAGTTCAAAAGGTGTTGCCTCGGAAAGTCATAAGATGCACCTATCACTGATGACCCCTGGTTCCTGATAGCGACAACGGATAGAAGGTTCCAAAATGTTTTTTAACCAGCCTCCTCCAGAAGCACTGGAATTGACCAATAAACACAGGCAGGTGCTCCGCGACCAAATCATTGATGAAAATGGTCCCGGCACAATTCTGCATGATTTCGAGACCCTGCTCGCATTCATTGGGACAGAGGGAATCCCATCTACAGGGAAATACCGTCTTCTCCCCATGAAATCCCTCGAAGAGATCAACCGGAAGCTGGTTCATCCAATCCAGATCAACATGACACGCCCCCAGCAGAAATCCTACCCCAACCTTCATGGGCTCTATCTGCTTTTGCGCAGCACAGGAATGCTACGAGTCGATAAAGAGGGGGCAAAGGCATTCTTGGTCATTGACAATCAGATGCACCAAGGTTGGACGGCTCTTAACCCAACAGAAAAGTATTTCACTTTGCTGGATGCGTGGATGTTGCACGGATCAGATGAGTTGATTGGTGAGCGATCAAGTTTTGTCGATCTTCCTCCATTATTCAAATGTTCCAGATTCATCCAGTCTCTGGAAAATGGCCGGATGAACGTTATAAAAAACAAGTTGAACGAAGACCACCTGCGCTACGCTGTCGGATTGCATCATTTGGCTCTTCTTGAACTTTTTGGAATTGTTTCAATTCTCACCGACGCTACAAAAAACACTCGAGGATGGCGCATCAAAAGTGTCATTACAACGACACTTGGTGATTCCTTAATGCGGTTATTCGTCCCACTCTCAGAACTCTCAGTGTCCACATTCGACGATATTGCTGTGGGCTCTGAAGATGGTATCAGCAAACTGATGCCCATCGTACAGCCATTCTTTCCTGAATGGCGAAAAACCAACAAAATCACTGATCCAGAGTATGAGTTCAAGGATGGCGTTTACATATTCACCGTGACTCTTGGAAAAGTTTGGGTGAAGATCTCTGCCACTGGGGCTATGATGTTCGAGAATTTGAGCGATGCTATCCTGGCGGCTTTCGGATTTGACCATGAACACTTGTACCAATTCGTCTATCGAAACCAATTTGGAATTGAGAAGCATATCGTTCACCCTTATATGGATGACGGTGAACCCACTACCACCGAGATTGCAATCGGAGACCTATTGCTGGTTCCAGGTGATACCATGACCTACCAGTATGATTTCGGTGAAGATTGGGATTTCAAAATCCACCTGGAAGAGGTTCAACCATCCAACAAGAGACAAAAGAAGCCAAAAATTCTTGAGCGATATGGAAAACCTCCCGAACAATATCCGGTTTGGGAAGAGGATGCCTGGGAAAGCGAGGGATAGCTCCTGAATCTTATGGCCACCCCCTCCCACAAATGGACCTTCGCCGCCCAATTCCGCCGCCATGCTTTTGGCTGGCGGTCTCAACCTGCAATCCAGCGCGTTAAGGAGGCGGTGGCGGAAATCAAAAAGGTTGCCCGAAAGGACCAGGTTTTAGCTGCCGAGGGAGCGGTCAGGTTCATTGAGAAGGTGGTTCCGGCGATCGAACAGGTGGATTCGTCATCAGGCGCCATGGGGACAGCGGTCAGAAATGCAGTCGATGTTCTTGTCCCGATCATTGCCACTGTGGACGTCGACGCCAAACACCGTGATCAATGGCTCAAACGGCTCTGGCAGGCCTTTGAGGATGATGGCTACAGCTATATCGAGAGCCTGGGGGACCACTGGGGCACCCTGTGTGGGTCACCGGAACTTGCATCGCAGTGGGCTGATAGCTTCATTTTTCAAGTTCGCCGACATTGGCAGGAAGAGCGGAAACCCGGGAACTACTACAACGGGGTGACTCCCTGCCTTTCCTGCCTTCTCGCCGCTGGACGGCATCAGGATCTGTTGAACCTCCTGGATCACGCCCCACGTACCTTCTGGCCGGACCATCGATATGGATTTCTGGCGCTGGCTGCTATGGGTCGGAATGAAGAAGCCCTGAAATTCGCTGAAAAATGCAGGAGCCCGAACGACGAATATGAAATCGACCGGGACTGTGAAGATTTCCTGATCTCGATTAGCGAGGTGGAACAGGCGTACGAGCGGTATGCCACGCGCACCAACCAATCCAACACCCGCATCAACACGTTCCGTGCCGTTGCCAAAAAATATCCGCATAAGGACAAAGCCGAGATCCTGATGGATCTGATCGAATCCACTCCCGGATCAGAGGGCAAATGGTTTGCTACGGCCAGGAAACAGGGTTTTATGGATTTGGCGCTACGGTTGGCCCAGAAAAGTCCATGTGACCCGAAGACCTTGAATCGGGCCGCCAGAGATACGGTCGAGTCGAATCCGGAATTCTCTCTGGGGATTGCCAAGGCCTCCCTGCACTGGCTCTGTGAAGGGTGGGGATATGAGATCACCAGCCTGGATGTGCTGGAGCCCTATCGATATGCCATCCAAGCTGCCACAACTCTTGAGATTGAACAGCAGGTCCGGCAGGACATCACCCGCATGGTGACCGGCGCTGGAAAGCATGGAAAGTTCGTAAAGGAGGTGCTTGGTCGGCACCTGAGGTGAGTACGTTGCACTGTAGGATTATGAAATGAAGAAGAAAGTTGTGGATCCACTGAAGGGGCTGAAAGCACCGTGGATAACCAAGAGCGGGGCTATCGATCCCGGCAGCTTCCCGATTGACCAGACCCTGGAGAGGACCCTTGATCTGGATTTTGAAGAGTTCCGGCAGGCGTGTAGTGTTTTGCAATCGATGCACCAACATGGAAAGGCTGGAGCCGCCATATACCTCCTGGGATTGCTGCATCATTACCGGGACGATCTTGAACGCCTGATCGAAATCGTTGAGCGTCTCCGTGGTTATACGACGAAGGGGTGCGCCGAAGCCTTATTGTCCGAGATTCGACGCGTGAGGAGTTCAAACACTACCCGACGATATATCAGCACGATCCTGAAAACGTTATCTCTTTTTCCTTTGGATCTGGTGGAGGAAGGTCTTATCGCTCTATCCGAAGATAAGACCTTCACGATCAAAATGCGGGACAAATTCAGGAACCTGATCGAAGAAAAGCGATGGAGATATGACTCGTATCACTGACCTCCGCCACCTTCCTCCCGATGACGACCCGGATTTGGATATTCCGCCGGCTGCCGAACGTCAGGCGGAATTTATCCGATTGATCGTCCGATCCGCTTCGTGTGGTGTACCAGGAGTCGATGAGGTGTCTGCCATTCGTTGCCGCCGCCGTCCGAACAGACGACAGTGCAGTGGATATTTTGTCGTCCGCCTCCAGGAGGTCCCACCGGAGCTTCACTATCGTTGCTCGAAATGTGATGATGACGGTGTCATCACCCACTGGCAGGGAACAGAGTATGACATGTCCGGTTCAGAACCCGTGGATGATCCGTGCCGGGTCATCGTCGCGGATGAGGAGTATCGAGAACTGAAGGAGATCATTATCATTGATGAGGGGGCAGAACGCATTGTTTGGGGTGCCCGGCGTTCACGCAAAGGGGTTGTCCTTCAAGGTGGTTACGATGACATGGACGAGTTGGTTGGATATGTGGCCGCCGCAGCCAATCACGCAAAAAACCGTCGTCAAGAACGGATCCTTGACCGTGTTTTCGAGGCCATGAGCGATGCCGTTGGCACCAGCATCTGATGGATTATCATGACCCATCATCCCGAAATGGACGAGATTGGATGCCAATATCCTCCAGTCCCGCATGAATGGACGGCAGTTTTGGCCAAAAATGACCGCCCGACCGATCGAGCGTCGAACCTTCGCCGGCTTCCCAGAGCAAGTTCCCTTATGCCAACGAAATCCCTTCCCAATCAGTCAACTACCAGGGCCACGCCAAATCTCGCCTACCGAAAAATCCTCAAAACCTTCTCCGCCTTTGAGCCAAAACGGCCCAGAGAGGGTTCGATCCCAGGTTCCTTCGCTCCACCAAGACATCCCACGGGAGGTTTCTCCCGCTCAAAACCGCCCTCCGAGGCGGTTTTTTGTTGGGCGGAATTCTCCAATGTTTCCAATGGTTACGGCGATATTGCCGAAACCCGTCTTCACCCGCAAAAGGACTGGCCCACCCCTCCCACGGCGATATTTCGGCCTATTTCTCTCTCTTTCTCTCCCGCAAACGGTCGCAGTCCGTTTTGAGGCCCCAAAACGGACCGGCGTGAGTCCTTCAAATTCAACAGGTTGGAGAATCCGACCGTTTGACCGGTTCACCTCCCGCATTGGGTAGCGAGGGGGACTAGGGTCGAACCAATCGACACGATCTTGGTTTCTATGGGAACGAACCTCCGGTGCATTCCAGGGGCACTGCCCCTTACAGATCACTCTCCCAGTCGCGCCAGAATACGATCCACCAGCGCCTTGGCCGCGACACGATTGGCGGAGCATTCATAGATTAAGGAGATCATCTTCTGAACCACCGCTTGCTCCCCCTCCGGCAATGCAGCGAGCCCTCTGTGCCAATGTGACCGAGACACCGACCTCTTTATAGTTTAGTGTAGG
>CAYFNE010000126.1:0-13972 GCA_964344355.1 uncultured Magnetococcales bacterium
AGAGAAAATCTACACTTTAACGTACGTTAGGTCAAATGGACGCACCACCGGAAATCGGCTTCTTTCCGTTCCGATGCCCCCGCTCCCCGGGGATGCGACCGGGTGGCCCGGGTGAGACCCTGGCCATCCCGGGTATCGGCCCGGGGAAAGGGGATCGAAAAATAAAAGGTGCTCCCTTTCCCGAGTTGGCTTTCGACCCGGATTTTTCCGGCCATCGCTTCGGCCAGTTGGCGGCAGATGGCGAGCCCCAGGCCGGTGCCGCCGAAACGGCGGGTCACCGTGTCGTCCGCCTGGGTGAACGGCTCGAAAATTGTCTCCTGTTTGCGGGGCGAAATGCCGACGCCGGTATCGGAAACGGCGAACAGATGGTGACCCGACCCGGTCATGGTGACCTGGAGGTGAACCGTGCCCGTTTCGGTAAATTTGATGGCGTTGCCCAGCAGGTTCAGCAAGACCTGGCGCACCCTCTGGGGATCTCCCCGGAGCCGTGACGGAACGGCGCCGTCGATGGCATGATCCATGATCAGCCCCTTGTCCCGGGCCTGTCCCGCCAGGATTCCGGTGGTACCCTCCACCAGCTCGACCAGGTCGAAAGAGGTGGTTTCCAGCGTCATCTCACCGGCCTCGATTTTCGACAGATCGAGGATGTCGTTGATGAGCGACAGCAGGGCTTCGCCGGCCTTGGCCAGAACCGCGAGATAACGCCGCTGTTCCGGATGACTGGCCATTTCGGACAATATGTCGCCAATACCGATGATGGTGTTGAGCGGGGTGCGGATTTCGTGGCTCATGGTGGCGAGGAAACGGCTCTTTGCCGCGTTGGCGGTTTCTGCCAACTGTTTGGCCCGTTCCAGTTCCCGCTCGGCCTTCTTGCGGTCGGTCACGTCAATGAATGTGGCCAGGAAATCATCTCCGAACAGGACGCCGCCGATCAGGATGGTCTTGACATCGCCATTTTTGCAGGTGACCTCATATTCGTTGGATTCAATGTCGGCACGTTCCGCCATGGCCCTGTGTACGACACTGCCCCAGGTGGCCAATACCCACTGTCGGTATCTCTCGTCGGGATAGGCACGGGGCCACCACTCTTCCAACGTCGGGACATCCTCCAGCGTGTAACCGAAGAGACCGGTGAACCGATGATTGATGTGGACCAGAATGCCATCCTTGTCGACGAAACACAGGGGTATGGAAACTTCCATGAACAATCGGAGAAATTTTTGCTCGCTCTCCCGCAGGGCCTCTTCCGCACGCCGGCGTTCGGTGATGTCCCTGTCGATCCCCCGGTAACCGAGCAGCTTCCCGGATTCGTCAAAGAACGGTTGGCCACTGGACTCCATGATGACCGGATGCCCGTTCTTGTGGACATTGACATTGATCATGCGCTCGAAAGGCTGGCCGGCAGTTACGAATGATTCATACTCGGCGCGAATCTTTTCCGCTTCTTCCCGAGGCATGAGGTCGAAACCGCTCATCGTGCCGACCACCTCCCCGGGTTCGTAGCCGAGCAGCTCCTTGACCCGGGGACTGGCATAGGTGAAGTTGGCCCGGGTATCCATCTCCCATATCCAATCCGACGTTGACTCGACCAACGCCTTGAACTGTTCCCGTTCCCGTTGCAGCAGGGTCGCCTGCTGTCTGGCCACTTGGTAGTAATGGAACGTGAAAGCCAGCACGACGGAGAGAACCATCCCGAAGATCAAGAGGGCGTCATGGGCATGACCGGTGGAAAAACCGGCCAGCGGGTTTCCCGATCCGCTCTCCAGGGCCGCGTAGGCCTGCCACAACGCCAGGGAGAGGGTGATTGACCCGATTCCCACCAGTGTGGGGAACCAGTTGGGAAATATCGTGATGGACCCGGTATCCCGGTTCCAGGCGAAGACGACCAGGCCAACCCCCAGGACGACGAAACCCGAGGCCGTATGAATGGCCATGCGGGTCAGATTGCCCCAACCGTAGGCGGTCTCCAGGTGGAAGGGATATCCCGCCAGGGCAACCGCGCCCAGGGCGAAAACCAGGGCGCCCAGGATGCCCACCACCTGGGAGTGCCTTTTTTGGCCCGCCAGGAGCCAACCACTGAAGACGCCCATCCCGGTCAAGGTGAAACAGAGGGCGGTGTTGGGGGCCATACGGCCCGGGTGGGAGGTTTGAACGGTGATGTAGTGTTCCATGAATATCTGGTCGATACCCAGGTCGACACCCGCCAGATATTCAATCAGGGTGAGCCCCCCGACCAGTTGCGCCGCGATCCCGAAAAGGAGGGCGGCTCCCGGCCGGTTGAACCGCAGGAGCAACAGACCGCTGCCGCAAAGCAGGAAGCCCAGGGCGGTATTGTACTGCATGGGGACGAAGGTGGGATGTACCTGAACCAGGGAAACGTTGTGGGTGTACCAACCCAGGAGGACCAGGAGACCGAGGGCGATCGAGAGGAGGCTGCCGACCAGTGCCAGGGCATCGGTGAATGGTCTGTTCGTTTGCAGGAGGGCCATGGTCGTTATCTGGTGTCCCGTACGGCTGAGTCGTCAATGCTGGTTGAAAGTATTGGACCCGGCGGACCGTTTCCAGGTTCAATCCGGCGGTTCGGGTCCAACGGGGAGCGAAATGCCGGCAACGTGCCCCTGGTCACCCCCCGCGGCGGAACGGACCCGATTCCACTTTTTCCAGCCGTCCCTATTCCGGCACGGCATTTTTGATCAACTTGTCGAACAGGCCCGCCGGCGGTACGAACCGGAAGGCGAAACGGCCGAAGCGCACCTCATCGTTGTCATCGAGGAACTGCCGTTCAGGACCGCATTTGCGGCCGTTGATGCGCAGGCCGTTGGTGGAACCGCAATCCTCGATATAGTAGGCGAACTCGTCGATGTACAGTTTGGCGTGCAGTTTGGAAATGGAGGAGTCGTTCATGACGATATCGTTGTGCGGATCCCGACCGATGGTGAGGATGGCGCCGTTTTCGCCGAGTTCCCGCCGTTTTTTTTCATAAAGAATGAAGATCGACTTTTCCAATATCGACAGGGTGATCGGATGTTGCCCTTCCACGCCGACCCGCCGCGCCTCGGAAAAAATCATCGTATCGTTTCTTTTTCGATCCACTGGCGAGGGGAGTTGCGGCAGCATGGTGCCGCGAAACAGATCGACCCCCATGAACACCGGATGTTTCATGAAAACCTCGAACGGATTTTTCGCCGTGGTCATGGCGAAGGCCTTCAACGCCGAATAGTTGATTTTTCCGGTATCGGTGAACAGGTCGCGGGGATGTTTGGGAATGGCGGTGCGGTTCAACCGTTGGTGCAGGGCTTCGGGATGGAGAAAGGCGAACAGGAGCCTGCCGAGCCGTACCTCATCGCCATCGTTGAGCTCGATCACCTCCCGGGGTTGCAGGAGCATGCCATTGACCTCGGTGCCATTGCTGGACCGCATGTCGATCAACGATGCCCGGCCTTCCGAAAAACGGAGCAGGACATGGAATTCGGAAATCGAATAGTCGGCCAGCACCACATCGCAATCGTTGCTGCGGCCCACACGCAATACGTGGGCCTTATAGGGATTGTCCTCCCCCTTGCGGATCAAGGGAAAGATGATCTCACGCATGTGCATGTCGAACATGAGGCCGCCATCCTCATTCAGGTCCAGACGACTGGTGGCGCCTTTGATTTTTTCCAGCAATTCCCCCTTGCACACCCCCAGACCGGCCAATGCCGGGTGGACGATAAAACGGGCGAACTCCTGTTCCGTGCTCTCCAGCGCCCGTTTTTGCAGGCGGTCGAAAAAAAACCGGCCCGAGCGTTTCACCAACTCTGGAAAAACGGATCGGGAGGTCAACGTTTCCTTGCCAATCATGGACGCCGTCTCCGAATGGATATGACATGATATCACTTTGTCGGAAGACAAGCAAGATTCGTGCAATACTTTCTTCAGCAATCACATCATGTTACCGGTGTTTCATCCCCCCCGTCGCGAATGAACCCTTGCCTGAAGTCATCGAAACGGTCGTTCTCGATGGCTTCACGCATGGTGGTCATCAGATCCAGATAAAAGGTCAGGTTGTGACCGGTCATCAAACGGTGGCCGAGTATTTCATTGTTGCGATAGAGATGATGGAGATAGGCCAGGGAATAATGACGGCAGGCATCACAACGGCAGTCGGGGTCCGCCGGACCGGGATCTTCCCGGAACCGGGCCTGTTTGACGTTGAATTTACCCCGGCGGGTGAACAGTTGCCCGTTGCGGGCGTTGCGGGTGGGGATGACACAATCGAACATGTCGATGCCGGCCGCCACGGCCATGATGATATCCTCCGGTTTGCCGACCCCCATCAGATAACGGGGTTGAGCGACCGGCAACAGGGAGGGGGCATAGGAGAGCACCTCGGCCATCAACGCCTTTGGTTCACCGACCGAGAGACCGCCGAGGGCATAGCCGTCATAGCCATCCTCGATCAGGCCGGCGGCGGAGCGCCGGCGCAGGGTTTCGTCCATGCCGCCCTGGACGATGCCGAACAGGGCCTGACCGTTCCCCACCTCCCGGGCCGCCAGGCAACGTTGGCCCCAACGTCGGGAACGGTCCAGGGAGCGGGCCAGATAGTCATATTCCGCCGGATAGGGGGGACACTCATCCAACTGCATCATGATGTCCGCACCCAGGGCCTGTTGTATGTGGATGGCCTTTTCCGGCGTCAGCTCATGTTTGGAACCGTCGATGTGGGAACGGAACAGGACCCCCTCTTCTTCGATGATGCGCAGATCACCGAGACTGAATACCTGATAACCGCCGGAATCGGTGAGGATGGGGCCGGGCCAGTTCATGAAACGGTGCAAACCGCCGAGTTTTTCAATGAGACCGTGCCCGGGCCGCAGGTAGAGATGATAGGTGTTGCCGAGAATGATCTGGGCCCCGGCCCGTTTCACCTCGTCGGGGCTCATGGCCTTGACGCTGGCGGCGGTACCCACCGGCATGAAAATCGGCGTCTCCACGCTGCCGTGCGGGGTGTGAAAACGACCCCGGCGCGCCCCCGAAGGATCGGTGTGCAACAGTTCGAAACGAAAAGGATCGGCCATGACGGTTCGGTTCCAATCGATCGGGCTACAGCAATACCATCGCATCGCCATAGGAGTAAAAACGGTAACCGGCGGCGATGGCGTGGGCATAATCCCGGTCCAACCGCGCCTTGCCGACGAAGGCGGCCACCAACATCAGCAGCGTTGATTTGGGCAGATGAAAATTGGTGATGAGGAGATCGACCATGCGAAACCGGTAGCCCGGCAGGATGAACAGGTCGGTCTCTCCGGAAAAGGGCATCAAACGGCCAGTCGTCTCATCCCAACCACTCTCCAACACCCGCACCGCCGTGGTGCCGACGGCGACGATACGGCCGCCGGCCGCCCGAGCCGCCCGGATCCGCTCGGCGCTCTCCGCCGGCAGATGGCACCATTCCCCATGCATGACATGGTCGTTCACCACCTCTTCCCGCACCGGCTGAAACGTGCCCGGTCCCACATGCAGGGTCACCGTCACCCGGCCGATGCCGGCCTCCTCCAACCGGTGCAACAGTCCCGGCGTAAAGTGCAATCCCGCCGTCGGCGCCGCCACCGCGCCGGGTTTGTCGGCGAATACCGTTTGATAACGGTGACGATCGCGGTTCGGATCGGAGCCGGTGATATAGGGGGGCAACGGCATGCGGCCATGCCGATCGATGGCGGCCAGGGGATCGCCGTCGGCCACCGACAGACGCACCCGGCAATGGGGTCCCGTCCGCGCCTCGACCGTCACCGTGAAACCGGGGGCGATCACCACCTCCAACCCGGCCCGAACCGGCCTGTTGGCCGCGGCCATGGCCTGCCAGAGGTCCGGTTCCCCCAGGGACCGCAACAAAAAAATTTCCACCCGGCCACCGGTTGGTTTATGACCGAGCAGACGGGCCGGGAACACCCGGGTATCGTTGAGGACCAGCAGGTCCCCCGGCCGCAGGATCGATGGCAGGTCCCGGAACAGCCGATCCTCGACCGCCGACGCCCGGCTGACCAGCAGGCGCGCGGCATCCCGGGGTTCCGCCGCCTCCTGGGCGATCCGCCCCGGGGGCAGGGAATAGTCGAAGTCGCTCAACAACCAGTTTTTACGGAAATCTGTCAACGGACAACCAACGGAGAAATCGTTCACACCGAACCGGCCCGGCGGGAGACCTTGGCGAATCCTAGCATTTGCCGCATCAAACGGCATTGTTTTTCCGAAGGGAGGGCGAAACGGAAAATCTTCAACGCTGATTGACAGCCCGGTCATCCGGGGAGAAAATATCCCCTGCCGCCCGAACCGTCGTCAATGTGGAGACGATCCAGGGTTTCCGCCCGGGTTCATCCCCGCCGGCGTCGCCACCTGCCGCACTCTCCCAGGAAGGATTTCCGCCATGAATGGCAATGTACTGGCCGTTGATGACAATCCCTCTCACCTGAAACTGCTCATCGACATCCTGACCGGGGCCGGTTACCGGGTCCGTCCGGCGATCAACGGTGAACTGGCGTTGAAGGCGATCAACCTGGTTCAACCGGACCTGATCCTGTTGGACATCCGCATGCCGAACATGGACGGATTCGAAGTGTGCCGCCGGTTGAAGGAGGAAAAACGTCACCGGCGGATTCCGGTGATCTTCATCAGTGCCAGAAATGAAACGGATGACAAAATCAAGGCATTCCAACTGGGCGGCGTCGACTATGTCAACAAACCGTTCGAACCGGCTGAAATCCTGGCCCGGGTCAACACCCATCTGGAACAGGGCCGGCTGCAACGCCAGCTGATGGCCAACGTCAAGGATCTGGAGGCCTTCACCAATGCCATCCATCACGATCTGCGCGCCCCCGTGCGGGCCATGGACGGTTGCGGCCAAATCCTCCTGGAGGAGTACGGGGAGCAGTTGGACGCCGAAAGCAGGGACCTCGTTCAATGCCTTCGGGAAAGTGCCGAGGACATCAAACAGCTCATCGACGGATTGTTGCGTCTGTCCCGCTCCAGCCACAGGAGACTCGACCGGCAACCGGTGAACCTCGCCGCCCTGGCCGAGGAGATCATCTGGGACCTGCGCCGATTGGACCCCGAACGACGGATCACTTTCCACAATACCGCCGTGCCGATGGTCTCCGGCGACCGTCAACTGCTCAAGGTGGCGCTGAAAAATCTCCTGGACAATGCCTGGAAATATACCGCCAACCGTTCCGGTTCCCGGATCGAGTTCGGCGCCGAGGCACACGATGATGAAACGGTCTTTCACGTCCGGGACAACGGCGTCGGTTTCGACATGACCTATGCCAATCAACTGTTCGTGCCGTTCAAACGGTTGCACGCTCGTTCACAGTATTCCGGCTCGGGCATCGGCCTGGCCACCGTCGAGCGCATCATCCACCGCCATGGCGGACGCATCTGGGCCGATGCGCGGGAGAACGGGGGGGCTACCTTCTTTTTCTCCCTGGCCCCGGAATCATATGAACGACCGGAGACGGCCCACCCGGCCTGACCCCTGGTAAACCGGCTGTAATCCCCACGCCAGGAAGCGGTATGAAGGCTGGTCGATGGGGGCCATCCACCCGAACCGTTGGAGTGAGATGAGGTGACGTTCAACGCCATTTCCGCCGCTTTCGAAGGGCATGAACTGTTTGCCGACTGTTCCCGGCAGAGTTTGTCGCGGCTGTTCCCGTTCGTGAAAATCGTCCCTTTTCCCCGGGGGGAGGTGCTGGTACGACCCGGCCAACCGGCCAGGGAGTTCATGGTCATTCTCGACGGCGAGGTGCGGCAAACGGACGGGGAAGAGCCACCGGCGGTCCATTTTCAACACTATCTGGGCGAGGAGGCGGCCATCGGTCTCGATCTCTACGTCACCCGGGCGATGGCGGTCCGGGATACGACGGTGATGGTCATCCCCAAAAAGGAGATCGAAGGACTCCTCGATGCCAATCCCGCCATCCGCAAAAGGCTCTCGGCCTCCTTTTCCCGACGGTTCGACGACGCCGTCGAGCGGCACGCCCCCGGAACCCCGGACGCTCCGGAGGTTTTCCCGGCCCTGCCGACGGCCGACCTGCGACGGACCATCGGCTGGTTGGCGGCCTTGACGGTACCGGTGGCGCTCTTTTTCGGTCTGCAACGCGGCGGCGAACTCACCGATGTACCGGCCCTCCATTTCGTCTCCCTGGCCGGCATCGTCGTGGTGATGTGGATTTTTCGGTTGATCCCCGATTTCGCCACCGCCCTGTTCGGCATCATGGGAGTGATCCTGTTGGGACTGGCGCCGCCGTCCGTGGCCCTGTCGGGATTTTCCTCCAACAGTTTTTTCCTGGCTCTGGGCATTTTCGGACTCAGCGTCGTCATCTCCGTGTCCGGTCTGAGTTTTCGCATCCTGTTGTGGTTGTTGCGTCTGGGACCGTCGCACAAATCCTGGTACAACGCCAGCCTGTTCCTGCTGGGACTGCTGTTGACTCCGGTCATCCCCACCACCAATGGCCGGGTGGCCATCGTCGGCACCTTTTTCGACAATCTGACGAGCCTTTTCGGATCGGGATTGCACCCGGTGGAACGGGCGCGGTTGTCCGCCAGCGTCCTGGGCGGGGTCAGCCTGCTGTCGGCGGTGTTCTTGAGCAGCAAGTCGATCAATTTCGTGGTCTTCGGTCTATTGCCCTTTCAGGAACAGTTCCAGTTCCAATGGCTCAACTGGTTTTTGGCGGCGGCGGTCTGCGGCGCGGTGCTGTTGATGCTCTATCTGCTCGGATTGTGGCTGTTTTTCATCAATCCGGCCAAACCGTCCATCAGCCGGGAGGTGGTCAAACGGCAATTGACCATCCTCGGTCCCATGAACGGCGCCGAATGGGCCGGCACCGCCGGACTGGTCACCCTGCTGCTCTCTTTTTTCACCGCCCCGTTCCACCAGATCCCCCTGCCCTGGATCGCCCTGTGCATCCTGGTCATCCTGTTGATGTTCGACTTTTTGGGGAAAAAGGATTTCCGCCGCCAGATCGACTGGAGCTTTCTGGTCTTTCTGGGCTCGTTGATCGGTTTCATCGCCGCCATGAAACATGTCGGCGTCGACCAGTGGATCACCGGTCGCCTGGATTGGCTGGCCTATGTCATGGAGAGTAACTTTCATGCCTTCATCATCCTGCTGGCCATCACCCTGTTCCTGACCCGGCTGGCCCTGCCGATCAACGCCACGGTGGTGTTGTTCGCCGCCCTGCTGATCCCCATCGCGGAAAATGTCGGTGTCAATCCCTGGTTGGTCGGATTTTTGATCCTGCTGTTTTCGGAAAGTTACATCTGGCCCTATCAGGCCTCCTATTACGCCTTGTTCACCGCCATGACCGGCGAGCGGCAGCCGGGCCAATCGGACCGGACGGCGCTGTTTTTCACCGTCGTCGCCCTCCTCAAGGTGGCGGCCATTTTTCTCTCCATTCCCTACTGGCATGACCTGGGGCTGCTATGAATCCGCTGCGAAAAACCACCGGCCCGCTCATGATCCTGTTCATCACCGGTTGTGTCTCGATCATCCTGTGGCACAACCATACCCGGCCGCGCATCCTGATCCTGCACAGCTACAGCGCCGATTATGTCTGGACCCGGGAGGTGAACAAGGGGTTGGAACGGATATTGAATCAGGAGGCCAGGATCAGTGTGCATCATCACGAAATGCGCACCAAACGGTTTCATGAAAAGGACGAACTGCGGCGCGCCGGCATCGTCGCCCGCCGGGTCATCGAACGGATCCAACCCGATGTGTTGATCGCCATCGACGACTATGCGCAAAAACTGGCGGCGCGGTTTTTCATCGACCACCCCGGGATCAGGATCGTCTTCGCCGGCGTCAACGGCCGGATCGAACCATACGGTTACCATCGGGCGAACAATGTCACCGGCATCCTGGAACGAAAACCGGTGGCGGCCATCCGCGAGGTGCTCATGGCCCTGGGCGCCCGGGGCGACCGCCGGGAACAACCGATCCGCGCCCTGTTCCTGAGCGACTCTTCCTACTCCAGCAAACGGGATGCGGACTACATGGATTCGTTCTCGTGGGCGCCGATACACTATCTGGGCGCCCGTTTCATGGAAACCTATCAACAGTGGCAGGAGCAACTGCCGCTGTTGGCCGGGCAGGTCGATTTTTTACTGGTGGCCGGCTATCGGAAACTGCCGCGCAACGGCAACAGCCGGGGATATGCCGCCCCCGAACAGGTGATGGGCTGGACCGAGGCCCACTCGCCGGTACCGGTGATCGGCCTCAATGTGTTCAACACCGAGGATGGCGCCATGTTGTCGGTGGGGGTCTCTCCTTATGAGCAGGGCGAGACCGCCGCCGCCATGGCCCTGGACATCATACACGGCGACAACCATCCCGGCGCCATGCCGGTGAAAACCTCCGAGCAATACGTGGTCTCGATGCGGGCCGGCGCCCTGAAGCGGCGGGGACTCACACTGCCAAGTATTTTCGAGGCCTTTTCCAAGGCCACGAACAACCATTTCGACTGATCGGACCCACGTCATGCGACTCCCGTTCCTGTTCATCCCGCTCCTGTATTCGTTGATCGCCGCGTCCCCGCTGGTGGCTGACACCGGGGTCGAAAACCGGTTTTTGCCCTGGGAACGGTTTCATGAATGTTGGCGGGGCCGCTATCGGATCCCGGGCCTGGTCCTGCCCCTGGGAAAGACGGACCTGCCGGCGGCGGTACGAAACCATCTGCTGGCGGCGGCCCGTTCCATCAACCGGTGCAAGGCCCTGGTGGTCCTGGAAGGCCACTCCGAGCGCCACGAAAACCCCGCCATCAGCCTGACGGCATCGGACTGGCGGAGCCGTTTCATCCAAGACCGGTTGGTCCGCCATGGGGTGCCCGCTTCTTCCATCACCCGCTATCCGCTGGGCGAAACGTCGCAGCCGGACGCGAAAAATCCGGCGGCGGCCGATAATGGCACCGTGGTCATCAACCTGGTGTTCGCCAAGCTGGACGAGTCCCGCCTGGTCCTCGCCACCAGCTCCCCGGGGGGCAGTTATTATCCGGTCGGCAACATACTGGCCAACCTGTGGTCGCGGCATCTGGGCAATCAGGACATCCAGGTCACCGCCCTCCTCACCTCCGGAACGGTGGACAACATTCAACGGTTGCACAAGGGCAAGGCACAACTGGCCCTGGCCATGGAACCGCCGGCATCCATCGCCAGGAAGGTGGGCGCCTTGGAAAATGCCCGGGTACTGGCCACGGTCTGGCCGGACGTGGCCCATTTCATCACCGCCGATCCAACCCCGGAACAACCCGACCTGCGTGAGTTGGGCAACATGAAATTCATCTGCCAGCCCAAGCCCAAGAGCGGCGATGAATTTCTCACCAACGAGGTGTTCCGCACCTTTGCCGATCTGTTCCAAAACGACCAGCGCAGCTATTGCGGGGGACATTACAAGACCATGGATCGGCTGTTCCGGGAACGGGGCGGTGGCGCCGCCCTGTTCAGTGGCCTGCCGGCGCGCACCGTCGAGGGGTTGTTGTCCCGTTCGGCCGATTTTCAACTGTTGTCGGTCACCGATGAGCAACTGACGGCGCTCAATGCCAACGGCGGCATGTGGCAACGGTTCACCATTCCCGCCGGCACCTACAGCGGTCAACAGTCGGACCTGGCGACGGCGGCGGTACGCAATCTGCTGTTGGTGGATGTCAAGGTCAGCGAACGGACCGTCTATCTCCTGACCAGGGCCCTGTTCGAAAATCTACCCTGCCTGCGTCTGGCCCACGCCGCCCTGGAGAAGGTGGACCCGGAACGGGCGGCGACGGTCACCACCATCCCCTTCCACCCCGGCGCCGCCCGGTATTACCGCGAACAGGGGTTGTTGTCCGGGCCGGAGGCGTTGAATGAATGAAAGGCTGTCGAAAAACCTTTCGACAGCCTCGTGCGGTCCATCCATGGACCACCCGAAAACGCCATGAATGGTGTTTTCGGGCACCCTCTGATCATCGCCCGATCCGTTCATCCGAACCGGCATCGGAGGTCGGTGGCCGCGCCGATCATTCCCAGGGACCGTGTATGTTGCGGTTGTATTCCAGGGGCACGTGTATCTCCCGGTTTTTGTCCAGACAGGCCATGTGGAACATGGTTTCCGGAATCGGGTTGAATGCGGTCTTGCCGGCGGGGGCGGCGAGTTTTCCCAACAGCCGGCGCACCTGGTTGATTTCGCCGGTGCTCAGGCTCAAAGCCGGAAATCCACACAGGCCGGTCATCAACGCCTTCACCATGTCATCCCGGCTTTCACCATCCTCCATGATCTCCCGTCTGGTCGGGCCATGGTGTTTTTTCAGGGCACGATGGATGGCCATCTTGATGTCCGCTTCGGCCATCTGCACCTCGCCCATCTCGATATGGCACAGGCCGCGCTCCAACAAGGCCGGCCAGTAGTAGGGCATCAAGGCGATGGCGGTGTTCAAATCACGCTCCGCTTCCATCACCCGGTCCAACATCATGTAGGCCGAACCCCTGAAAAAGAACAGCTGCGCCTTTTCCTGGGTGCGGTCATGCCAGGCGCTGGAGCCTCCGGCGGAGGCGGTCCTGGAAAAGGGGCGCCTGACCGGTTCCTGAATCCGCTTCCTTCCCGGACCGGTCCATCCCGGTGAGTCGCAAACCTTGAGCGCCGAGGAAAAATAGGCGATGCCCTTTTCATAATCACCCTCTTCCAGGCACAACTCCCCTTCGTTGAAAAGCATCCTCGTGTCCATGTCCGCCTCCTGTCCGTCGGGTCAGGAAATGGGTCCCAGATGGCGCATTCCGGCATGGGGCGCGTTGAACCCTTTGTGCTTTATCAGTTCATGAAAGTGGGGGTGTTTTCTGTCATCGGTATCCTTGACCGGCAGGGTGCCGTCGAGGAAATGGTGGATCGCTGCATCCGGATCCCGTTCATCGGTGATCAGGCCGGTGATGCCGATCTCTTTCAGGCTGATTTGCAGTTTGTGGCCCATGCCATGGGTAATCAGAATGCTGACCCCGTCCAGGGGGTGCCCTTCATGGACGAAATCACACCGGCTGAACGTGGACGTTTCCGGTATGGATAGACAGTGTTTGTTGTGAACCTCTCCATCGACGATTTCGAATACCCAGAAATGTTGGCACCGCTCGGCATGACCCGTAACCCGTTTTTTGTCCTGGCTGGTGATGGCAACGTTCATGGTTCACACTCCTGTCCGTAGAAAATTTCCAGTGTTTCCGACTGTTGCGGCGGGGTTGAAGGCGGGGACCCGTCTCATTGAAAGACCCGCGCCGGGATGATCGGGCGGTGTGGTCTGGTCCCTTGCGGAGTTAGACTCCCAAGGGGGCCGGGGGTTCAATCGGCGGGCTTGAAAAATGGCGCTTTTCCCGAATCGCTCCTTTCCGTTGCCGAGGGTGGGTAAAAATGGCTCCAGGCGGTCGGAAAGTAAGGTGGGGGCGATGTGGATGGTTGCCGATGACGCCGGATCGACTCGAAGGCTTTCCGGTATCGGTGGATCGATTGATGGCTGTTCATCAAATTGTGTCTTGATAACTCATGATCGTTTCGGCTAATATGTTTCCATCAATTGCCCCCCGTCCGACACGTCTCCATCCGAGAGGCCCGGGCGGGGTTATTTTTTTGGTCGCCAAAATGCCTCTTGTTTATTCGTCTGCCAGTAGAATTAGGGCGGTTGTCTTTGTCGACGGTCAAAATCTGTTTACTGCCGCCAAGGAAGCCTTTGGGTATCACTATCCAAATTACGATCCGAAGACTCTTGCTCATGCCGTCTGTTTGGAAAAAGGTTGGCAGTTGGTCGAAACCCGTTTTTATACGGGAATTCCCGACCCCGGAAAGGACTCCCGACGGGCTCATTTCTGGTCGGCCAAAATCCTGACCATGAGTCGTAGAGGGGTTGTCTGTTTTTCAAGGTTGCTCAGATATCGCGAAAAAACGGGTGGTGCGTCCATTTGACCTAACGTACGTTAAAGTGTAGATTTTCTC
>CAYFNE010000127.1:0-13282 GCA_964344355.1 uncultured Magnetococcales bacterium
TGGCAGAAAAAATTCTGACGCGGGAGCCTGGGGTTTGCCAATCGCTTACAAAAAAGCGGTTCGACTGTTGCGCATTGGGTAGGGGTTCACGGTCCGGAGCGGGTCCGGTCGATGCGTCGTGCCCGGCTGAAAACGGCGGCGATCTGGCGGCGGCCGCGATAGGCGAAAAACAGGGTCATGGCGATGAACTGGCCCAGAAGGTTGACGTCGATCGTTGGAAGTTGACCGTCGCTCCAGCCGCCACCGATGGCCAATGACAGAAAAAGAAAAAACCGGATGGCATGGATGAAGTCCGGCCAACCCTGGCCGGGGAGGCGATAAATCAGATAGGCGAACCAGCGTGAGACGGTCTGGGCGCTGAAAAAGGCCACCGCCAGCCAGTTGCCCGGGGCGAGGATCAGGAACGGGAAACATTTCAACCACTGCAACAGCAGATAGGGCCAGACCCGGCTGGGTTTGTCGAGACGGTTGAATAGCCAATAGGTGCCGCGCAATACCACCAACACCCCCGGCCAGGCCAGCATCATCGGCCACAGGGGCCGTTTTTCCAAGAGATCGAGCAGCCAAAACCCCGGCGCCGCCAACAGCAGGGCCCAAAGCCAACCCTGGGTGAAATCGACCCGGGCCAGGTAAGTTTGGTGGTTGGCCTTCAAGTGGGGGTCTTTTTCGTGTTTGGCGCCGAGCCGGTCGTTTTCGGCATATCCCAGTTCATAAATGCACCAGAAGGAGAGGTGAAAGGCCAACAGCATCGGCCCGTGCAGCAGGGGATCCGGACTGAGCCAGGTCAGGGCCAGCAGCAGGACGGCGAAATCGTCCGCCAGCACCACCTTTAAAAAATGGCTGCTGCCGGGCCGTTTGCCCCGTTCCATGTAGAGGAAGGGGAGGTGGATGTTTTTTCGGGGGCCGTCGTTCATGCCGGTTTCTCCGTCGATGTTTCCCTTTCCGGGGCGGTATCGGTGGTGAACGGTTGGGGACCGAACAGGGCCAACCCGCCGCCGGTCAACAATGGCATCCAGAGCAGCGATACGCGTCCCAGCAGGGTGAGGCCGGCGAAACAGAGCAGGATTCCAAGGATGAATCCATTGTTTTCGTGGAAAAAAATCAAATCCGTACGCGGGAGCCGCCGGGTCATGAAGGGAAAAAAGCGTCCGGCCCAGAAACCGCCGGCCAGGATACAGACCGCCGCCGCCGGCAGGATGGCGAGGGAAAAGGGAAACAGCCGGGTCAACAGATGGACGATGAGATAACCGAGCAGTCCCATTCCCAGGCCGGTGTGGGCATCGCCCTTTTTCAGCCACAGGCCCGACAACGCCCCGACCATCCAGGTCAGGGTCACCAGGGCGAAGGTCAACCAGGTGGCGGTGACATGGATCTGCAGCAGGTAAATATAACCGAACTGCAACAGGGCGAAATGGAGCCCGGAGAGGAAACAGTAGAGGGGGATCGATCTCATCGGGAAAAATATCGGGCTCGCACCCGCTCCCAGCCGCGCAGCAACACCCGGTCCATCCGGTCGAGGGAGAAGGGGACCGCCCCGGTCAACATTTCATCCACTTGAGCGGTTTCAAAGACCTGTAGCCGGCGCTCCCCGGCCACCGGTGAGTGGCGCACCCGATCGGCGGTGAAGGGCAGCCGGTCGCCGGCATAGGCGAACCCCCGTTGACCCTTGAAACTGCCGACCACGATCACCTCGCCGAACACCTGCCGCAGGGCGGCGGTGATTTGCGCCGGTGTGTGGTTGTTTTTTTGCAGCATGCCGGAGAGTTGGACACTGATGACGCCGTTGACGGTCAACCGTTTTTTGGCCAACCGGTAAAATTCCCGGGTGTGCAGCGCCCCCACCTGGACGGTGAACGGCGAGGGCACATCCATGATGATCAAATCATATTTTTCCCGGCTCCGGCTCAAAAAATGCTTGCCGTCATCCACCACCAATTGCCAGTTTTCGATTTTTTTCAATCGGCTCGGGTTGGTGAAAAAGGCGGTGCCGCCGGCCAACACCCCTTCATCGAGTTCCACCGAGGTGATGCGGCCGCTGTAGGGGGCGATCTTCGGTACCGAGGAGAGGGTGCCGTTGCCGATGATCAGGGCGTGCCGCGGCCAGATGAGCCGGGCCGGCAGCACCGCCAGATAGTGGTTGAAATCGTCCAGATCGGTGGAATTGAGGTTGAGCAGTCCATCCAGATAGAGCAGCCGTTCACCCCGATGGTTTTCCAGGATATCCACCCGTTGGTAGGGGGTATCGACCGAATAGAGGATTTTGGCGCCGCGGACCCGCTGTTTCCGTTCATAGAGCCGGGCCGTGCCCAGCGGGTCGAGATGGGGCAACAGAACCGTGGCCAGCACGGCGCCGGCCGCGAACAGGGCGGTAAAGGCCGGTTTTTGCACGGTGCGGTGGCCGAGGAGCAGCAGAATGGTCCAATGGATCGGCAACAGCCAGGGTTCGGGATGGTTCCAGGTCAGGGAGATGAGGAACAATCCCGCCGCGAACCCCAACAGTTCGGCGCTGTAATAGATTCGGATGCGATCGGGGCGGTCCCGGTCATCGGTACCGGTTGCATGCACGGTCCGGGGCAGGAACATGGCCAGGGCGGCATTGAACAGCAGGGCGTGGAGAAACAGTATGGTCCCATATCCCCATCCCCCCATGCCCCATGTCGCGCCCCAGGCGCTGATATGACGATAGGTGTGTGGCAAGGTCAGATGCGCCAGCAGGGAGAGGGCCAAAAGCAGGCGGAAAACCCTCCCCGTCGGTTTCAGGGCCAACCGGTAACCGAGGGAGAGGGTCAAAAAAAAGGCCGCCGTCACCAGGACGATGACCAACTCCTCACCATAGAGAATGGTCGTGAAATCACGTATGAGGACGAACTGGACGATGGCGAGGCCGGCGCCGGTCAGAAAAAGCGTCAAGCGCCCGTTTATGCCCGGGGTGGTCGGGTTCCCTTTCGTCATCGTTCGCCCATGTTCGTCATCGCCCGTTACAGGCTTGATTCAATTGTAAGTTTGAAAAATCATTAAAATATGGCTATACTGTCCGGCAGTGTGGAACCTATCATGGGGGTGACCGTGGCGATCGACAGACATGGAAAAACGTTTCCCGAAGGGGGGGGCAACCGGTTCCGGAGACGGCGCCGCCGCCCGGCCTCATCGGGCATGACCATGCTCGAACTGTTGATCGTGTTGGCGGTCATCGGTGTCGTCGCCGCCCTCACCGCCCCCAGCCTGGCCACCCTGCTCGGCTCCATCCGCTTCGAAATGCACTATGGTCTGCTGGTCCGGGATCTTAACCTGACCCGAGGGGAGGCCGTCAAGAGGGGAAAACGGGTGGTGATGCAGGTCACCGACAGCCTGTGGGCCAGCGGCTGGCGTATTTTTGAGGACAATGACAACGATGATGTCTACGATGAAGTCGGCGACGAGGAGCTCATGGTCCGGGCCGAGTTGACCGGCGTTACCCTGAGCAGCACCAATTTCTCCTCCTTCATCCGCTATACCGCCTCCGGGGCCAGCAATACCACCGGCAATTTCGTCCTGGAGAGTACCGATGCCTCCTCCAAGGAGGTGGTCTGCATCGGCGGCACCGGTCGGCTGAAGCTCTCCCAGTGCCCGTCCGCCGATGATCCCTGTGAACTGGTGGATCCCTGCCCATGAACCGACCGACGCGTACAGAGGGTGGTTTCACCCTCATCGAAATTCTCATCGCCTTGCTGATCGTCTCCGCCGGGCTGCTGGGATTGGGATTGATGCAGGCCAAATCGGTCAAAAGCGCCACCGACGCCTTTCAACGCTCCCACGCCACCTGGATGGCCTATGAAATCATGGACCGCATGCGCGCCAACCTCAACGGGCTGGACGGTTATGTCGGCGCCGCGGTCGGTTATGGCCAGACCACCCTGTCCGATCCCGGTACCGTGACCACCCCCTCCCTGCGGGCCGACATGGACCTCTATGAATGGCAAAACAATCTCGCCGGGGCCGGTGGCCGTACCTCCCTGCACCAGGGGGTGGGCACCATCTCCCTGAGCGGGGAGATCTACACCGTGACCATATCCTGGTTGGGGGGATCGAAAAGCACCGGCGCCGAAACGCGCACGGTCCTGATCACCTCCGAAATGCCGACCCCCTGATCATGGAGAGGATCATGCGACGTCCCGATGGACAGGCCGGTTTCACCCTTCTCGAACTGATGCTCGGCCTGGGGTTGACCGCCGTCATCACCATCGGCGTGCTGGGCGTGTTCAACCCCCTGACCAAAACCTACAAACTGGTCAACGAACTGTCGCAAGTCCAGGAGAATGGCCGTTTCGCCATGTTGATGATGTCGCGGGATTTTCGCATGGCCGGTTATTTCGGCCACATCGTCGATGTCACCGAGCTGGATCCCGATCCGCCCACCGGTACCGAGACCGACTGCGGCCAAAACTGGATTCAACGCCTCAGCGAACCGTTGATCGGTTATGATCAGACCACCTACAGCGCCGACACGCCGTATCTCACCTGCATTTCCGACAACAGCGCCACCTCGGACGTGATGGTGTTGCGCATGGCCGAGACCACCACCACGGCGGTGGACGATCTGGTGGCCACCCAGGACTATCTGTTCAGCAATTTTTCCACCGGTGAGGTCATCCGCGTCGCCACCGCTGGCGTCAGCAATGCCGCCAACACCTCGTTGGCCGGGGGTGAATACCGGGCCATCAAGGGGTTGATCTACTACATTCGCGATACCGGCGGCGTTCCCGCCCTGGTGCGCCACGATACCACCACCGGCGCCTCCCTGGAGGTGGTGGAGGGCATCGAGGACATGCAACTGAGCTTCGGCCTCAAATCGTCCACCGGCACCTTCGTCACCAGCTATGTCGATTCCACGGCCATCGCCGACTGGGAGGAGGTCATGACGGTGCGCGTGGACCTCCTGGCCCGCAGCATCGATCCGGCCTGGAACTATCAGATTAAAAATGTCTGCCGGGATACCCTGCGCACCTATGCGCTCGGCAACCGCAGCTACACCCCCACCGACTCCGGGGGCAACTGTTATCGGCGGCGGGTCTATACCAGTATCTATCAGTTGCGCAACAATTGAACCGATTCGGGATCATTGAACAGACAATGGGTGATATCATGAAACAGACGACGACCGGACAACGGGGTAACGCGCTCATTTTGGTGTTGATCCTGCTGACCATGCTCTCCCTGCTGGCCGTTTCCGCCATGGATACCGGCACCGTGGAACAAAAAATGGCCGGTAACATCCAGTTCCAGAGCAAAACCTTCAACGATGCCGAAGCGGCCCTGGCCTATGGTGAGAAATTTTTGGAAAACGACATCAGCGGCACCTTCGAAACCATCAAGGCCAGCCCGCCGGACGGCATCAGCATCACCGACAACAGTTTCACCATACCCGGCACCCCCGACGGTTCGACGGTGACCGTCACCCACATCTCCTCCCAGGTGGTGGTGGAGATCCAGGAGCCTTACAGTGGTCCCAATCCGGGGTGCGGCAATGGAGAAACCGGCTGCATGGACTATTATCAGGTCACCGCCACCGCCACCGGCTCCGGTTCCGCCTCGCAGACGGTGGAGTCGGTCTTCGGTCGTTACACGGAATATTGACGTTGAGGACACGGTTCAAAGGGGGTCGGTGATTGTCAAATTATATTTACATAAATGTAAATATCAATTGTCTTTCCCGGCTTGCCTGAATGTGAATTTGTTATGCAACATCTTGAAAAGAAATGAAAATATTATGTTTTTCAACTCTGGTCCAAATGTTGAAATGTCTTCTGTGAAATCAACTTGAATGGCTTGCACCCGGTGAGCGGCCGACACTTTCACATGGAGAACTGGACTATGAAACTGAAATCGACCATATGCCGTCTAGGTGGGATTCTGGGTGTGACCGCCGCCCTGTCCATGCCGTTGTTTTCCGCGGTTCAGGTGTTGAAACCGTTGCCACGGGTCATCACCGGTCTCGCCGTCTTCGCCACGGTTTCCCTGTTGCCGGATACCGCCGGCGCCAAGGAAAAGGTGAAGGATTCCAAGGATAAGGGCACACCGGCCGAACAGTCGGCGACCAAGGCCAAAAGGACCAGCACCGCGACCACAGCCGGCAAGATCGACATTTGTCATCGCGCCGGCAAGTCGGGGAAATTCGTCGACATCAATGTCGATACCTCCGCTTCCTGCGCCCATCTGGGAGAGGACCTCAACGAGGATGGCACCGCCACCGGCAACTCCTGTGGCACGGTGACCGGCCATGACGGGGACTATTATGGCCGCTGTTCGACGTTGGACCAGGCGACGGAAATGCAACTCATCGGCTGTACCGGCGACTATCTCACCGACGTGCTGACCGCCATCCGCGCAAAGGATGAAGCGGACCGCATCATCGAAGAGTACACCGATGCCGGTCTGTTCGGCGGCAGCCTCGATGTGAGCACCGCCACCGCCATCCATGGCGATGGCGCCGGCAGCACCGATCATACCGTCCAACAGTGGGACGACCACTATGACCGCACCACCATCGACTATTTCGACATCCAGGGCGACCTGGATGATCTTGACACCATCGTCGGCAGCAGCCAGTTGTTCCACATCATCGTCGCCAATGCCGCCCTTTCCGATGGCGCCGTGTTGGAAATCAACGGCGTGCGCCATACGGTGGTCGAATATGAAAAACTGGTGGCGGATCATGTCGCCGGCGGCGACCCATTGCGCACCTACATGCTCGGCGATCCCAGCGAGGCCCAGGTCGATGCCGGGGTGCGCAAGCTGACCAGCCTGTCGTTGACCTATGATGTCAACGCCCTGCTGGTGGGCGGGGTGATGCCGACCGATTCGGCCTGTGTGCTGGCCAATGATTATGGTCCCAACGGGGAATACCGCAACGGCGCGCTGCTGGTACAGGCGGTCGATGCCAATACCGGCACCATCCATGCCACCCTGAACCATGCCACCGCCAATCTGCTGTGGGAAGCCTCCCAGTATTGGCACTGGGGATCCAGCCTCTGTTATGACGACGCTTCCTGGCAGTCGACGCTGACCAGTTGTCTGAGCGATGGCACGTGCATGGAAGCCAGCAAGTTCAAGAAAAATCATGTTTCCAGTGAGGACAAGATCTATGTCTGCCACAAGGCCGGCAACTCCGGGAACCATATCCTGCTCAATATCAGCGCCAGCGCCTACTGTGCCCACCTGGGCGGCAACCATCTGGTGGATGGGGCGCCCACCGGCGCCGCCTGTGTACCGGGTGGCCATGATGGCGATACCTACCTGGGGCTGGTTTCGGACTTTACCAGCGAACCCGACTGTCCGTCGGCCAAGGTGGACAAGGATACCGCCTACTCCCTGGCCACCACGGAGTTGATGGACAAGCTGGATGCCTGCCTGGAGGATACCCAGGGCGGCGGTTACATGGGGTTCGCCGAGTCGGGCCGCATCAGTTGGAAACAGCTCATTTCCTCGAATTGACTTCAGGAAATGGCTGAAACTGTCGATAATGGTATCGATGGTTTCAAACAAACGAGGAGGGGTCGATCATGAAATCACCGTCAACCAGCCACCGTTTCGGTCGGTTAATCGGTCTCATCGCCGCCCTGGCCATGCCGTTGCTACCGGCCATCCAGGCGATGAAACCACTGCCCCGGGTGGTGGCTGGCGTGACGGCCCTGGTTTCGGCCACCCTGATCTATGATGCCGCCTATGCCAAGAAGAAAAAGAAAACGAAAAAGGACAAAGGCAGTGATGACGAGCAGTCGGCGAAAAAGGCCAAAAGAAAGGCCACCAGCACCAGAACTGGAAAGATCGATATCTGCCACAAGGCCGGAAAGTCGGGAAAATTTGTCGATATCAGCGTCGACACCTCCGCTTCCTGTGCCCATTTGGGGGAAAACCTGAATGAGGACGGCACGTCCGCGGGTGGAAACTGTACTCAGGATGGCCATGATGGAGACTATTATGGTCGTTGTTCGACAGCGGATGAAGCGGTCGATTTGCAGGTCATTGGCTGTAGTGGCGAGTATCTGACCTCCCTGCTGACCGCCATCAAGGAAAAGAAGGAAGGGGACAAGGCCGTCGAACAGCCGGCGGATGTCGGTCTGTTCGGAGGACATTTCGATCTGGATACCGCCACGGCAATCTACAACGATGGAGCCGGAATCACCAATGAGCATGTTCATGAGTGGGATGACAAAAACGATCTGACCACCATCGATTTTTTCAACATCGTCGGTGGCAGTTTCAACAATGTCGATGAAACCTTTTCCACCAGCCAGTTGTTTTACGTCACCGTCGCCAATGCCGCTCTGTCCACCGGCGGGGTGTTGGAAATAAATGGCGTCCGTTATACGGTCGAGGATTATGAAGCCCTCGTGGCCGGTCATATCGCCGGCGGTGATCCACTGCAAAAATATATACTGGGCAATCCCAGTGAGGCTCAACTAACGGCGGGCGTGCGTAAATTGACCAGCCTTTCCTTGACCTTCGATGTCAATTCCATTTTGGTGGGCGGTCTGCATCCCACCAATACCGGTTGCGTAAAAGACAATGATTATGGTCCCAATGGCGAATATCGCAACGGGGCGCTGCTGGTTCAGGCCGTCAACTCTTCCACCGGTACCCTGCATGCCACCTTGCACCATGCCACGGCAAATCTGTTGTGGGAGGCTTCGGTATTTTGGCACTGGGATCCGAGCGAATGTTATCATGATGCCAATTGGCAGACTCAATATGACAACTGCCTGACCGACGGCAGTTGCATCAGTCCCAGCAAGTACAAGAAGAACTATACCGACAGCAACTATAAGATCTACATGTGCCACAAGGCCGGCAACTCCGGCAAGTACAACCTGCTCAGCATCAGCAAGAACGCCTACTGTGCCCATCGTGGTGCTGGCGATGTCGGGCAGGAACTGGATGCGGATGGCAATCCGACCGGGGCGGCCTGCGTGCCGCCGGGTCATTCCGGAGACAGTTATATGGGGCCGGTATCCGACTATGCCGGAACCGGCAAGGGCAAGGACACGGTGCCCGCCTGCCCGAGCACGACGGAAGATGTGGAGACCACCTATACCACCGTCACCACCGAGTTGATGGACAAACTGGACGATTGCCTGGACGATGAAAAGGGCGGTGGATTCATGGGCTACGCCGAAACCGGCCGCATCAGTTGGAAACAGATCATCGATGAGTGATCCCGGATCGTTTCACCCTTTCCGTGCGGACGGGAATGCGGTTTAATCAGGGGTGGTCAGTCTGGAACGGTATCCGAGCGAACGAGGTGGAGGGGCGATGAGTCGGCAAGCCAATAGAAGCGGTTTCACCCTGATCGAGATGATGATCGTCCTGTGCATCATCGGCATCCTGGCGGCGGTGGCCATTCCCGCCTATGAAAAATACATCCAGAAAACCCGCCGTTCCGAAGGGCAGACGGCGTTGATGGAGCTGTATCTGGCGGAAAACGAGTATTACCAGGACAATTATGTCTACACCACCCTGGCGGCGCTCTATCCCGGTGATGCCACCGGCGAATCGTCCTATGACAACATGGACTATTATGACATCACCCTGCTGCCCTCCGCGCCGACCTCCTATTTCACCCTGACCGCCACCGCCACCAACGCCCAGGTGGAAGATACCGTCTGCGCCACGTTGTCCATCAACCAGTTGGGCACCAAAAGTGCCAAGGACAGCGATGGCAATGCCGCCGATCTTTCCACCTGCTGGGGAGAGTGATATCGGCTTGACGCCGCGGGTATGACGGTTTTTCGATCCGGGGCCTTGCCGCCCCGGATTTTTTTTGCAAGGGGAACGCCC
This sequence comes from uncultured Magnetococcales bacterium, assembly GCA_964344355.1. Classification (GTDB taxonomy): domain Bacteria; phylum Pseudomonadota; class Magnetococcia; order Magnetococcales; family CAYFNE01; genus CAYFNE01. Next base: position 9,814 of record CAYFNE010000127.1, read on the forward strand.
GTCAACCCGTGGATATTCTCCATTTTCATCATCCGGTTACCGGCTGGACCGACTTCATCGCTTTCAATGGGATATCGTGAGGATGTTTTTCGTGTTCGTAGTTTCCTGAAACAGATGGTATTTCTCAAAAAGTGGTCACCGTCGCCGGTGAGTGGACGGAAATGTGTTCATGACTGAAGACAAACAAAAAATTTTGATCGTCGATGATGAACGGTTCAACATCAACATGTTGGTGGAGATCCTGGAGTCCGACTATGAAACCCGGGTGGCCAAGAACGGTGAACAGGCCTTGAAACGGGCCAGATCGTCCAATCCGCCGGACCTGATCCTGCTGGATGTCATGATGCCGGACATGGATGGCTACGAGGTGTGCCGCCGGTTGAAGGCCGATCCCGCCACCCGGGACATCCCGGTCATTTTCGTCACCGCCAAGTCCGAAGAGTCGGATGAACTGGAGGGATTGAAGCTGGGGGCGGTGGACTATATCACCAAACCGCTCTCCCTGCCCATCGTGCAAAACCGGGTGCGGTTGCATCTGAACCTGCGCCGGGCCTATCGCAACTTGAGCGATGCCAACAAACGATTGGAACGGCAAAACATCGAACTGGTCGAGGCGGACAAATTGAAACAGGAAGTGGACCTGATCATGCGCCACGACCTGAAAACACCGTTGAACAGCATCATCGGTTATTCAACCGTCCTGCTCGGTGATGAAACGCTGCCGGCGTCGACCCGGGATAATCTGGGGATCATTCATGACAGCGGCGTCAAGGCCCTGCACATGATCACCCTCTCCCTGGGGCTCTATCGAATGGAGCGGGGCATCTATGCCTTCAATCCCAAGGAGGTGGACCTGCTGCACACCATCCGCACCATTCGCGACAATTTGAGCGAAATGATCCACAACGATCAATTGACCCTGGAGGTCCGGGTGGATGGTCAACCGGTCCCGGAGGATGGTTCCTTCATCGTCTGGGGGGAAAAGATGCTCTGTTATTCGATGATGGCCAACCTGATCAAAAATGCCTTGGAGGCATCGCCGGAACTGCAAACCGTCACCGTCTCCCTGCGGGGTGGTGAGGAGAGCGCCACCATCCGCATTCACAATCAGGGTGCGGTGCCGGAAAATATCCGCGAAACCTTTTTTGAAAAGTTCACCACCGCCGGTAAATCGACCGGCACCGGTTTGGGCACCTATTCCGCCAAAATGATCGCCGAAACCCAGGGCGGCGCCATTCACATGCGCTCCTCCGAGGCCGAGGGCACCGAGATCACGGTCACCATCCCGACGAAAAAAACCGGGGTGACCGCTCGACCGATGACGCCATCAACCCCACGGCCGGCACCGCTCGAACGAGCCACGCCACCGGCCTCTGCCGAACCGGCCACAACGGACCCGCGGGCGCTCCGGCAAAAGGTGGTCGCCTTTCTCGATGAGGCGCCAGACCATCTGCGGATGCTGAAAGAGGCGGTGGAAAAGCGGGATGGGGACCGGGCGATGCGGGAGGTGGTGTGGTTGAAGGTCGCCACCCGGGTGTTCAACTTACGCCGGGTGTCGGTTTTGTCGATTCGGCTCAAGGGGATCATCGAGGTGGAAGAGTGGCCGGAGGCGCAAACCATGTGTGAAAAACTGGAACGGGCGCTGGCCATGGTGCGGGAAAACATGGACGGGCCGGCAGGGGGATGAGGGCCGGTTCGTTCATTGGTTGCTGAAAAGCAGGTCCGGGCCGTAACCGCTCAGATCGAATTCCAGCAAGGGACGATCATCGCTGGCGATGGCGGTGGTCGGATCGATCGTGACCCGGTTCAATGTCTGAAAACGGGGTATCGCCAGGTGTTGCCGTCCCCGGGCGGCGGCCATGGCCAGACGGGCGTTCATCGGGAAGATCATGCGTCGTTGTTCCGGCAATGGCAGGGGATGGTCGGCGGCCACGACCAGAAAACCGTTGCCATAGGCGCGGGTCAGGAGCAGGTGGGGGAACACCGCCCGCAGGGTGGCGAGAATGGTGGTGCGACCGTTGCCGAAGGCGTGATGGATCAACACGCCGTTTTTGTTCAGGCGGGTTTTGGCCAACTCCAGAAAATCCCGATGATACAGACCGCTGCCGCCCGGCAGCCGTGGATCGGAAACGGTGACGGCGATGATGTCATACCGTTGCCGGCTCCGGGCCAGAAAATGGCGGCCATCGTCCTGATGCAGGTGTACCTTGACGTTAACGTGATGGTTCATGTGGTGCGGTTGGAACAACGGCGCCGCGGCGATCATGGCCGGTAAAATTTCCACCGCATCCACCCGGCGGATATTGGCATGAGCGGCCAGGGCGCCGGCGGTGATGCCATAACCGCTGCCCAGCACCAGCGCCGTTCGCGCAGCCGGGAAAAACCAGGGTCCCAGATGGCCCTGCATCTGCTGCACCCGCGAGGTGGCGGGGGAACCGAGATGGAATACCAGTTCGGTGCGGTTGTTGGTTACCTTGAGATCACCGTTGACCCGTCGCACCACCCGGAACAGGCCATAGGGGTCTTCCCGCTCGAACAGCTGTTTTTCTCCCGGTTCCAGGGCCGGGGGAAAGCGGCTGGGCAGGGTGTTCAACAGCGGAATGGTCACCAGCACCACCAGTGCCAGCGGCAGGTGTTCACGGATGTCGGCCCCCCGGCGCCATACCCGTTCGATCCACAGCAGGATGGTGAACAGCAGGGTGACAATGGTCAGCAGACGCGCCGAGCCGAAGGCGCCGAAATGGTTCATGCCCCAAAAACCGACGCCCAGGGAGCCGGTCACCGTGCCGATGGTATTGACCAGATAAAATCGGCCGGTCAACGGGCCGATGTTTTTCAATGCCCGTCGGGATCCGGCCAGGGCCAGTGGGAAGAGGATGCCCAGGGGGATCAAAACCGGCGCCAACAGCAGACAGACCTCCACGAACCGGTAGAACGGGAACAGGTTGTCGAAGGCGGGCCAGGCGGTTTCGAGCCGGGGCTGCCGGGCGATCCACCAGGCGGCGCCGCCGGTGGAGAGTATCGAACCCAGGGCCGCCAGACAAAAGATCCAGGCTAACGGTGTGAGCGGTGTGTCCGGCCAACGTCGATGGATGCGGGCCGAGAGCAGGGAACCCGCCGCCAACAACATCAACACCGCGAACAGCAGGGTGGCGAAGGCGAACACCCGGTTGCCGAGCAAAAAAGCGGCGAAGCGGCTCCAGACCACCTCCATCCCCAACACCAGCAGGCCGCTGATACCGGCGCTGGCCAACAACCACCACTCGGTGGTGGGGTGGATGGCCGCTCGATCGGCCGGTTCCGTTGCCGGCAAGGATGGTTGCGGGTGGCGGAGGAAAAAAAGAACCAGTGCCCCGGCGGCGAGGTTGGCGCCGCCGGCGATGGCATAGCTGTTTTCAATGCCCCAAAGCCGGATGGTGAAAAAACCGCAGGTGACCGCACCCGTTGCCGCCCCCAACAGATTGAAACC
>CAYFNE010000128.1:0-13063 GCA_964344355.1 uncultured Magnetococcales bacterium
TCTGGAAGTTTTTCAGGTTGTTTTAGCCTGAGGCAACCGGATACCCATGTCAATTCATATGATCAAGGCAAAAACGCACCATCCAATATCTGCTGACATATCTTCACAATCCGCATCAATTATCATTAATCATAAGAGAGCATTTTATCAAATATCTTCATCTTTCGAACTTGAAACTTAGCTGGATAAACACTTTGTTCGGTCAGCCTTTTGGTTTCCAACAGACCAAACCACATGAGCGTCTTAATCACTCTGGATTCAAATGCCCATTCTGGAAAATCAGGTCGTACAGAGAAAATTTCATCTACAGGAACTACTGTTTGGCGTAACAGTTCTTCAAGAGATATCCAGTTAGCTGCCTTCCGTCCAATCAGAAAAATAGTAAACCCTATTTGCTGTTGAAAAGCGCTTCCAATTGGTACTCCATCTAAATATGCAAGATTGAATTTATTATATGTTGCCTTAAAAAGAGTAGATTGTAATTCTCCTGCTCTAGCATCTTGAAGTAAAGCTTTTCCACGCTTAGTGATGATAAGGTGCCCTCGATATTTTCTCACAAACCCTGACAGTTTAAGTATTATATGCATAAAGTTTAGCGGCAGAAACTCTTCCTCCTTTATGGTTTTTTTATACTTGCGGAACCTTGATACGTCATAATCTGGCCACTCGAAAGTTTCGCACATCTGATCTACAAATTTTAGATTCAAATTACCTTTTACGGTTAGCTTTATTTTTTCGGACAACAACTCAGTCAAAAAAAGCCGAGCATGCTTTAGCACTACAGAATCTGATAGATCTTCAATGGATAAGCCCTCATTTATAATCGTTGGTCCATCTTCTATCTTTACGACTCTGTTGAAGGCATCAATCGTTTCTCTGGGAACATTTCTCCATGCTGGATCAACTCCTCCAAGCCAATGATCGATCTTGTTTTTTTGATTAATCATTGAACCAACATATGAGTTTTGGTCGATCGTTGGTGGAGAGTGTCTTGGGAATATATGGATCTGACCGAACTTATCATCCAAACCTGAAAGAACCCCAGCCTCTGAGCATCTCTGGCAATTCCAATGAATTGATGCCGGTATATCTTGGCGTCGGATTGTAAGGAAACCTGTGCAGGGAGGAAGCTCATCATGATGCCGACAGTGGACGTCAGTATTAGTCTCTATTCCCGACTCAACGTATTCGGCTGCTTGGATGATACTGTTAATAAACCTTGCCATGCGAAGGGTCTCGGCTGGCGGATTGTTGTCCTGTATTGACATGGGAAGTCTTTCACTATCTTTGAGAAAGTTTCCGTATTTTTACATAGTACTACTTTACAGCTGCTAATAGAGCCTACCGAAAGTATTGTCTCTTCGAGAGTTTCGGACGCTCAATCCCCAGGAGAGGGAAAAGCTGCGATTTATACATCTCTAATCTTGAAGATAGATAGACGCAGATTGAAAACCCTCTTCTGGAGTTCCGAATTCTTCACCTGTATCTAAAAAAGTAGGCTCGTACTTCATTGAGCTGTAAGCATAAAATGCGACACTCCACCTTTCCTCACTAAAATGGCGCAGACGGCAGAGATGGTATATATTGCCATCATTCATTGACGAGTCAATATGGCAAAATTGACTTTTAAATCGAACAACTATTGATTTAAATCGACCTTTAAAATTTTCATCAGCATATTTTTTTATCCGTTTTTCAGTTTCAATTTTTATTCTCTCAGGAATCTTTACCCCTCCGCTATGAGGGTTTCTAACCCAAGCACGCATTTCATAAAACCTTTCACAAGAACGACTGATTAATTTGTATCAAAAATCTACCACTCGTCTGCAAGCAGCTCATCTTCAAATTGCTGTACACTTATTGACCAATCGGTCACACCTTCTCTTAAAACACTATTTACTTTCTTTGACGTTTTTATGTCAATTTTCCTTGTATCAAAAAGAAATTTGTAGAATTTTCTGATGCTTGACACAAACTGCCGCAAAGATGACTGGCTGATCACAACATTCTTTCGGATAGCCCATTCAAAAAATTCATCAATTTCGTCATGCCAATTTTCAAATTCAATTTCTTCTATAAGCATATAATCATTGACAAACAAGTCAACATTTTGGATATGATTTCTGATCGTTTTTTTGACCAGTCCGCTTGTCTTCATTGACTGTTCAAATTCTTTAATGATGGCGTCATTGTGTTTTTTTTCCATATTGATCCTTTTTGATCACTTCAAATAAATAAACCTTGGATTACTGCCCCAGGGCCTCAAACTGCTCGGTAGGCAGGACAGATCGGACTCGATTGGATGAAATCATGAAACGTTTTCTACCGACTTTTTGTAGGGGACGTATGGGATCAGCCCCTTTGCAAAAGCGATTTCCTGCACCTCTGCTGATGCGTGCCGGGCGTCCATCATGAATCCGTTGACCTGAATCATCCAAGCCATTGGATTGTCATCCATCAATTCCGGTAAACACCACCGAGGATCCATTGGGACGATGTTGAACATGTCCCCGATTTCCCTGGCCTTGTTCGATGCGGTACCTTTGCTGACACCAAGCTTTTCGCATAGATCCGTGGCGCTCATGTAGGGTTCGTTGGATGGATCCCAGAGGAAATTCACCTGGGCCAAGGCGTAGAGGATCCCGCCAGCCCAGCTTTTTTTTCTTCCCCTGGCCAAGGGTGATGGTCGTTTCCGGCTGAGGGTAGCCGCCATCTTTCTGGCCATCATGGCGTAACTTTCAGTCAGGTGTTCCTGACAAAAAATATCGGTGATGGCCACGATCTCATCAAAAATCGGACGCATTTTTTTTGGGACGGATTCTTGCGCCTGGGTGGCATCAGTCATGGTGACGACTCCCGCAAAATTTTTTCCCTGGTCCAAATCTACTCAACTCGGCTTCAGATTGGAACTGTCGGAAGCGATGACCACATTCCGATTCCAGTCGCTCTTGCTCGCCAAAAACAATCTCAAAATCACCGAAAAGTTGGATCCAAATTTTCCTTGCTCGCCAAAATCCTACCAAAATTCAACTATATAGTCCGATCCCAGCTACCTTCGCCTTCCAAAAACCGCTCACAATCACCTCAAAGTTCGATCCCAGTTTCCTTCGTGAACCATCGACGATTTCGAAATTTGGATTTGTAACCCATTGATTTCTTTATCTCCACCCACTGGCCCGAGGTGGGGTTGATTTTGAGAAATGGGGGGTATTTAGAGAAAATCCGGCTTTTTTCGGAGTGGGTGGGTGGGGTTGACGGGGTTGTTCATGAAAAACCGGTTGCGCTAACCATTGGAAACATTGGGGTTTTTTCGGGGGGGCCCGAGAGATGTTTCAGAGAGAAAAAACTGAGAAAATTTAGAGACTTATGGCTGGCGGACCAAGAGCGACTGGCGTCGAAAATTCTGAGATTTGATTTTGGGCCGATTTCAGAAAGTTCAACCCTCCTACGGTCAACCAACACGTACCCGGCACAAAAACAGAATATAACAATATCAGTGCGTTGGTATAATCCGACCACAAAATATCACACAAAAACCTCGTTCAATGACACGGCGTCCAACACCCGATCACCCCATGTTTCCAGTGTTGCTTGGTTCGCGGACAGGACCTTACCGGTCACATCCGCAGGCAAAGGTCCGAAGCGCCGTTGAAGTTGACGAAGTAGGAGGGCAGCCTCGCCTTCCTGGCGGCCTTCCTGGCGGCCTTCCTGGCGGCCCTGGCGTAACCACTCTGGTTTGCCCTTGGCAATGATTTCCTGTGCAAACTGGGACATCATTTTTTCCTCCTCCTCCGGTCGTACACGCCGGATAATCTCGCGAAATGTCTTCTCGCCAAAGTCCTGGTAGGTCTCCATCATGTAGCGCATGATGATGGGAAAATCTTCATCTGTTTCGGCCAGCACCTCAATCAGAAATTCCTTTGCCTCCGATTGTTGGCCATCCCGAGTGGCATATTTCGCGGCCAGCAGCCAAGCCCGCAACCGGGGCTGTCGGGATAGTGCTCGGTCCTCAATCTTTCCAAGATCCAAAACCGTGAATCGAAAATTCAGCAGCCACGGTCCCCATCCTTTCTCCGCATCTACCAGGGCCAGGAACTCATCTGGAATCCGCCACTCCTTCGCCCCATGGTAAAACAGAAACGGTACGATGGCCGGTAATTTCCTCCAAGCTGGGTGCTCCCGCTCCCACTGCTTCAACGCTTCGACCATATATTTTAGCAATTGCCAGCCGATGCGAGGTTCCGGCGAACTTTTGTGCTCGATCAAAACGTACAACAACGCGGTCCTGCCCGTGACCGTTTTCGCCAGATAGAGCCTGTCCGTCAGGTGGGCGCGGAGTTCTTCGTCCACAAACGCCCCATCCATCAACTCCGGCGGCTCGGGAGACAACAGTTCCGCCACTTCCTTTGGCAACCGCTCCCTGAGAAGAGTTCCCGCCGTCTCCGGTTTGGACAGCAGAGCTTTCAGAAAACGGTCATGGGGTTGGGAAATATCCGTCATAAAATGTCTCTGACTTGATCCAACCTACCGCTGCCCATCAGGTTCGTGTACCCCCCCATACCCAGGTTGTTTCGCCATGCTACTGATTTCCCACAAATCACTGAACCAATCATGACCAGTCACTCCGGCTTTGTCCAGTCAGACAATGAGGCCGGATCATTCTTCCAAAAAGTACACACTCAAAACTGAATCAACCTGTTCATGATCGCCTTTGCAATCAGATGTGGACGGTTGTCGGCGTTCAGCTTTCTGGCCGCATTGTTGACATGCATGACCACGGTCCGTTCGGAGATTTTCAGTATCCTGCCGGTCTCCCAGGAGGTCTTGCCGTGGGCGATCCATTGCAGACACGTCGTCTCCCGTTCCGTCAGCGTCACCCTGTCCGGTTGATCCGTCCGTCTGGTCAAATGCATGAACCGTTCGAACAGAAAAGGCAGCATCGCCTGGGCCATGAAGGCACGGTGTTGCAAACGATCCGGGTTTTGGTCGCTGGGGATGCTCAGCGTCAATTGCGCCATGCGGCCCTCCGTATCCCGGGCGGAGACCGAAAAGCCGCCGTAAATCCGAAAATCATGGACAATCTCCAACAAACGGTTCTTCTCCGGGGAGTTTGACGGGGACGGCAAAGGCATTTCATCCACAAAAACGGGCATGAGGGTTCTGCGGGCGTGGGCATGCCACGGATCCACCAAAATACTGGCGGATTCCCCATACTGCTCCCTGAATGTCGCCGGGTGGTTGGTGAATCCCACACTGTCCAACAGGTTCGGATGGACGACACCGGGGGGAAAAACAATGAAAATGAAATGTTCGAAACCAAGCGCCTGGCAAAAGGAGGTGGCCAGGGACTCCAGAATGCTTTCAGAGTCGGCCCGTTGAATTCCGTCGATCATCTCCAGCAAACGCAAGGTATCCATGATTCAACGGCCTCCGGCCCGTCCGCCGCTCTCCCCGAGCCGATGGAGAAACAGGCCGACGGTTACCAGGAGCAGGGAGAGTCCCAGATTGATGATGCCGATATGGTCGCGCAGTCCGCTCATGGCGGGCCAAGTCAGGATCAACGCCGGAATGGCAAAGGCGCCCAGCACGGAGGCGGCCAGCCATAAAACCGGCAAATGTTCAACGCCGATCAGAACCAGCAGCAACGGACCGGCCAGGCCGTTGAGTCCATAGGTGACGAACAGGAGCAGCGCGAGAAAATCCATATCCATGTGGCTGACGGCCAATATCAGTGCCGCGAAGGCCAGGGAGATCCAACGGGCCGCCGCCAGGCTTCCACCCCCCTCCGCGCCGCTGATATCCAGTTTCAGGAGATCCTCCATACAGGTGACGGTGAGCGCCACCAGACAGGTATCCATGGTGGAAAACAGAGCCGCGAAAAAACCCAGCAGCCCAAGCCCGGTCAAAATCTGGCCGAGAGGCGCGGGCAGACTCCAGAGGTGGGCAAAAAACAGGCTCAATGCCGTTTTGTCCCCGGGATCGATTCCCGATGCCTGAAGCCGCATGCCGATCAACACCGGCATGGCGAGAATCAGGATCAGAAACACGCCGCTGACATAGTGCAGCCGCTGAACCCGGTTGAAAATGTCCTCCGTCTCCTCCGCCGTGCCCCGGTATCGGTCCGAATCGAAAAACAACGACAGGCGCAGCCAGTTGTCATAAAGCAGCAGTTGGGTGAACGCCAGACCGAGAAGGGTCTGGGCAATGAATCCCCAGCGGCTGAAAAAATCGCTTGGCTGGAACAGGGACACGCTTTTGCCGCCCCCCTCCGCTCCGAACAACAGCACGCCGACCACCAGGGCGCCACAGCCGAGGACGATCAGATAAAGCTGGTGATGGTCGGTGGATATCTGCAACCGGAAACCGCCGTAGACCGAATAGAGCATCACCACGACGGCGAGCAGTGCGGGCAATGCCTCGCGCAACAGGGAATCCCGCAAAAAAGCGGGACCGAGCACAAAACGGACGCCATGTGTCTCGGCCAGAATCGCCAGGGCGTAGATGAGGATGGTCATGATGGCCATGGCGGGCCGGACCCAGGCCCGACCGGTCAGTTCCTGCAGCAACCGGGGAAACCGCTTGCCTTGCAGAAGATATTTTTTCTGCCGGGGCAGAAGAACGGCGGCGTAAAAGATGACGCCCGCCCCGAAGCCGATTCCAAGCCAGTAGGCGCTGGATCCGAGCACGGCGGTATAGGCCAGAATTCCCAGAAACACGGCGGTGAAGGAGACGCTGCTGGCCTGGAAGGAGCGGATCAGGTGATCGGCGTCATGGGTCTCATCGAAAAAAAAAAAATCCCGGACGCCACGCAGCTGATGACGCTGCCGCCAGGAGTGATGGGAGAGAAACAGGATGTACAGGCTCATGACCACGGCAAACAGAACGTTCATCGTGACCTCAAAGCAGACCGCCGAGCAGGGCGTTGGCCACCGCCTGGGTACGGTTGGTGGCGCCGAGCTTGTTGGCCGCATTGTCGAGATGGAACCGCACCGTGCGGACCGAGACTTTCAACTTTTCCGAAATCTCCCAGGCGCCCAGACCTTCCCCGGCATATAGAAGGCACGCTTTTTCCCGAGGGGTGAGAGACCGCATCGCCGGTCTTTTCCAACCGCTCAGCTCCACCATCTTTTGGTGCAGATAGGGGCAGAGCGCCTGGACCAACGGCAACGTGTGCAGGGAGTGCCGCAGCCGGTCCGGTGTCAACACCGCGCCATACCAGAAGGAAAAAGTGGAACAGATGCCGTCGGCGCCATGCACACCCAGGGCAATGCTGCGCGAGGCGTTCTGATCGTGATAGAAGGAAAGGATCCGTCGGTACCCGGGAGAGTAGCGCAGCATGGCGGGCAAGACGGGCCGGTTGCCGGTGTCCAGAACCAACGGGATGGAGCTGCGCCGACAGTGGTTCAGGCCCTCGTCAAATTCGAGCAGACCGAGTTCCAGAAACTCACGGGCAACCGTTTCGGGAATATTGTTCAACAGGTTGAGGCTGGTCTGGCGAAGACGGTCCGGGAACCAGATGGAATTTGAGAACAGTTCAAAACCGGCTTTCCGCTGAATCGTCTCCATGGCGCGGAAAAGATCGTCCCGGCTCCCGGCCCGTTTGATCGGCTCAACAAGATCCTGGAACAGTCGATGGTTGTCCATTGGTCAAAAACCAGCCTCAAAAAAAAATCCCCGAATCATCGGACGATCAACCGTTGCGTCGTAAAGCCCGACATCAACATCGGTCCTGAAGAATAATCGCAAACAGTTGCCATTTCACCTGAAAAGCAGCGGGATAAATGAAATTGATCATCGCATCGACTAATGAAGGTGTATCAGCCCGTTGATAAACCCGCCTTTGGCTCTGGCATCATTATTTTCTGATTTCAGCAACGATCGGGAACAGAAACGGACCAAGACCTGGAATCGCCGTCAGGATGGCCAAAATGGTCACACAGAGACCAAAACCGGCCTGAAAAACGCAAAAAATGAGTCTCGGGTGATCCGCCCACCCCCTTGGTGTTCCAAATCCAAATTTTTGGCGCATGAGTAGCGCAAGATTGAAACCGGCGACATGGATCAGGTACCGCTTGTGAATATTTTCCCGACCACGAAGCCATGTTCGGCGCATGCCGCCGCAACGGTCCAGAACATGTTCAAAACTGCGTTCCACCAGTTCCGTCCGTTTTTTGGCCGTGGCCTTGGCAATCCCGGAAGCAATCCGGGCTCTGTTGTTGTATACCGCACGCCGTGCGGCATGATCACCGTTCCAGCGGTTGATGCCATTGCGCTTCGGTTCGGCGATGCGGCTTTTCCATGGACCATCCTCCAATCCCTTGAGTACATCGCGGGAGTGGTATCCCTTGTCCGCCACCATTTCCGCCGGGTCGTCCGGCTCCGGCGGCGCCTCGACCACCTGCTGCAGATTTTCTCGGGCCTCTTCCAGCGTCTTGTTCAAGGTGCTGGTATCGCCTTCATCAGCGTGGTGCATCTCAGCGGCTATGATGGCCCCGGTATCCAGGTCCACCGCATGCTCCGGCTTGTAGGCCAGATGGGTGCGCCCATCCTTCATCTTCGCGATGCGGGCATCAGGATCAACGGGCGACTCCCAATCCGCGTTGGACAGCTTCTTTTCCTTGCGTTTCTTGTCCATGCGGATCAGATCTTCCGCCGTCGGCGTCTCAATTCCGCTCTCCTTGGCCATGCGCGCCAACATCTGCCGGTAGTTTTCACCAGTGTCACGGCGAATGATGTTTCTCAATGCCGCATTGGCTTCCATGGTCGAGGCATCCACGCCAACCCGACCGCCCAGCACCAAGCCAGACTTGGCAATAACCGCCAGGGTCCAGGTGAACATCTCCCGATGCACCTCAATCGGCAAGCGGGTACGGGTAGTGCTCAGCGTGGAATGATCAGGAACCCGGCCCGTGGTCTCCAGCAACAAAAACTCCCGCAAGGAGAGGGAGTCGGCACAACGCCACTCAATGCCCCGTTCGCTGTCGATGCCTTCAAAATAGCCCACCAGATGCATCCGAAAATACTGTCCCGGCGGGATCGAGGGGCGGCCCATCTTCTTGGCATAAAAAGGAGCACAGAGCGTTTCGGCGTGGTCGTCGAATCCGGATTCCAGCAGAACCTCCTGGAGCCGATCATAAAAAACATGACCACGAGACCGGGGAATCTCCTCCCAGGTCACGAACATCTCCTTCTGCCGATCTTTCCGCCGTCCCAACGCCATCGTCACCTCCACCGCTTAAGTTTCGGTAATTTTACCAGATGGTCGCCTGGGATGGGATGGACTTTATCAACGGGCTGGTATGATTTGACAGGTTGTCAGCTTCAATCTTTCCCAATTACCCTGCGTGTCCTCTGGCGTTCAGGCCGTTCTCCCCACGCTCCGGGCCGGAGGAGGAGAAGGCCGGGGAGATGGCCGCCGGAGAGGCCCATGGGAGGATGCCGCCTTGGCAGACCGGTGAAACGGGGGAATATGCTGTGGAAGTGGAGCGGAAGCGGGTCGATGCGGCCATTCATGGCATGGGGGAGTCATTGCGCGAGCAGGCGGTGGGGGCGTCCTCCCAGGGCTTTTTCTATGTCGTCGTCATGCCGGACGGTTTCCTGAAAATCAATACGCTCTACCAGATTCACAATCTGCCCGTCGATCTCATGGAATCCTGTCTCCAGGTCGCCTCCCGGCAGAGCGATCCCTTTTTCCGCCATGGGCTGACCAGTTCGGTGCGTCTTCTGAACGAGGAGATGTTCGGCCTGATACGGCGGATGGAATCCGAGGAGGGGCGGCGGTTGCATGCCTGGCTTGACGGGAGGGGATATTCCCGGGGGTTCATGACCGCCTGCCACGGCACCCGGGGTGAAACCGGCATGCTCGCTCTCTTTGCCACCGAAGAGGATGATTTTGATGCCGAACGGGTCTGGCTGCATTTTCAGGGGCTGTTGCCATCCCTGCAAACCCGGTTGATGGCGCTGTTGGCCCAACAGTCCGAGCGGCGATTCAAGCTGTTGAGTCCCCGTGAACGCCAGTGCCTGATCTGGGTCGCCGAGGGGAAGACCAGCGCCGATATTTCCACGATCATGGCCATCACCCCGCGCACGGTGATCAAGCACATCACCAATGCCACCCGCAAGTTGGGCGCGAAAAACCGTACCCAGGCGGTGGCCAGGGCGATACTGCTCAGGTTTTTGTGAGTTTGGTGGATTTCGGAATCTTGCTTGAGGAGTCAAGCAGTCTGTTTGTAAAAGAATTATTTCTCCGCTCATTAACTGTACGGGGTGTAAATAGTTACAGGTTGTTGTTTCCATGCGCTCCATTTAAACTGATCGGATATTCATACGACCAAATCTATACATCCAAAAGTAAACTCGATGGCTGGGCGGTTTCCGGGCTTTGTTGTCAACCGACTGACACTGCGAGGGGTGAGTGGTGCCGCGAACTCAATTTGCCGAGATATCAACATGGAAAGCCTGAAAATCCTTCTTGTGTCTATTGTGTTGATTTTTATGGCTTTCCCTGGAGCATCCGAAGGGGAAGGGCTTGATCGACAAGAGCACGCTGAAAATACAGCACAAAAGAGGGTTGTGCATGCGGTTCAAGTTGCGGCGTATCAGAAAAGGCGGAAGGCTGAAGTTTTGTTAAGGAAACTTGAGGCTGAAGGTTTGCGTCCACATGTACTGGTCATGTTCGACCGGGCGCACCGAAAATGGTTTTCCGTTCAGGTCGGGGAGTTTTCGAGCAGGAGAGCGGCGGAGCGGTTCAGGAAAGCGGGGGGGGTAAGAGTGCTGGCCGGGTTTGTTTTCTCCATGGATGAAATCTCATTCAACCATTTCAAAAGCCGGTATGACACGGAAACGGATGCCCGGGCGGAGACGGTGCGGCCCGGCCTGACGGTTGGGGAAACGCCTCCAACGGCCAGGGAGGAAGCGGCATCATCGGATGATCAACCCGTCAATCAGCCCGAGGATCTGGTGGCTGGGAACGAGGCACCGGAGTCATTTGTTGAGAAAGCGCCGGAACCTTCCCCGGCTGTGGTTCCGCAGGTCAAATCCTCAAACGAGGTGAAAACCGCCTGGCTGTCCCGGAATGACCGTGGCTGGTACATCGTCGCCGGGGTGGGGTTTTCAAGGGTGGATGTCAAGGGGGCCGATCTGGACCGGCACATGGCCGGACAGGGGCTTTCCACTTCAACGAATATCGACCGGACCAACATGGGTTGGAAACTGGTCGGCGGTTATAAATTCACCAAAAATCTCGGGTTGGAGGGGGGCTATCTCAACCTGGGCAGGGTCAGTACCCACGTTCAGGCGTTGCCGGGTGGAACGGCCAATGTAATCCAGGAGGCTACCCAGGTTGCCCCGGTGTCCATCCATGGGGTGGTTCTGGAGGGGGTTGGTTCTTGGAATATCAGCCCCAGATTTTCCCTACTGGGCAAGGCCGGTGCATTCCTTTGGCAGGGAGAGACGGACATTGGTGGTACAGGAGCCGGAACATCCCAGAGAGAAGAAGACGGCGTTGATTGGGTAGCCGGTGTTGGATGGCGCTATCGTCTGGATGAACGTCACAGCCTGATACAAGACGCAGATGACTGAGCGAAATTTTCAAGCTCCGACCAGCGAAAGCACTTTGTGCCGAAGAGTCTGGTAGTAGCTGATGCTGTTTCGTAGCGACTTCCGGAGTTCAGCCATGCTCCCGAAAAGCCGATTGTGGGTGGCCCTTCGCCGAAGAATTTTCCAGAACCGCTCGATGCGATTGAGGTTCGGGCTGTAGCTGGGCAGTCGATATAGTTCCAGATGTGGATGATTTGCCAGGGCTTCCGAGATCAGGGCACCCCTGTGCCATGGAGCATTGTCGATGATCACCACCACGCGTGGGTATTGAAGCGGTGGATAGGCTCGTCCGATATCTCGCAAATGGCGCGCAAAGCCCTCCTGCATGTGCCGCGTCTTGCTTTTTCCCTCTTTCCTCTTGAGGTCGGAAGCCTTTTCCAGAAGACGGGTTGTCAATTTGCCATCCGCCAGGTTGAGAGCCGAAAAGGCATAGACCAAGTCTTTGTTGTCATAGGTACCGACCATCGGACGACACCCCTTTAACCCAAGTGTTTTCAATAAGGTCGGAACCAATGGAAAGCGGGCTTCATCCTGGCTCAACAGGACAAGTTCCCCTTCCTCGGCTTTTTTTTAAATTCTGCCAGCTCTTCCCTAGCCTTCTGCTGTTTGCCAGAATCCGCTCGGAGATACTGGTACGTCGGACGATAAGGACGCACCCCATGGCGGTGACAAAACTCTCTCATCGTCGTCTCGCTGACCTGGATGCCATGGGCTCTGAACAGATAATGGGCCAGCTCCGCAAAGGTCCAGTTTGCCCGGTCCAACCCACAGGATTCCGGCCCACCCTTGATCCAGCCTACGATCTCGGGGGCCAACTCCTCAGGAATGCTGGGACTTCTGCCGGGTGCCCATTGAATCTTCAGCCCTGCCAAACCGCCTTCAAGATAGAGATGGAGCCAGTCATATACCGTGGACAGATGAACATGCAGATCTTCGGCAATCTGTTCCCGTGACCGTCCCCGCGCATCCATCAGGACTGCCTGACATCGGTCCCTCAACCGACGGTCTGCTGTCAGCTTGAAGGTTGAAACAAGCTGCTCCTGCTCTTCCAAAGCCAAGTGGATGCTTTTCATGGTCATGTCCTCCTTGGCTCCAACCATACCATCTTGCTTTCGTTAAATCATCCGCGTCTTGTATGAGAGTGGAGTGGGAGCGGTTTTTTATGGATAACCGTCATGATCTGATTTCGGGCGGTCTTGAGACAAGGTTTTAACCAGTCGGTGGGGGGATTGGTTCGTGAACAAATCATCGAAACAATCTTTTTTGACAGAGAGCAGAGCCTATCCGGGCTTTGTCACTCTGCTGTTTGTTTCCCTGGTGGCGGGGCTGTTGACGCTCTCCGGCTGCCTGGACGGGAATACGTGGGTCTCCTCCTCTTCCTCAACCGGCAATAGCCAAGCGGTTCTTGGACCTCGGAATGTGTCAATGAAAATGAGACACTCGACGTTCGAATTTAACGTCAAAT
>CAYFNE010000129.1:0-13056 GCA_964344355.1 uncultured Magnetococcales bacterium
AGTGGGTTTTGTTCCCAGCGAGACCGGGTTAGGTCATTACGATACACGACCGAATCTTCGACCGTTTCTTTGTCCTTTGTCGCAAGTGCTCCAAGATTTCACACAAAGAAACGATGACCAAGGGTAAAGCGTTTCATGCGCATGATCGAGGGTGCGGGCAATCCCGCCGAATTCAGTGTCTTGAATGGGCGCTGGGGTCGACGGGGTGGTTCATGAAAAACCGGTGGCGCCAACCATTGGAAACATTGGGGTTTTTCCGGGTTTTCCCGAGAGGTGTTTCAGAGAGAAAAAACGGAGAAAATTTAGAACCTTATGGCTGGCGGAGGAGCGGGGATTGACGCCAAGGCGATTGTAACGTTTGAATTATAAAGGCTTTTTCTGAGCATCTCTCCAGGACGGGGTAACATCGAGGGGTAACAGTTCGAATCCAGGTTCGTATTCGAACTAATCACCCACATGATCTGGTTGAATCCTAAGCAGAATTAACCCCTCTCAGGAGTTCAATCCGCTCCTGGAGGAACGCCGCGGTCCGGGTCAACTGCTGAGTTCGCAGCTTGTCGAGAAACTCCTCCTTGGACATGGGAGGGTTCCTCAATCGTTCCCTTTGGTCTCGCCACGGCGATGACAGCCGCCTCATTGAGGTCTATCACATTGGCGGTGAAGTCATCCGGGTGCTCTGTAAAGATACCAAACTCCGCCAATGCCTCGGGAGGGAAATCCTTTTCGTTGAAGGTGACGATCACCCCGGCATTCGCCTTGATGGCAGCAGCCAAGACAGGCCGATCATCCGGGTCTGGCAAATCCAACCCGTCGATGAGACGCTCGTATCCCGTCACCAGACAGTCCTCAACCGCTTGATCCATGAGTTCCCGAGTACGCTGGAGTTGTTCCTCCTTGAGGTCGGGCCGATTTGCCAGCAGGTTGCGCATCCATTCCTCATGAATACGATCGGTCCAACGCGCACGGAAGAGGTCAGTGGTAGCGAGACCGATCAGCAGATCCCTCAATGGTGCCGGGTAGAGAACGCAAGCGTCGTAGATGGCCGTGAAGTTGGCCACCTCAATATCCCATCCCCAATTCCTGGGCTTGCTCTGCCAGTTCGTCCAACGCCCCTTTCCTCTGCTCCATGCTGCGTTCCCGATAGGCCATCAAATCCTTGAACAAGATTCTCCGCCTCACACCCACCTTCCGGAAGGGGATTGCACCATCCTCCAGGAGTTTGACCAGATAGGGCCTGGAGACATTCAGGAAGTCCGCCGCGTCCTGGGTGGTCAATTCGGCATGTATCGGGACCAGGGAGACGGCATTGCCCTGGGCCATCTGGTCCAGGATTTGGGACAGCATACGAATGGCAGACATGGGGAGGGTGATCTCCATGTCCCGGTCTACCACAAACAGGTGCGCATCCATCCCTTTCCCCAGAATGGCGGCCAACTGGCGGCTCCCCTGGGCTGCGATTTTCACATCCTGTTCGGTCGGCTGTTCCATCATTTGAAGATTATGTGGGGCCATCACGAGTCTCCTCACCAATCAGGTGTTGTTCCATAGCTTTCATAGGGGTCCCATCTCATTGGACTCTTATCGCCCCACAATTATCCGAAATAAACGAAACGAACGCAACAAAAGAAACTGGTACGGAGAAAATCGGGGGACACAGTACCTGTTTTCCATGTCCTTCATAAAAAAATCAATGCAGTGAGTGATCACCCTGGAAAATCGAGGGACGAATTATTTAATGAACGGAAACAGCCGCGCGATTGAATCTTCGACCATTTCTTTGTCCATTGTCGCAAGTGCTCCAAGAGGTCGCACAATGAAACGGTGATCAAGGGTAAAGAGTTTCATTGAAGTCGGGGGACACAGTACCTATTTTCCTTTCCCAAGTCGGGGGACACAGTACCCATTTTCCTTTCCCGTCATTAAAAAATTCGATGCCAGTGGGTGAACACACTGACTGTACCCATCATATCCATTAAGTTCCGGTGACACGACGCCCAATTCCAGTGAGTTTTCAGAGCGGCAGAGCACCGTCATTGCTGGAGTGACGGACACGGCCTACCGGGAAAACGCTGAAATGCGCACTACGGATTTTCCGGCCACCGCATCGCCGCGTGACGTACCCTCAAAATTTCAACGCCGGTCTCGCTGATTTCGTCAAAGAGAAATATGGCAGGCGCGGGATCCGGAGGCGGCGGGCGGATTCTTCCCTGCCCGGCTGGCCGAGGCCGGGAAATCGGCTGAGCCGTTCCGGCTGTCGTTTGATGGCCCTGGCCACCCGGTCGGCGGCGTTGATGTTTTCCCGGGCGATATGGGCGCGGATGGCTTTGAGATTTTCGACGGCGTGCAGCGACCGGATCAGCCGAATCATTTTGGTGCGGGTTGTTCGTTGTCGCTACCCCAGGAGTCCAACCATTCGGCCACTTTCCCGTGCGGAATCCCCTTTCCCGCTTGCAGTTCGCGCCGGGCCTGTGCGATTCCGGCCAGGTCCTCGGGGGCAAAATCGACCTCTTCATCGGCGGCATTGGCCAGGAGGCCCGACAAAACCTCTTCGTCGACGGTTTCAAGGCGTTTGGCCACATCCGGCTTGAATTCGCAATTGCCCCGCATGAGCATGACTCCCTGTCGGCGTTGATTGGCTCTCAGGCGGAAACCACACTGGAAAACACCCTGTTGCAAGGCGAAGAGATGGCCTCTTGAACCGATCCGGGTAACCCCGGGTCCTTGAGGAAAAACCAGAGCGGGGCGTTGGTGTCAAGCAAGGCCATTCATCGCTTGCCCGGCTTGACGGTACCTTCAAGGGCGTCCAGCAGGTCATCCGGAGGAAGTACGTCGAAATTTTTCCCAAGGCATCCTTTCCCCATCCATGCGCCGGACTCCCGAGCCCTGGAGCGAACATGGACCGGCGTGAGCTTGACGACGGGATCACCGGCCCCGGACACCGGGATTTCCTCGCCGGTGCGGGCCTGTTGAATCCGTTGCGGCAATTGGGTTCCGGCAGGTGGCCCCGGAAGGTCATGAGGCGAAAAAACCGCGAACCCCGCTTCCCGGTCAATCGGCAACATTTTTCAGCCCATCGTCTCACAGGGCATTGCGAAACCGTACCAGATCGTCCATATGTCCCAGACAGATGAGAATGCTGCCGGCGTAGAGGACGGTCTCCTTGGCCGGTTTGAAAAGGATGGTGCCACCAGCGGGGACGTGGCCGACGACGATGACATCATCGAATTCGGTGCGTTTGAACAGCTCCATCAGCGGTTTTCCCTCCATGCGCGAATTTGCCGGGACCAACAGCTCTTCCAGGGCCAGGTCGACGCTTTTGTCCCGTTTGGAGGCTATGTCGAAAAAACGGATGGCGCTGGGGCGCAGGGCGGTGTGGGCCATCTGCGTACCGCCGATCTGAAAGGGGGAGACCACCCGGTCGGCGCCGACCCATTTCAACCGGTTTTCCGAATCATGGGCGGTGCCGCAGGTGACGACGAAACAGTCCGGCCGTTGCTCCCGCACCATGAGAATGAGATAAACATTGGTGGCCTCGGTGGTAAAGGTACTGATGACACTGTGGGCGCGCTGCAATCCCAGGCGTCCCCAGACCGATTCACCGGTGATGTCTCCATGGATGGCGAGCCAGCCGTTGCCGCGTGCCATGTTGACCAGTTCCAGATCCTCATCCACCCCCACGAACGGTTTTTTTTCGGCGGCCAACGAACGGCAGGTCTCCCGGCCCATGGCGTCCAGACCGCAGACGATCACATGATCGCGCATACGATCCACCTGGGTTTCCACCCGCTGTTCGGTTAAATTAACGATGCGTTCGGTGAAGGCGGAGACGATGATGGAGGTCATGAATACGATGACCCACATGCCGAACAGGGTGCCGGCAACGGCGATTATCCGGCCGGTCGGGGTGGCTGGGGTGATGTCACCATAACCAACGGTTGTAATGGTGATGATCGCCCAGTAGATCGACTCCCAGATGTTGGTGATCTTGGGGTTGACCCCGCGCTCCACCACGAAAAAGGCCACGGCCACCATGCCCCAGACCACCATGGCGGCGGTGACCAGGGAGAGCAACTCGAACGAGCGTTCCTGAATGATGGTGCCGAAAAAGGAGAGCCGCCGTGAATAGCGGAACAGTTTCAGGATGCGCAACACCCGCAGTACGCGAAACAGTCGGAAGATGCGGAACATCGGCAAAATGGCCAACAGGTCGACGATCGACAACGGCTGTTTCATCCACAGCAGCTTGGCCCGCAAGGCCTTTTTCAAGGCGTGCAACAAGGCGTTGAAGGTGCGTGGTTCATGGGTACGGCGATGATAGCGACGCAGGGCGGTGGTGAAATCCTCGCGAAAATTGGAGCAGACCCAGAGGCGCAGGACATATTCGGTAAAAAAGATGGTGATGAAGATGTCTTCCAGATGATTGAAAAAGGCCACTTCATCCCGGGTCAGGTCCGGATTCACCTCCAGGATCATCGAGGTGATGGAAGCGATGACGATCACCATCATCGCCAGATTGAACACCGGACGGGCGCTACTGTCGGGTTCCTCCAAAAGATGGTAAAAGAGCCCCTTGATGTATTCATATCCGGATTTGTCAGTTCGTCTCATTGGGAATTTCACCCTTCGTGGTCACCAGGGGCGCCAAAAATGGAACATCGTCGGGAGATAGCGTAAAATTCATGCAGCTCTTTCATATGAACAATTTTTTCGGCTCGCCAACAAGGTTTTTCAACCGTTTTCATCCCTCCTGCCCGGATCCGTTCCCCCATTATGGCCACTGACACCCCGCAAAACGAAGAGCCGATAACCGATGCCCGGCAACTGATGGCCTGGCTGGAGTCCGGATGTACTGCCAAAGCCAAGTGGCGGGTGGGAACCGAACATGAAAAGTTTGGTTTTTACAAGAAAAGTTTACAGCCGATTCCCTATGACGGGCCGCATGGTATCCGAATGTTGTTGGAAGAGATGGCCGCCCGTTTCGGATGGCGGATGGAGCTGGAAGCGGGCCGGCCCATCGCCTTGACCAAGGGGACGGCCGCCATCACCCTGGAACCCGGCGGTCAGTTTGAACTGGCCGGGGCGCCATTGGAGACCATCCATGATACCCATATCGAGATCAACGAACATCTCCGCCAGCTCGGCGAGGTGTGCCGGGGGATGGATGTGGCCTTTTTGGGCATCGGCGTCCACCCCAGGAGTGCGTTCGCCGATATCCCCTGGATGCCCAAGGGGCGCTATCGGCTGATGCGCGACTATCTGCCGTCGCGGGGCGATCTGAGCCTGGACATGATGGCGCGCACGGCGACGGTGCAGGCCAATCTCGATTTCAGTGATGAACGGGACATGGCGGCCAAATTCAAAGTGGCCATGGCCGTGCAGCCGGTGGTCACCGCCCTGTTCGCCAACTCGCCGTTCATCGATGGCCGTCCCAACGGTTTTCTCTCCTATCGCAGCCACATCTGGCAACGGACCGATCCCGACCGGTGTGGCTGGCTGTCTTTTCTCTTCGAACCCGGTTTCGGTTTTGAACGGTATACCGATTATGCCCTCGACGTGCCGTTGCTGTTCCTCTATCGGCAGGGCCGTTACCTGCCCGCCGGCGGGGCCACCTTTCGGCACTTTTTGGCCGGTCGGCTGCCGGACCATCCCGGCGAACTGCCGATCCTGGCGGACTGGCAGACCCATCTCTCCACCCTGTTCCCGGATGTACGCCTGAAACATTATCTGGAGACCCGTGGCGCCGACGCCGGCAACACCGCCACCCTCTGCGCCCTGCCGGCTTTTTGGAAGGGGTTGCTCTATGACACCGACTCCCTGGAGGCGGCCTGGGACCTGGTGCACCGCTGGACGCCGGAGACCCGGCAACGCATCCACCGGCAGGTTCCCGAGCTGGGCATGAAAACCCCCCTGGGAGATGGCCGACCCATGCAACACCTGGCCCTGGAACTGTTGAAATGGTCCCGGGCCGGCCTGGTCCAGCAGGATCGCCGCAACGGCGATGGTTGCAATGAGACGGTCTATCTCGATCCCCTGTTCCAGATCGCCGAAAGCGGCCAGCACCCGGCCGACCACCTGCTGGAGGCCTTCCACGGCCGCTGGGGTGGATCGGTGGATCCGGTCTTTCACGAGGAGGAGTTCGAATCGTTCTATGCCGAGTGTGGATAAAGCTGGTCGAGCTGACGGGTCAAATGGTGTCGTCACCGTCCGAAGGTTTTCTGGATCCTGCTCTGGCATTTTTTGAGCTGGTCAATTCTTCTGGAACTGCCTTTGAGTGAAATATGGAACGAATATCCTCGGCCACCAGCGATGAACTGCACGGACATGGCATTCTTTTTCGCGATCAAGTCCAATAAGGTACCATCTCCCGCCGTTTCAAAATCATAATGCAGATAAAATCGTTTTCGCTTATGGTAAAGTATATCGGCATTGACCAGCCGTGGCATCTTCAGGTAGCTTCCATCATCAAAGGAAAGTAAAACATCACTGCTGACCGGGCCGAGTTTTTTGCCGACTAAAAATTTGTTATAGTCGTTGTTATCCAAATACAACACGAAGGCCACACCAAGTTGTTTGTTTGGTGATAACATGATTTCCAAGCTACATGTTTCTTTAGATTTGTGCACAAGGAAATCAGGTTTCTTGTTTGAAAATTTCCGGATTGGCAGTTGCTGGACCGGGCCACTATTCTGTGAGACCGGGTTATTATTTAACGAATTTTCCGTAGTGGTTGAAGGTTTTTGATTTATGCTTGCAACAACAAATTTTGTTTTGGGGTTTAGGGTATAATCAACAGCCGTACCTTCTTTTGCCGTGACCATCGCGTAAAGAACTTTATACCCGGCCCGGTGCAGCTTCAGTTCGTAGGAGCGGTCCAGAGCGCCGGTCAAGGTGATCGGTGTTATCCCTTTTTCTTCACCGTTCCACCACACCGTTGCCCCGGGTGGATTGGATTTTACGGGGATTTTGATGAAAATTCTTTGGAGAATCACCCGCCGCTTGAACGAGCGATCCTGAAAAAATTGTACGGAATGATCCATATGGGGTTGGTACCCCGCCAGACGAACCTCCAATGTATGACGGGCATCCGGATTTTCGGGTGCGGCAAGCTGCAATCGTTTCAGGGACAGCGGGGTTTTCCCCAAGCGTTTCCCGTCGAGGAGCACCTCGGCGCCATCGGTGGAGCTGGTGATCCAAATTTGACCGGTGGTAATGGTGGTTTTTTGCGGTTTCGGCAATCGATCGAGGAGTTGCGTCAGATAAAAATAATTTTCAACATTTTCCTTTCTGGACATGTTTTTTTGCATGTCGAGCAATACCGCCATTCGTTCAGGGACATCAAAATGGGCAATCTTGGATAGTTGTCCCTCTTGATCCCGCTGTTCGATGATTTTTTGATACCGGTCCGACCAGATGCCGTCCAGTGGACCATCCGACCAACCAATGATTTTCATCCGGCGTTGAAGGGTAAATACGGTTTTGGAGCGATATTGCCCACGCTTGAATGCGGTCAGCAAAGGAGGATCGCCATCCACCGATGGTGTGGCAAATTCCCGGCAGGAGCGCAGATTCATGTTTTCCGGTAGCTGCACATTGTCGCCGCAGGCGTCATCCAGTTGCACCTGGGTGAGATCGTTGGCTGAGCGAAGATCGACATTGGCCATCATGGCGCCGGTCAAAATGGCATCGGCCAACCAGGCTTGGTTCAGTCTGGTGCCATCCAGGACGGCAAAGGAGAGGTCCGTCGCTATCAGGAGAGCGCCTGAAAAATCCGTCCCCTTGAGGTAAGTCTCCGCCAGGTTGGCACTGGACAGGTCCTGATCCCGAAACTGGATATGACTCAAATCGGCCTGAAAAAAATCAACTTGGCTGAAACTCACGAAAGTATGTTCATGCATGTACCGGTTAATGGCGGTGGCGAGGTGTAATTGCGTGCCATCGAACTTCGCTTGAAAACCCTCTTTGTCGGATGGTG
Source organism: uncultured Magnetococcales bacterium (assembly GCA_964344355.1). GTDB lineage: Bacteria > Pseudomonadota > Magnetococcia > Magnetococcales > CAYFNE01 > CAYFNE01. The sequence continues at coordinate 7,973 of CAYFNE010000129.1, forward strand.
TAATCCATTTTTGATGGGAATCAAGCGTATTTTTGACCTGTTTGTAGGATACCCAGGAGGAAATCCTGGGCAGAACAAAGCCCTGGGATGGAAAAAAAAGAGGGGCTGATATCACCAAAAATCCCGAGAGGACGATGAACAGAGGGCTCAGGGGATGCCAACCCCGGCGCATCATGCCATCCAATAGCGACGGCGCCTTGAGCATCAATCGGGTGGCGCTTCCACCACGCATGAAATTTAAAAAAAGATGTTCACCGAGCGGACCCGCCGGGCGGGCCGGTTTGAATAAATCGTGAAAAAAGGATTTGATGCCGGAAGATGAATGAACTTGTAAAAGCAAACCTTTTCGTCCGACTACCTGTTTGTGGAATTTTCGATCCCGCAAAAGCAAGTGAAAAAATTTCCGTATTTCCCCTTCCCGTTTCGGTCCGAGCCAATCGATGAAGTACAGACGCAACCATTCGGGCATGCGGCCATGACGCAACCACGGCAACCGCACCAGACGCAGGGTCAGGGATTCATTGCGCAGGGGTGAACCATCCACATGACGGAGATGGGTGCCCATGTATTGGGTCAATTGCGGGTGCAACTGGGGAAAGACCGCCAGCGAGGCCAGCCAATGCATGCCCCGGTTTCCCAAATAGTGGTCGAGTTGCTTCATCAACCGGTTGCACAGCCGGTCGGATGGTTTCCAGTTGTCCAACCAGATGTCGGGATCGTTGCGGATCAAGATCGGCAATGGATTCGATTGCCAGGGAACGGCGGGCGAACCGCTGTCGGCTTCCAGCATCTTCAATCCGTTGGAATCGGCTTCCAACACGTTGAACCCCCGGCGGATCAGCTCCTTCTCCCGAAATCCCCACTCACTGACGGAAACGGGCGTCAAAAGGGTACAATCCACAAAAGAGTGCAGGGTCTCCAACCATTGGTATGGCTCGCCGGTGACCGGATCGAAAAACGGATCGGTTTCGGAAAGAATGATCAACCGGTCCCGGCCATGACGGGCGATCAGTTCGGTCAGTTCCAAAATCGTGTCACTACCGACCGCCGTTCCCCACTCCCGAACGGTGCGTGGATCATCATGAAAGGAACAAAGAGTGACGGGTATGTCTTCGGCTTTCAGCCGTTGATACAAAACATCGCCCAAATCGCTGACATGATCCCGAAGTCCCAATTTATGGACCAAAACCAGATAAGCCCCCGACTGGACATGTTTCGTGTAAATCAAGGCGGGAAATCCGCCGTTCCGCAGGGTGGCTTCCGTGGTTGCCCGAAGGTCCAATCGTTCCCAGGGTGTCGGTTCGACGAAACGCAATAACTGCCAGGTACGGCGGGATACGGAGGTGAAATGATCATTGACCACCTGCGGCAATCGGCTCTGCCAGGGTGATTCCGTGGGTTGGCGGGCCAGACGTTTTTCCAGGCCGACGGGACTGCGTGAAAAACGGATCACCAATAATAAAGTCAACAACGGAATGAACAGGGCCACTGCCAACCGTTCGATATTGTTCCCTGAATATCCGGGCTCAGGTCTTTGTGGCAACTCGGGACCGGATGGGGCCGGGGGGTCGATTGGCTTTGGTATTGGTGGTAAATCAAGTGGATCGGAAACGGGCTCCGTCCCTCCTTCATCTATCGGCTCGTTACCACTATTCAATTGAATCATTTTTTGGATATCGTCCAAAAACGACGAAATGATCAAGGGTAGATTTTGAATCTTTTCAGGGTATTGACTGTGGAATAACCAACCCGATGCCAACAACGACAGCAGCAACAGCAACCAAAGATATCCGTATTTCCGGCCGCGGCCGCTTTTTTTGGGCTCGACATATTCCGGTGGCGGGACGGGTGGCGGGTTGGGTGAGGGGGAGTCGGGGGTCGGACGATACTGGTTGCGCAGCCAGATCGGATAAAAGGCCAGAAACGCTTGCTGTTCAAGGGGGTTGCGACAAACCAACGGTGCGAACCAGGGGGCCAGATCGGTCGCGGACGGTGGCTCTTCCTCCATCTGCGAAAGACGCTGTTGCACGGCATGCATCAACAGGTGGGTGTCAACGCCCACCTTGAATTTTTTTTGACGCAAGGCCGCCAACAAGGCATGGATCTGATCCTGGTTCAGCATGACGGCCGTCTCAGGCGGGAAAATCGACTGTTCCACCGGTTTTGCCGGTGGCTGCCCGTTCCATCAAATCCTTTAGAATACGTTCGGCATTCTCCAAATCCTCCCGATTTTTCAGCATGACCCCGAGACTGTTTTTGAGCAGGGGAAAATGTTTTTTGTCCAGCAGTCGTTCCTGATCGCTCCAGGGGGTTTCCGCCAAAAGATAGAGCCAGTCGAGGAATTCGGCGACCCCCGGTCGTTTGCGCAATCCCTGGTCCTCTTCGCGAAGTGTTTTGAAAAAGGTCAACAGGGAAGGCCACATGGCGCCGATGCGCGCCATGTCCCGAATACGCCGGTCGACGATCTCCCTGAGTTTTTTGTCGGTTGGGAATTGAATGTCATGATAGACACAGCGCCGAACGAAGGCATCGGGCAGATGTTTTTCCGAATTGCTGGTAATGATTATCAAAGGTCTTAATTCGGTAACGGCATGCACCTCCAGATTTTCCACCTCGGAAATGCGAAAGCTGAAATTTTCGATTTCCTTCAATAGATCATTCGGTACATCCCGGGGTGCCTTGTCGATTTCATCGATGAGCACCACCGTTCTTCTCGGGCCATCGAAACGGTCCACCTCTTCATTGCTGCCGTCCACGCCCCCTTGCGGCCACAAATCGACGACCACGGATGGTTCATGGGTCAACAGGATCGCCTTGCCCAGTGCGTTCCAGTCGATGTAGTGGTTGGGTTCACCCCGTTGACGCTGGGGGTCCTGTATATCCCGGAACTCACCCATATGGTCGAATTGATAGAACAGGTCCCGGGCGACGGTGGTGGATTTGACATCGAAGCGCAACGGTTCGCTGCGCGGTCCCCAGCCCCAGCCCAAAAGACGGGCGACGCTATAGGCCAGTTGTGTCTTTCCAACGCCCGGTTCGCCGGTCAGCAACAAGGGCCGCCCGACGATCAGGGCGGTATTGACGGCGGCGATCAAGGCGTCATCGGGACAGTAACCGTGCCAATTTTCCATCCATTCCGTCGGCGGAACCGGTACATCAATGGCTTTTTCAGGCGACCGGGCCTGCGGATTCCAGTCATAATATCGTTTGATCATGGGGGTTATCCTCGGTCATCATTGGCGAGACCGCAGATTAAGCGGGCATATGTTTCGATGAAATCGGACATGGATATCTGTTTGCGGCCTTTCAAAAATTTATTGGCATTGATGGTGAAAAGGGCCTGCAGGCCGGAGATGCCGGGAATTTTGACCCGGCTGACACGGTTGTGGATCCACTCGTGGACCTCGGAAACGGGAACCGGTGTGAGTTTGGGAATCTTGATGCGCAGGATACCGTTGTCCGGCAACTCGAAATTTTCATTCAGGATGCGGTACATGTTGTGATTCCGGTACCAGGCCAACGGATTCAACCGCCAAGAACCGCTTTTGATGATACAGATGAAAATGAGGATCGGCCGGCTCAAACCGTGATGGGAAATGTTGCTCCAAAATTGCAGCCAACGTCTCAAAGCCTGCCGGTCGGTTCGTGAAAAACCGGATATGTGGATCGTGGAGTAAAAAACCGTGGGGGCGGATTTTTTTCGAATCGCTCCCCCCACCTCCTTGACCACCCAGTTTCTCCGCTCCCGGTCAGGGACCTTGTTCAAATCGATGCTGCAACTGTCGCACAACTCCTCCTGGATTCGGGCCCACCACTCTTCCAGGGTTTCACCCTTGCTGGTTTGTACCTGGATGTTGGCCCGGCGGATGGAACCATTGCTTTTTTCCAGACCTTTGCTGATTTCCAACATTGAGAACCGCTCGACCATGGTGGTCGGCAACTCCGATTCCGGACCTTCGATCACCCCGACGAGGATGCTTTTTTCCTGCCGGCCTCGTTGATGTTTCAGTTTGGTCGACAAATCACGCCCGTAACGGTTCCGGTCGAGCAACTTGCTCAATGTGTTGATCTGCCCATCCAGATCACGAAGTATTTCCGCGATCGGTCGATCGGTATTCGATCCTGTTTCCTGACCCGCCGGCTTGGATTCAGAAAATTCCGTCGGGTCTACACGGGGCGGGATCGATCCGGGTCTGTGACCGGCGGTTCGGTTGGTTGCGCTTTTTCAGGACGACGCAATCGGATCGTAGGGCTCTGGACGGCTATTTTTTCAAGTGGCTTCCGATCCGATCGTTGTGTCTGTAACGCTTCGGCCACCAATGCCTTTTTCAAAAGATTGTTTTCCATCCCCTCAACAACGACCGTCGTTTTTTCAATGAGGCTCCAGATCATGTCCGTCAAGTAGGGGCTGGAGCCGCGTGCTTCCTGAACCGGCTTATGATCCAGTTTCCACCAGACAATTGAGGGCCCCATGGCCGCCAGGGCCGATGTGGGGTTGTATCCCGGGGTCAATACATCATCCAAGGCAAAACGGATCTTGCTGTATTTGAAAAATCTCAACAGGTTCGTGAGTACCTGCTGGTTGATGTTCCATTTTTGGAGATCACTGTCGGGATGTTCACCAATCTCGATCACCACCCGGTGCAAGGCACTCTTTTCCTGAAGTTTCTCCTCGAATTCCGCCAGGTAGGTGCTGAACCACTTGTCATCCATCAATGTTCTGACCGCCACATTGATGGAAAACACCAAGCCTTCAAACTCGGGAGCGTCGAGCAACTCCTCCAAAATAACGGTGCGCAAGGAGAGCAGGGCATGTTTGTCGAGCATGACGGTATATTCATCATGAGGAGCCGCCAGGGCGAACAAACGTCCCCCTTTTTCGCCGTTGGGTCCCTGGAAAAAAAGCTCCATGGCCCAGGTCTCTTCAAGATGATCCCCGTTTTTATCCGTATCACTGAAAAGCCAGTTGATCGGTTCATATCGATAAACCGAACCGTGGCTCGCCGGTTTTACTTCATTACGAGCATCCAAACCCGACTTTGACACCTCCTAGACACATTGCCCATGAAAGTTGCGCAAAAACA
>CAYFNE010000130.1:0-12795 GCA_964344355.1 uncultured Magnetococcales bacterium
AGCATGGCAGAAAAAATTCTGACGCGGGAGCCTGGGGTTTGCCAATCGCTTACCGTTGATTTCCCACTGGCTGCCCGTCAGTTTGCGCACGTTGTCCAGATCGGATACGAACTCATCCAGATATTCCCCTTCCAATCGCGAGAGAATATTGTCCGGGGTGACGATGCCCAACAAGGAACCGTGTTCGTTGACCACACAGCCCAAACGCCGTTTGTTGAGGTTGAACTCCTTGAGGGTCGCGCCCATCTTGGCGGTGCTGGGAATGATGAACGGATCGGTGAGCATGAAATCGGTCACCGGACGTTTCAGCAGGTTTTCCATGTCGTGGCAATCGCGGTCCAGGGCATTCATCATCGCCTTCACCGGCACCACGCCCACCACCTGATCCCCTTCCAGGACCGGATAACGGTGGCGATTGGTCCGGGCGAACAGGTGCAACGCTTCCCGAAAGGTCATGTGGATGGGAATGGTGTTGATGTCAGGACGGGGAACCATTACCGACTGAATGCACTCTTCGCTGATTTCGAAGACCCCTTGCAGCATCCGTCCCTGGTTCTCTTCGATGGTTCCGGAGCTGGCGCTGGCGTTGATCACCATGCTGAGTTCATCGGCAGTCATGGCCGAGGAATCGTGTCCATGGCCGCCGCTTTCGCCAACGATGTCCCCATGGCCGAAAAAGATCAGAAGATAATTTGAAGCGTGGTTCATCACCCAGATGATCGGTGTCCAGATGATATAGAGCCAGTTGATGATCCAGCCCAGGGCGCAACTGAGGGCCTCGGCTTTGTGGTAGGCCAGCACCTTGGGGGCCAACTCACCACCGACGACATGTAAAAAGGAGATGATGATGAAACCGAAGGTGAGGCCGGTGATATCCGACCAGTGGAGGGCTGATTCCGGGGTCAGGAACATGCCGTAAAAGGCTTCGAAGGCCGGCGACAGGAGTACCTTGAAAGCGTCCATGCCGATATAACCCAGGGCCATGGAGACCAGCGTGATGCCGATCTGGGTCACGGCGTAAAAACGGGTTGGTTCGTCATGGAGCAGCTTGACCACTTTGGCCTTGTCGTCGCCCATATCGGCCAGCTGCTTGATGCGACTTCGTCGGGCCGCGGTGATCGCCACTTCCGATCCCACGAAAAATGCGTTGCCCACCACCAATAAAAGAATCGCGATCAGTTTGCCAAACAAGATGAGATCCATGGGTATTTCCTTTTTCAAAAAGAATTTTTGATTTTGAGGAAGGCGCCTCCATTGGCGCTCCCAGGACGGTCATTCCGGTTCTTTGAAGTCTCACTGCGAGAGAGCCTGATGGCATTCTCCCAGGGGCGGTGAAACCTGCAAGGGGGGGGGATTTCCGGGCCGATTTTTTTTCTCAAAGGGATCGGTCCCAAAGTCAGGGTGGGAGGCTAGCGGCGAATGATGAATTGCGCAACCAGAAAAATTAATTTTTGATTTTTGATTTCGAACATCGAATTCCACCCGGTGAGAATACCCCGCAACGCAGCAGGGCAAAACAGGCCGTCAGCCAAAAATGGGATCACGTTCAAAATCTGGCCAACTTGTATGGAAGGAGAGGCCCACCAATGACAGGACCGGACCATTCAGCGCCTGATGAGAAAAGCCCGCTTTCCCGCGATAGAAACCCTGGAAGAACCAGTTGTTATCGAAGGGAAAAGCTACCGAATGAAGGAATAGATCGATCAATAAAATCCCGGCGCAATTTCAAACCGGCGTTTTTTCTACATTTTCAGGCCGGTGTTCGCAACCGCCTTGCGGATCGCTTTCACGGCCAAGCCGGCCTCGGTTTCCAATGAAACCAGCAACGCCCTGGCCAGGGTGACGTTTTCCTGACGGCCAAGGGATTCCATTTTTTCGGATAATATGCCCAACCGCATGGCCCCGATCCGTCTGCCGGCGCATTTCAGTCGACGGGCCTGGTGGCTGAGAGCGGCATGATCTCCCTGGCGGATGGCGTCGCCGATATTCGACACACTTTCGGAGATGCCGAGCAGGCAGACATTCACCAACATTCCAAATTCTTCATGCCCTTCCATATCCGATCTCAGTTCATTGAGAACGGTTATGTCAGCCCGATCCGAGAGAGAGGAGCCCGCCAAACCGGTTGGCATGGTGTCCCGCCGTTCCTCACCGGTCCAGCGGAACAACAGGCTCTTCAAATCGGACCCCCTGACGGGTTTGCACAGGTAATCATCCATGCCGGCGGCGATACACCGCTGTTTGTCCTCATCCATTGCAAATGCGGTCATGGCGATGACCGTGGCATGATGGGCATGTCCGCTCATCCGTTCCCGCTCCCGAATCGCCTGAACGGCGGCCAGTCCGTTCATCTCCGGCATCTGTACATCCATCAAGATCAACTCATATTTTTTTTCCTTGGACATCGCCACGGCTTCCCGTCCGTTTTGCGCCAGGTCGGGTTTGACGCCCAACCGCTTCAACATTTTGAGAATGACCAGTTGGTTGATCGGATCATCCTCTGCCAACAGGATCGGCAGATTTTCGAAAATATTGGTCAACCGGGAATAGGAGGAGGAAGTCACCACCGAGGGACTGTGAACTTTTACGAGGTGTTCTTCCTGGTTTCGGATGGCCGGCTCCAAAGTGGGATGGTTCAGCGAAATGGCCGGGGCGGGAATGGAAAAATGAAAGGCACTGCCATTTCCCGGTTCACTTTCCGCCCATATCCGTCCCTGCATGATCTCCACCAGACGTTTGCTGATGGAAAGTCCGAGTCCGGTTCCTCCGTGCCGATGATACACATTCGAGTCGGCCTGAACGAAATTGTCAAAGATGACTTCCAGCTTTTCTCTGGAGATCCCCATGCCGGTGTCGGCCACTGAAAAAAGAAGGGCGTCCTTTCCCAGCCCGGGATCCACTCTCACGGACATTTTGATGTTTCCGCTGTCCGTAAACTTGATGGCATTTCCGACCAGATTGATCAGGATTTGACGGATCCGCCGATGATCCGATTTGACCGCCTGGGGCAATCCCGGGCCGATTTCCCGAAGCAACCGCAATCCCTTCTGGGCTTCAGCGGGGAATTTCATGATGCTGTGGACGCTTTCCATCAGGTCTGTCGGTGAAAACACCTCATTCAGCAGGTTGACTTCCCCGGCTTCGATTTTGGCCAAATCCAGAATGTCGTTGATGAGGGTGAGAAGGGCATGACCGGACTCCTTGATGATGGTCATGGCTTCCTGGTGCTCTTCTGGAGGTGTCAGATGATCGATCATCTCCGCCATGCCGATGATGGCGTTCATCGGAGTGCGGATTTCGTGGCTCATCATGGCCAGGAACTGGCTTTTTGCCAAATTGGCGCTTTCCGCCGCCACCTTTGCCCGGTGCAACTCCTCCTCCGCTTTCTTTCGTTCCGTAATGTCGCGCAACGAGGCGAGATAGGCCGGGTCTCCATTCCAGATCGTTTCGGATACGCGCATTTCGACGATGCGTTTTTCTGCCCGTCCGGTCGGCACGATATCCAGTTCAGTGGTTTCGCCGGAAGCCACCGGGAATCCGAACTCATCTCCGATATTCACTTCATGTCCACCGAAAATGGTTTTGATCGCGGGATTGAAAAACTGAACCCGGCCGGTTCCATCCACGACGAGAATACCGTCGACATTTTTTTTCACCAAACTGCGAAAACTTGACTGGCTGGCCTCCAGTTGAAGTTTCAACCGATTTCTTTCAATCGCGTGATAAAGCGCCCGGGACAGGAAGTTCGTGAGACCCGGTTCGAGAACATTTTTCAGCAGATAGTCCTGAGCGCCTTTTCGCAATCCCTGAAGGGCCAGGTCCTTGTCATCCAGATTGGTGAGGATGACGATGGGTATGTGTGGAAATGCGGTGCGGATGTGGTCCAGCGTATCCAGGCCGATGCTGTCCGGCAGATTGAGATCGAGGAGGATGGCGTCAGTTCCTTCCTGATCGAGCATGGCCAAACCCGTCTGGAGGGTATCGGCGGTTTTTACGTGAAAGGAAGCCGATTCACAGGTCTCCAACACCTCACATATCAAGTCCGCTTCCGCGGGGTGATCCTCGAACACGAGAATATGGTGAAAAACAGGGCTCATCAGTTTTGGGTTCGCGTCTGGGTTGGTGAGGACAATGAATCCGGTTGATCCATTTTTTTTGCCCTTTTGTTGGTATACATGATTTTATCCGCATCCCGGATATGGCTTTCGATGGACCGGTCGGAACCGTTGGGGATGGGTACTGATCCAATGCTGACGGAAAGCTGATAGAAGCGGCCCGGCAAATCGTTGCGTCGTTTGATTTCCGCTTCAAGCCGCTCGACGATCTGGGCGCCATGGTCCTCTTCTCCGGTATCGAACGAGAGGGCCAGGAACTCATCGCCGCCAAGGCGTGCGAGGATGTCCGATCTGCGAAATAGTTTCCGCAGGATGGTCGCGGTTTCAATGATGGCCTGATCACCGACCTTGTGTCCCAGGGTGTCATTGATCCGTTTCAAACCATCCAGATCGATGAAAAACAAGGTCAGGCGGCTGTTTCGCCGCTCGGCGGCCCGCAATTCCTGTTCGGCGAGGAGGAGAAATCCGCGCCGATTGTTGAGGCCGGTCATGTCATCTTCCATGGACAACTGTCTGAGCTGTTCCTGGAGCCGGACATTTTCGGTTACGTCCCGTAACGAAACCAGCAAGGCGTCCTGACCGTACCAGCAGGTATCGATCGTCCGCATCTCGGCGATACCCAACGCCCCATTTTTTCGGACGATATCCACTTCCGTGACCTCTCCGGAAATTACCGGAAAACCGAAGGGCATGCCAATCATTTCGAATTTTTCCCGGCCCAGCAGGGTCATGGCGGAGTCATTGAGGTATTTCACATGACCATCCTGACAGAGTATGAGTACGCCATCGGCGCTTTTTTCGACAATGGAGCGAAAATCATCCCGGCTGGCTTTCACGGCTTCCCGCATGCGGATATGTTCGGAAATGTCCAGGACCGCACAGACGAAACCTTCCACCCGCCCCTGTTCGGAGCGCAAAACCGAGGCGGAAAGAAGGACGGGAACCCGTTCTCCGGAATGTTTCTTGAACCACACTTCGCGGTTACGGACGGCCCCTTGGTGTACCACCTCGGTCTGACAGGTACGTTCCCAGGAGATGCCATCAGCCAGGAAGATGTTCACCGGTTTGCCGACCAGGGATTGTGCCGGGAGGTCCAATAATTCACAGGCCGCCCGATTGGCTCGGGATATGGTGGTGTCAGTGGCAATGACCATGACGGCATTGACCATGGTGTCCAGGATATCCTGAAGGGAATCCCGCGTCGCCATGGTGGTTGCCAGAGTCTGGATGATTTCATCCAGTTGCCGCGAGGATATTTGCGCATAATTATCCAAATTGAACCCACCTGCATTCCAATTGCATCATTGGAGCGGGAGGGCGATATGGAAACCGCTTCCCGTATTCCTGCCGGCGCTTTCAGCCCATACGCGGCCCCCCATGAGGTCGATCAGTTTTCGAACCAGCGCCAGTCCGACGCCGAGTCCGCCGAACAGTATTTTTCCCGAATCGTCAGCCTGCTCGAAGGGTAGGAAAATTCGTTCAAGATTTTCCGGTTCGATACCGTGGCCATCATCGATAATGGAAATCACCAGGGTTACGGGCACTTCGCCTTCCCCGTTTTTTTTGGCGATTATCCGGATATTGCCCCCGGGTGGCGTGAACTTGACCGCGTTGAACAGGAGTTGGTCGAGAATACCGCCAAGGATCCGGCCATCGGCGCGGATTCGATTCGGCGCCTTTTTCCAGTTGACCGACAGCCTGATGTTTTTTTCCCGGGCCTGGTCCTGAATCCCGGAAAAATGATTGGCCAGAAATGGTTTCAGATCGAACCAGGATGGTTGGACCGGAATATCTTCCGCTTCGGTGGCGGCGAGGTCCAACAGATTGGTGACCACATGGAGGAGTTCCCGTCCACTTTTCAGAACATCCTGAAGATACTCTTTTTGAATATCGTTCAAGGATCCCATGCTGCCATCCAACAACAGGCCGGAGAACCCGATTACCGCATTCAATGGCGTGCGCAACTCATGGCTCATATTGGACAAAAACCGGCTTTTTGCCCGGGCGGCCCTTTCCGCGGCCTCTTTTGCCCGCAGGAGTTCATTTTCCAGGATAGACCGTTCGGTGAGATCCCGCAGGGAGATGAGGATGTGCCGCTCTTTTTTTCCGTCTCCGAACTCCACGGCCCGCAACTCCGCCGTGCGTGGTGGTTTTCCGTTGCCGATGATGTCCACTTCCGTGGCTTCGCCGGCAACCACCGGATGACCGAACTCCTTGCCCTGGAGTTTGATCCCGAAGAGCTCTTCGGCGGCCGGGTTGGCATATATCACCACACCGGCGGTATTGATCAGAACCACTCCATCGGCGTTTTTTTCAATCAGTTTTTGACAGACCGACTTATTCAACATGACATTCAATACCTATATCGCGGAGATGCCTTTCCGGCCAAAACGGGAGGCGCCGCGTACCAATAATTTGAAGGCCGGAATGGTTTTTTCCGAGGTGGAACTGCACGGGATCATTCGGACCTTCCCTTTGGACGATCCACGCATGGTCATGTGTTCCAAGTCTTCGATCCTGGTTGGGGCTTTTCCGGTCCTTCTATTTCAAACCGACTCATCCCGTTTTTTCCGTTTTTCCGGGTCACCGGTTCCATAGCTGAAAAAGGTTCGAATTTTTGTCCCATCCGTCAAGTCGCCAATGATTCTGAAGGTTGGTGCCGGCGAGACCCGAACCAGGGCCGGGACGGCGATGATACGGTCCGACTCGGCTCTATCCGGTTCTTCGAGAATATCCACGATTTCGAGTTCAACCTCTCTGGCCAGGAGTGTATCGCGGATTTTCAGGAAATTGGCATGCGCCTTTTTCCCGGAGGGACTGTCCCCGACGATGAAGAGCCGGTATCGGTGGGCGGTTCCGGTATTCATGATTGTTTTTCTTCCTCCATGACGCGCCGCTGATACGGGCCCATCCGCTTTTCCGTCAACGCCACCCATACCACCCGGGCATCCATGGAAAAGGCCCGATCCTCCGCGCAGGTACTCCAATGCCCGGTCTCTTTCCGGACCTTTCGACAATCTCGTGCGGTCCATGGATGGACAGCCTTGAGAAGCAGCGATGCCATCGCTGCTTTCAGGTTTCCCGCTTCTTTGGATGGAAAAGCCCGGGGTATCGGCGATATTCGCCACCAGCAGGTATTTCCGGAGCGGTCCGGTATCCCTGTCATCTCTTTCATCTTTGGGAAAATTGCATGGGTTTCGAAACGGGTTCAGGGGCTGGTCGGTTCACCGCCGGCCCTTTACATCACTCCTTGAACATGCTGGACAACCGGTCCGGGCTTTCCAGGTTCAAATATTCGGGTTTACCGGAAAGAATGCCGATAATATTGCGGAAAGGTTTGCCGATGTGCATTCCCTTGTCGTCGATGGTGAATTCCCGAATATCCTTTTCATGCATGGAGCCCCGCATTTTCAGTACGGTCACGCCCCGCCGCATTTCACCGAGCATCTCCACATAGCGTAACAGGATGATGGTGTCGGTGATGGATGAAAAATGGGATTCGGTCACCGAAGGGCCGCCCATGAGGGTGGCGGTGGTGGCCGTGAACATGCCGGGAATTTCCTGGTGCTTGACGAAGGAGGCCAGGCTGATGATGAATTCGCGGAAACCACGGTTGGTGCCCACCCGTTCCAGGGCGGTCACGCTGTCCACGGCCACGCGGTCCGGTTTGAAATGGTCGATCTGTCTTTTGATATCGATCAGGTGATCTTCCAGCCCGGCGCTTTCCGGATAGTTGCAGATCACCCGTAGTTTTCCCTCCTCTTCCAGCCTTTCGAAATCGATGCCCCATCCTTTGGCGTTGCGGACCAGTTGTTCCCGGCTCTCCTCATAGGCGAACAGCAGACATTTTTCCCCCTTTTGCGCGGCGCCGCCGATAAACTCCGCCGTCATCAGGGTTTTGCCGCAGCCGGTGGCCCCCGAGACCAGAATGAGGGAGTCCTGGAAAAAACCTCCGCCGCACATACGGTCCAACTCCGGGCTTCCCGATGGGGCGCGGTTTTCCGAGGAACGCTGTTTCAATTCGATGGCGGAAAGGGGAATGATGACGATGCCCTTGTCGGGCAATACCGTGAAAGGGTACTCGCCCTTTTGGTGGGTGGTGCCCCTGAACTTCAAGATTTCGATGGTGCGGCGCCGTTTTTCCGCTTCCAGGACATTGCGCAGGATAATGACGTTGTCGGCAACGAACTCTTCGACTCCGAAACGGGCGATCTCACCATATTCTTCGGTACGTTCAGCCGTCATCACCGTGGTGACGCCCATGTTTTTCAAGGCGGCGCCGAGGCGGCGCAACTCCCCACGCACGATGGAGGCATTGGTGAACTGGGTGAACACCGCCCCGAGGGAGTCGATGGAAATCCGTTTGGCGCCGACCTTGTTGGCCGCAAACTCTATGCGGGCCAACAAGGCGCCCAGATCGAATTCCCCCGCTTCGATGGCGTCTTGTTCCGGTTGGGGGGAGGCGTCGACGAAACACCATTCATTCCGCTCTTCCCAGCGTTGGATGTCCCAGCCCATGGACAGGAGATTTTTCCGTATTTCCTCGGGGTGCTCTTCAAAGGTTACGAAGACGCCGGTTTGGTTGGCGCTGCGAATGCCCTCCGCCAAAAACTGCGCCGCAAATACCGTTTTGGCGCTACCGGCCGTGCCGGTGATCAACGTGGTCCGGCTTTTGGGGATCCCTCCCTGTGAAATCAGATCGAATCCTTCGATCCCGGTGCCAAGTTTTTCTACCGGTGACTGTTTGTCTTCGGTGCGGTCCATGTCTTGTTTCTCTCCATAGCGATCTTGTTCAGTCCAGCTCAAAAGAGAGCAAATCCAATCCGAGCAGAACCTTTTCCTTGTCCGACAGGTCGCCGATGATGCGGCGAAGCGGCGGTGGCAATGCCTTGATCAAGGTGGGAGTGGCAAGAATTTTTTCATCCTCGGCCAGTTGTGGTTGCTCCAGGATGTCGATGACCTGCATTTCATATCGACCATCGAGATCCGCTTCGCAAATCCTGCGAAGATTCCGGATGGCGCGTTCGGAGCGGGGCGTGTGTCCGGTAATGTAAAGTTTGAGAAGATACTTGCCATTTTCTCTCATTGCCTTTTTCCTTCCGTTGACACGGATCGTACCGCTGCGTCAATTTTTTTTCGAGGTTTTTTCATGGTCGGATCCCTTCCCGTAACCGCCCAGGGCATAGGGTCGGTAAAATGAGACCAGATGTCCCATCAACTCGAATGCCAGATAACGGCTTTCCTCGTGAATCGCCTCATTTTTGATCAGGTTGCCGGGATCCCGCCAGCGGATGAGGGCCGCTTTGTATATGTCGACGACATCTCTTGGTCCACACTTGAGAAATCCCAGGTCCCGGGCCATTTTTTTCATGTCTTCCGAGACATCGTGACAAACCTTGTGTGTTCTCATCTGCAACAGTTTTTCCAGGGCGTCGCCAAAACGGTTCACATGTTGATTGAAGACATCCTCGGATCCGAACCTCAAATCCTGGAGTCCCAACATGTGCGCGGAAACCTTGCTGAGCCCGGCATCGACCAGCCGGTCGAGGGATCCCTGTTCCCTCTCCCGACGTTCGGACTCGCGAATCCGATCCAACTCCTGATGCAGGGCGTGCCGTTCCAGGGCATACCGTATTGCTCGAATCAACAACTGTCCATCGATGGCATTTTTCACCAGGTAATCCTGGGCCCCCCGCCGAACCGCCTGATTGGCCAGGGAGGCATCGTCCAACCCGGAAAGGACGATGATTGGATAGATGGAAATATAATCGGAAAACTGGTTGAACGTATCCAATCCCTTGGAGTCCGGAAGGTTCAGGTCGATCAGGAGAATGTCAAACGATTGCGACCGCAACGTCCACAAGGCCTTTCCCAGGCTGTCCACCTGAACGAACTGGATCCGGGAGGGGTGAATGTCGTCCTGGCCATCGGCGTATACGTCCGTCAACCACTCCTCGAGCAGGTTGGCAAATCCGAAATCATCTTCCACCAGGAGCGCACGAATCGTTTTTTCCCCGTTACCCATCTCTTGCCGATTCCTTACCGCGATTCATCGGATTCCCGGGGCAACTTGACCACCGTGAACCAGAAATCTTCCACGGATTTCACCACCTGGAAAAACTGGTTCACGTCCACGGGTTTGGTGATATAGCAGTTGGCGTGGAGTTTGTAGGTCTTGAGAATGTCCTCATCGGCCCGGGAGGTGGTCAGAATGACCACCGGGATGGTCTTGAGTTGCTCATCATCCTTGATCTCCTCCAACACCTCACGGCCATCCTTTCGTGGCAGATTGAGGTCCAGCAGAATGACGTCCGGGCGGACCGCACCGGCGAATCGGCCCCGCCGATGTAAAAAGTCCATGGCTTCCTCGCCATCCTCGACCACATGCAGTCGATTGGCCATCTTGCTGTCAGACAGCGCCTCCCGGGTCAGGTCGACGTCACCGGGGCTGTCTTCCACCAGGAGGATTTCCACGGGTTTTCCCAAACTGGCATCCACCATTTTTTCATTCTCCCCTTGTCAACCCTGCGAATCCAGAGAGCGGCCCGGTTGGCGCGAACCGGCATTCACCATTGAACCAAACCACCGTATTGTATCGCTCACCCTATGATTTAAATAACGATCTTGTCAATCCAATCCATTCCGGTGAATGGTTTGATGTTGAAATAGGGCTATTATTTCAACTGATTGTTTTCTGGAGATTATCGGAAAAGCGTTCGACGGTCTCCCGCGGTCCCTGATTCGGGGCCTCTTGATCCGAAATTGAAAATCGGAAGGTACTGCCCCTTCCGGGTTCCGATTCACCCCAAATTCGCCCACCATGTCGTTCGACGATACGTCTGCACAAGGCCAAACCGATACCGGTTCCCTCGTAGCGGGACCGGGGGTGCAGTTTTTGGAAAATCTGGAATATCCGCTGCAAATACTTTCTATCGATGCCGATGCCATTATCCTTTACTGAAAAGGTCCAGCCCGAGACCTCCCTGTCGGCCGCAACATGAATCCTGGGAGGGGTATCACCCCTGAATTTCAAGGCGTTGCCGATTAAATTTTGAAACAGCTGGATCATTTGCAATTCATTGGCGCGGATGACCGGCAGGGGGGAACGGGTCAACACGGCACCCGTTTCCTCGATCCGGGACTTCAGGTTGGCCATGGCACGATCCAAAACGTCATTGATGTCGATTTCGACGGGATCCTCCCCCCGGTTGTCCACCCGGGCATAGTCCAACAGGTTGGTGATCAGATTCTGCATATGGCTGACCCCTTCCATGGCATGGTCGATATACTGATCGGCCTTGGCATCCAGGCGCCCTTTGTAGTGTCTTTTCAGCAGTTGTACATACCCGGAAATCTGCCGCAGAGGTTCCTGTAGATCGTGCGATGCGGCATAGGCGAACTCCTGGAGATCCTTGTTGGATTGTTGCAGTTCCCGGGTGCGCTCCAGGACTCTCTGTTCCAGGTCCTGATTGGCCGCTTTGAGTTGTGCCTCCAGATGAAGACGCTCGGTGATGTCTCGAAATATGCCCTGAATGACCCTTTGATCATCCAGGTCGGTTACCCCGGCCCGAATTTCCACCGGCACGGTGGTACCATCCTTGCGTACGATGAAGATACCATCGAGGGCCCCGGTCCCTTTTCGAACCTGCTCCTGGAACAGCTTTTGGTAACGTTCCACGTCCTGCGGAGGGTGCAGGCCGGCTTGATGCATGCCGATGATTTCCGCTTTTGGCCGCCCCAACAATTTGACGGCCATTTCATTGGCGTCGATGATTTTTCCCGATTGGGCGTCGGCAATGAATATGGCATCGTTGGCCGACTCGATGAGCAATCGGTATTTTTTTTCCGAACGTTCCAGGGCCTCTTGGGCCTTTCTGGCTTTTGTTATATCACGGGACATCAATACGAAACCGGACAGCCGGCCATCATGGTCCAGGATGCCCGTGACTCTGGATTCAACGATCCGGCAACCCTTTGCGAGCGGTTTCTTGAAGATATAGGTATGTTCGCCCCGGGTTCGAACATTGTGTATTCCCTGTTCGAAACGATCCGTTTCGACGTCAAGTTCGCGATGAATATCGTAAACATCACGGTCAAGAACCTGATTCCACCGATACCCGAATATTTTTTCCGATGCCGGGTTATAATATTTTATTTTGAAATCGAGATCCGTGGCGATAATGGATTGGTCGAATGATGTCCGTAGAATATTGTCGAGATAGATGGCTTTTTCTTGAAGTTTTTCTTGAGCGTTCGCCAACTCCAGCCGGCTTTTGCGCAAGGCGGCGGTTTCCATGAGCTGTTGTACCATGGCATTGCTCACCTTGAAGAAAAGCAGGGTGCCCAGGCTGATGACCACCAGGCCGATGCCGAAAACAATGATTCCGGCCCGGATGAACGGAGCGCGGACTTCATCCATATCGATCTTGGCCACCACGCCCATTTTCAGGATGGCGACCGGTTCATGCGCCGCCAGGGTCATGACATTGCGGTAATCCAGGCCGATGATGATACCGGAGCGTCCCGATAACGCTTGCCGCATCGGTTCGGCGAGTTTGGATTTCATGGGAATGGGAGGGGGGGGGTTCCTGTTGAATGTGACGATGACGGAGGAGAAAAACGATATCGTCCCCTTTCAGTTCGGCCAGAGTGAACTCCCCGGTCCGTCCAAAACCGATGA
>CAYFNE010000131.1:0-12762 GCA_964344355.1 uncultured Magnetococcales bacterium
CCCTACACTAAACTATAAAGAGGTCGGTGTCTCGGTCACATTGGCACAGAGGGCTATCTGTTTGACCAAATGGAGATCGGCGGTACCGGTTGGGATGTCAACGCTACCCTGCCACCCGAAGTGGAAGCCATCCAACCGGACTATTCCCTGTACCCGGATTTTCAGGGGAACATCGGGTTCACCATGCGCGGATGCCGCTACCGATGCCCGTTTTGCGTGGTCCCTGAGAAAGAAGGAAAGGCGCTTTCCTCCAACACCGTTGCCGATCTCCTGGTTCAGGATTCGGATTTCCTGATCCTCCTGGACAATGATTTTTTCGGCAACCCGGAATGGCCGGCCCGCATTTCGGAGATTCGGGAGCGGGATCTTACGGTGAACTTCAGCCAGGGCATCAACATCCGGACCCTTACCGATGACCAGGCCCACGCCCTGGCGTCGGTGAAATTCACCAACATGAGACGGTCCCGTGCCCAAGTCTATTTCGCATGGGATCGCATCCAGGACGAAAAGCGCGTGTTGGATGGGATCGACCGCTGCATGGGCGCCGGCATCAGGCCATGGCAGATGGGTTTTTATGTCTTGGTCGGATTCGACTCCACCCCGAACCAGGATCTCCATCGGGTTCGGATGCTGCTGGACAGGGGATGTGACCCATTCGTGATGCCATACCGCAAGGATAATCCGTACCAGCGAAACTTTGCCCGATGGGTCAACGGCCGTTTGTGTAAGACGATTCCATGGCCAGATTATCAGAACACCCGCCCGAACAGACGATGGCGAAACGGCCGTTAACGGGCAGGAGACAAGCATGAACACAACCATAAAGCTCGAATCGTTTGACCTCGACGAAGCCGCCAGGTTTTTACGGTTGCACCCGGACACCCTCCAACGCAAAACCGCAAACGGGGAGATCCCTGGAGCCAAAGTCGGCGGTAAGTGGATCTATCTGAACACACATCTGGCGGACTGGCTCCAATCCCAGTACCATGGGCACCGGCAAAACCAGCAGGGCGCCGCCGGAGAGGAGGATGAAAAATGGCGCTCAGAAGGAAAAGCAATGGAATCTGGTACATCGACACAACGGCGCCTGACGGGAGACGCATACGCCAGAGCGCTGGGACTCGGGACCGCACCCAGGCATTAGAGTACCACGACCGCATCAAGGCCGACCTGTGGCGGCAATCCAGGCTCAAAGACAAGCCCGACAGGACTTGGCGAGAGGCCGTTGTAAAATATCTCGATGAAAAAAAACACAAGCGGAGCATAAAGAAGGACGTCGAGGCTTTTCGGTGGTTGGATCGCTACTTCGGAAACAGGCGACTATCCGAAATCACCCGCGATGAAATCCACCGGGTGCGGGACATCAAGCGAGAAGAAACCAGCCCGACCACGGCAAACCGCATGCTCCAGATCGTCCGTGCCTTGATGCGCAAGGCCGAACGGGAGTGGGAGTGGATCGATCGGGCGCCGGCGGTGCAGTTATTACAGGAGCCAAAACGCCGCATAAGATGGATCACAAAACCGGAGGCAACGGCCCTGTTGCGGGCACTGCCCGATCACTTGGCTGCAATCGTCCGGTTTGCCCTTGCAACCGGTCTCCGGGAGTCAAATATCGTCCACCTGGAATGGTCACAGATCGATCTTGCACGCGGGACGGCCTGGGTCCATGCAGACCTGACCAAAAACAGACGGGCCATATCGGTCCCCCTGAACCAGGATGCGATAGGTGTCATCCGCCAGCAGATCGGTAAACACCCGGTGCGGGTCTTTACTTACCGGGGCAACCCGGTCAATGGCGCCAACAACACCGCATGGAGGAGCGCCCTGACGCGGGCCGGGATTAAAGATTTTCGGTTCCACGATCTTCGCCACACATGGGCAAGTTGGCACGTCCAAGCCGGGACGCCGTTACATGTTTTGCAAGAGTTGGGAGGCTGGGAAAGTTTTGATATGGTCCGGCGCTACGCTCATCTGGGAGGGCAACACCTGGCGGGGTACGCGGAAAATGCCGGGAAACTCCACGGCAAAATTCCGGCACCCCCCAGGCTGACAGAGGTAGAAAAAACCGCCTAACCTCTTGATTTTATTGGCTCCCCGGGCCGGACTCGAACCAGCGACAAGGTGGTTAACAGCCACCTGCTCTACCAACTGAGCTACCGGGGAACAGCTGCTGGCGACGAGTAATATACGGGCAGGCGAGACGGGGGTCAAGCCTTTCCGTTCATATTTTTCATTGAATCCATACCGACAATATTCTATGCTTTTTTGTTTGTAATTTATGGACATGCCAGCCAACCGCTGTGCAATAGGGTCCGGGACATTTTGCCGGGAAGAGGTCTTTTCATGCGGCGACGCGCGTTGATAGTCGGCAACTGGAAAATGAACGGGTTGATCGAAACCGCCCTGGAACTGGGGGAAGGGATTCGTGCCGGACTGGAAGAACGGGAAGGACATAAACTCATACCCGAGGTGGTGATCTGTCCCACTTTTCTGGCCCTGCATCCCTTGCATGAACGGTTGGGCGGCTCCTCCCTGAAGCTGGGTGCGCAAAACATGTCCGAGCACGACCGCGGGGCTCACACCGGCGAGCTGTGCGGTATCATGCTGCGCAATGCCGGCTGTCGGTACGTTATCCTCGGCCATTCCGAACGCCGGGCCAACAACCATGAAACCGACGACCTGGTGGCCCGCAAAATGGACGCCGCCTTCCGGGGCGGTTTGACCCCCATCGTCTGCCTGGGAGAAACCCTGGAGGAGCACAATGCCGGTCAGACCATGGAAGTGGTGGCCCGGCAATTGACCGCCATCTTTCCGCACCTGCCCGAAGAAGAGGACGAACAACAACGGCTGGTGCTGGCCTATGAGCCGGTCTGGGCCATCGGCACCGGTCATACGGCAACACCGGAACAGGCACAGGAGGTCCACGCCCACCTGCGGGGCGTTCTGGTCGATCGTCTCGGCGAAAAGACCGCCGCTCGGATTCGCATTCTTTACGGCGGCTCGGTCAAACCGGGAAATGCCGCCTCCCTCTTCGCCAAAGTGGACGTGGATGGTGGTTTGGTCGGGGGCGCCTCTCTCAAGGAGAAGGATTTTCTGGCCATCGTCGATGCCTGCCCCGATGAATAACGTTCGAGCGAGAGATTAAAAGATGAACGGACGCCGTGGAATCGATCACGGTCTGGCACATGTTATTTGATCTGGATGGAGTGATTCGTTGTCATGTCGCTGATTATCACCGTGCTGCACATTTTGGTTTCCCTGGCCTTGATTTTCGTGGTGTTGCTGCAAAAGGGCAGCGGCGCCGACATGGGGGCGGCCTTCGGCGGTAGTTCCCAGGGAGTGTTCGGCGCCCAGGGATCCGGTAGTTTTCTCGGCAAAATGACCGCCGGACTGGCCACCGTCTTCATGCTCACCAGCCTTTCGCTGGCCTTTTTCACCACCAAAGGCGGTCCCGCCACCTCGGTGATGGAAAAAGCGCCGGTGGAACGGGCCGCACCGGCCACCGACAGCGGCCTGCCGGTTCCGGCCAAGAGTGCCCCGGCGGCGCCGGCAGCACCGGCGGCTGCCAAGACCGAAAAACCGATCCCCATCCCATCCTCGGATGAATCCCCCAAACCCGCGGAATGATGCATCCACCGGGCGAATGAATCGAAAATGAAAACGGGACCGGCTTCAAGAGCCGGTCCCGTTTTTTTTGATTGTCGCTGAAGTTTGGCCGCTTTTTCCGCTCAAGCCAGTTTTTTGTATTTGATGCGGTGTGGTTGGTCGGCCTCGGCGCCCATGCGTTTGCGGCGGTCGGCTTCATAGTCCTGATAGTTGCCCTCGATAAAGACCACCCGTGACTCCCCCTCGAAGGCGAGAATATGGGTGACGATACGGTCCAGGAACCAACGGTCATGGGAGACCACCACGGCGCTGCCGGGAAACTCGCCGAGGGCCTCTTCCAAAGCCCGCAGGGTTTCCACATCGAGATCATTGGTCGGCTCGTCGAGCAACAGCAAATTGCCGCCGCTCTTGACCACCCGGGCCAGATGGACGCGGTTGCGTTCACCGCCGGAGAGCATCCCCACCTTTTTCTGCTGGTCGGGACCCTTGAAGTTGAACCAGGAAACGTAGGCGCGCGAGTTGACCTCGCGTCCGGAAAGTTCCAGCAGATCCTGGCCGTCTGAAATCACCTCCCAGACGGTTTTGTCCGGGTCCATCCCCTGACGGCTTTGATCGACATGGGCCAGCTTGACGGTCTCTCCCAACTCCAGGCTGCCCCGATCCGGTTTTTCCTCACCGGTCAACATTCTCAAAAAGGTGGTCTTGCCGGCGCCATTGCCGCCGATCACCCCGAGGATGCCGCCCTGGGGCAGCAGCAGGGAGAGATCGTCGATGAGCAGATTGCCGGCAAACCCCTTACAAACCCCTTTGGCCTCGATCACCACGTCGCCGAGACGGGGACCCGAGGGGATGAACAGGCTGTTGGTCTCCCGGCGTTGTTCCCGGGATTTGGCCGACATCATTTCATAGGCGTTGAGACGGGCCTTGCTTTTCGCCTGCCGGGCCCGGGCCGAGGAGCGGACCCACTCCAACTCGGAGCGCAACCATTTGCGGCGGGCGTCATCCTCCCGTTTCTCCTGGGCCAGTCGGTTCTCCTTCTGTTCCAGCCAGGAGGAGTAGTTGCCTTTCCAGGGGATGCCGCGGCCCCGGTCCAATTCCAGGATCCAGCCGGCGACATTATCGAGGAAATAGCGATCATGGGTGACAGCGACGACGGTGCCGGGATAATCATGGAGAAACCGTTCCAGCCACGCCACCGATTCGGCGTCCAGATGGTTGGTGGGTTCGTCGAGCAACAGCAGGTCCGGGGCCGACAGCAGCAGGCGGCAGAGGGCCACACGCCGCCGTTCACCACCGGAAAGGGTGGTGACGTCGGCATCCCAGGGCGGCAGGCGCAAGGCATCGGCGGCGATCTCCAGTTTTCGATCCAGGTCCCAGCCCTCAACGGCGTCGATGGCCTCCTGCAACTCGCCCTGTTCCTGGATGAGGGCGTTCATCTCATCGTCGCTCATCTCTTCGCCGAACTTCATGGAGACCTCGTTGAACCGGTCCAGCAACGCCTTGGTCGCCGCCACCCCCTCTTCGACATTGCCGCGCACCCCCTTGGCCGGGTCCAGCTGCGGTTCCTGGGGCAGATAACCGGCCCGCAGGCCGGGGGCCGGCATCGCTTCGCCGGTGATTTCGCTCTCCTCGCCGGCCATGATGCGCAACAGGGTGGATTTGCCGGCACCGTTGAGACCGAGAACGCCGATCTTGGCGCCGGGCAAAAAGGCCAGGGTGATATCCTGAAGAATGACCCGTTTCGGCGGTACCACCTTGGTCACCCGGTTCATGGTGAAAACGTACTGGGGATTGGACATGGGATCGGTTCCGGGTTCAGGGAATGAGGGACAGCCAGCCTTTGTGCTGCGGATGGCGACCGTGGGCAGCGTCAAAAAACAGTTTTTGCACCTGTTTGGTGATCGGTCCCGCCGTTCCGGAACCGATGGCCCGCCCATCCAGTTCCCGTATCGGCGTCACCTCGGCGGCGGTGCCGGTAAAAAAGGCCTCCTTGGCGATCATCACCTCATCGCGGGTGAACCGTTGTTCCAGGACCTCCAGGTTGATCTCCCGGGCCAGGGTGATCACCGTATCCCGGGTGATACCGTCCAGGGCCGAATCCAAAGGTGGGGTGAGCAGTTTGTCATCGCGGCGCAAAATGAAAATGTTCTCACCGGAACCCTCGGCGACGAACCCTTCGGGGTCCAGCAGCAGGGCCTCGTCGAAACCACAGGCCAGGGCCTCGGTCTTGGCGAGGATGGAGTTGGGATAGTTGCCCACCGCCTTGGCCCGGGTCAGGTTGATGTTGGGATGGA
This sequence comes from uncultured Magnetococcales bacterium, assembly GCA_964344355.1. Taxonomy (GTDB): domain Bacteria; phylum Pseudomonadota; class Magnetococcia; order Magnetococcales; family CAYFNE01; genus CAYFNE01. The sequence continues at coordinate 5,901 of CAYFNE010000131.1, forward strand.
GACGGGTGTAGGAGGAGGTTTTGATGCGGATGCCGTTGGCCATGCCCTCCTCACCCAGGTAGGCGCCCCATTCCCAGGCGGCGATGGCCAGGTGGACCTTGCAGGCCGCCGGGTTCAACCCCATGCTTTCAGAGCCGAAAAAGACCAGCGGCCGAATATAGCCGGAGCGCAGACCGTTGGCCGGTATCGATTCCAGACAGGCCTTCAGGACCGTCTCGGGGGAGTAGGGGATGGTCATGTTCAGGACATGCGCCGAACGGAACAGGCGGTCGACATGTTCCCGGAGACGAAAGATGGCTGGTCCGGATTCAGTGTCATAACAACGAATGCCTTCGAACACCCCATAGCCGTAGTGCAGCGTATGGGTGAGGATGTGAACCTTGGCATCCCGCCAGTCGACCCATACGCCATCCAGCCAGATTTTGCCCTCTTTGTCTCCCATGGATGTACTCACCGAACCGTTACCCTTTCGCTTGGATTTTGATTTTATCGGAATCTTGATCGTACCGTTTCCCGAGTATGGCGGATTTTTGGCGCGAAACCGCCCGCCAATGGGCAAATCCACCATCCGCACATCGACTCCCGGCCCCATTTTCGCCCGCCACACGCCTCTAGGCAACCCATACTCATAATAATTTGCGGTTGGTATTGGATTTGCTACCTGTCGGTAAACGGGGGTGTCACCTTTCGACATCCCCACTGATGGGACAGTGGTGCGAATGAACACTGAACTGGGAGGGTGGGAATGAGTGAGTCCACGATACCCGTACCGCCGTTGACGGCTGGACGTTCGGCTTATGGTCCGCATGGCGAGCTGGCCAAAAGCGGAACGGTGAAAGGGACGATGGGGCCGGAATTTCAGCAAACCCTGCGCCATCTGCCCCAACGGCAAAGCATGGAACAAATTTTGGACGACGCCGCCAGGACGGCCCCCAGGGAGACCACGGAAGAGGGGAGTGGCGGCGACGGCGGCGAAAAAGACGGGGAACGCATGGTGGCGCTGCTCCGTGAAGTGGCCGCCAAAACCCGCGGCTCCTGGACGCTGTTCGCACCAAGCCTGAAACAACGACCGTCGGTGGTGACCGGAACGGCGGTGGTCAGTGGGGGTGATGCCCGATACCGCATTTATACCAGCGGTCAAAACGGCCACGGGACGACAAACCCGGGCGACAAGGTTTCGACGGTCGACGATCGGGTCGACATCCACAGCGGTCTGTAGACGGTACCGGTCGTTGCCCGGCAACCCGGTTCGAGCGGTTTTTTCATCTGGAAAGAAAAATCATGCATCTGGAACAATCGGCAAACACCACCGACATCAACCGGACCCTCAATCAGTTGAGCCTGGAGGTCAGGTCGGAACGGTTGGACTTCGCGTTGCCCCTGATCGAATCCATGCGCGTCTCGTTCGCGCTGAACAGAACCATGGGGGATACCCCTCCCGGCACCCTGACCGTCGAAGGATGGATGGGTTTGCTGAACCGGTGGGAACGGGTTTTGGAAGAGATGCCGCCCCGGCGCATCCATTTCGCCAGTGATTTTTTCAGGGAGGTCCTGGAGCAGGGCCGCCTGGGATCATCGCCGGTGGTTGCGATCCTGGAGCAGTTGCTGACGGTGATGATCGATCGCAAGACCGAGGAGACCCGGCAGGCGGCTTGATGATGAGATGGGGAGGATCCCGACCCCCAATGGAGCCCGGAGAAAAAATTCATCGATCGAGGGTGATCATCCGTTTCATTAACAACCCGTTTTGATGTTATAGTGAGGAATCCGTTGGCGATGGTTCCCCCACCGATCGGTCAACGGCCGGAAATCAATGCGAACCGGTCCGGTTTTCTATTCCTCCGATCCGGGGAGAGGGGAGGATCGTCGGAAATCATGGCAACGGTCCGATTGTTCGAACAACCAAATCCAATCCTGTTGAAAATGGTCCTGATTTGACTCATGGAAGCACCCCAAAAAACCGGGTACTTCAGTAAACGAACCGTATCGGCCCTGCAACCGAACCCGGAGCATTTCTTCTCCGCGAAGAGCCATGAACCGGTTTGGCGGGTGTTGCGTACCGCCGTGGTGCGGGGTGAGGGGACCATGATCTTCACCGGTGAAGCGGGCACCGGCAAAAGTCTCCTGCTGATGCGTCTGCAAGGTATTCTCCCGGAAAACCGGGATATGGCCCTGATCTCCAACCCGGTCATGGATCCGGAATCCTTTTTGCGGGTCCTGCTCAAAACGGTCGATGCCAAGGCCGTCCCCGCCGCCGGTGCCGATGGCCCCGTTACCTCGAAGGATCTCCTGGACGCCCTGGAAAAACGGGGCCACGAAGGGCGGAAAATATTGATCGCCGTCGACCAGGCCCACCTGTTGAGCCCGGAAAACGTCTCCAGTTTGAGCCTGATGATTCCCTTTTCCGTCAATGGTCTCAAACCGGTACAGGTTTTATTGGCCGGCCGCCCCGAACTGTCGGAGCAACTGATCACCCCGCCCTTTCAACAAATCCGCGAATCCCTGGTGGGCTCCGGCGAGATCACGCCGTTGACCCGGGCGGAGGTTTGGGAATATCTCCATTTTCAACTCAGTCTGCTCCTGGGCGGGACCGTTCGCGTCAGTTGGCCGGCCTGGCTGGAAATATACGGTTTGACCCAGGGAAACCCCTTGGAGATCAATCGCATCCTGGAGTTGATCTATCCGGAGCTCCGGGCCCACAACATTCGCACCCTCAATCGGGGCCTGGTTCGGCGAACGCTGGGAACCGGTGGCCGCTTCGACATCAGGCGGTTGTTGACCAGGCTGCCGTTGCCCTGGGCCGCCGGGCTGGGAGGCGTATTGATCCTCGGTTTTCTCTTTGGTGGTTCGTTCTCCTCCGCTCCGGAGGAGCCCACCGGGCAGCCCTTGATCAAGGTGTCCAAGGAAGCCTTGCCGAAAAATGGCAGCGCCTACGTTCCCCTGCGGGCCCTGCCGCCGGTTACGGCGGATGCCGGGCGGTCCGGCATGGAGGAGGGGGGTGCCCGGGATGAGCGGATTCGGGATTCATTGGCCACGCGGAGGACCTACGCCCAACGATTGGCGGGAAGATCGACAATATCCGGAAAATCGGCATCGAGCCGCCCGGCGGCCGGTGGCTACAAAAAGCGCACCGCTCAATCCTCCCGCCGGACCGTACGGGTCAAACCGCCCGTCCATCCGCCGGTACGGGTGGCTCGAACCCCCAAAGCGGTTCCGGTGCCACCCGTCACTGCTCCCCAAAGCAAAACGGTCCCCGCGACGATAAAATATCCGGAAGTGACGGCCAAGCCCAAAGCGCGGCGCCCATTGCCACCGCAGTCACGGGTCTGGAAACCCCGCCCCCTCAATTCAAAGCCCCCCTCCAGGTCCGGGGATCGGCCGGTTAGCTACGTCAAACCACCCGTATTCGGCAAAACACCGGCCATTCCGGCCCGAAAGGCGGTCGAAAAAAAGGCAGCCCCGGAAATACCGGTGAGGGTGGCCCGAAAAACACCGGACCGGACGGAGCGGAAACCGGACGAAACCGGACCGGCCCCGGTCGCACCGCCGCCGCTCCAGGCCGTGGATCCCATCACATCGGCGGCGATCATGAGCAGCGCCGCCATCGAACGGATCGCCAAACCCGGGCTCTATCCGAACGGAAAAACCGCTTCAGGCGGTACCAAACAGGCGGTCCTGCCGCCGGAAATACCCTCTCCGAGCAATCTGGCCACCGAGGAGACCCTCAAATCGGCCGGTCAACTCTATGTGGTGCAGATCGGCTCCTTCCTCAACCGGGAAAATGCCGACCGGCTGAAAAACGATCTGGAGAAAAAGGGGCTGGATCCCTACGTCCATCTGTATGAAAAAAACCATAACCGATGGTTCTCGGTGCGTATGAACTATCGCAGCCGCCAATCGGCGGAACGGATGGCGCAGGTGGTACGGGAAGAGATCGGCATTCCCACACGGGTGATCGATCTGTTCTATGAATGATTCCGGGCCGGTTCAATACCGACCGCTCCCCGGTTTCCCGTTCCACCACGATTGTCGAGTCTTCGGCCTTCCCCGTCAGTCCAGCGTTGCCAGGGCCCGGCGAATTTTCTGGTCGGCCTCATCGGCCACCGCCCGGATCGGATCGCTGCCGATGATCCGTCCCATAATCCACGGGTTGACGGCGGCGACTTCCGTTTGTCCTTTGCCGTTTTCCCGCACCACCACATTGCAGGGTAGCAGGGTGCTGATATTGACCTCCGCCGACAGGGCACGGTTGGCCAACTTGGGATTGCAGGCCCCGAGGACCAGGGTCCGGGGGGTGTCGACGTCCAGTTTGGCCTTGAGGGTGGCGGCGATGTCAATCTCGGAAAGAATGCCGAAACCCTCTTCCTTCAAGGCGGCGCGCACCTTGTCGATGGTCTCCTCGTAGGAACTGGAGACCGGTTTGACGATGGCATAATCACTCCTGGAGAGGTTCATGGTTCTGTTCCTTCTTTCATGGGGTAGGGGGATAGGGGACCGATAGGATTCCAGGCTTCCTGTTTCAAAGTCGAACCGGCAGAGACCGGCGCCAGGATGTTTCCGTTCATATCATTCATCAGGGGGTCGATTCCGGAATCACCGGTGGCAGGTGGACCAACAGTTCGGCCAGGGATTCCGGATTCATGCCGGCGGTGGGGGGCAGTCCGAACTCGGTCCGGACCGTATCGATGAAACTTGCCGATGGCGCCCCGGACAGCGGTTGGTCATCATCGGCAACCGGGTTGAAACCGATGGCGGCCAATCGTTCCAGAACCAGTACCAAACGTTCTTCCAGGGTTTGATCGGCCGGGACGACGGCATGGCTTTTTTCCTCCATTTCCCGCACCAGTTCGGCATGATACCGGCGATCGGCGCCGATGGATTCATGGTCCCGCCCCAGCACCCGCACCCGTAGTTTCAAGGCTTCCCGCTGGTTGCGCTCGGCCAGATCGGTCTGGCCTTTGATCTGAAAACTTTTCGCCAGTCCGGTCAAAGCCCGCATCAGGTTCAAATGACCCGGCTCTCCCGACTGCCGCAGGCTGGCCACGGCGCGGTTATAGAGCGGTATGGCCGGATCGTTCTGATTTTCCATACGTAAATTTTCTGCCAGGGCCAACAGGGCCCGGGCGGTTTTCAGGTGATCGGGCCCATAAATTTTTTCCGACAGCGCCAGCGACCGCTGCAACAAGGTGCGGCCCAGGGCCGGTTTACCCAGTTTCTGGTAACCCCGGGCCAGTTGTTTCAGGATGGGGATCAACTCCGGATGATCGCTGCCCCGCATGTTTTCGGAGATGGCCAGGGCGCTTTTCAACAACTCCTGGGCGGTTTCATGCTCGTCGCGGCTCAGGTGAATTTCGGCCAGGTCCAGCAATATTTCGGTGCGGGCGGCATGATAGGGGCCGGGAATGGCCATCAAGGTCTCCTTGGCCTCTTCCAGCAGGGAGGCGGCGGCCTCCTCCCGACCCGACCGGTGGTATTGCCGGCCCAACCGCGCCAGGACCACCGCTTCACCGGGAGAGTTGGAGCGCAGGGCGTGTTCCTGGGTTTCGGCGATACGACGTCGCAGGCGGGCCGCCTGATGGGGACGGTTGCCACGTTCATGGAGGATGGCCAACTGTCCCAGGGTGTGAACCGTCAACAGATTGAGGGTTCCCAGATTTCGTTCGATGATGGCCAGGGCCCGTTCCAACAGCGCCCTGGCCTGATGCATGCGCCCGTTTTGCCGCATGCGGATGGCGGCCAGGGTGTTCATGGGGCCCACCAGCAGGGGGTCATTGACGCCCATGTCCCGTTTCATGATCTGCAACAGCAGGGTCAGCCGGCTGCCGGCGGTTTTCAACCGGCCAGCATCCCGATGGTAGAGGGCCATCCGTTCCAAGGCCCAGAGCAGGCGGGAATCGTTGGTCGGGGGATGGTGTTTGGAGGCGGCGGCGAGCTGATATTTATCGTCGGCCAGGAGAAATCCCTTTTCGTCCCCGGCCGCCAGGGCGGCGTTGGTAAAGGTTTCCCAGGCGGAAACCTCCGACGCCAGGGCGGTCGCCCACCAGGGGGAAAACACCATGAGGCCGACCATCAGCCGGAAAAGGATCTGTTTCGTCGGGTGCAACGACCACTCCTTCCTGGAATGTCCATGGATCGTTTGAATGGGACATGGAACAGTTGTGACTGGTCAAAGTATATACGCCCGGACCGAAAAAAAAAGGCGGCAAATGGTCCCCTTGCCGCGGTTGTCCGGCCACGGTGAAAAAAAATGGCTCACGATTCATCCATCCGCGCCGGCATGGTGGCGTTCCGCCGCCGCATGGAACAGACCCCGGAGCCCTCTGCAGCTTCCCGATCATCCCGCGAGCACCGCCGGGAATACCTGGCGGCAGGGACGTCCGCCGCACCGCCCGCTCGGGGGTGTCAAAGGGATTCCAGGCGGAGCGATCCCGGTATCATAATCCAGATCGGTGGTCCCGGCCCAGGGCATCGATCCGGATATCCGGATAACCGGCATCATAAGTTACAATGGTGGTTCGTGCCGTTTCATCCTCACCGACGGTGGTCGCCGCCAGGCGTCCCCGGTCGTCATAGGCAGTGTGCACGATTCCCAAACCCGGCATCGGTCAATTCGGCGATTCTTGTGATCTGGATGATGCGTTGCAGTCTGGCCGGCGTTTCCACCGTTTGTTAACTGGCGATCGGCGCCAACCTGCCGAAACGGGGTTCCGAACCGGATTGGTGATGCCGGTCAGGAAACCGTTGTCATTCAGAATGAGGGTGGTTCGTTGACTGTCGGCTGGGATGGCTTTGTCCATTAGTATTTTAAATGGTAAGCGATTGGCAAACCCCAGGCTCCCGCGTCAGAATTTTTTCTGCCATG